>DATFFR010000021.1:0-87941 GCA_035249925.1 Actinomycetota bacterium
AGGTCAGCGGGGGCGCAGCAAGACCCCTGACTCGTAATCCTTTGGTCGCTTGTTCGAGTCCAGCCGCCCCCCAGTAAACGAGATCTCTCCGCTCGATATCCGTGTGGTCCGGGGCTATCAACAGAATTACCTACGGTGGGCTCCAATCGATTTCGTTGATTCTCCCGATGCCCCAAGCGTGCCTGGTTCCTACCCTGGGCAGCGTCATGGTGACGTCTATGAAATGGAGGAGACGATGAGTGAGCATTCGAATGTGACCGTCATCAACCGCATGACGGAGGCGGCGCTCGCCGGCGACAAGAAGACGCTGGCCGAGTGCTTTACCGAGGACATGGCGTTCCATGTGCGAGGAACGCTCCCGCGCGTGGGTGACCATCGGGGCGTCGAGGGTTTCCTCGGGGTGATTGGCACAATCGTGGAGCTGACCGCAGGCGACGTGAAGCTCGACCAGCAGTTCGCTATCGCGAACGACGGCTGGGCTGCCGAGTGGGAGCGGGCCTTCCTCGGTCGCAACGGGCGGACGTTCGATACTCATAACGCCTTCATCTACCGGTTCGAAGATGGCCGTATCGCAGAGATGTGGATGATCGGGGCCGGCGCGGCGGGGAGTGAGTCGTTCTTCGAGTGAGTCGGGATCGATGCCGGTTCCAGGTATCCCGGTGGGTCCGTTAAACGACCCACCGGGTGACTCACACACCGCATATGCGAGAGTTTGGCAATGACCGAGGTGCTCGAGCAGGGGCGCAAGGCATTCGCCAACCAAGAATGGGCCGATGCACGACTTCATCTTTCGGCAGCGGCTGAGGACTCGCCGCTTGAGATCGATGATCTCGAGCGGCAGGCGACGGCTGCTTACCTGGCCGGACGGGCCGACGAGAGCGTGGAGCTCTGGGCGACGGCCCATCAAGACTGTGCCCACCGGGCCGACGCAGCTCGCGCAGCTCGCTGCGCCTCTTGGCTGGCCTTCATTCTGCTGAACAGAGGCGAGCTTGCCCGCGGTGGGGGTTGGGTCGACCGGGGACAGCGATTGCTCGACGCGGGCGAGGTCGACTGTGTGGAGCACGGCTATCTTCGGTACTGCACGGCGCTGCGGCAGGTGTTCGAAGGAGACGTGGTTGCCGCGCAGGCAGGCTTCGGTGAGGCCGTCGAGATCGCCGACCGTTTCCACGACCCACAGCTAGCGACGCTTGCCCGTATCGGCGAAGGCCGCTGCCTTATATATCTGGGTGAGATAGCTAAGGGCGTTGCACTTCTCGACGAAGGCATGGTCGCTGTGGGCGCAAAGGAGATTTCGCCCATCGCGGAAGGAGACGCCTACTGCACGGTCATCGATGGGTGCCACGAGTTATTCGACGTTCGCCGAATGCATGAATGGACCACCGCGCTCAGCCGTTGGTGCGAGGCGCAGCCCCAGCTGGTGATGTATCGAGGGCTCTGTTTCGTGCACCGGGCCGAGATCATGCAACTCCGCGGCGAGTGGTCGGACGCGATGAACGAACTCGAAGGGGCTTTGGGCCGGCTCGCCGAACCGGTGGGATCGCCTGAGCTCGGGGCGGCCTTCTACCTTCGGGGGGAGATTCATCGACTGCGCGGCCGATTCGAGGAGGCAGCCGACTCATATCGGCAGGCCAACGAGCTGGGCCGGGAGCCGCAACCCGGTCTAGCGCTGCTTCGTCTGGCTCAGGGTCGCGTGGAGGCTGCAATGGCAGCCATCCGACGAGTACTAGAAGAAGCGGGTGACCCCATTTCCCGATCCCGATTGCTGGCGCCCTATGTCGAAGTCGCCCTGGCGGCCGGTGACGTGCAAGCCGGAAAGGCGGCGGCCACGGAACTGTCCGCTATCGCCGCCGAGCTCGCGTCACCCCTCCTTCAGGCTCTTGCTGAGTATGCGACCGGCATCGCCCTATTGGCCGAGAACGAGCCGCAGCAAGCGCTCGTATTACTCCGTCACTCGTGGATGGGATGGCGCGCTCTTGAAGCTTCATACGAAGCAGCACGGGCTCGCGTTGCGATCGCGTCGGCTTGTCGCGCGATCGGCGATGACGAGGGAGCAGAGATGGAACTGGACGCGGCCCGCTCTGTATTCGAGGGATTAGCCGCTGCGCCGGACATCGCGCGAGTCGCGGAGTTGTCGCGGATGGCGCCCCCTGGGGCGTCCGACGGTCTGACGGCACGCGAGGTAGAGGTGCTATCCCTGATCGCTACCGGTATGACCAACCGCGCGATAGCGACCGAATTGGTGATCAGTGAGAAGACCGTCGCGAGTCATGTGAGCCACATCTTCACCAAGCTCGACCTCACGTCGCGCTCGGCGGCGACTGCCTACGCTTACGAACACGATCTTGTGCGAGGACGACGAGACTCATAAGCGGTTGGTCGCTGGCTCGAGTCCAGCCGGCCCCACTTGAGGAGTCACGCTGAGCCCCATCCCGAGGGCTGGCTCTTGCTGCTTGAAATGCTGAGGTTGTCCCTTCTCGGGCGTCGGCTGAATCGCGAAGAAAACGGGGTAGAAACGAAAGGACACGCTCGATCGCGAGCAAGTCGACTATCGCGGAGGGGGCTCCCACATGGACCGATTGAACGGTCTAGATGCGTCGTTCCTTTATCTCGAGAAGCCGAACGTCCACATGCACATCGCAGGGCTGGCGATCTTCGACCCCGCCAACACGCCCGACGGCGAGGTCTCCTTCCAGAAAGTGGCCGAGCTTCTGAGCCGACGCGTTCATGAGGTCCCCCGATTCCGCCAGAGGATCCATTTCGTTCCACTCGACATCGGGCGGCCGGTGTGGGCCGACGATCCCACCTTCGACCTCTCCTATCACCTGCGTCGAGCGGCCCTTCCGCCTCCCGGCGGGCCCCGCGAGCTTGCGGACTTCGTCCAGCGCGTCTGCTCGGCTCCTCTGGACCGATCCAAACCGCTGTGGGAGATGTACATCATCGAAGGGCTCGAAGACGATCACGTCGCCACCCTCACGAAGGTGCACCACTCGATGATGGATGGGATCACGGGAATGCAGGTTGCCGGGATCCTGCTCGACTTCGATCCCGAGCCACGAGCGGTCGAACCGGACGACTGGCACCCCGAACCCGAGCCCTCGGGTTTGAAGCTCGTCGCGTCGGCTCTTCTCGAGCAAGGTTCACGCTTCGTGAGGGCAGCCATCGAGGCTCCGGTCGCGGCCCTGCGCGCTCCACAAACGACCCTTCACGAGATTGTCGGTGTGGTGTCTTCGTTCCCAAACCTCGTGCGCGGCACGCTCGGCGAACCCGGCCCCTTCAACGTTGCGATCGGTCCGAACCGCCGCTTCGCAATGGCCGACATGCCTGTCTCCGAGGCCAAGGCAGTCAAGAACGCGCTCGGCGGCACCGTGACCGACGTCATCCTGACGGTGGTCGCGGGAGCACTCGGGGATCTGTTCCGAGCGAGGGGGCTGGAGACCGCAGGCGTCGATGTCCGCGCCATGGTCCCGACCTCGACGCGTGCCGAAGGCGATTCGAGCGGCGGGAATCTCGTGTCCTCGATGTTCGTGGACTTGCCGGTCGGGCCCATGGCCGAGACCGATCGTTTCGTGATGATCGGCGAGGAAACACGGCGGCTCAAGACGTCCCAGGTGGATGAAGGCGTGTCGAGGCTTCTCGACCTGGTCGAATGGACCCCTCCGACATTGCATCGCCTCACCGCGGAAAGGGCAGGACGTCAGCGCGTCGGCAACCTCGTCGTATCCAGCATCCCAGGCCCCCAAGAGCCGATGTACTTCGCGGGAGCGCGGCTGGTCGCCTACCACCCGGTATTGCCGATCAGTGAATCCACCGCTCTATCGATAGCTGTGACGAGCCTCTCCGGGACGATGGGGTTCGGCTTCACCGCCGACTGGGATGCGGTTCCCGATATCGACCTGCTATCTCAGGGCGTCGTCGAATCTTTCGCGGAGTTGAAGAAAGCGGTCGGGGTGTAGCGGGTGGGGCTCGAGTCCAGCCAGGTCCGCTTGCGAAGATTCAAGGGCCGGCGCCGCTACGCGTCCGGCAGGCCGAGCAACCGATACGCGCGCACGGGCTTCGCCTTGCCCTTGAGCTGAAGCGGTTCCATCTCTTCAACCTCGGCCCCGGCGGGCAGACGGGAGTACGTCTCCTCGCCGATGACGACTTCGCCCACGGTCGCCGAGCTCTCGAGCCGCGCCGCGAGGTTGACGGGGTCACCGACAACCGCATGCTTGCGGTGCCCTCTCTCACCACCGACGACGCCCGTGATCACCCATCCGGTATTGACTCCGACACGGAACCGAGGTCGCCCCTCTGCTCGACCGGCGATCTCGGCGCCCTCTCGCTGGAGGGCAAGCGCGGCGCGCGCCGCAAGGAGGGCATGGTCTGGTTTGTCGCCGTACTGATTGAAGGTCACCATCAGCGCATCGCCGATGATCTGGTGAACCACGCCGCCAAGGTCCGTCATCAACGGGACCAGCCGGTCGAAGTATTCGTTGAGCATCTGCACGACCTCCTCGGGGGTATGAGATTCCGAGAAGGACGTATAGCCCTGCAGGTCCGCGAAGAGGATGCTCACTTCACGTTGTCCTAGCAGCGTCTGCTGCTGGTAGACGGTCGCGAACCGCTCCTCGTACCACTCGGCGCGCGCTGCGAGTGACATCAGCAGGAAGGCGGCGAACATCAGCACGTGCCACTCCCACCAGGACACTCGCCAGTTGAGAGCGAACGCGACGACGACCATCGTCTCCGCCAGCAGGGCGAAGGCCAGTGTGAGGGCGAAGAGAAGCCGTGCCTTCCGCTCCCGGTAGAGCTTCAGATAGCCCCATGCAGCGATCGTGTAAAGGATGAGGCCGGCACCGCCTATCGACGTCTGAAAGAGCTCGATCCGCTCGGGGGAGAGCGCCTTATCGAATGGTGGGAGGCCTGCGAGAGAGAAGATCGCCCACAGAACGATCACCGCAGCGACCCCGCTCAGCAACAGGTTCGCTCGTCGGATGATGTGTTCGCCCGTTTCTTCCAGGGGTTGGGCCGACCACGCAACGAACAGCCCGCCGAGCAAGAGACCGACTGGGGTCGCGTATTCGAAGCCGGTGTTGGTGTCGACCAGCACGCCCGGCGTTGCCAGTGCATGCAGCCCTAGAAAACCTGCCGCGGCGAGGAATCCGGCCGAGATCAGCAGAAGACGAGCATCCCTCCGGCGCAGGGCCCCGGTCGCGACCGAGTAACCGAGAACCACCGCGAGGATCGCTGCCAGGAGGACGACCCAGAAGTGAGCGCGCGGGTCCTCCCACGATCTGTCCATATCCGGAGCTGCCTTGACCACGAAGAGGACGATGAGGGGGGCGAGCACGACGAGCACGCCGATCAAGCGTCGTCCGGGTCGGCTCTCTTCGGTCATCGTCCTCCGATCATCCTCGCGGAACCTGCGCACTCATGATCCGTTGGTCGCTGGTTCGAGTCCAGCCGGCCCATTTTCGAAGCTGCTGGTTCGGCAGTCTTCGGGCTTTTCTTCTCACCCAGCACGCGGTCGTTCCCGAGGAGCCGGCTAGTCGGCTTCACGTTCGAAAATGACATCGCCGCCGAAAACCGATGGCGGCTCCGGCTGGAACTGCCTCGCCTTCTCGAGAAACGCATTGAAGCGGGGATCGCGGTCGTGAGCGGAGTGCTCTGCCATGCCGGGGACCTCGGCGTAGATCAGATAGAGCGCGACGTCGTCTCGGTCCTCGGTGCCGTATTCGATCCGGGCGAGCCGTGCCTTCAGGAACTTTCCCTCGGAGATGAACTCGTCCCAGATCGGAAGTTCTTCTGCCTCGAAGAGGCGCTCGAACTCCTCGGATTGCTCGGTGCGGATCCGAAGGATGATCGCGTTGGCTTGAGGCACGTTGTGCTCCTTTCGGTGTGCTCGCAAGAAGAAGATACCCAGCGGCCGACCGCCTGCCCAGGAGCGCGATCGGAGCTCTCGTCGGCGTGGTGGCGTTCCCGCTAGACCACCTCGATCTGGAGGGTGATTGGGACCGGTTGTGGACACGTGTTGTCTGCAAAAGACAGGTGGTGCGCGCCTGGTGCCCTGACTCGGCTCAGCGAGTCTGCAGGCGGACCGGCTTGGATGCGCTGTCGAGCTGGGCTCGATCTGGCGAACGCCACAGGGAGCGGAAGACGGCGCTGTGGAAGTCGGCTTTCAGGCGAGTGGTGGCTTCGCACCTGTCGTCCAGCCGGCGTTCGTCGATGGTCTTGAACCGCCCGTTCACTTTCCTCTGAAGGTCGATCTGCGTCCCCTCGTGCCCTTCGCAATCCGCGAGCCACATCGCCGCTGTGGTCCTGGCTCCCCGTCGTGGGTCGCGCGGCCGGAAGAGGAGGCCAACGGCGATGCGGCGAGCCTCTGTCTCCTCGAGCGTGGTGGCGGTGTCGCCGAACTCGATGTAGCGGTTGACGCGCGATCCGATGTTCCAGTGCGTGGCGAGCCACTCGCCCGGTTCGGGGCTCGCGTCGAAGTATGTGTCGAAGCCGCAGTCGTAGTCCATGACGCTGCACTGAGTCGACGTGCTCGGGTAGCACATGATGTCTTGCTGCTCGGTGCAGTGATTGGTTCCGTCCTCGTTAGGTGCGCCGGTCTGCACCGCGCCTTGGTTATGACCGTTCTCGTGCAGCGGGGTGCGGCTGAACCAGCAGTTTTGGTATGTGACCCCGTAGCCGCCGGCGTTGTTGCCGTTGTCGATCCCGGGAGAAGTGTCCCTGCTCAGTTCCGCCTGTCCGCATATCCCAGGCATCTCACCGTCATAGAAGATCGTGTAGTCCATGGTGGGGTCTGTGAAGCCGGCGTTCCGGGCAGCTTGGAACACGAAGGACACGTACGGAAGCAGGGTGGTGTTCTCGAACTCGTCGATCCGGATGCGGCCGTTCTCGTCACAGAGGACGCGAAGGTCTGCAGTGGTTCCTCCCGAGACCTCGGCTGCTTCGTTGACCACTGCGTTCATCCGCCTGAAGTGAGCGCGGATCTCCTCCTCGAACTGAGCCAGGCGGCTCTCCGTTACGAGTGACGGGCGCCCGTAAAGGATGTGTTGCGCGTGCTCGTCCGCGCACACCGGTTCGCGCTCCGGATCACCCGGCCCAAGATCGGACTCGTGCCCGATGAAGGCCGATGCCGGATCCGGACCGTGGGTCGTGAAGGTGTAGCCGTCCGGCAGAGTCACCTGATACCAGCCCGGCTCGATCTCCACGGCGCCGGGGCCTAAAGCCCTTAGGGCGGTGGCCTTGTCCACGCTGTGGCTGTGCACCTCAGCTGTGGCGGCGGGGATCAAGGGAAGCCCCAAGGCGAACAGGGTGAGGAGGGACGAGATACGTCGTGTGAGGTTCGTGTCCCGCCCCTTTCGATCCCGCGCCGGTTCTGACGGCACGCCGCCCTGGAAGGTTCTGCTCGGCGAGGCGAACTCCTGCGCCGGCCGGGGCTGCGGGGGTTCGGAAGCCGTGGTCGACGAGTTACAGGAACCGCTTGCGGATCGCGTCGGCGATGGCTTCGGGGGCGTCCTCCTGGATGTAGTGGGACGCGTCGTGCATCTCGACGACCTCGTGATCTGAGAACGCGGCCCGGGCTTTGGGCAACGTCGCCTTGGGTCGGAAGGCGGGATCCTTCATGCCCCAAACGAATACGACGGGCTTGGTCCCGAGCAACCGCGGGACATCGTGCTCGAGGCGGGCAAGCAGCGGCTCTGCCTTGAGTATCTGACGGGGGAACTCGGCCACTCCAACACGCGCCTCAGGCGTCGGCTGGACCCTCCGATAGTGATCCATCTCGGCCTGAGAAAGCTTGTGCACCATCGATCGCGGCATGATGCGTTCGACGAAGAAGTTCTTCTGGACGATCTGTCGCTGCATGAAGCCCGTCGACATCACGCGCGGGAAGATCTTGAACATCAGGGTGTCGACCGGCCAGAACCACGTGTTGCCATGCACTATCCCGCGAACCCGATCGGCCCGCTTGGTCGCGATGTCGAACCCGATCGGACCACCCCAGTCCTGGACCATGAAGAGGAACCCGTCCAGATCGAGATGGTCGACGAGCTCCCCGATGACGCGAGCGTGTTCTTCGGGGGTGTAGCCATATCCATCGGGGTGATCGGAGAGCCCGAAGCCTGGATAGTCGACCGCGATGCAGCGAAACGAGTCCTGCAGGCGCGGGATGATCTTGCGATAGAGGAAGCTCCACGTCGGATTGCCATGTAGCAGCAGGAGAGGGGTCCCGGAACCTTCATCGATGTAATGGACACGCCCGACAGAGCTTTCGTAGAAGCGTGACTCGAAAGGAAACAGCCTCGGATCGGGCGTGAAATCGACCCTCATCTGGTCTCCATCTCACTTGTGTGTCGCCGTCGGCGAATGTATCCCTTCTCATGATCCGTTGGTGGCCGGTTCGAGTCCAGCCGGCCCCACCCGACGAAGGTCTCGCCTCACATGTTCGCGGCCGACTTCCACTCGCGGAGTCGCTGTGCGATGAGTTGGGCGCGCTCCTCCGCGCTCCCACCGTCCAACACGTCGAGGTCTGAAGGGTCGGCGCGAAGATAGACGCCGGAGGTTCGTGCAATCAGCTCGGGATCTCGGTCCGAACGCGTGATCCAGTACCCGGTGGCGCGGTCGACGCCTTCCAGCCGGATCTCGCCGGTGCCCTCGAGCTGCGGAGCATTCGGGTGTCGCGGACGCTCGCCGTTCCAGTAATAGAAGATTCCCGCGGGATTCGTGCGCTCCTTCGCAGCCTCGCTCCAATAGCGGGCCGAGAGGGTCCCATCCTCCTGCCAGGCCCGGCCGGTCACGTTCAGACCACCGTCGCGGTCGCGAGAGATATTCAGGAGGCTCACCGCTGACGGCTCTTCCTCACTGCGTACGGTGAGCGACAGCTGCCACCACAATCCCTCGACCGGACCGCGGCGACCCTCGGTCTCGATCGCCTTGCGGAGCTTCTGGCTGATAGCGCGAACCTCCGCCGGCTTCGACGGGTCATATCGGACGGAGGTCAGCCCGAGCAGGTCACTCGGCAGCTTCGAACCGGTGGCGTGGACGATGAACGTACGCCTGATGCCGAGCGCGCCGCCGAACAATCCCGCCTCGAACACGACGTTGTCGCGCGGCGACGACTGGCCGGATTGGGACGGATCCGTGACCGTCCAATCGTCGTGGGCGAATACGAACGCGGCGAAGTCGACTTCCTGGGAGAGCTCGACGAGGCGGTCGAGGGTCGATCGCCCCGGGTTGAATGTGGTCGTCCAGGGCTCGACCTCGGCGACGTCCTCGAGGGCGCGCGTGATCGTCTGGACCAGTTTGGCCTGCTTGCCTGACGACCCCAGGAAGATGCGCGGCTTGTTCACCAGCGATCGATGATGATGAGCATGGCGCAAACGCTACTCCCGGAGGCAGGCATGATTGCGGTGTGCGTGCGTGAGGAGGCGAGATGGGGCAGCTCGACGGCAAGATCGCCCTCGTGACGGGGGCGGCATCGGGGATAGGACGTGCCACCGCTCAGAGGTTCGCCGCTGAGGGCGCGCGCGTGGCGATACTTGATCTTGCCGAGGATGCGGGCCGCGCCTGCGCCGACGAGATCGGTGGTTTCTTCGCCGTGGCCGATGTCTCCGACCCGGATTCTCTGAGCACGGCCGTCGGCTTGGTGGTCGAGAGGTTCGGCGGCCTCGATATCGCGCATCTCAACGCCGGCGTGGGGGAGAGGAACGTCGACATCGACTCGCTCGACGAGAAGATCTTCGCCCGCGCTGTCGGGGTGAACGTGGCAGGTGTGGTCTTCGGGACCAAGGCGGCGGCGAGCGCGATGACCCACGGGGGAGCGATCGTCGCGACCTCGTCACTGGCCGGGCTCGTGCCGTATCCGAGCGATCCGATCTACGGTCTCACCAAGCACGCGGTCGTGGGCTTCGTCCGGTCGGCCGCCGAGCAGCTGGCACAGAACGACATCAGGATCAACGCCATATGTCCGGGCTTCGTCGAGACGGCGATGCTGGTCGAGATGGTCCCGGCTTTCCGCGACAGCGGCTTTCCCTTGTTGCAGCCGGAGGAGGTCGCCGACGCGGTCTTGACGATCGCAACAGGGGACGCCACCGGGGAGGTGTTCGTGTGCCAGCCGGGTCGGACCTGCGAGCTGTACGGCTTTAGAGGGGTCCCGGGACCGCGCGTCGAGGGGGCGGAGGGGATGCGACCGCCGACGCCCGGCTGAGTTACACGCCCAGGTGCTCCGCCGCCACTTTCTTGGGCACGACCATCCGCCATGCCTCCAGGACGATCTCTTCCATCTCATCTTCGTCGATCGCGTCGAGCCGGACCACCACCCAGTTGTAGCGCTGGTCCGACGGTTTGGGCATCAGGAACTTGTCGGGCTCCGATGCGATCAGGGCCTCACGTTCCTCCTTAGGGAATGCGAAGCCCATGAGCGTCTCGTCGCGTGAGAACGCGAGGTAGACGATCTGTCCCACCCGGAACTTGACCCGATCCCGCACGAGCGCCTCGTAACTGCGCGGCAAACCGCTGATTACGCGACGTACGTGCTCGATGGTCACCACGAGTTGATTCTGCCTCGCGGCGGGACGCAGCTAGAACGAGCTTTGCTGCTCGAGCCGAAGGCTCTAGCTCATGCCGGGCACGGGGAGGAACTCGAGGACCTCGATCGAGGGATCGCCGGGGCTCATCAGATGCGGATGGCCGTCGACGAGTGCCTTGGCGGCGTCGGCCGAGTCGGCCTCGAGGACCGAGAATCCCCCGATGTGGGTTTCGTCGTTCGATCCTCCGACCGTCGCGACCCTCTGCAACGGAGACCCCATGTCGACCATGGCGTCCCCGACTTTGCCGGCCCATTGCATCCACGCCTCCATGCCGGCCTGGGCATCCTCGGGAGAAGCCCCCTCCATCTGCTCGCCTGCCGATACCTTGGAGCGGTACAGCACCAGGTACTTGGCCACGGTCGCCTCCTCTGGTCAACATGGTTAGGCCAGGGCCAAATTAGATGGTTGCCGAATCAATGTAAAGGGGGTCGGTTGAGGGACATCGACAAGGTCATCGCCGCCCTGAGTTCGCCCGTGCGGCGAGAGATCCTGGGCCTGATCTGGGACCGGGAACTGCCCGCCGGGGCGATCGCCGACGCGTTCGAGGTCACGGCTCCCACGATCTCTCAACATCTTGCGGTGCTTCGTGACTCTGGATTGGTGACGATGACGGCCGCCGGGACGTCCCGCCTTTACCGCGCCCGCAAGGAGGCCGTCGCCGGACTCCACGGCGCCCTCGAGGGCTCGCTCAAGTGGACCCCTGCGAACGAGATCCCAGAGCGCACTCTTGCGGAAGCCGACACGAGGCATGTCGTGGTTGCCAATGTCGACGTGGAGACCGACCAGGCAACTACCTTTGCCGCCTTCACCGACGCTGAGGTCTATAGCCGGTGGCTCGGCGCACCTGTGACCCTCCAGGACGGGCGGTTCGCCGCGACGATGGAATGGGGTACCGAGGTGCGCGGCAGGTACACATTGGTCGTTCCGCCCGAGTTGATCGTCATGTCGTGGGATTTCGACGACTACAACCCACCGGTGCCCGGCCGGGAGATGACCGGCTATCTGTGGGTCAAGCCTCGCGAAGGCGGTGGTTCGCGTGTGGAGGTTCAGCAACTCGTAGATGACGCCGAGCAAGCGCAGTTCATGGAGGTTGCGTGGGCAAGCGTTCTCGGGCGACTTCGGGGAGGAGTCGTAGCAGCGTCGGATCCGCAACGAAAGATCGCCCCTCGGGCTCGCCGGCCGAAAAACAAGGGAGCGACCGAGGAGGGCTGAGCCCGACGAGAAAGGCGGTCGCAGGGGTCTGGGAGCCGATCTGGCCCCCGCGTCCTCCTGTATCGCGGTTCCCACGGGCTAGCCGGGCGTTGAGCGACCGGAAATTTCGATGATTACCTAAATAGTTTGGTGTGGAAGAAAGGAGTGGGACCTCCCGGGGAGAAGCATCACTCGGCAAGATCGACCGACCCACCACCCAACAAGGGGGAGCGATGAGGAAGGCAGTCGCAGCAGTCTTGATGGGCCTGATGATGGTCCCATTCATCGGCACGGCCGCCCAAGCCAGCAACGTCAAAGAGCGGGTTGCGTGCCTCTTCTACCAAACGTTCCAGGAGCGCGACCCTGAGGACTACCCGGGGTGCTTCATCTAGAACGACGCATCAAACAAGAGGAGGTCGGGCTCCGGTCCGGCCTCTTTTTTGTGGAGGTTGCCGGTATGAGACCTGCAGGGATCAGAGTGGGTGAGCTCGACGAGCCGAGCCTCCACGGCGCGCTAACTACCTGGTTCGGACCGCCGACTGCCACCTAGCCACCGACCCCGTTGATGCTCGAGGTCCCGCTACCGCGTCTCAGCACTCCGAACGCGAAGTCTCGGCCCAGCCCCGCTCGAAAGGCGAGGTGAACCCAGACCCCTGCGAGCGCCTCGAGATGCCTCGCCGCTTCGAGGTCCCCCGCGTCGACCGGATCGAACCCCAGATCGCGCGCGAGTCCGGTCACGATCTCCTTCGATCCGGCGTCGTTACCGCACAGCAGGCACGCCGCCGGCCGGCCCTCGATCGCCGGGTCGGCCATCGTCTCGTATCCCATCGTGTTGAAGCCCTTGACCACCTGAGCGCCCGGGGCAAGGGTCGCGACGTATTCGGCCCCGCTTGCCGCACCCTCGGCCGCCTGGGACCCGAGAGGGTTGGTCGCATCGACGACGACCCTTCCGCTGAGATCCCCTAGGGCCGCAACGGTTTCGGTGAGCCCCGCGAACGGCACGGCAAGGACGATCACTGGCGCGTTGCCGATGGCGTCGCTCAGGGACACGACGGGGGAGAGGTCGTTGATCCTTTCGGGGTGCCGCGATCCCCAGGTGACGTCGTGTCCGGCAGACGCCCAGCCCCGTCCCAGCGCTCGTCCTACGTTCCCGGTCCCGATGACGGCGACATTCATGGCGAGAGCTAGTCGCCGCCGAGGCGCCGGATGCGCCCCGGGTCCTCGATCAGGCTCTCGAGCTTCGCGGTCGCTTTGTCGAACAGCTCGTCGAAGTTCTGCCGTCCTCGCTTGCGCTTGAACGGATCGATGTGGGAGATCAACTGGTATTGGAAGTACTGGTGGAACGCACCCATCTCCTTGGCCCGGTCAATGACCTCCTTGACGAGCTTGTTCGTATCGAGCACCCGGGCGGCACGCTCTTCGCGAACGACGAACGCGTTGTCGAGGGAGCGTCTCGTGAAGTGGTCGCACTTCTTCAACAGCGGCTCGAAGGCACTTCCGGCGAGGCGTCCGGGGCCCTCGTACGCGAGGCCCAATGTCACGTAGTACGCCTTCTCGATCGAGTCCTCGACCTCGTCGTCGTTCTCCTTCCAATCCGGGTGGCGCTCCAGGAAGGAGCGATAGATGCCCAGCGCAACGACGGCCTTCTCACGGATGTTGAGGTCCTTCTCGACGTTGAGGTTCATCATCCGGGGCGCCACTCGGGCCGGTACGACCAGAACTGGGACCTTGCGGATCCCGACCTCTTGTGCCGCCTGAAGACGGTGCTGCCCGTCGATCACGAGATGGCCGCCGCCACCGCTCTCGATCGCGACCAGAGGCACGATGAAGCCGATGCGCTCGATCGACGCTGCAAGGTTCGCCACATGCGCCGGACGTGCTTTGCGCTGATGCCCGACTACCTCGAGCTTGTCGACGGGCAGCGTTTTGAACACGATCGTCTGTCGCTTGAGTGGATCCCTGAAGCTGTAGTCCTCGGCCATGCCTCGAACCCTACCGAGGCCTCTTGCGGGATGCTGCAACCTTTAATGGGACTAGTTATCGCGCGACGCGAGCCACTGATCGCGCCGCAGCTCGTAGATGCGGATGGGAACGCCGTGTACGCCCGATCCATCCCGGACGAACGTCATGCCGATCTTCTCCATGATCCGGCCCGACGCGGGGTTCCGCCTGTTGTGCCTAGCCCAGATGCGATCGGTTACCTCCCGCGTGAAACCATCGTCGATCGCCGCGGATGCCGCCTCGGTCGCGATGCCGCGGCCCCAGGTCTCCGGCTTCAGCCACCAACCGATCTCTATGTCTTCCCGCGGCAGGCCGGCGGGGTTGGCGCCCAGGTAACTGAGACCGACGGCCCCGATCCAGGTAGCGGTTTCCCTTTCGATCACGCTGTGCCAGCCGAAGCCGTGGGTCCGATAGTGGTCGATCATCCAATCGAACTCCGCTGCCGCGGCCTCCCGACTGATCGGTTCACCGATGCCAAGCCACTGCGAGACCCGTACGTCTGCATTCAGCTCGAGCCAGTCAGGTCGCACGCTCTCGTGCCAGGGTTCCAGCACCAGGCGCTCGGTGGAGATCGTCGTCACCAGCGCATCGTCGCTCATGCGCGCGAATCCGATGTCGCGGAAAGGAGTCTTGAGTCGGCGGGTCTATGTCGGGGGTGGCGACGGATGACATCGAGCCCTCGGATCTGGCCGACTTGGACCCACTCGGGACGGTGGGTGCCGGTCTTCGCCGTTCTCAGTCGTTCCACGGTCCAGAAAGCCTCGGGCGCCAATCCGTGAAGCTTTGGTACGAGCTCTGTCAGCCGCTTGTCGTCGACCGCTACGAACGCGACCGTGACGTCTCCGTTAGGCCCACGGCCCGAGACCCAGGTGACGGGCCACCCTTCCTCCTGGAGCGCGTAAACATGGGTCAGGTCTCCACCTTCGGTGACGACCCGAAGCTCCGACTGTCCGGCAGAAAGCCTCTCGTCGAGGATGACACCGGCCAACGTGCCGAGAGCGACTCCCGCGGCATATCCCAGGATCCGTTCGAGAGCACCCAGGTCCTGCACGACCCGGCTGAAGGCCACCACGAAGACGATCGCTTCCACGCCGGCGGTCAACGAGCCCGCGATCCTGCGACCCCGTGCCGTCATCGCGACTCGGAGCGTCCAAAGGGCAACGCTCACGAAGGCCAGGCTCGCCATCTGCAGGAGATCCACTAACGCTTGCATGGATCCAGGTTCGCAGGGCCCGCCCCCGTGGCGCATCGGTAGACCTACCTAATCAATGACCGATGGGCTCCAGAAGGCCGTGTTGCAGGGCGAACATGGCTGCGCCCGGGCGGGTGGCGAGGCCGATCTTCGTGTAGATGTGCTGGACGTGGTGCTCGGCCGTTCGTCGAGAGATGTGGAGGCGGCCGGCGATCTCGGGATTAGACAGCCCCGCCGCCACCAGACGCAGGACCTCGACCTCGCGCGAGCTCAGTCCGGCCGGCAGGACCCGGCTTGGTGACGCCGGGCGGCCCACGACCTCGAGCACGGCGGTCACGGCGGCGGGATCGAGCCTGCCCTCTTTCACCTCGCTATGGAGATTCGCCGCGCTGCTTTCGGGGTCCAGCGCGGGTCGATGGGGTCTGTGCTGTTGCATCGCGGCCCAGGCGTCGGCCACCGCCAGTAAGCGGGCTTCCATCGGGATCTCGGTCCCACGACTGCCTCGGTGATACCCGGAGCCGTCGAGCCTTTCGTGGTGCATGCCCACGCTCCGCGCACGACCGGCCAGGGCGTCGGATCGTCCGAGGATGCGTTCGGCTTGGTACGCGTGTACGCGCACCTCTTCCCATTCCGTGCTGTTCAGCGACCCGGCCTTCTCCCACACGGCGTTCGACACTGCAACTCGTCCGACGTCATGGAGGAAAGCCGCAAGCCTCAGTGCCTCGATCGCGTCGCCGTCGAGTCCCACGTGCTCGCCGGCCGCCAGAGCCAGCTGGGCCGTGGCGCCCGAGTGCCCGTGCGTGTACGGCGTCTTCAGGTCCGCAGCGTCACCGAAGGCGGCCGCCACCTCCATCAACTGTGTCCGGTCGACCTCGATGACCGGGTCGGGCTCGGCACGTGTCAAGTGGGTGGCAGGTTCCTCTGCATTGGCATCCTCGAGGATCTTCTCGGCCTCGGCGATGAACGCTTGCGCCAGGTCCGGGTCGTGGAGCGTCCCTGCCCTCGCGCGTATCGCTTCGATAGCCAGTCCCGTTCCTCCCAGATTGTTGAAGTAGGCCGCGTCGCTCGCCAGCCGGGTGATCCGAGCGGGAAGCGCGATGTCTTCGCCCACGAGACCGCGTGGAGCGCCGCCCCCTTGCCAGGCCTCGTCCACTTCATAGAGGCAGGTTTGAACGTGTTCCGGAAGGCCGATCCGGCCGGCGGTCTGGCGCGCTACTTCGGAGCTCGCCGTATCGAAGTGCTTGCCGAAGTCGTCAGCTTGATCCATCACCTCATCAAGGCTGTCCTGTCGACCGCGGATCTGCAGCTCGCGAGCGGCCACGGGAACCAGCTTGGCGACGATGTCGTCCGGGTCCGCAAGGTTCGTCATCGCAACCGCTCGGGTGATCGCGATCTCGTTTCCGTAGAGAGCCGCGGTTTCATGGGCCATCGAGATGCAGCCGACGTGCATGAGGAGCGGGGCATAGAAGGAGGCCTGCAGGTCGTCATCGCCGACGCCGAGATGTCTCGCGAGGGCTGCCGAGATCAGGCTGGAGCGCACAGCCTGTAGGGGCGGCAGGCCGAAACCCAGGTCGGCGACCACCGAGAGGGCCCCGATCACGTCGGCCAGGCGGTAGTGCTCGCTCATGTCGCCACTACATCACGGTTGCCGGAGCTTCGATATCGGGTCCGAATCCTTGCGGGGGTGGTCTTCGTAGAAAAGGCCAAACGGGCGGGTACGGTTTCGGGGAAATGACGGTGAATACGCTGGAGAGGCTCGTGAAGACCCTGGGGCGCGGGGTGGTCACCGTGGCCTGTGCTCCCAAGGGCCTCGATATCGAGGTCCACGAGATCGTCGTTCACGATCAGATGGACCCCCTCACAGTGACGGAGGGAGATCTCGTGCTCGGGGTCGGGGTCGGGCCGGGCGCCGGCGCCGTCGATCTCGTCACCGATCTGGCTCAGAAGCGAGTGGCAGGGGTAGTCCTGAAGACCTCGGCCCTGACCGACGACTCGGTCGTCGATGCTGCAGAGAACGCAGGGTTGGCGGTGCTGTCGATACCGACGGGGGCGTCGTGGTCACAGATCGTGCAACTTGCCCAGTCGGTTCTCTCCCACGGATCGCTCGGCGGTCAGGAGATCCACGGGCTCGCCGGGTCCGACCTGTTCGCCCTTGCCGATGCGATCGCCACCTTGATCGACGCCCCGGTCACGATCGAAGACCGGCTCTCGCGGGTCTTGGCCTATTCGGGACGGCAGGACGAAGCCGATGCCGCACGAGCAGAGACCATCGTTGGTCGTCGAGTGCCGGAACGGTTCCTCGAACGGTTGGAAGCGAAGGGCGTCTTTCGACAACTGGGTGACGAGACCGGGGCGGTCTTCGTAGACGCTATCGGCGAAGGGGTTCTTCCCCGGTTGGCCGTTTCGGTGCGCGCAGGCGAGGAGGTTCTTGGTTCGATCTGGGCCGCCGTCTCCGAACGACCTCGGCCCGAGGTCGAACGAGCCTTCGCCGACGCCGCAAACGTCGCCGCACTTCATCTGCTGAAGCACCGCGCCGGAGCCGACGTCGAACGCGGTCTTCAGGCGGAGCTTCTGGCGAGCATCTTGGACGGCACGGCCGCGGCGCGCGAGGCCGCCGTTCGCCTCGGCCTCACCGGCGCGGGCTATCGGGTTCTTGCGGGCTGGCTCTCGGCCCCCGAGGATGCGGAAGAGACGCGAGTCAGGGCGCAGTTCCGTGACTTGCTGGCCGTTCACATGTCCACCTACCGGGTGCGCGGAGCGACGGCCTTGCTCGGCGGGATCGTCTACGCGGTCATCGCGACCGACGAAGACCCCTCGGCTTCGGAGGAAGCGGTCGTTCGGATCGCGAAGGACCTCGTCGCCCGTCCGGGCCACGACGTTGTCCCACTGCTGGGGGTCGGCGGGCATGCGGCCGGCTTGCGCGACGTGCCACGGTCCAGGCGCGAGGCCGAGGAGGCGGTGCGGGTGCTGCGTTCGGGCGGTCGCGAAGGCGTTGCAACCATCGAGGAGGTTCGTCTGCCCGCTCTCTTGACCCGCTTCGCGGAGACGACGGCCGAAGATCACGACCTCTATGCGGCCAAGATCAGTCGTCTTATCGAATCGGATAGCAAGGGCGGCACCGCCTACGTCGAGGCGCTCAGGTGCTTCTTCGATGCGTTCGGCGACTACACGGCGGCCGCCGCCACGCTTCACATCCATCCCAACACGCTGCGTTATCGATTGCGCAAGGCGCAGGAGCTATCCGGCGTGGCTCTCGACGATCCCGAGGAACGGCTGGCGCTGATGCTCCTAGTGCGCGTGCTTTCTGTGCCCGAATCGTAGAGAGAACGTTCCAGTTTTCTCCTTTCCCGCGAAGGGAAAGGAACTCCCAGGTTCGAAACCTTGGGAGAGATGGGGAAGCGGGCAGGAACAGCGGCTGGGATCCGTCGCGCAGCGAGCGCGGTTCTCCTTCTTATCGTCGTAGGGACATTCGCTCTGCCGAGCGCAGGCCGCGCCGCCGCCGCCCCCTCGGCCCCCGAGACGACCGCGTTCGAGGTGGAAACCAGAGACGGGACCGTTCTGCGCGGCCACGTCACGCTCCCGGAGGGCCCCGGCCCGTTCGCGACGATCCTCGAGCTGAGCCCCTACTTCAATACCGAGGCCGGCGGCGATACCTCGGCAGGCACGACGAGCACGGCACAAGAGCGCTACCTCGAGCAGGGCTACGCGATCGGGCAGGTCAACATGCGCGGAACCGGCCTGAGCGACGGCTGTCTCCAGTTCGGGAACAAGATCGATCAGCTCGATGCGTACGACGTGATCGAGGCTCTCGCCGATCGATCGTGGAGCAACGGCAATGTCGGGATGATCGGCCACTCCTACTCGGCGTGGTCGCAGTACATGGCCGTCGCCGCCGACCCGCCGTCCTTGAAGGCAGTCATCCCCACCAGTGGTGTCAGCGATCCGTACGAGCTGCTTACCCGCATCGGAGCCCCGATCCACTACGGGCCGTTCCTCGCGCCGGTGTGGAGCGTTGCGACCGGTTGGGCCGCGCACGACAACAACGTCGAGCACATCTGTGCAGATCTCTACGCATCACATGTCCAGGGGACCTCTGACCTGATCGCCACGGGCGACAGGACCAAGTACTGGGCCGAGCGCAACCTTCGCCCCCTCATCAAGAACACCGACGTCGCGGTGTGGCGCTCGAACGGCCTGAACTACTGGGGCGAGGGTCACTGGCACTCCTACGACCACGAGTGGGAGCTTCTCAACCCACACGGGACGAATCTCATCCTGGGTCAGTGGAACCACGAGACGCCGACGTCGAACCGCGACGACTGGTACGAGCGCACGACAGCGTTCTTCGACGAGCACCTGCGCGGGGGAGCACCTGCGGAGAGCGGCGTCGTCGAGTTCCAGGACACCGCCGGCAACTGGCATACCGCCGACTCGTGGCCGCCCGGCGCCAAGACCGAGACGCTGCACCTGTCGGGGACCTCCCTCGTCGAGGGATCGAAGGACGTCGAAAGCTCGCAGCAGGCGTTCGTCACGGCCCCCGGAGTCGAGCCCGGTCTGACCTGCGGCGGTCATCAAGCCTTCTGGGTGTCGGAGCCTGTCGAAGAAGACGTCATTCTCGCGGGTTACTTCGACATCAACCTGAGCGTGACCAGCACCATGCCGGGCGGGAACCTCGTGGCCGTCCTGCGACACGTTCCGAGCGAGCTGCCGTGCGAGCCCGATGCCTCCGACCCCCTGTCGATGCTGTACGTCGACGACTACGAGAGCGCCGTCGGCCGTATGCAGATGGACCTCCGCCACTGGAAGACCCACGGTAAGAGCGAGCTCTTCCCGGTAGCCGAGGCGACCAAGGTGCGGGAGCCGAGCGGTCCGTTCGCCGCGTTCGTGCCGAAAGGGCATCGCCTGGCGCTGTTCATCGCAGGCGGGTCGATGGAGCTCGAACCCGACCAGTTCCAACCACTGATCGTGATCAGCACGGGCAAGGACCTCGCAGGGTCCATCGAGATCCCGGTCGTCGAAGGCGACCTCAGGTTCGGGGGGTGACCAAATGGATGTGATCAGCAGGCTCGCGGGCGTGGTGGCGATCGCGGTCGTGGGTGGAGCGCTTGTGGCGACGTCTTCGGTGGCGCCGGCCGGTACCGAAACGCACAAGGGCCACGCGCACCCGACGTTGCAATCCGGCGCAGCGCCGCTTTCGTTCCTTGCGCCGAACGAGGACGGATTCCCCAGGCGCAAGAACGGCGATGGTCAGTGGCACTCGGGAGGCCGCGCCGTCGCTCACCATGCCGGTGGAGTCGAGATAACGGATCCGTCCATCACCTCACAGGCTCCGGATGCACGCTTCTACCGTCTCGGCATCAACGGTTGGGAGCCGACGATCGGCGTCGACGACAAGGGACGGATCTTCTATCAGGCGCGCAACGCCGATCTCGAGCCCCACGTGGTTCGGTCGACGAACGAGGGACACACATGGGAGGTCGTCTCTCCGACGATCGCCGGAGCGCCGGCTCAGCCGATGAGCCTCGACCCCATCCTCTATCTCGACAAGGACACCGGCCGCGTCTTCACCAACAACATCCCTCCGGACATCACGTGCCAGCCGATCTCGTTCACCGACGATGCCGGTGAGTCGTGGACGAACACCGGGATCTGCGGTCACTTCGACCACCAGAACATCTTCGCCGGGCCCCCACCGAAGGGGGGCGACGAGCCCAGCGGCTACCCCAACGTCGTCTATTACTGCGCGATCAACCTCGTCATGTTGTCGGGCACCTCGACCGCGACGACCTGCGGACGTTCGCTTGACGGCGGCCTCACCTGGCTGCCGACCGGCGAGCCTGCGTACATCACGCCGATCGATCCGGGCGGGCAGGGCGAAGAGCCGTGGTGCGACGGCGCGGTCGGGCACGGTTTCGTCGGCGATGACGGCACGGTTTATCTCCCGAGGGGCTGGTGCGGTCAGCCGTGGCTGTCCATGAGCAAGGACGAGGGCTTGACCTGGGACCAGGTGCAGGTGGCCGACAACGGGGCCAACGGACACGAGGCGGGGATCGCGGCGGACGGCAAGGGCAACCTCTACTACACGTGGATCGGCGGGGACGACCTGCCGTACCTCGCCATCTCGCGCGATGGCGGCAAGAAGTGGAGCGACCCGATGATGATCGGACCTCCCGGGATCCAGCGCTCGAGCCTGCCGGCGATCGACGTCGGCGACGACGGCAAGATCGCGCTCACCTACATCGGTTCCGTCACGCCCGGAAAAGAGAAGAACTCGTCGTGGAACGGGTACATCACGATGACCGCCGACGCTCTCGCGAAGGACCCTGTCTTCTACACGGGATCGATGAACGACCCCTCGGACCCGTTACACCGGGGCGGAGGGTGCGGCGACACCCGCTGCCACTCGCTGGGTGACTTCTTCGACGTGACGATCGGTCCCGACGGCACGCCGTGGGTCGCGTTCGTCGATGCGTGCTGGGAGAGCCCCAAGAAGTGCGTCCCGACGTTCGATGCAGTCGGCGTGCGCGGTGAATCCGTCGTGGGTCGCCTCGTCGGAGGGCCGAAGCTCCGATGAGGCGCGTAGCCATCCTCGGCGCGGCCCTGTTGCTGGTCTCCGGCGTTCCCGGTGCGACGGCCGGGCCCGGTACCTACGGGATCACGTCGGACAACGTGGAGCACGTCGCGTTCGTGCCGTTCGAGCTCGGTACGGCAACGGGGGCCAAGGTCGTCGGCAAATACCTGTACGTGACGTCGTGGAAGAGCTTCTCCATCTACGACATCTCGGACCCGCTGAAGCCAGAGCAGCTGTCGCAGACGCCCTTCGGGTTCAAGTTCGAGAACGAGAACGTGTCGACCAACGGCGAGATCATGCTGTTCGCCGAGCAGGTCCCCAACGACTCCCTGCACGTCTGGGACGTCGAGGACAAGACGAACCCAACCGAGATCGCGGTCCTACAGGGAGCCGGTTCGCACACGGCGACGTGCATCCTCGACTGCAAGTACTCGTATGGAACCTACGACTTCGTAGGACCCGAGGGACCGTCCTCCGGAGCGACGCTGGTCGATCTACGCGATCCGCTCGCGCCGAAAGAGGTCGGACACTGGAACGCCAAGCTCAAATTCGACAAGGTCCATGACGTCACCGAGGTCGCGCCCGGACGGGTCGTAACGGCCTCCGCTCCGATCGCATACGTCGACGCGCGCAGGGATCCCGCGAAACCGACGGCGCTCGCGTACGGGACGAACGTCGACAAGCGCGAGCACTCGGTCGTATGGCCGCGAAGCGGCAAGGACCGCTTCATCATGAGCTCGTTCGAGACGAACGCGACCCCTCGCTGCGAGGCGGGTGTCGGCGCCTTCACCGTCTGGGACGCCTCCCGCTGGAAAGAGACGAAGACCTTCACCATCCTGGACGAGTGGTACATCACGAACGGGACCTGGGTCGACGGCCGACCCGGCCTCAGCGCACCGCTCGGTTGCTCGCCGCACTGGTTCGAGGAGCATCCCGACTTCCATGACGGCGGGATCGTCGCGATCGGTTTCTACGACCACGGCACACGTTTCCTCGAGATCAGCGACAAGGGCAAGGTCTCGGAAGCCGGTTACTTCCTGCCGTGGCGGGGTTCCACGTCGGCCGCCTACTGGGTTACCGACGAGATCGTCTATTCGGTCGACTACGAGCGCGGGATAGACATCCTGCGATTCAAGGGGGCCAAGTGATCAGGAAGCTGGTGGTGCTGGCGATCGGCTGCTCGGTTCTCGCGGCCCTCCTGGTTTCGGGCGGGCCCGCGGCGGCACAGTCCGTTCTTGGCTGCGCCATGAACACCGGCAATTCACAAGTTTCTGAGAAAGGCCGCTTCGAGATCGGCGAGGCCGCCGTCGTCGAGCTGGAGAGCAACGTCGACGGCAGCATCATCCAGATCGGCTTCGTCCGGCCGGATGCGCCGGCGGGATACCGGTCGCCGGTGATCCTCCAGGCGAGCCCCTACATCCTCTCGGACCTCCGCGACGTGGACGTCAGCACGTGCAGCCCGTTCATGACCGAGAACTTCGTCCGGCATGGCTACACCGTCGCGTTCGTGCCCACTCGGGGCGCCGGCGGCACCGATTCGTGCGCCGACCTGATGGGCCCGAAGGAGCGCTCCGATCTCAGTCAGGCGGTGACGTGGTTGGGGAGCCAAGAGTGGAGCAACGGCAACGTCGGGATGACCGGCGCGTCGTACGATGGATCGACGCCGTGGGAGGTCGCGGCGACGGGCAATCCCCACTTGAAGACCATCGTTCCCGTCAGCGGCATCCACGACATCTACGAGTTCATCTACGGGCAAGGTCACAACGACTGGCGCTGGTGGTTCTTCGTCGCCGGCTACTACCACTACTACGGGATGGGCCAGGCGAATCCGGCAGGTGGCCGGGATCCGGATCGCTGGGCTGCAAGCGCGATGTGCGACAGCACGGAAGAGGCGCTCGGTGCGACGTTCGAGAGCTATCTGACCGGTAGGCACGACAGCTACGGCTATTGGAAAGAGCGCAACACCAACGACGAGATCCTGAAGCGTTACCGAGGGTCCGTCCTCCTGGTCCAGGGCTTGCAGGACTGGAACGTTTCACCCGACCACCAGCATCCCTTCATCAACGAGCTCGCGAGCAAGGGCGTCTACGTCGAACAGATGCTGGGGCAGTGGGACCACGCGTACCCGGATAGCGGACACGATGTCGGCCCGCGCGGCGACTACGCGGACATCTTGCTCGAGTGGTTCGATCGCTGGCTGAAGGAGGACGCTTCGGCAGACCTCGGTCCTACGGTCGAGGTCCAGGATTCCGACCTCCAATGGCGAACCGAGACCGCATGGCCGCCGACCGACGTGACGGGCGAGACCCTCTACCTGGCTTCGAACGACACCCTTGCGGACTCACCGGACAAAGGCGAGGCCACCGCGATCCTCGGCCCCGGGACCCGGAATCGCTTCTTCTACATCATCACCGACAACACATTCATCTATAACGATGCGCCGATCGACCATTACTGCGCCGACTGCGCGATGTTGACGCGGGAGATGAAGGACGATCTGAGGCTTGTCGGCATCCCCGAGCTAGAGCTACGGGTGACGCCGACCGGGCCGGGTGGATTCGTCGCTGCCTATCTGATCCGGGTCGACAAAGACGGCGTGTGGAACCTCCTCGGTTGGGGCGCCGGCGACGTCCGATTCCCGAACGGCCGCGGCCCGCAAGAGGTCGAGCCGGGCGAAGAGATGAAGTTGCGGTTCCCGTTGCAGCCGCTCGACGGAATCATCCACAAGGGCGAGCAACTGGTTCTCGTTCTCGACCAGGGTCACGCCGATCACATGCCGACGGCTCCCTTCTTCCCCGTGGAGCTCCGCTACGGCGGGAGGCTCGGAGCACTCGACTTCGACACGACACAACCCGCGGCGGGCGACTTCTTCAAGCCGCGCGGCATCGACGGATAGGGAGGTAGTGACGGTGAGGGTTCTGCGCCCGCTCTCGTACGTGGGTCTGGTCATGGTCCTGCTTGCGCCATCGGCCTCGGCGACGCCGGTCGCTACGACTAAGGACGAGCACGAGCTGTACGGGCGCGTGCTCCTAGAGCCCCTTCAGTCCGTCGACTACATCCAGTGGCAGGACGAGTTCGTCCCCGGCATGAAGCTGATGGAGAAGCTCTATCCCAAGTACCTCGACTTCTTCAGCGTGGACGAGGCTCTCGACGATCCGCGCGCGGTGTCGATCGGCCAGGACGGGCAGCCTCCGTGGCATCCGGACGACACGAAGGACGGGCTCCCGTTCCACATCGCGGTCGTGACCGACGAGAGTGTCCCCGACCGAAAGAAGGAATACGTGTTCCTGACGAACGGGCACGCGGCGGAGCCGTGCGGGCGTGAAGGCGACCTACGTTTCCTGGAAGATCTGCTGATCTGGCGCACCGAGGACCCGGGTCACAAGCTGAACGACGCCACCGGGAACACCGGCAAGACCCACGAGATCACCGTCAAGGATCTTCTCAAGCGCACCAAGATCTACGTCGTCGACACGGTCCCCGACGCGTGGTTCGCCGGCGATCGCGTCAACGGGGGGTGGCTCAACTACTCGAACTACAGCAATGGGTTCAACACCAACCGGCTCGCCTTTCACGACGGTTGGGTGTTCCCGGATCACCCGACGCTGTTCAAGAACGGTTACACGACCTTGACGCAACCGGAGTCGGCCATCGTGAAGTACTTCGAGAAGGTGCGGCGGGAAGAGCTGCACGGCCGGCCCTTCGCCGCTGCGGCCGACATGCACGGGCCCCTGCCGGTCGGCGCCGTGCTCCTGCACGAGCAGAACAGCTCCGCCGACAAGCTCGTACGCATCCACGACTTCGCCGAACGGATCGAACAGAAGATGGAGGAGGCGCTCGGTGGCTACATCACCCCGCAGGGGGTTGGGGTCTACGAGCAGGTGATGCACGAAGCCGGCGGCGTCCGCGACGAGGCGCTGAAGGCGTATACCCAGTACATCGGCCCGGTGGACGAGAAGGCCGCGTACATAACGCTCGAATGGGCCGAGTACGCAACGATCTGGGAGCACCTCGACTACACCGTGACGGGTACCTGGGGCGGTTGGGCCGCGGCCGATGCCGGGCTCGGTGCCGACAGCATCTCGTACGAGGTCGATTGCCAGTCGTTCGCTCCCTACGACGGCCGCTCGCAACAGGTCTTCGTGGACAACATCCGGGCGATCGTCGAGACGACCGTCGTGCACGCCGCGCACATCGGTGATCGCTTCAAGAAACGTGATCTCGGAGGCCGTCTTGGCTTCTACGAATCCGGAGACCGGATAACCGACCGCGACGGGAACCCATCTCCTCCGCCGAGGCAACCTCGGAACGAGGTGTACGGGATGGCCGAGCAGCGTCCGTACGACGTCTCCAACACCGACTACTTCAGGGATCTCGGCAAGGTCGTGTCTTCTCCGATCGAGGAGGTCGGGGACATCGACGACCTCGATGGGCTCGACTCCTTCGTCGTTGCCGACGAGACCGTGGGTGAGACGTCCGAGCTGGCCGACTTCGTGCGGTCCGGTGGAACGCTCGTTCTCACCGATTCGGCACTGAAGATGGTGCCCGAGCTCGTAGACGTCCCGTCGAAGGCCGTGAAGAAGGGTTACGCCTACGTGGGCTACTCGGATCTCGACCTGAACCACCCGTGGACGAAGGGTCTCTACCCCCGGGCGCGCCAAACGTTCGACCCGGTCGGCCTCGGTTACCCGCTGTTGATGGAACGCGACCAGTACTGGCCCTGCGGGAACGAGGGTGGCCAGAGCCAGTGCGAGAACTCTCCGACTTTCAACTCGGCCCCGATCTGGAGCATCCAGCGGGCCGACTGGGAGAAGACCGGTGGCGTGACCGTGGGCACGGTCGATCCGCCGAAGAACCGCAAGCTCGGAGCCGAGGGCCAGGAGACCAGCAAGACCTCGATCGGCGTCGTCGAGAGCGGCAAGGGGCGGATCGTCATCTTCGGCGCGCTGCTTCCCAAGCCGAGCGAGGACTTCGATCACTGGTTCGGGCTGAATCCGTACACGATCACGATCCCCGGCCAGAACATGCTCCTCAACGCGCTGGACGCGAAGGCGAAGAAGTGAAACGGGCGCTGCTTGCCATCGTTGCGCTCCTAACGGTTCTGGCGGCGCCGGGCCGCGGCGACGTGATCGCGGAGTCGAAGAACTTCCGCCTTATCGAGAGCATCCCGATCGGGGGCATAGCGGTGGGCGCCCAGGTTGTGGGCGACACGTACTTCATCTCGAGCTGGCAGAGCGGTCTCTACGCCTACGACGTCTCGAAGCCCGAAGCACCTGAGTTGCTCGACCACATGACCGCGGACGAGATCCAGATCCAGTCGAACGAGAACGAGGACCTTGCGACGAACGGCGAGATCCTGCTCTTGTCCCAGTTCAACCGCACCGATGCAGTGAACCGCCTGCTCGTTATCGATGTCAGAGATCCAAGCGACATGACGGTCATCGCGACTCTGCCGAACGCGGGTGGACACACGTTGGAGTGTCTATATGACTGCAAGTGGGCATACGCGTCCGGCAGCGGGTCGGCGAGCGCCGGCCTCACCATCGATCTTCGAAACCCCGCGAAGCCCAAGATCGTGGGGAAGGGTTGGAGAGCGGCGGTCAACGACACGCCTGCTCACGACGTCACCGAGGTCCGGCCCGGCCTGGTCGTCACGTCCAGCACTCCGTTGTTCGTGCTGGACACCAGCGACCCGACAAAGCCAAAGGTCCTGACCAAGACCCAGGACTCGGCACCCAACACCGGTCACAACAACATCTGGCCGCGCGGTGGCAAGGACCGTTTCCTGGTCACCGCCTCCGAGGGGGTGAACAACGGGCGCTGTGAGCTTTACGGCGACGACGGCAAGCAGCTGCAGGTGTGGGACACGACAGGGTGGCGCACCGGCGGCCTCAAGCCGCTCGGCACCTACACGCTGACGAACGGCGAAGGCCATCCGCCCGTCGATGCCCTTGGGGTCCAGGGATGCTCGGCCCACTGGGCACACGAGCACCCGAGCTTCCACGACGGTGGACTGGTCGCCATGGCGGCCTACTCGCACGGAGTGCGCCTGCTCGATGTTTCAAGCGATGGGAAGCTCCGCGAAGTCGGTTACTTCCTGAAAGACGTGCACGGTGCCATCGACGTCGAGTGGGTCAGCGATCGCATCCTCTACGTCGTCGAGGACGGCGGAGGCCTCGGCGCCTTCGACGTCGTGGAATACACAGGCCCGCTTCCTGCCCGATGAAAAGCCAACGATCCCCCGCGTCCGCCAGGCGCCGGGCAGGAGGCAGGGTCTGAAACGCGCGGTGGTCGTAGGGGCAGGAGTCATCGGGCTGGCCTGTGCCTACTCGTTGCGCAGGCGCAACTACGAGGTCACCATCGTCGATGCCGCGAGCCCCGGTGCCGGCGCCTCCGAGGGGAATGCCGGGTGGATCACGCCGTCACTCTCGATGCCGGTCCCAGCACCGGGCATGGTCGGCCAAGCGCTCCGATGGATGTTCCGCTCGGACAGCCCGCTGTACATCAAACCGACGCTCGACCCCCGCCGGATCAGGTGGCTGGTCGGTTTGCTGCGCAACTGCAACGAGGCTTCCTACTCGCGCGGCCTAGAGGCGACCGCCCGGCTGAACGCACGAACGTTCGAGCTCTTCGATGAGCTCGAGGCCGACGGCGTCGAGTTCGAGATGCACCGGGCCGGGCTGTTGTTCTGTTTCCTCGATGCGACCAAGCGGGAGCACGTCCTCGACGACTTGGCGCGAGTCAAGGAACTCGGTTACACGCCGGCTCGGCTCAGTCGTGACCAGATGCAGGATCTCGAACCGCAACTCGCCGGGTCGATAGAAGCCGGGATCCTGGTCGAGCAGGAGCGTCAGGTGCGCCCCGAATCCCTCGTTACGGGATACGTCAAGAGACTGCTGGGTGAGGACGTAGAGGTCGTCGTCGGCTCGCACATCGGAGGTTTCGAGTGGGCAGGTGATTCGATCGTCGGCGTGAGGAACGGCGAGGGCTCCATCGAGGCAGACGAGATAGTGATCGCGACGGGAGCTCACACGGGTGGGTTGGCGCGGAAACTGGGGGTCCGGGTCCCCATCGACGCCGGCAAGGGATACAGCCTGCACTACGCACCTGCCCCTGTGAACGTGAACCACGCGCTCTATCTCTACGAGGCCCGCGTCGGGGTCACGCCGTTCGACGGCGCCATCAGGTTCGCCGGGACGATGGAGTTCTCGGGAGTCAACACACGCTTGCAAGCCACGCGGGTCGACGCGATCGCGAGATCGGCCGGTACATACCTACGAGAGTGGCCGGACGACGCCGAAGGCAGAGCGTGGGCCGGGATGCGTCCCGTCGCCCCCGACGGTCTGCCGGTGATCGGCCGGATCGCAAAGAACGTGACGGTGGCATCCGGACATTCCATGCTCGGAGTCACCCTTGCCCCGGTGACCGGCGACCTGGTGGCGACCGTCATCGCGGAAGCGCGCACGCCGGATGTCTTGCGTCCCTTCGACCCCCTGCGCTTCAACCATCGCGCCACGCGCCGCCCCGCCGTCTGAGCAGTCCGGTTCCGGGGGCGACGCCCCGAGCTAGCTGCAGCCCTCGGGCACCAAGAGGGTGTTCAGCTCGGTCGGGGGGATCCGTAGCTTCGTCGCCTGTTCGTAGCCGTAGGCGAACGAGATAAGTCTCGGCTCGCTGAAGGCGTCGGCCAGGAAGCTCAACCCGAAGGGGTTCTTACCCTGGTAACCGGCCGGCACGATGACCGTGGGGTAACCGGCCGCCGCGCTCACGTTCGCGTACGTGTTGCCCGGTGCCACGATGGCATCGAGGTCATCCGCCGTCAGGGTCGCGTCGATGGCAGCTCGCGACGACTGGATGGTCGCCTCCGCGGTGGCCGGGTGGTAGACGCCGGGCATCGCATCGGAGGCGATCAGGAGCCTCTGTCCGTACTTGACCTTGTCGGGGTGCTCCTCGTTGTAGGCGATGATGTCGCTCAGGGTCCTGACGCGAAGTTTTTCGGAGGTCTGTTCGGCGAGGTATTGGTTAAGCGAAGCCTTGAACTCGTTGGGGATCAACCCGATCTCGCTCAATCCGACCAGGCTGGTGTTCGACAGTGTGTCCGTCTCTACCAGGGTCGCGCCTTGCTTCTCGAGTTCAGCCAGGGCCTTCTCGAACAGCGGGTTACCGAGATCCTGGGGGCTGTACCCGAGCCGCGCATCCTTCAGAGCCGCGCCCTTGAGAAACCCGGTGTAGTCCGAAGGCGCATCGCCGGAGTCGGCGGTGCGCTCGTCCTTCTCATCGACACCCGCCATCACCCCGAGCATGATCGCGGCATCGGTCACCGTTCTCGTCATGGGGCCCGGCGTGTCGAAGCTGGGTGCGAGTGGGAGGATCCCGAAGCGACTGAGCAAGCCCGTCGTCGGCTTTATCCCGACGAGACTGTTGGCCAAGCTCGGGCTCAGGATGCTGCCGGAGGTCTCGGTTCCGACGGCGCCCGTCGCGAAGGCCATGGTTCCTGCTACTCCCGAACCGGAGCTGGATCCACTCGGATCCCCGTTCGTGTAGGGATTGCGGACCTGACCGCCGAGCGAGCTGTAACCGTTGGGCATGTTGAGATCCACCCAATTGGCGAACTCCGACAGGTTCGTCTTGCCGAGGATGATCGCTCCGGCCTTCTCGAGCTTCGTAGTGATCGTCGCTTCAACTAGCGGGATGCTTCCTTCGAGCGCGATAGATCCGGCCGTCGTCGGCATGTCCGTCGTATTGATGTTGTCCTTGAGCAGGATCGGTATGCCGTGGAGGGGGCCGCGCGTTTGCCCTGCGTCGCGCTCTGAATCGAGCTTGCTCGCGAGCTTCAGTGCCTTGGGATTCAAAGCGCGTATCGAGTTGACCCGCTCGTCGTATGCGGCGATCCGGGCGAGGTAGGCCTTGACCAACTCGTGGCTGGACGTCCTTCCTGAGGCGAGGGCCTTCTGCAGCTGAGGGATCGTCACCGTCTGGAGATTGAGACCCGCGACCGAGGGGCGGCACTCCTTCGCCGCCGAGGCCGATGCGGCGCCGCCCGCAGGCGCGCCGGCGACCACGCAGGCGAGAGCCACGAGGGAGGCGAGCAGTCTCCGGGTCGAGGTGACCTTCATCCATGAAGCGTTCGCCCCGAGCCCCCCGATTCCTAGGGAAATTGGTATAAATCAGCCCGAAAGCAGTCCAAGCCAGGCGGCGGAGGCCACGGATGAAGGAGGCACCATGCGGAGAAGGTTGATCGCCGTGTTGTTGCTTGCGTTCGCCATGACGCCGCTGGCGGCCCCGCCGGCACAGGCGGGGATCGTTTGCAATGTCGCCCAGACCGTGATGGACAAGTACTTCACCGATATCTCCGGCCACTACGGCGATCTCGAGGACGACATCCACGCGATCTGCGCAGCAACCCCCTAGCGCCGCTCGACTCCCGTAGCCCCTCTTACTGTGGGGCTGTGAAAGCGATCGATCTGGGGCGCGAGCCGTGACGCTCTTTGCCGATGTCGTCGCGGCCTCCGGCCGGGTGGGCGAGACGAGCTCTCGGTCCGGCAAGGTGTCGATCCTCGCCGAGCTCCTCGAGAGGCTGGACCTGAGCGAGGTTCCCATCATTGTCGGCTTCCTCACCGGTGTTCCCCGCCAGGGTCGTATCGGCGTCGGCTACTCCACTGCATTCGGCATCGCAGAAGGCCACGCGTCCGGGGCTTCGGTGACGATCCAAGAGATGGATCGCGTCATCTCGCAGATCCAGGAGACCGTGGGACCCGGCTCGGTGGGAGAGCGCAAGGCCATCCTCGGAGAACTCTTCGGGAGGGCGACGCAGCAGGAAGCGGACTTCATCAGGCGCCTGTTCACAGGCGAGCTCAGGCAGGGCGCGCTCGCGGGCCTGATGACGGATGCGATCACGAAAGCCTCCGGGGCGCCGGCCGACATCGTGCGTCGCGCCGCGATGCTCTCGGGCGACCTGTCGCGAACGGCCGAGATCGCGATGACCACCGGCGAGACCGGTTTGCGGCAGATCGGCTTCGAGATCTTTCGGCCGATCCTTCCGATGCTGGCGTCGACCGCGGAGAGCGCCGCCGATGCCGTGGCTGGATTCGAGCGCGCTTCGGTCGAGTGGAAGCTGGACGGGATCCGGATCCAGATCCACCGGCGCGACGATGAAGTGCGGATCTACACGCGCAACCTCAACGACATAACCGAGGCGCTACCGGGCATCGTCGAAGTCGTGCGGCGGCTTCCCGTCCGCCGGGTCGTCCTCGACGGCGAGGCCTTGTGGATGGACCTGGACCGTCCGGCTTCGTTCCAAGAGACCGTGTCGAAGATCGACCGGGACGCTCCTCCCGAAGGGGTGGTTACGTTCCTGTTCGACCTGCTGCATGTCGACGGCGCCGACCTGCTCGACACACCACTCGAAGAGCGGGCCAAGAGGCTCGAGGCGCTCGCCCCGGATCTCAAGATCCCGGCCCTCGTCACATCCGACCCGGCCGAGGCGGAGCGCGTTCTAGCGGAGGCGCTGGCGGCGGGGCACGAAGGCGCCGTGGTGAAGGACGCAACGTCGCTCTATGCGGCGGGCCGACGCGGCAAGGCGTGGCGCAAGGTGAAACCCGTTCATACCTACGACCTGGTGGTGCTTGGGGCCGAGTGGGGCCATGGTCGTCGGCAGGGCTGGCTATCGAACCTGTATCTAGGTGCGCGCGATCCCGATTCGAACGACTTCGTCATGGTCGGAAAATGCTTCAAGGGGCTGACCGACGAATTGCTCACCTGGCAAACGGAGGCGTTACTCGAGCGGGAGACCGAGCGCCGGGGGATAGCCGTGCTCGTTCGTCCCGAGCTCGTCGTCGAGATCGCGCTCGACGGCGTCCACACCTCGACCCGCTACAAGGGGGGAGTCGCGCTGCGCTTCGCCCGCGTCAAGCGCTACCGTCCGGATAAGAACCCCGAGGACGCCGACTCCATCGACGACCTACGCAAACTGCTTCCATCCCGATGACCTCTAATGTCTACGCATGGCTTTCCTCGCGAAGCTCCTTCTCGGCAGCGGAACGTTCAAACCCGAGGTACGGGCCGCCCTCGAGTCCGACGGGATCGTGACTATCGAGGAGGGGCTCCCCGGCAGCGTCCGCTACCGGCGCTTCAAGGCGCCCGGCAAGCGCTTCTACGGCAAGGTGACTTTGGAGCGACTCGCTCTCGGCATCAGTGAACAGCGCCTCTCCGTCTACTGTCGTTCCGGCCGCGTGAAGCTGATCGATTCACCTTTCTCCGAGCCTCGGTTGAGCGCGGTCGAGGTGTCGCTCTTCGACGATGAAACGATCTCGCTCCGGATCGACTACGACCGCGTCGACGTTCCCGAGGTGTCCGGCGAGATCGAGATCAGGGCGAAGACACCGAACGCAGCCGCCATCATGGAGCAGCTGCGAGCCCGGTCGAACCCCTGACCATCCGTCGGTTCCGCGTCGCGGGAGGTCGAGGATCAGGTCATGCAGCCGGCTTCGGGGTCCAGCTTGCGGCCCACCTTGCACGTCACGCTTTGAAGAGTGGAATACCCGACGCCGCACACGACCTGCTCGACCGTGGGGTCGTCCGCGGCGCAACCGGCCGAGGCGGGTTGAGCCGGCAGCAACGTCGCGAGAGCGACCGTGACCGCCGCCAGGATCAGTTGAAGCCTCCGTGACATGCATTTCTCCTGTCCGTAGGGGAGCGAAGGAGGGCGAGCATATCCATTTGCCCGATAGCCGGCCTAAAGACGCATATCGTCCCTTGGACTCACAGAACGCTTCACGGCCATGGTCAGGCTCTCAGCGGCCGGCGAGAGGAGATCCTAGATGCGAAGGGTTGTAGTTGACCAGTGGATGAGCCTGGACGGAGTCGTACAAGCCCCGGGCACCCCCGACGAGGATATGAGCGGCGGCTTCCGGCACGGCGGCTGGCACCTGCCCTATTTCGACGAAGCGTCCCAGAGCTGGGTGGTGAACTATCTGAACGAGGCGGGTGGCTTCTTGCTCGGCCGCTACACCTACGAGACATTAGCGGCCTACTGGCCCAACGCGTCGGAGCAGGAACAGGCCCTGGCCCGGCCCTTGAACAGCAAGCCGAAGTACGTCGTGTCGGCGACTCTCGATGAGCCTCTCGCGTGGGAGAACTCATCCCTGGTCACAGGGGACGTCGCCCCGGCCGTGACCGAGTTGAAGAGAGGAATCGGCGGGGATCTTCACGTTTTGGGGAGCCCGAAGTTGGTAGGAGCCCTGATGGAACACGATCTTGTGGACGAGTTCCGTCTCATGATCGACCCGGTCGTCCTGGGCGGCGGCAAACGCCTTTTCATCGACGACGGTGCGCTGAGATCACTGCAGTTGGTGGAGGGTCAAGTTACGACGACGGGCGCCTTCCTCGGGACCTACGAGGTAGTTAGCAGGAGTTGACGCGCGACCGCGCTTGGCATTCGTTGGCTATCGCTCGCGTGGAGGGATCTGCTGAACCATCCAGCGGTTGCCGTCGGGGTCGGAGAAGAGGACGACGCCGACGAGATCGAGCGACTCGCCCTCGAGCGCAGGCCGGTACTCGCCATTGTCGTAAACGCGGATCTCGCCGGCGTCTACGCCTCGGTTCAGAAGCTCTTCGCGCGCGGCCTTGACGTCGGGGACCACGAGAAACAAGCCTTCAAGGGATCCCGGCTTCAGCTTCCCGCTCCCGGGTGCCAGGTGGATCGAGCACCCCGAACCCGGCGGGGTCAATTGGAGGAAGCGGACGTCCGGCGAGACTTCGTGATCGATGTCGACCTTGAAACCGACGCGCTTCGAATAGAAGTCCCGTGCGCGATCCAGGTCGGAGACAGGGACAGTCACAACCTCCAATTTCCAATCCATTGCCCGCCTCCGTTGGGCCGGTTGACAGGTGGGTGAGGGCTGCAGGAGCGTAGCGTCAGATGAGCCGGCAACTCACATCCAGAGATTTCCGGGAGGAGTCGGGGCCGCGCTCTCGAACACTGGAGCATCCGAAAATCGAGGAGGTCGATGTGAGGAAAACGATCGTTTCGTTGCTTGCCGCGGCACTACTGGTCATCGGAGCATCGCCCGCGTTCGCAGGGCCCAAAGAGATCATCGAATGGCTAAAGAATCCCTGCGTGCCGACCGGGGACCTGGAGGACGACTGCCGGCTTCCCTTCTAGCCGGAACGCTCGCCGCATCGGGGCCGCCCCGAATGGACGCGTTTGCGGGCGGCGGGATACTGCGCATCGGACCGTCTACCTGAGGACAGGAGGCAAAACCGATGCCGGTGAAGGTGTGTGGGCTGAACTGCTCGCTGAAGACTTCCGACCATCCATCGAATACCTCGGTCATGATGCAGGACGTCATCGGCTGGATGCGCGGTCACGATGACATCGACTACGAGGAGATCCGAGTTGCGGACTACAACGTCAAGCCCGGTGTTGAGTGGGATGAGGGCGAAGGGGATGAGTGGCCGCAGATAGGGGAACGCGTTCTTGCAGCGGAGGTTTTGCTGTTCGGAACCCCCATCTGGATCGGACATCCATCGAGCATCGCTCAGCGAGTGATCGAACGGATGGATGCGTGGCTCTTCTCGTACGACGAGCTCGGGCGCAAGAAGGTCTATGGGCGAGTTGCAGGTGTCGCCATCACCGGGAATGAGGACGGGGGCCACCACGTCTACGCGGAGTGCGCCCAGGCGCTGAACGACGTCGGCTTCGTGCTTCCGCCGGAGTCACGTGTCTACTGGACGGGCTGGACGGACCAGTCTCCCGGTCCGAACTACGCTACCGCCGGCCGCGGCCATAAGTCGGTCGAGTACATGGGCCAGCACATGGCCCGGAACCTGGTGGTCTTCGCGCATGCGATGCGGGAGCTGACTCCGAAGATCGAGCCTCTCGAGTCTGACAAGGAGGCCGCCGCCAACCCCGAAGAGGGTCTCGCGCGCGCCAGGAAGCTTCACGAGAGCTGACCGTCGGGGCGGTCCTATCGAGCCGGGCAGGATTCCATCCGGCTCCACGAGTCAGGGACCCTTGCTGCGCCGGAAGGCCAGCGTGAAGGTTCGCTCGAGCCAACCCGGCCTGGCTTCGTGATCGGGATCGAGCGTCGGGTCTTTCTCGATCTTCTTTCGGAACCGCGCCATCTCTTCGGACAGCTCTCGGCTGCCGCTCAGTCGTCCCTTGTCGAAGTCGAGCTCCCACGACTCCTCGAACTTCCATGCGGGATGGAAACCCATGTGCCGATACAGGGACTGGATGAATCCGCGGGCGACGATCATCCGCCCGCTGAAGTCGAGGGCCCAATCCAACTCCTCGTAGCGGAAGGGGCCGTGCTCCCGTTCACCAACCGCCCGGACACCTCGGAGCGCTGGGGGAGACGCGCCGGGCCCGCGCGGGAAACCCACATCGGTCAGCTCGGCCAGCAACAGACGGTCGTCTCGGACGGCATAGACGGCAACCCAGCCGCGCCAGTTGGCGGTCGTGGTCGGAGCCGGGTTGAGACCGTGCTCGAGAGGATCGAAGAGGACATCCCCGTCGACGCCGACGAGGAGATAGTCACCACCGCGCCATCTGAGCCGGTCATGCGCCTGGGCGGTCATGGGCGGAAGCGGTCGATCTTGGCCGCCATGATGAAGTCGTTCCGGGTCAGACCCTCAGCGGTATGGGTCCAGAATTCGAGCTTCACCCGGTTCCACGAGATCGATATATCGGGATGGTGCCCTTCGGCCTCGGCCAGCAAGGCCACTCTGTTAACGAACGAGAACGCCTCTTGGAAGTCTTTGAAAGTGAGCTCGGCCGTGAGCCGGTCGCTCTCGATGGTCCAATCCCGGATCAGTTCGGCGAGGGTCCGTGCTTCATCGGGATCGAGCGGAGGCGTGCCCTTCGGGTACTCGTGAGGGTGCTCCTCGTGGAGAGCGCTCATCTGGTCACCTTCTCACCCACCATGACCCAGTCCCTTATCTGCCTCGTCATGCGCAGCCAGTTAAAGCTTCCGAGCTGAGTCTCGGCGAGCGCGAGTGCATGTTCGCCCGCATGCCGCCGACGCACGGCGGACCGCGCCGACGCGGCGGAGGTACCCCACTCGGTAGGGACCGCCTCGGTGGACGCCGGGGCGGCGTGGATGACACGGAGTCCCTTGTGCTCGAACATCTCGAGAACACTCTCCGGTCGATCGAACCGATTCACCGCCGGATGAAAGGGGATGTCGGCGCCTGTCGCGAAGAAACCGTAGAGACCGAAACGGCCCCCTTGTTTCAACACTCGGCTTACCTCGCCGATGCTCTGCTGGCGCTCGGGAACCATCTCGACGACTCCAAGCGCCCAAGCCGCGTCGACGCTGGCATCGGAGAGCGGCAGCGCGGTAGCGCTGGCGACGATCCCGCTCAGCTCCGGGAAAAGCTGCATCGAGCCGCCGACCTCGAGCTCCATCAGGTCCAGACAGATCACCCGGCAGCGGCGCCTCTGCATCACCCAGGCCGCGGGCCCGCCCAGTCCCGACCCGATGTCCAGCAACCGGTCTGCCTCCTGCAGACCCAGCAGGTTGCTGAGGTCCTCGAGCAGGGCCGGACGCCCGGTGCCGCGACAGGCCGCCGGGATCCGATCGGCAGGCGGCAGATGACGGATGGCTTCCACCAGCCACGAGGAATAGATGCCGAACTCCGGCTCCAGCAGCTCGCGCGACACACTCACACGTTAGACACTCGGGGCCGCCGCGACCAGACCTCTGTCCGAACCATCTGGTCGGTTGGCTCGAGACGAGGCATGCTCCTCGGCATGATGTTGATCGGCATCGCCTTGCTCGTCGGTGGGATGGCCGTTTCGGTGGGTGCGCCGTTCGAGGCCCGCGAAGCCAGGTTGCTTGCCGACAGAGGCATCGAGACGATCGCGACCATCACCGCCATCGATATCCGAGGCGGCGGCCGGAACTCGTCTCCCTATGCAGTGGCAGACGTGGCGTTCCAGGACGAGTTCGGGTTGCGGCAGGAACCACCCGGCATCATCTACTGCGGAGAGCCGGAAGACATCTCCGTCGGCGACGAGGTGGAGATCACCTACGACCCCGAGGAGGTCGCGCCGCCCCAGTTCACCGAATGCCCGCAGAGCCAGGAGATCACGATCCCCTTGGTCATCGGCGCGGTCGTGATCGCGGCCGGGACCCTGTTCGTGCTGCGGGCCTGGTGGGCGAGAGGTTGGAGGAAGCGATGGTGGGGGATCGCCATCCTGGTCCTCGGCATCGGATTCACCGGAACCTCTTTCGAAGAGGACTGCCGCTGTCAGGAGATGGTCTATACGGGAGTGGCCCTCATCGTTATCGGAACGGTCCCTCTGGTCGCCCCGCGAGTGACCACGGCCAGCGGGGGTCCTCCGGACCCGGGGGCCACCGGGCAGCTTCCGCCGCCAACTCAGTAGATTGCGCCGCGCCCACGGGATAGAGCCGCTGCGAGAGCAGCGCGGACTCAGTCGCCGGACGACGGAAGGTAGTAGTCGTCTCCTACGAATCGAGCTTCGTAGCCGTGGTTGCCGCCCTGGTGCCGGCCGATGGGATCGAACCTGGCGACGCCTGCTTCATCTGTCGTCGCTGTTCCGATGAGCTCTCCGTCGGCGTAGAAGTCGACGATCCGACCCCCGATCCCGTTCGAGTCGGTGTCCTGATCGGAAAGACGGGCACTCAGTCTGCGCTTGCCCCCCTTGCCGTCGACTGCCAGCACGAGCGCGGTGTCCTCCTTGTCGATCACGAACGCGGTCGTGTCTGCGGCGCCGAGCTGACTGCCTTCGCCCTCGTATCGGACCGTCAGCTGATGGGGCCCCGGCCGCTCGGTGAGCGTGGCGTCCACCGAGGCGATCCCCTGCTCGTCGGTGGTCCCGGTGAATGTACGCGCGCCGTCGGCCCCTACGAGCTCGAAGGTCAACTCTCGGTCCGCAAGAGGTTGTCCGGCCGCGTTGGTCAGCTCTGCCTCGAACGATGAGGCGTCCGAGTACTGGCCGGAGGTGGCGGAGCGCTCCGTGAAGCGAACGGTGGTCCTCGGATCGGCCGGCTCCACGGCGCGCACGGCTGCGAGGGCGTCGAGCAAGCCGCTCCCGAAGACGGGGTCGTAACCGGGAGGACCTAGATCTCGGGCACTGGACACGATCGCGTTCGTGACCGCGTCGGCGTTGGCTTTCGTACGCACGCCCCCTACCCGGTTGTAGACAAGGGCTGCGACTCCGGAGACGTGAGGAGCCGCCATCGAGGTCCCGGATTGATCCGTGTATCCGAGCCTGCCGTCGCAATCACCCGCGGCTTCGTCTACGGCGAGAGCGAACGTCGAGAGGATCTCTTCGGAGTCGAGGTCGCAGAAGGGCGTCGACTGACCGCCCGGGGCAACCAGGGCGGGACCAGTTTCCTTATGGGTGAAGACCGAGTACCAGGCCTTGGCATCGCGGCTGTCCGTCGCACCCACGCAGACCACGTCCCGGGCAAGTCCTGGGTACTCGCAGATGGGCAACGAGTCGTTGCCGGCCGTTGCGACCACGACGACGCCTGCTGCGACCGCTCGCGCTATAGCAGGTTCGATCTGTCCGGGGTTGAAGACGGGAGTCGGACTCGCCGGACCAAAGCTGAGAGACATGTTGATCACGTGCGCACCTGCCTCGACGGCCCGGTCGATCCCCTTGACGAGCTGGCTCGCGTTGCCACTCCCGCTAGCGTTCAGTACACGGATCGGGAGGAGCGTCGCGTCGGGAGCGGTCCCGGCTATGCCCCTGCCGTTGTTGGTGCACGCAGCGATGATGCCGGCCACGTGAGTACCGTGGCCGAACTCGTCATCGGGGTCTCCGTCGTCGGTTACGGGATCGGCCCCCGGGATGACGTCGATCTTGCCGGGGCAGGAGAAGTCCTCGTGATGCATGTCGACGCCGCTATCTAGAACCGCGACCCTGATGCCGTGACCGGTGGCCTGCGCTTCCCCCCATGCCCGCGGGGCATCGATCTGCTGCGGCCCCCACTGATCTGCAAACAACGGATCCGTCGGTGTCTCGGGGTAGGTGCCGGGAGACGACGAAATGGTCGGCGATGGTGTGGGTGAGATCGTCGGACCTGGAGTGGGCTCCGGGTCCCCGCACGACCTGGTCGCTTGAGGCGGCTCCGGGATGGCGCCTTCAGCGCTCCAGATCCACGTGTCGCTCTGGTGGCGGCCTACGAAACCGCGCTGACCCCCGAACAGGATCGCCGTACCTGTTGGTTGATGCTCGGCCTGGCCCGCAAGGGTTCGAGGTAGAGGAGCCTGGTCGAGTGGCCCCTCGGACCACTCGGTGCCGTCCCAGAACCAGACGTCTCGAAGGGTGGCGTTGTCCACGTCTGTTCCCCCTACGAGCATCGTCAGGTCGGACCCCGGCTCGTGCGACATGCTTGCGAAGACTCGTGCAGCCGGAGCGGTCGTGGGCTCACGCTTGGTCCACGCCGCGCCGTCCCATACCCATGTGTCGTTCAGGAAACCACCGCTTCCGTCTTTCAGTCCTCCGAAGAGCACGGTCTCGCGGCGAACGGGGTCGTAAGCCATCGTGGCAAAGGCGCGGCCTGTGGGCTTTTTTGGAAGATCGATCCGGCGCCAGCGCGCGCCGTCCCATACCCATGTGTCGTTGAGATAGCAGGAGCCCCCGCACCCCTGCCCCCCGAACATCACCGCATCGCCGTTGCGATCCGGGGCGAATGCGAATCCGACGCGCGGCACCGGCGCGGTGGCGGGAGTCTTTGACGTCCAGGTTCGACACGCTCCGTCCCACTCGCGAATTGACGACCCGAAGGGAAGAACGATCTTCTGCGAGTTCGGATGGAACGAGGGCGTCACATGCCACACGCGCGGCTGATCGGACAGTTTCGTCCACGAGGTGCCGTCCCAGGCCCACACCGCGCAGGTCTCGTCGAACCCGCAGTTTCCGCCGACCATCAAGGTCATGCCCGATACAGGGTCGTACACGAGGGCCGGATTCTGCCTCTCTTCGGGCCAGCTGCTTTCGTGACGCCGCCACTCGCTGCCGCTCCACGTCCACGTGTCACGCAGGGTGCCGACCACGATGTCGTCGGCACCCGCGACCTTCCCCCGCCCGCCGAACAGCACTATCTCTGCCGCGGTTGCGTCGTAGACGAGACTGACGTCTTCGATCGGTGGAGGTCCCTTGACATCGGAAGGCTTCCAGTGCGAGCCATCCCAAGTCCATGCGTCGTCCAGGAAAGTGGTGCAGGTCGGGCAAGTCTTGGTTCCGCCCCCGTACAGAAACGTCTCGCCGCGCGCCGCGTCGTAAGCCATCCCTGCGAAAGCACGTGCAGATGGAGCGGTTGGTGTCGATCTTTGCGTCCACGTCGAACCGTCCCAGATCCAAGTGTCAGCGAGATTGTTGCCGTCGGCACCGATCCCACCGAAGAGGACGGTCTCACCGCGAGCCGCATCGAAGGCCATGGATGCGCCGTGTCTGGGGCTCGGCGCGGATGAGCTCAAATGCCTGGTCCAGGTGGCTCCGTCCCAAGTCCAGGTCTGGGTGGGGGAGGGACAGGCCGCGACGAGGCACCCACCGAAGAGCACCAGCGCTTCCGACGTCCCGTTGTACGCCATCGCCGGGGCATGGAGGGGAGGGGGTGATCCCTCAGGCTGCTCTTCGGTCCAGGTGGTTCCGTCCCACGTCCATGTCTCCGCGACCGGTCTGCAGCCCGTGTCGTCGCATGCACTCCCGCCGAAAAGAACAACTTCCCGGCGCGCCGCGTCGAAGGCAATGACGGCGCCGTACCGCGGTGAGGGAGTTCCTTCGGGATGAAGCTGTGTCCACTCACCGTCTGCCCGAACCCACGTGTCGTTCAACCCGTTGCCGTCTTGAAGCCCACCGAAGAGCAGCGTGTTCCCATTGGCACTGTCGTAGACGAGAGAGGCCGCGGAGCGGCGAACCGGATGTGTCCTGGGCGCTTCGACCCACGATCCAGACGGCGCGGCGGCTGCTGCGGCCGCTTCGGCGGAGGGGGCTGGGGCTACGCGTTCAGTGCTCTCGGCCGGAGCGTCAAGCAGAGGCGATGCGAGCAGAGCTATCACCAGCAGCGCCGGTCCGGGCGACCGCGATCCTAGTAACCGGACGAACCTCACCTCCCAGAAATGAACGCCGCCAATGCTTTCGCCGCCCATGGACCCGGTCCTGCCTGTATCTCATCGGCCGGCCACTACCGGGGCCGTCATGGGGTGGCCACAAGGGCACCTAGAGGTGGCCCCGGCTCATTCCCTCTATAGGTCTCCGGCAGACTTTTCCGCGATTCCTCCGCGGTTTTGTCGATTTCTGTTCGGGGGGTTCGTCGATAGGGTGAACGTGGCCGCCGGGCCACCGAGCGGAAGGAGTCGTGATGCAGTACCTGCTGTTGATCTACGCGCCGGAGTTCGACTCGAGTCAGGTCTCGCCGGAGGACATGGCCCTCGAGATGAAGTCGTGGACCGCCTACACCGACTGGCTCAAGGGAAAGGGTTGGTACGTCGCAGGCGAGGCTCTCCAACCCGTGACGACCGCGACCACCATCCGGGAGCGGGACGGCAAGACGCTGACGACGGATGGGCCTTTCGCCGAGACCAAGGAGCAGCTGGGCGGTTACTACCTGGTCGACTGCGCCAACCTGGACGAGGCGATCGAGGCCGGCTCCAGGATCCCCAGCGTGAGCCGCGGTTCCGTCGAGGTCCGGCCGATCATGAGCTTCGACGAGGGACCGTCGTAGGGGCCGACTCAGCCAGGGTCGTCGACCGCCTGTTCCGGGAGGAGCAGGGACGGGCGGTCGCGACCCTGATCCGGGTCTTCGGCGACTTCGATCTCGCCGAAGAAGCGGTTCAAGAAGCTTTCCTGGACGCTCTCCGGACGTGGCCCTCCCGGGGTGTGCCCACCAACCCTGGCGCCTGGATCACGACCACGGCCCGGAACCGGGCGATCGACCGGTTGCGCCGCGACAAGAAGCTGGCCGAGAAGACCGAGACGATCACCAGGTTGGCTGCTCTGGAATCTCTCGGGGGAGACGAGACCGATGTGAGCGACATCCCCGACGATCGGTTACGGCTGATCTTTACCTGTTGCCATCCCGCTCTGCCGATGGAACAGCGCGTCGCTCTCACTCTCAAGACGCTGGCCGGCTTGACCACGGCCGAGATCGCCAAAGCGTTTCTCGTTGCCGAACCCACCATGGCACAACGCCTGGTCAGGGCGAAGCGAAAGATCCGCGCTGCAGGCATCCCTTATCGAGTACCCCCACCGGAGCTCCTGCCCGAACGTTTCCCCGGTGTTCTTGCCGTGCTCTACCTGGTGTTCAACGAGGGATACACGACTACGTCGGGCCCCTTGATGCGCGCGGACCTGTGTGACGAGGCGATCCGTGTCGCACGGCTCGTGGCCGAGCTGATGCCCGACGAGCCCGAGGCGCTGGGATTGCTGGCTTTGATGCTGCTGCACCATTCGCGGCGCGAGGCGCGTACGGCGCCATCTGGAGACCTCATCCTTCTCGACGAGCAGGACCGGGCCCGTTGGGACCAAGCGATGATCGACGACGGGCTTGCCGCCCTTCATCGCGCCCTGCCGATGGGTCGCCCCGGCACGTATCAGTTGCAGGCGGCTATCGCCGCTCTACATGCTCGGGCGCCGCGTCCCGAGGACACCGATTGGCCGCAGATAGCGGGACTGTACGGGGCCTTGTCCGAGCTGCAGCCGTCTCCCGTGATCGAACTGAACCGCGCGGTTGCCATCGCGATGGCGGACGGCCCTGCTGCAGCGCTGCCGGTGCTCGCCCCTTTGGAGGAGCGGCTGGACGGCTACTACCTGTTCCACTCGACCAAGGCGGACCTGCTTCGACGCATGGATCGGAAGGACGAGGCTGTGACGAGCTACCGGCGCGCCCTCGATGGCGCAACCAACCCCGCAGAGCGGCGGTTCCTACAGCGGCGGCTTGCCGAGCTCGAGACGGAGAATCCCTGACGAACCAGCTGTTTCGTTGCGGCCGTGGCGAGGGCGTCGCGGCGAGGGCGCCGTGGCCGGTTTTCTAGGATCACCTGTCGAATCCGGCCACAGCCGTTCGTTGTAGCAACGTGGGAGCGGGAAGCGCCCGCCCATTGCGAGGAGGAACCTATGGCGCAGTACCTGTTGTCGGTCCACAGCGTTGAGGGCGAGGTCGCTCCCTCGATGACCGACGAGGAGATGCAGGAATCCTGGAAGCAGATGGTTGCTCTCAACGATGAGTTGAAAGCTGCCGGGGCATGGATATTCGGAGGCGCGCTGCACGGACCGGATACGGCCACGGTAGTGCGGGACGCCGACGGCGACGTGCTGACCACCGACGGCCCATTCGCAGAGTCGAAGGAGCAGATCGGAGGCTTCTACATCATTGAAGCGGCAACGTCGGAGGACGCGCTGGATTGGGCCGCGAAGACCTCCGCCGTGATCCGTAAGCCGATAGAGGTGCGTCCGTTCCGAGAGTCGGAGTCCTGAACGGGCCTCCGCAGGGACCGAGGTAAGCCAGAGGAGGCAGGTCGATGCCGTTTGACGGCGAGCTGGCGATCCGGGCTCGGGAGATCCTCGAAGAGCACGGGCCGGTGGACGAACGAAAGATGTTTGGCGGGATCGCGTTCATGTTCAAGGGCTACATGTGTTGCGGAGTGCTGAACGATGACCTCGTCGCCCGTCTGGGCCCTGAGGGTGCCGAGCGCGCGCTGAAGAAGGGATACGTACGCCCGATGGACTTCACCGGACGCCCGATGAAGGGATATGTCTTCGTGGGCCCCGCCGGAGTGAGAACCGAAACTATGCTTCGCAGCTGGATCCGCTCGTGTATCGAATTCGTGGATGCCCTTCCGGCCCGGTAGAAGCCAGCGTCTGGCTTTTCACCGGATCCGCGGCCCGTCGGTCACGCCCACGCGCACTAGGGAGTTCGGGAAGGAACTTCGACCAAAGCGGGTTCTGGCGCCGCCGCGGGCGACTCGGTGACCTCGATCGTGTCCGCTAGAGCGTTCTCCTTGCGCGACAGGACCAGGAATGGAAGCGCCAGCGCGGATAGGCCGCCGGCGATCACGTAGGAGGTTCCGTAGCCCCATACGTCGGCGGCGCGGCCGAGCACCGGCTGGATCCCGACTCCGCCGAGCGAGGCCATCATCGAGTCGAACGACAGTATCGACGCGCGTTCCCCGGAAGGGATCAGGCCGTTGAGATATGTCTGACGGATAGGCATCGAGGCCGCTGCGAGGAGGGCCCACACAACGATCAGCCCGACCACCGCATAGAAGTTCTCGATGAGCCCTATCAACCCGAGCGTTCCGGCAGCGACCGCCGCCGTCAAGATCAACGCTGAGGTTCGGCGATGGAAAAGCCGCCGGATCCGCGGGGCCGTGATCCCACCGAGGATCTGTGCACCGGCGACGATCGCGGCAACGAGGCCGGCGACCTGATACGCCTCTGGGTCTCCGTAGAGCTCCAACAGGTACGGCTGCAGCGCGTAGAACGCGTAGATGCCGACACCGCCGATGAAGATCCCTTCGACCATCAGCCATTTCACTGCCGGTACCCGCCAGCCGTGCTCGAAGGTGGCGGACGCGAGCTGCCGCAGCTCGACGCGAAGCCTTCCTCCCTTGCGCGGCGTGAAACCGATGTCGTGCATCATCCTGAACGCGACAACGAACATGACGATCAGGATCACACCGCGCACGACGAAGGGCACGCCAAGGCTCGTGCGCTGAGCGATGAACCCGCCGGCGACAGATCCGATGAGCATGGCCGCGCCCATGACGATCTGCCCTCGACCGAAGACCGATTCCAGGTTGCCTTTGAAGTCCACGGCCGTGAGCGCGTCGACCAACCACGCCTCGACGGCGCCGGAGAAGAAGGTGAACCCCAGCCCGATGAGCACCGACACGATGGCCCACAGTGGGAACGCGGCCTCGATCTGCCACAGGAGAACGTAGAGAAGGGTCGAGATGCTGAGCGTGACCGTGCCGAACAGGAATGAGGTCCGGCGCCCTGCCGTGTCGGCAACGATCCCGGTGGGGACCTCGAAGATCACCATCCCGGCGGTGAAGAAAGCATTCGCGGAGAAGGCCTCGAGGTTCGACAGACCTGCATCGAGCAAGAAGATCGTGTTGATCCCCCAGATAAGCGAGGCGGCCAGCGTGTTCCCGAGCAGGAGCGTCAGGTAGGTCCGCTGGATCGTGCGAGGGGTCTGGGTCACGGGACTCATACTCGGCCGGTCCTCGATCCCAGTCCAGGACCCTCCGGCAGCGCGATCCGAGCGTGGCAACCGCGCGTGGCATGGTGTTTGGGACGATATGTGCCTTGTCGATGCGGCTTCATTGCCCGGCCCAACCGCATCGAGCTTCAAGAGATTCCCGATCCCTAGGGTTCGGCGTTGGCGCACGGGAGGTGGGCGGGTCGCCTTCGAAGTGCTAGAACCGGCTCACATGCGCGATCGTTCGCGGACACACCGTCTCGTGGTCGTCTGGGTGGCGGCGATCTCCGTCGCTTCGTCGGCGTGTACGCCCGACCCGGACGCGCCCTCCACCGCGAGACCTCCCTCTCCGGCCGTCACCAGCGCTCCACCGAGTCCCTCGGACGCGGCCACTACTCCGAGGGACGCCCCCACGATCGCCGGCGTTCGGGTGTTCGATGTGCCGGCGGGTTCACACCCACACGACGTCGCCACCGCTCCCGACGGAACCGTTTGGTACACGGCTCAGGCGACCGGGGAGCTCGGAAGCCTGGATCCCAAGAACGGCGAGACCCGTCACATCCCGCTCGGCGATGGGTCCGCGCCGCACGGCGTCATCGTTGGACCCGACGGGGCGCCGTGGATAACGGACGGCGGTCTCAACGCGATCGTCCGGGTGGATCCTTCGAGCGAGCAAGTGAGGACGTTCCCGCTTCCCGAGCACGCGGCCGGGGCGAACCTGAACACCGCAGCCTTCGATCGCCGAGGCGTGCTGTGGTTCACCGGACAGACCGGCTTCTACGGACGACTCGATCCAGACTCGGGACGCGTAGAGACCTTCGCGGCACCGCGGGGGCCGGGCCCGTATGGGATCACGGCCACGCCGGACGGCGACGTCTATTACGCGTCGCTGGCGGGCAGCCACATCGCACGCGTCGATACGAGAACGGGGCGGGCGAAGGTCATCGAGCCGCCCACGGCAGGCCAGGGCGCGCGGCGGATCTGGTCCGATTCACGCGGCCGGCTTTGGGTGAGCGAGTGGAACGTGGGCCAACTCGGGATGTACGACCCCGACACGAACCGGTGGCGGGAGTGGCGGCTGCCTGGAGACGACCCTCAGCCCTACGCGGTGTACGTGGACGATGACGACATGGTGTGGATCACAGATTTCGGATCCAACGCGATCGTTCGTTTCGATCCGGGACGCGAGCGGTTCAGATCGGTCCCTCTTCCGGTTTCGCCCGCCGAGGTCCGTCAGCTCCTGGGTCGTCCGGGCGCGGTCTGGGGTGCCGGCTCCGGAGTGGACAAGCTGATCGTCGTGCGTACTAGAGCGAAGGCGTGACGCAGACCTCTCCGACCACCTCGCCGCAGGCCGGCGCCGTCGGCCAGATCGGGGGAAGGCTTCGCATCACCGGCAGCAGGATGCTCGATAGGTGATCGGCGTCCTGATAGATCGTCACGATGCCTGCCTGGTTCGGCTCGTACGCGTAGGTCGAGATCGGATCGTTCGCCGGCGGAGCGTGGACCTGCACGACCATCGCGTGGCCGGCGCGGAACACGTGGCCGAACGGAAAGACCTCGATCTGGAACTCGTTGACCTCGCCCGGGATCAGCGGTTGCGGTCCGACGAAGCGGTGGTACGGCCGGTAGATCTCACCGCGGTGCTTCCCGTTGTGCACTTTCGCCGATAGTGCGGGATCGAACGAACCTGCGAACGACCCTCGCTGGAGGCCGCGCTGCACGAACGTCGTCTCGCCGGTCGCCAGGTCGACGTCGAGAACCTCGACGAAGAAGTCGACATCGGTCGACGTGGTCGATGCATGGAGGGTCAGGGTCGAAGGGCCGGCAACCGCGGTGGGTCTGTCGAACGCGAGCTGGTAGCGCGCGGTGTCCGGCAACCCTTCTGCGTAGGTGAACTCGGCGAGACCACCGGGACCCAAACCTCCGACGTCACCGGTCATCTGCCGGCCGGTCCCGCTGCTCGCATAGACCGTCGTTCCTTCGGCACCGGTGACGCTCGTGCCCAGCGTGCCGTCGGTCCGCAGGTAGTAACGGGTCCAGTCGGTCTCCCGCAACGGCCATTCGCCCGAGACGTATGGCGCGAGCCGCTGGCTCCCCTTGGACTCGAAATAAGCGAGGACCTTCTTCTCCGGGTCGATCACGGCGGCACACGTTCGGCCGCCGGAGAGAGAGCCGTCGGGCGAGCCGTCGTGCAGGATCCAGCAATCCAGCCAATCCGCCTTCGTCCCTCTCGGGTCGTTGGGGTTGTGGCGTCCGGTCGAGAGAACGAGACGCTTGGGAACATCCTTCGGGACGTTCTCCCACAGCACGTGCGCGCCGCGTGGTCCGGTCTGCTCGTCCTGATACTGCTGGCCCATCTGGATGGGGGCGGCGATGCCGCGGATCTTGTTCATCAGGCCGGCCTGGATCGGCCAGCTGTCGGGTCGCGCCTCTCGGTTCGGGTAGGTGTCGAGCAAACCCTTGACGTTGAGCGCGCTGCTGCCCTGATGGTCGGCGTAGTTCTCGCGACAGTGCTGATCGTTCTGCAATTCGTCGAAGTTGGCCTGGTGCTCGCCCGCGGGTCGCACGCCGGCACCCCACAACACGGGGAAGCCGGGGTTCGGGATACCGCCCGGGAACAAGATGCCGCGGTAGAAGTCGTCGATCAGACCCGACACCGCAATGGCCTTCAGGTTCTGCGGCGTCTGGGCGGCGACCAGGAAGCCGGTGAGACCTGCGTAGGAATGCCCGAAGATGCCGACCTCGCCGTTGAACCAGCGCTGCGTCGGCATCCAGTTGTCGATCAGCTCCTTGCCGTCGAGCGCGGAGCGATCGCTGAAGAGATCGAGCTGTCCGCTCGAGCAACCGGTGCCCCTGACCGAGGCCGCCACGAGCATGTACCCGCGCCGGTTGTTGAAAGTGGAGTCGTTGTTGCCGCCGGCGCCGCCGTAACCCTCCATCGTGAAGAGCACGGGGTAGAGCCCTCCCTCGACGTAGTCCGGTGGATAGAAGACCTTGACGGCGATCTCCTCGCCGTCGGACATACCCACGTAGTGGAACTCGGGGGCGGGGGGAGCTGCGACCGCAGTCGAGGGGGCCAGCGCCACCGCCATGAGGGTCAGAAGGACGACGGCTATGGAGATCCGCGCGCGCAAGAGGGGCCTCTTTCCGTGAGGAGACGACAGACCCATCTTTCGCCGCTCCGGCCGCCGCTCCTGCTTGGCTCGCTTTGGTAAGGAATCTGCGCTAAGCGCAGCTTTTGTGGCAAAGCGTCGGCGAGGATCGTCCAGGGCCATTGCGGCTCGGGTTCCGCTCTGCCAACGTTCGGGCATGGACGGCGATCCCAGACCTCAGACCGGCACACCAGGACCCCCGATCGGCCCTCAGCCTCCTCGGGATTCCGGCTCGGGCTGGGGGGTGAAGCTGTTCCTCACGCTCGTCATGATCGGGTTCGCCGCGGCCGGTTACGGCGGGATCAAGACCTACCTCGACACCCGCAGCCGGACCGAGGCGCTCGAGGAGCGGGGGGTCGAAGCCGACGCCACCGTGGAATCGGTTACCGAGGTAAGCGGGCGACGGATCGAGACGTATCACCGGCTCGACCTCTCTTACACCCCGCCTGGTGAACAGACTCTGTACTTCTACGAAGTGCTGGATTGTTCGGGCGCTCGCTGGGAGGAGGGCCTCGAGACCATGCGCATCGTGTACCTGCCCGACGACCCGGAGGTCGTTCGGTTGCAGCGGTGCCGGTCGAATTTCGACACCAACGTGTTGCCCGGCATCGTCGGCCTCGTCTTCTCCGCTCTGGCCCTCTTCATGGCGTGGAAGTCGAGAGGGATGTGGCGGAGTTGAGCCCGGCCCCGCGGTACGACGTGATGGTCGACAAGCTCGAGGAGATCTACGAGAGCTGGGAGCTCGACGTCCGGCCCCCACCGGAGGGACCCATGCAGGGCGCGGTGCGGCAGACCGGAGGCTCGGGGCTCGTCCGCTACGTCTTCTCCGAGGGCGGCGAGCTAGGCCCGTATCTCGAGTACTACTCGTTCCACCGCATCGGCGGCGACGCCCATGCGCGGATCTACGAGACCGGCGAGGTCGAGCGGCTGGACACCTTGTCCACCATGCACATCGTGACGGGCGATCCTGAGAAGGACCGGCAGACCGTGAAGGAACAGGAACAACGCAACCGCCGCCTGCTCGAGGAGCTCGACGACGCGGGTCTGCTCGCCGGCGGACCCGTTCCGAACTCCTTCACGATCAACGCGGCACTCGTGACCGGCGTCCTCGACTCCGACGAAGACGCGGAGCAAGATGGCTAGTCCGGGTTTGGCTGCCCGGCGAGCATCGGCGCCACCTGCTCGATGAGCCCGGCGACTCCTGCCATCATGTCGAACAACTCCTCGGCCTCGGACCGCTCCGGGTCGAGGCGGCTGAGAAGCTCGATCCCGAGGAACATCGCCGAGATCGCGTAGGCGGCGGAGCGCGGAGGAACTATCGAGGTCAGCGAGCCGCCGGTCGGGGCGGCTCGCTCGAGGGCATGCTCGACTATCGCTATCCATCGTTCGATCCGGTCGAGGATCTGGCGTCCGATCTCCGGGTCGGTCGCGGCGGCCATCAGCTGGGTTACCGCGGTCACCGCGCCGGATTCGAGGTCCTCGTCGTGCAGACGACGCGCGATGGCTACCAGATCGTGCAACGACGACACGTCGGAGGCTGCGGCTTCGTATCTCGCGATCTGCTCGTCGGAGGTCCGCGAGAACGCCTCCATCAGTAGCTGGGGGATCGAGTTGAAATGGTAGAAGATCAACGCCTGATTGAAGTTGCCCCGCTGCGCGATCGCGCGCGCGGTCGTACCGGCGATCCCCTCCCGTCTTAGGGTCTCCACCGCCGCGTCCATGATCCGCTGACGCGTGTCCGTTCCCTGTCGCTGGGCTGCACCCGGGGCGCTCTTCATGATTGGTTGTGTGTGACGATAACGCCGTCACACCAGGAACATTCGGCATCATCCTCGTGGATCCATCGTCCGAAGCGATCGCGCCGCTTGGAGACGAACATGAAGAATCGCTCCGCGAACGGAGCCAGCGCGGGCCGGGCCAGGGTGTAGGAGATCGCTCGATATCGCGCCGTCGCCCACAAACACGTGATGAATGCGGCGGGCCCCACCCACACGTGACCTGCATCGTCGACCGCAACCAGCTCCTTCCCCAGCCACGGCTCGATCGCTTGATAGCGGGCTCGCATCAGTGGCGAGCCTGCCGGAACCAATTGCACGGGAACCAGGCACGGCTGGGTCAACAGCCAGTCGCGGCAGCGGCGGCACAGCGCGCACGACTCGTCGAACAGGATCGTCAGGCTGCGGGTGCTCTCCATGGCGTCACGCTTCCGAAGCGGTGGGTGGGATGAAGACCTGGGGCGCCACCGGCGGGGGAAGGTCGCGCTGCTCGCGGTGGATCCGGATGCGCCAGAACACGAAGACGTTCGTGAAGTGCATAAGCGCCAACACCAGCAGCAGCGCCCCGACCCGGTTGACGAAGAACTGCATCGCATCGAAGGCATCCAGCCCGCGGCCCGCACGGAGCACGATGAAGGCGTAGCCCAGGTTGAACATGTAGAAGCCGACCACCAGAAGGCGGTTCACCGCCTCCGCCACGGCTTCCCGGTCCCCGAACACGTCTCGGAGGAAGACCCCGCCGTGCTGGAAGAGGGTGCGGGCGAGGTAGGCGGTCAGTCCTATCGCCACCGCCGCGTAGGCGACGTAGACGATCAACACGTACTGGTTGCTGTCCATGGCTCCTCCTTGAGCGGACGGTTTAAGCACTTGCTCAAAGCATACGCTCAAGGGGCTGTCTCGTCAACCGATAGCCTCGGCCGCGGCGGCGGCGTTGGGCGAAGGGAGGACCGATGGCCAAGGTGGTGGAGCTGAGACGGCATCACGATGCGGAGGCCGATTTTCTGACCGAGAAGGGGGTCGGGACCGCGCTTGAGCTCGGGGCGGGCCTGTCGGGCGACTACGACGTCTTCATCTCGTCGGGCGCGCAACGATCGACCCAAACGCTGGCGTGCTATCTGGCGGCGTCGGCACTGCGTGTCGCCGGGGGAGTGGTGGTCGATGCCCGCTTCCGCAGCGCGCTGGAGGACCGCTGGAAGGCGGCCTACGAGAAGGCCGGTGCCGGAGACATCGAGTCGTTCCAGAAGGCGGACCCCCAGCTGGTCGAGAAAGAGACGGCGCTGCTCGCGGCCGCGTTGCGAGAGCTCTTCGAGAGCCTTCCCGATGGGGGCCGGGCACTGGTGGTCGGCCATTCACCGATGCAAGAGGCCGCCGTCTACGGTCTGACGGGTCGAGCGGTCGGGCCCTTGTCGAAGGGAGCGGGGGTCGCCGTCGTCCTCGACGACGATGGCGGATACGGGGTCGAGCAGCTCGACTGACCCGGGAGCAGTGGGCTGTTGGCCAACGAGAGGCACTCGGCCTACCCTGAGTGGATGGACACCCCAGACCGGTCCGAAGATCACCGCGCTCCCGACGTCGAGATACCCGCGGACGCTCCCGAGGCCGATGTGCTCGATCAGGCCCGGCCGTGGCAGCCCGAAACGGAAGAGGAGCTTCCCGCAAGCATCGGGATCGATGAGCCCGAAGCCGACGCGTTGGATCAAGCTCGACCCGCCGACCTGGACGACGAACCCGAGGAACCGGCCTAGCCCTTCGTATGCAGGCCCATTGCTTTGGGGCCTGTGGGAGGGAACGAGGCACAGGCGTGGAAACCCTCCTGGGTCCCGAGCGATACAAGCTCATCGAGCGAAGGAGGATCCGTTGCGTAAGCGTCTAGCGATGTTGGTGATGTCCCTGAGCGTCGTCGGCCTGTTGATCCCGGCGGCCCCCGCCTCCGCGTCCAGCTGCTACATCGGCGACCCCGGTGTGGACGACGTCGCCTGTCTCGTCTTCAACGAGCCGGCCGTCAAGGCGCTCTGCAACAAGCTCGTCGTCTGCTAGCACCGGCTCGGACCCGATCCACCGCCCGTTTCGGGCTCTCGTCCCATCCACCTCACGAAGCAGGTGGTTGCCGCAACCTCCGCGGTAGGTAGACCGCGCCGGGGCCCGCGCCGGCCGCCACGTCGTGGGGATTCGAGATCCGGCAGCGCTTGAGCGACAGGCAGCCGCACCCGATGCAGGACTCGAGGCCGTCCCGCAGCGCCTCGAGGGCTTCGATCTCGGCATCCAGGCGCGCCCGCCACAGCTTCGAGATGCGGTTCCAATCTGCCGCGGTCGGGGTCCGGCCGCGGGGGAGTTGGTCCAGGGCGGCCCTGACCTCGTCGAGGCTCAGGCCGATGTGGCGGGCCGCGCTGATGAATGCCAAGCGTCGCAGAACACCGCGTTCGAAGCGGCGCTGGCCGCCCTCGCTGCGCGCGGCCGATATGAGCCCTTCGCGCTCGTAATAGCGGACCGCGGACGGGGCGAAGCCGCTTCGGCTCGCCACCTCGCCCACCGACAACGAGTCGTCCGGCACCTCGATCACCTCCTCTCTCACTTGACTTAAAGCTTACTTCAACTTCTAGTCTGGGGCCGTCCAACAGGAGGAGGAAACCATGGCAACCGCAGTCATAACGGGAGGGTCCCGCGGCCTGGGCTTCGCTCTGGCGAAGGAACTCGTGTCACGCGGCCGGCGGGTGGTGATCGACGGCCGCGACGAAGGCGCGCTGCACGACGCCGTGGCGGCCCTCGGCCGGTTGGCGATCGCCATCCCCGGAGACGTTGCCGACCCCGCCCACCGGACGGAGCTCGTCGAGAAGGTCGACCAACTCGGCGACCTGGATCTGTTGGTCAACAACGCGAGCGTGCTGGGGCCGTCGCCGCAACCACCGCTGGTGCGCTATCCCATCGACACGCTGGAGCGCGTTTATCGCGTCAACGTCATCGCTCCGTTGGCTCTCACCCAGCTCTTGCTTCCGAACCTGGCGGCGGTGGGCGGAACGATCGTGAACGTGACATCCGATGCCGCGGTCGAGCCGTACGAAGGCTGGGGAGGCTACGGCTCCTCGAAGGCGGCGCTGGAGCAGATCACCGCCATCCTCGGCGCCGAGCAGAAAGCGTTGCATGTCTATGCGTTCGATCCCGGTGACATGAGGACGGTGATGCAACAGCAGGCGTTCCCCGGCGAGGACATCTCGGACCGCCCCGAGCCCGAAAGCGTGGTTCCCGCGTTCATGGAGCTCGTCGAGCGTCGTCCCCCGAGCGGTCGCTACCGGGCCGCGGATCTGGTGAGCGCCGCGCCGGCGGCATCATGAGTGCGCGGGCCCTGGCCGATCCGGCTACGACTCCGGCGCCGCGCGATGCCACGGAGCCGCCCGAGGCTCGGGGGCTTGGGCGCGATGAGGTGCGTCTCCTGGTCGCGGGGCGCGAGGCCCTCGAACACACCGTGTTCAGGCGACTGGATGAGTTCCTGGACCCGGGCGACCTGCTGGTCGTCAACGTGTCGGAGACCCTGCCGGCGGCGCTCGAGGGGCGGCGCGGTTCGGACGCCGTCGGCGTTCATCTCTCCGCACCGCTCGACGACGGGACCTGGGCCGTGGAGCTGCGCGCCGCCGACCGTTCGGGCCCTCTTCTCGATGGGCACCATGGCGAGGTGATCGACCTTGCCGGCGGATCGCGGATCGAAGTTGTGTCGGCTTACTTCGGTGTCGAGGGGCGCAGCCGGATGCTCAGGGTGCGCACGGAGATGAAGGAACCGGTCGAGCGCTACCTGGCGCGTTTCGGACGGCCGATCTCCTACGCGTACACCCGTGGAGACTGGCCCTTGGCGGCTTATCAAACGATCTTCGGCAGAGAGCGGGGCAGCGCCGAGATGCCGAGCGCGGCCCGACCGTTCACCGACGAGCTCGTCACCGACCTTGTTGCCTCCGGGATCGTGATGGCGCCGGTGCTACTGCATGCTGGGGTCTCGTCATTAGAGCGCGGCGAGACTCCCTTGCCGGAGCGCTTCCGCGTCCCCGACGCGACCGCTCGTCTCGTGAATCACGTGCGGGCGTCGGGAGGGCGTGTTGTTGCGGTGGGTACGACGGTGACCCGCGCCCTGGAAACGGCCGCGGACGCCGGCGGGGTCGTCCGGGCGGCATCCGGATGGACCGATCTCGTGCTCGGCCCCCAGCGCCGGGCCCGGGTGGTGACCGGCCTGATCACCGGCTGGCACCCGCCCGAGGCGTCGCACAGGGCACTGCTCGTTGCCGTGGCAGGCGACGACCTGGTCGCACGCGCGTACGCGGCCGCCGAGGAAGAGCGTTACCTCTGGCACGAGTTCGGGGACAGCTGCCTCTTGCTGCCCTGAGCCGGAGGCGAGACCGCCGCGCTTTGAGAGAAATCAGGCGTTAAGCGCACGTTTTTTTCGCAAAACGAAGGGGGCGGCCGCACGGCCCCCCGATAGAAGTTGGCGACGCTAGCCGGTCTCGTTCGGGTCCTCGTCGGCGGCCAGCTTCAACGACGTCTGCTGCGCGTCGCGGAAATGGCGTTCCTGGATCGGCAGCGCCCACTCGGTCAGGCTGATGATGTCGCTGTGGCCGGCGGTCTCCGCCATCTGCTGCAGCACCTTCCAGTGACCGACCTCGCCCGCTTCGGCCATGGTCAGGAACTCGAACCCGTCGAGCGCGTTGGCGTCCGAGTCGATGTAGGTGCCGAGCATGTCGGAGGCCTTGACCTTGGTCTCGCGGGCTTTCTCGAGGATCGCCGTCTTCTTACCTTCGATCGACTCGACGATCTTCGTCCCGCGCTTCTCGGTCTCGGCGGCCTCGGCGTTCATCCGCTCGAGGATGTCCTGTGCCTGTTCGGCCTCCTCCAGCTTGATGACCTTCTCGGTTGCGGTCTGGGCTGCCTGCGCCAGACCGATCACTTCGGCAAGCTTCTCTTCAAGATTGGTTAGCTCGGCCACGTCTACCTCCTTGTAGGGGAACGATCGGGTTCTCTCCTACCCAGGACCGACGCGACCCACTCTCCTCGGGCTCGTCATCGGGGTCGGCTACGCTCGCGACGTCCCCGTCACGATCTAAACGAGGTGGTTCAGATCAGCGGCACGTTCGGAATCCCCAAACCCCCTGCGGCTCGCAACGAACCGGTCAAGGACTACGCGCCGGGATCGCCGGAGAGGCAGAGCCTCACCTCCCGATTGGCCGAGATGGCGGACGAACGGATCGACATCCCGATGGTGATCGGAGGCTCGGACGTCACGAGCGGGGACATCTATGAAGTCGTCACGCCTCACGACACCAAGCATGTCTTGGGGGACGCCCATCAGGCGAGCGCATCGCATCTCGAGCAAGCGGTGGAGGAGGCATCGTCCGCGCACGCAGAATGGGCCGCTCTCCCCTGGGAGCATCGAGCCGCGATCTTCCTCCGTGCAGCCGAGATGCTCGCGGGGCCGTGGCGGGACACGATCAACGCGTCGACGATGCTCGGACAGTCGAAGACGGTGCATCAGGCCGAGATCGATGCTGCCTGCGAGCTGATCGATTTCTGGCGCTTCAACGTCCAGTTCGCCGAGCGCATCTACGCCGAGCAGCCCCTCTCGCCGCCGGGTATGTGGAACCAGACCGACTACCGCCCCCTCGAGGGTTTCGTCTTCGCCGTCACGCCCTTCAACTTCACCTCGATCGCCGCCAACCTGCCGACCGCGCCGGCACTGATGGGAAACACGGTCGTGTGGAAGCCGTCGCTAACCCAAGCGCATTCCGCGCACTACACGATGAAGCTCCTCGAAGCGGCAGGGTTGCCGCCCGGCGTGATCAACATGATCCACGGACCCGGCCCGGAGATCGGCGAGGCGGCTCTGGCTCACCCTGACCTCTCGGGGATCCACTTCACAGGGTCAACCGGCACGTTCAACTGGATGTGGAAGAAGGTCGGCGAGAACGTCGACCGGTACCGCAACTACCCGCGCATCGTCGGCGAAACCGGGGGCAAGGACTTCATCGTGGCACATCCGTCCGCCTCGGTCGACGCGCTGGCGACGGCGATCGTCCGCGGCGGTTTCGAGTACCAGGGCCAGAAGTGCTCGGCAGTCTCGCGCGTCTACGTCGCCGCCAACCTGTGGGATGGATTGCGCGAGCGGCTTGCCGACGAGGTGCCGGGGATTCCGATGGGTGACATCACCGACTTCTCCAACTTCATGGGCGCGGTGATCGACGACCGCGCTTTTGCGAAACACTCAGCTGCGCTAGACGAGGCACGCTCGAGCAGCGCTCTCGAGATCGTTGCCGGTGGGGATGCGGACGACTCGACCGGCTACTTCGTCCGTCCTACCGTGGTGCGGTCGGACGATCCCAAGGCACGTCTGATCCGCGAGGAGCTGTTCGGCCCCATCGTCACCGTCTACGTCTACCCCGAAGGCGACTGGGGCCCCACACTCGACCTGGTCGACCAGGCCACCCCCTATGCGCTCACCGGCTCGATCTTCGCAACGGATGAGGCCGCGATCGTCGAGGCCAAGCACCGCCTCCGGTTCGCGGCCGGCAACTTCTACGTCAACGACAAGCCCACCGGGGCGGTGGTGGGACAGCAGCCCTTCGGGGGCGCCCGCCGCTCAGGCACCAACGACAAGGCCGGGTCGATGTGGAACCTGATCCGCTGGGTGAGCCCCAGGTCGCTGAAGGAGACCTTCGTGCCCCCGACCGACTATCGCTATCCCTATATGGATTCGGACCGCACCGGTCCCTAGCAGTTGGTGGCGCAAAGCTGCCAGGATTGTGCCGCTCTGCGGCGAACCTTCGCCGCATGAAGACAAAGACCGTTCTTTCCGTGCTCCTAGCCGCCGCGGTGGCCGGAGCGTTGCTCGTCCAGCCCGGTCTCGCCTCCGCAAAGGGCAAGAAGAAGTCCGGCCCCCAGATCGTCGGAACCGACGATGCCGGGGACTGGGGCGCAAACGTCGACGCGAATCTGGCCCCGCTCGGCGATGTCTCGGGTCAGGAGCTCGTCGAGGCCTCGATCGCGATGGCCGATGCCAAGACCGTCAACTTCATCATCAAGCTGAACAGCCTTCCGCCCTCCGGCGGCCTGCCCGAGGTCTCGCGCTACAACTGGGACATCATGGTGGATGGCGACCAGTTCCAGCTGACCGGCGGGTTCACCGAGTACATCCGTGGGATCTGCAACCCCAACGTCACGAACTCGTGCCCCCCGCCTCGCGACCCCGGCTCGGCTCCCTTCTTCATCCGTCAGGGTCCCTGCAACGTGGGCGCCGCCTGTGAGGAAGTCGGCTTGGTCCACGCGACCTTCGACGCCGCCGCCGCCACGATCACGGTCCCGGTCACGCTCGACATCATCAAGGCCAAGCCCGGTTCGAAGATCACGCCCGGAGCGAGCGCCTACGGAGCGTCCATCTACGCCACGCATCAGGCCAACGTCAGCAACGCAGCCCTGCCGCACGACACCATGACGGTGACCGGTACGTTCGTCGTCTCCAGCGGCAAGAAGGGATAGGCCTCCGGCGCTTGTTCCGGGCGCCTGGCAACGAACGACGGTCCCCCCGTAGGGTGTGACGATGCGCGAGCAAGCCGAGCGGATCGTCGACACCATGAACGCGATCCACGGAAGGCATCCCGGCTTCCGCGCCGTTCACGCCAAGGGGCTCTGCTGTAAGGGCACCTTCACGGCGACACCGGCCGCGGCCGAGCTCTGCATCGCTCCGCACTACCAGGGTGACGAGATCCCGGTTACCGCCCGCTTCTCGAGCGGGGCCGGGAAGCCGACCAGGGCCGACGGGGCCAGGGACGAGCGCGGTATGGCGGTGCGGTTCCATATCGACGACGAACGGGCGACCGACATGGTCGCCCTGACGCTGCCCGCCTTCTTCGTTCGGACCCCGGAGGATTTCCTCACCCTTCTCGAGGCGCAGGTCCCCGACCCCGCGACCGGCAAGCCGGATCTGAACCGAGTTGCCGAGTTCGCGGCCGAGCATCCAGAGACGGAGCTGGCCTTTGGCTTTTTGATGTTCACGATGGCTCCGGCCAGCTTCGCGAACTGCACGTTCTTCGGCATCCATGCGTTCCGCTACGACGCTCCCGACGGCACCAAGAGGTGGATCCGCTATCGCTGGATCCCCGAGGCGGGGGAGGCCACCCTTACCGACGAGGCCACACGGGCACTCGGGCGCGACTACCTGAGGGACGAACTCGAGAGACGCCTCGCCGACGCGGTGGTCGCGTTCGACCTGTACCTGCAGATCGGCGAGAACGGCGATGACCCGACCGATCCCACGCTTCCGTGGCCCGAGGAGCGCCGCCTGGTTCACGCGGGACGGCTCGAGCTTTCCGAGTTCACCGGCACGTCCTGCGAGCCGATGATCTTCGACCCCGGGCGTCTCATCGACGGCATCGAGCGATCGGACGATCCGATCCTGCACATGCGCTCGGAGGCCTACTCCGTCTCCTTCGAGCGCCGCTCCGCGTCCTGAGCCCCGCGCGAATAGGCAGTTGTACGTAGGTCGTTCTCCTTCCTGAGTACGTCCTTGTCCCATACCGTGGGGGACCGGTGGGCGACGAAGCCGATCGAAGGAGTGGAGATGCTCGAGAGGATCGCACGGTTCTCGTACCGAAGGCGGTGGTTGACCCTTCTCATCTGGGTGATCGCGCTGGTCGGGTTCAACGTCTTGCAATCGACCGCCGGCGGTGAGTACTCCACCGATTTCTCGCTGCCCGGCGCCGACTCTCAGAAAGCGTTCGACCTCCTCGAAGAGCGCTTCCCTCAGGTCGCCGGCGAGACTGCCGACATCGTCTTCAAGGCCGACCAGGGCGTGACCGACCCCGACGTGCAGGAGTCGATGGAGGGCCTGTTCGTGCGACTGTCCGAGGTGGAGCGCGTCGTCGGGATCGACTCGCCCTACGGCGAGCGTGGGGCGGGTCAGATCTCGCCCGACGGAACGGTCGCCTACGCGACCATGCACTTCCAGGCGATCGAGGGCCAGGCCGTTCCGGTCGAGATCGGGCAAGAGATAAGCAAGCTGGCATCCGAGGTCGAGCTCGACGGCTTGGCCGTCGAGCCGGGCGGCAGCGTGATCCAGTTCTCCGAGTTCGAGGAACCCGGCGGCGCCGAGGGCATCGGCGTTCTCTTCGCGATCGTCATCCTGCTGATCGCGTTCGGCTCCGTGCTCGCGATGGGCCTCCCCATCGTCACTGCGATGTTCGGTATCGGGATCGGCCTCGCGTTGGTCATGCTCGTCGCGAACTTCGCAAGCGTGCCGGAGTTCACGCCGCAACTCGCGTCGATGATCGGTATCGGAGTCGGCATCGACTACGCGTTGTTCATCGTCACCCGCTATCGCTCCCATCTGCACGAGGGGATGGACCCGGAGGCCGCCACGATGCGCGCCATCCAGACCTCGGGCAAGGCGGTTCTCTTCGCCGGCACTACCGTCGTCATCTCGTTGCTCGGCATCCTGTTGATGGGATTCGCCTTCGTCGAGGGCTTGGCGATCGGCGGGGCGGCCACGGTCGCGGTCACGATGATCGCCTCGGTCACACTGTTGCCCGCTCTCCTCGGTTTCGTCGGCCAGAACGTCGACCGCTGGCGCTTGAAGTGGTTCCACGCCTCGGAGGCGGGCGACGAGGAGCGCATGGCGCATCGCTGGAGCCGCATGATCCAGCGCCGTTCCTGGCCTGCCGCGATCATCGGCCTGCTCGTGCTGACCCTTATGAGCATCCCCCTCTTCTCGATCCGCCTCGGGTTCGCGGATGCGAGCGCCGGTTCTATCGAGAGGTCGAGCCGCCGGGCCTACGACCTACTGAGCGAGGGCTTCGGCCCCGGCTTCAACGGTCCGCTTCTGCTGGCCACCGAGATCGAGTCGCCCGCGGACCTTGGGGAGCTGGAGCAGGTCGGCGGACGCCTGGCCGAGCTGGACAGGGTCGCCGCCGTGTCCCCGCCGCAGCCGAACCCAGAGGGCAACGCCGCGGTGATGACCGTGTTCCCGACCACATCGCCGCAGGACGAAGAGACGACCGCGTTGGTCAAGCAGATCCGCGAGGAGGTGATCCCCGCGGCCGACACCGCGCACCCGATCTTCGTCGGTGGACTCACGGCTTCGGTACAGGATTTCGCCGAAACGAACGCGGAACGGCTCCCGATCCTGATCTCGGTCGTGATCCTGCTGAGTTTCATCCTTCTCGTGATCGTGTTCAGGTCGATCCTCGTCCCGGTCAAGGCCGCGGTTATGAACCTGCTTTCGATCTCGGCCGCGTACGGGGCGATCGTCGCGGTGTTCCAGTGGGGATGGCTGAAGGATGTGATCGGCATCGAGACGAGCGGTCCGATCGAGGCCTGGGTTCCCATGATGCTGTTCACGATCCTGTTCGGCCTCTCGATGGACTACGAGATCTTCCTGCTGTCCAGGATCCGTGAGGAGTACGTCCGCACGCGGAACAACTACGAGGCGGTCGCCAACGGCCTCGCTGCAACCGCTCGCGTCATCACCGCTGCGGCGGCCATCATGGTGACACTGTTCCTCGTCTTCCTCTTCGGGTTCGACGAGCGCGCCATCAAGCTATTCGCGATGGGGCTCGCGGTCGCCATTTTCGTCGACGCCACCCTGGTGCGGATGGTGCTCGTCCCGGCGACGATGGAGCTGCTCGGCGAGGCCAACTGGTGGATGCCGAAGTGGCTCGATCGGGTGCTCCCACGCATCAGCGTCGAGGGCCACGGCGTCGAGGCCGCCGGCACGGCCGACACCGTCATCCGGCTCCCGGAGGAGACTCCGCCAGAGCGCGTCGGCTAGCGCGTTTCCGGGTCCTCACGGCGACGGCGGCGTTGCCGTAACTGCGTAGGGCACCTAGGATGCGCTGCGCGGTTGAATGGTGACAGAGAGGGAGCGGGCGGCACCACCGAGAGAGGCGATCATTGCATCGAGACCAGGTTCGGCATGAGCTCCGCACGCCCCTGACCGTGATCAAGGGCGTCTTGCGCCTCCTGGAGCAACAGGCTGCCGACCGGCTTCCCTCGGACATCAAGCGAGAGCTGATCGAACGTGCGAATCAACAGGTGACCCAGCTGGAGCTGGCGATCGAGCAGATCGAGTCGCAGTTCAGCGACTCGCCCGAACAGGACGTGATCGTGCTCTTCGAGGAGACCGTCTAGCCGATCTAGTGGGCGCGGCTAGAGACCCGCGAGCCATTTGGTCGCCGCGTGGACCTCGGGCGGGGCGAGCTGGTGACCCCCAGGATTCCAGAGCACCTCCACCGACGCGCCACAGGCGGTCAGCATCTCTACGAGCCGTTCGGTCGACGCCGGATCGATGAGGGGATCGCTGCGTCCCGCACCCACGAACACGTCGACGTCCGTCAGGTCGGGCGGTTCGGCCGGTTCGAACGGCACCATAGGCCGGAGCAACACCGCGGCCCGGAACAACGTCGGTCGGAGGAGCAAGGTCGAGGCGGCGATGTTTGCCCCGTTCGAGAAGCCGACCGCGACTAACTGCGTGCCGGCTAGATCGTGGGTCTGGGCGGCGGCCTCGACGAAGTCGGCGAGCTCGTGCGTGCGAGCCTTCAGGTCCTCGACGTCGAACACCCCTTCGGCCAGCCGCCGGAAGAAACGGGCCATGCCGTTCTCGAGCACTTTCCCGCGCGGACTCAGCAGATGGGCCTTCGGGTCGAGGGTGAGGCCCAGCGGGATCAGGTCGTTCTCGTCGGCTCCCGTCCCGTGCAGAAGCACCAGCGTGCGGCCGGCGCCGGGTTTGGGCTCGAAGCGATAGTGGAATCCAAGATCGTTCGTGGTCACGGGTCCTCCCGTCGTCCTTTCCGGCGAGTATCGCCGCCCAGTTTGCCGAACGCCGCCCGTCGGCGAGTCGCGTAGGGTCGAGTCGTGCCGATCACGCCCGATACGAAGGACTGGACATGGGTCCTCGAGCGCGCCTGTCCGGAATGCGGATTCGACGTGCGGACGTTCCCGCGCGAGCGTACCGGTGAGCTGATCCGGGCCAACGCCGCGCTGTGGCGACAGCTGTTGGACCACCCTCTCGTCGACCGCCGTCCATCCGACGACCGGTGGTCCGGGCTCGAGTATGCCTGCCACGTCCGGGACGTATTCCGGCTCTACGACGAGCGTCTCCGGCTGATGGTGACTCAGGAGGACCCCCTGTACCCGAACTGGGATCAGGACACGGCCGCGATCGAGGGTCGATACGACGAGCAGAACCCGGATGACGTCGCCTCGGAGCTAAGCGCCGCGGCCTATCGCTTGGCGGATTCGTTCGACGCGGTGGATGAGGACGGGTGGCGGCGCACCGGGCGACGCAGTGACGGCGTGAGCTTCACGGTCGAGTCCTTCGCCCGGTACCTCCTGCACGATCCCGTCCATCATGTGAACGACGTCGAGAAGGGCTACGCGGCCCTGGGCTGAGCGCGCCGAGGTTGCTAGGCGCTTGTGAGGAGCGTCGTTTCCTTTTCAGCGCCGGCCCGTGCCGCAGTCACTAGCCGAGCGCGATGCTCGTTGACGCGCACGGCCTCCCGCGCGTTCTCGATGCCGGACCGGGCGAAGCTCTCGTCCAGATCCCGGACCAGCCGGAAGATCATCGCCACCGCGAAACGCATCACCTCGGACATCCCTCTCACCGTACCGAGCGAATCTTTCGGTGGGATGGCCCCCGTGTTACGAGCGCGTTAGATCTTCTTGTCCAAGTGGGGTTCCGTCGTGAAGCGTTGATCGGTCGCAGTCGATCCTCGCCGGGTCTAGGCTGGGAGGAGACGAGGAGGGGCGATGCCGACGATAGAGCTGACGAAGGACACGTTCCAACATGCCGTTTCCGGTCCGGGGTTGGTGCTCGTGGACTTCTGGGCAGAGTGGTGCGGGCCGTGCCGGGCGTTCGCCCCCGTGTTCGAGTCGGCCTCCGAGACCCACCCGGATGCGACCTTTGCCAAGGTCGACACCGAGAGCCAGCCCGAGCTCGCCGGCGCCCTGCAGATCATGTCCATCCCTACGTTGATGATCTTTCGGGATGGCATCCTGGTATTTGCCCAGCCGGGCTCTCTGCCCGGCGACATCCTCGAAGACCTGATCGGGCAGGCGAAGGCGCTCGACATGGACGCGATCCGCAAGGAGCTCGACGCAGCCGAGGCGCAGGAGACCGCCGACCCGTTCTGACCGGCCCGGTTGGGGTACGCGCTATTTAGCTCAACCCGGCTATTCCCCCAGGTCCGCCCTCCCTCCACCCTATGGACGGGGGGCTCGTCTGCTCGCGGGGATGGACAGGAGACCGATTGATAGCCGAAGGGCCCAAGAGCTTCGCGACCACCGAAGCCCTGCTCAGCGCCATCGTTTCGTCTTCCGAGGACGCCATCTACACGAAGGATCGCAACGCGGTCATCCGGTCCTGGAACGCCGCGGCCCAGAAGCTGTACGGGTACACGCCCGAGGAGGCCATCGGTCGCGACGTCGAGTTACTCATCCCTCCCAGCAGTCACGGAGAGGAGCGCGAGATCCTCGATCGCATCTTGCAGGGAGAGCGGATCGACCACTACGAGACGCGGCGGCTGACCAAGGACGGCCGGATCGTCGATGTGTCCCTGACGGTTTCGCCCGTGCTGCACGGGAACGAGATCCTCGGCGCCTCGGTCATCGCCCGCGACATCCGTGACCGTAAGGAGGCCGAGCATCTCTCCCGCCGGTTGGAGAAGCTCGAGTTCGTCAACCTGGTTGCGCACGAGCTTAGGAACCCGCTGTCGGCCCTGACCGGCGCGACAGACCTGCTGCTGTCGTATGCCGAGAAGCTCGACCCCGATCTCAGATCGATCCTCGAGTTGATCGTCCGTCAGGCCCGGAACGCGGAAACGCTGATCAACGATCTCCTCGACTTCTCCCGCATCCAGAGCGGCCGCTTCGTAGTCGAGATGGAACCGATCGATCTAGCCTCGGTGGCGGCGTCGGCGCTCGAGGGCGCGCCGCCTCCCGCCGGCAAGGACGTCAACCTGAAGATCCCCCCGGACATCGCGGTGATGGCGGATCGCACGCGGATGCGCCAGGTGTTCGCGAACCTTCTCGCCAACGCGTACAACTACGGAGGTAGCCAGATCACGATCCAAGCGCATTCAGAGGTCCGGCGCGTCACCCTCGTGTTCGGCGACGACGGGCCCGGCTTGCCGCCCGGTTTCGAGACCAAAGCCTTCGAGCTCTTCGTGCGGGTCCCCGGCACGAGAGCGGCCGGAACCGGCCTGGGGCTGGCGATCACCAAGGGCTTGATCCAGGCCCAGGGCGGGTCGATCTCTTACGAGCCCGGAGAGCCCGGCGCCCGGTTCGTCCTCTACCTCAGACCCGCGCCGGCGGACGGCGCGTAGCCATTACAGCAGGGTCCTCAGCTTCTTGCGATCGATCTTGAGGACGGACGTCAGCGGCACCTGATCCACGATGCGAACCTCGCGCGGGTACTTGTAAGCGCCCAGTTTCGTCTTGCTGAACTCGACGATCTCGCCCGGGGTGGCCTCGGCCCCCGCCGCCAGCTGGACGAAGGCGACGACCTCCTCGCCCTTCACCGGGTCGGGCTTACCGACGACCCCCGCCACCGATACCGCGGGATGCGCGGTCAACGCGTCCTCGATGTCGCGCGGGTAGACGTTGAACCCGCCTCGGATGATCAGGTCCTTCTTACGGTCGACGATGTAGAGGTAGCCGTCTTCGTCCACCTTGCCGAGATCGCCGGTGTAGAACCACCCATCACGGATCGAGTCGGCCGTGGCTTCGGGCGAGCGCCAGTAACCGAGCATCACTCCCTTGCCTCGGATGAGGACCTCGCCGATCTCTCCGGCGGCTACGTCGTTGTCGTCCTCATCGACGATCCGCACGTCGAATCCCGGGATCATCTTGCCGACCGAGCCGGTGCGGCCTTCACCCAAGGGATTGACGCTGCAGCTGGCGGACGTCTCGGACAGCCCGTACCCCTCGCGGATCTTCACCGAGGGGACCCTGCGTTCGAACTCCTGAGCAACCTCGAGCGGAAGCGGGGAGGCGCCGGAGACGATGTCCTCGAGCGAGGAGAGGTCGTGATCCTCCAACGGCAGTCCGAGCAGGATCTGGAGCATCGTTGGTACTACCGTGCTCTGCTGCGCGCGGTGCTCTTCGACCAACTCGATCCAGTTGGCCGCGTCGAACCATCGCTGGAGTATCGCCACGTGGGGTTCCTCGCGGTGAAGTCCGACCACGGTGACGATCAGCCCGAACGAATGGGCGAGGGGGAGGGGCACGATCGTGCGTGTTAGCCCCGGTGCGTGCGACGCTTTCTGTGCACTCTGTCCCGCGAAGTAAAGGTTTTCGTGGGACAGCATCACGCCCTTGGCCCGCCCCGTGGTCCCGCCCGTATACATGAGGGCCGCGAGGTCGTCATCGTGCCTGTCGACGATCGGGATCTCCGCGGCGTCCTCGAGCGATGACAGCGCGAGCACACCGTCTGTTTCGTCACCCACGTTGATGATCCATTTCAGCGTGTCGACCCCTTCACACGCGCTGGTCACAGTGGGAAGGAATTCTGGAGAGGTGACGATCGCTTTTGCTTCCGAGTCGGCGATCACGTGGTGCAACTCGTCCGGAGGCAACAGGAAGATCGCCGGAGTGATGGCCGCTCCCGCCCGCCACAACGCGTGGTAGACGATCGGCACCTCCGGCGCGTTGGGCATCATCACGACGACGCGATCGCCGGGCTCGAGGCCGAGCTCGACCAGGCCGCCCGCGAGCCTGCGCGCTCGTGCGGCGACGTCTTCGCTGCGATACCACGTGCCCTCGAAGAAGAGGCTGTCGTAGTCGCCGTGACGCTCGAGCGCCTCCTCGGCGAGCAGGGCCAAGTTGTGTTGCCGTGACATCGAGGCCTCCTTCTCCGTCCTTATGGCCGGCGGGTTGCTTGACTCAAGCGGGTTCCAGACCGGGGAAGTCTTCAACGTACAGATCATCGGCGTAGCAATAGCTCCAAGCCTCTCCGGGCTCGAGGGAGCGGACGATCTGATGGTCGGCGCCGGCGACGTGGGCCTTCGTGTGCTGGTTTGGAGAGGAGTCGCAGCACCCGACGTACCCACACCGCAGGCAGAGCCGCAGGTGCACCCATCCGCTGCCCATCGCGACGCAGTCGGCGCAGTACCGAGTGGCCGAGTTGGGGACGTTGACGTCGTCGAAGTGCGCGCAGAGGTCGCTCATCCGGCCCACCTCTGCAGCTCCTGCCGCGCGATCACCATCTTGTGGACCTCGTCGGCTCCGTCGACGATGTGAAGCGTGCGGGCGTGGGCGTACATCATGGCCAGCGGGAAGTCGTCGGAGACCCCGGCCCCCCCATGCACCTGGATGGCTCTATCGATCACCCAGGTGGCCACCTCCGCGGCCGCGACCTTGATCGCCGAGATCTCGATGCGCGCCTTGTCCTTGCCCTCCGCGTCCATCATCCAGGCCGCTTTCAGAGTCAGAAGTCTCGCCTGCTCGATGCGGATGCGGGCCTCGGCGATCCAGTCTCGGATGACGCCCTGCTTCGAAAGCGGGATGCCGAACGCGACCCTGGAGTGCGCGCGCCTGCACATCATCTCGAGGGCTCGCTCGGCCATGCCGATCGCACGCATGCAGTGATGGATCCGACCGGGGCCCAGGCGAGCCTGCCCGATAAGGAACCCGCCGCCTTCCTGACCCAGCAGGCTGCTCGCGGGGATACGGACGTCTTCGAACGCGATCTCGCAGTGCCCGTGACCGGCGTCGTAACCGAACACCGGCAAGGTCCGCACTACTTCGACGCCCGGGGAGTCCATCGGGATCAGCACGAGGCTGTGTTGAAGGTACCGGTCCGCATCCGGATCGCTGCGGCCGAGGAAGAGACAGACCTTGCACCTGGGGTCGGCGGCACCGCTGGTCCACCACTTGCGACCGTTGATCACGTAGTCGTCGCCGTCGCGCACGATCGTGCTCTCGAGGTTAGTGGGGTCCGAGCTCGCAACCCCCGGTTCGGTCATCCCGAAGCAAGACCGGATCTCGCCGTCCAACAAGGGTTGCAGCCATTCCTTCTTCTGCTCGTCGGTGCCGAACTCGGCGAGGATCTCCATGTTGCCCGTGTCGGGGGCGGCGCAGTTGGTGGCCTCGGATGCGATCGGGCTGCGGCCCATGATCTCGGCCAGAGGCGCGTAGTCGAGATTTCCAAGCCCGGCTCCGTGCTCCTCGTCCGGTAGGAACAGGTTCCACAGCCCGCGCGACCGTGCTTCTTTCTTGAGGTCCTCCATGACCGGAGGCGAGACGTGCACGTCGTCCTGGTTCAGGAGTTGCTCGGCGTAGAGGCGCTCGTTGGGATAGACCTGCTCGTCCATGAACGTTAGGAGCTGCTCCTGAAGCTCCTTCGATCGCGCGCTGTGCTCGAAGTCCAAGAACCCGCCTCCTGCTCGATGAGTGCGGCCGTCGTCGTGCACGCATCCTCGCTCATCTGTGGGCGGGGCCGCTCGCCTGGGTCCGCTCGGGGTGCTAGGCGGCCGGCGGGCGGAGCGCCGTGAGCCGATCGCACCACTCGATGGCTTCGGCGGTGACGGCTTTGAACCCTAGGGCGGCTCCCTCGGATCGGGCCCGTTCGAAGGCTTGATCGTCGAGCTCGGCCCTGACCCTCTCGATCAGGCGGTCCCGGGTTTCCGCGTGACACGGGCCGAGCATCGAGCCGACGCGCTCGCGTATCGCGTGCGCGGCCCCGAAGTACCTGGCTGCACGAAGCAGGTCGCCTCGCTCGAGCGCCAGCTCGGCGATCTGGTCCATCGTGTAAGAGGCCAGATTCTGAAGGTGCCGCTCGGAGAGCAGTCGCAGCGTCTCGGTCAGGAGCTCCCCCGCTTCGTCGAGCCGCCCCGCGCGGAGACGCTGAGTGCCGAGGTTGCCGTAAGTCATGCCCAGCTCGATGCCGGTTCCCAACTGCCGGGCCATGTCGGCGGCTTCCTCGAACCGCTCCGCGACGAGCTTCCCGCCCAGGCCGAGCTCCATCCAGCCCTGGGCCGCGCGCGCCAGCACGCCTCCCCATAGGTCCTTCCGCCGGTCGAAGATGGCCCGGCTTTCCGCGAAGCGGTCCAGAGCGTCGTTGGGTCCGGCGATGACGCCGCCGATGAAACCGAGCGGAAGCTGGCAGATCGCGACGCCCTCCTCGTCCCCAGCAGCGCGGAATATCTCGACGGCCTCCGTCAGAAGGGGGACGCAGGTCGCGTAATCGCCGCGCCAGAACGCCATACCCCCGTGCGCGCCGAGCGCTCTGGCGCGCTGGACGCCGTCGAGACCCTCGGCGGCCGCTATCTGTCCGGCAAGCCTCGTGCCCTCCTCGAGGTGATCGCGTAGCCACCAGAACGTCCACAGGTCCCACGCGCCGTCGGCCGCGTCGCCTGCCCTTCCGTTCGCGACCAGCCAGCGCAGCGCGCAGTGGAGGTTGTCGGCCTCCTGCTCGAGGCGGTCCAGCGTCCCTTCCTGGTCGCCCTGCCGCAGGCCGGGAGAGAGCGCACCGATCAGCGCGAGGAAGAGTTCGGCATGTCGGCGACCGGTCTCCGCGACGTCGTCGCTCTTTTCCAGGTGTTCGCTCGCGTAGTCCACGATCGTCTCGAGCATGGCGAAGCGCGGCTCGCCCTCGGCCGGCACATGCATGATCAGGCTCTTGTCCACAAGCGACGCGGTCAATTCGAGGACATCCATCGTCCCATGCGGGTTGCAGACCTGCTCGGCCGAGTCGAGGGTCCAGCCGCCGCTGAAGATCGCGAGCCGGCGGAAGAAGATCTTCTCGTCGGGGTCGAGCAGCTCGTAGCTCCAGTCGATCGTCGCTTTGAGTGTCCGGTGGCGCTCCGGTAGGTCCTGCCATCCGCCTTTCAGCAACGCGAAGCGGTCCTTGAGACGTTCCAGCATCGCCTCCGGCGACAACAGTCGCGTGCGCGCCGCGGCCAGCTCGAGCGCGAGGGGGACGCCGTCCAGGCGGTTGCAGATCTCGATGATCGCGGCGGCGTTCTGTTCCGTGACGGCGAATTCGGGCTTGACGGCACGCGCCCTGTCGACGAAGAGCCGGACGGCGGCATACCGGTCCAGGCGGTCCGCGTCCACGGCATCTCTCGCCTTTGGGAGGCTCAAGGGCGGCACCGGGATCTCGTGCTCGGCGCGCAGATGGAGAGGAGAGCGGCTCGTCACGATCACGGCGACCTGGGGACATCCCGCCACCAGCTCTCCGATGATCCCCGCTGCCGGAAGCACCTGCTCGAAGTTGTCCAAGACGATCAACATCTTCTTGTCCGCCAGCGCATCCACGAGGATCTGCTGGATGGGCCGGGCGGCTACCTCGGTGATGTCGAGCGTGCGCGCGATGGTGTATCCGACCAGGGCCGGATGCTGGACGGACTGGAGCATCACCAGGTGGGATCCGTCCGAGAACCGCTCCCCGAACGCGGTCGCGAGCTCGAGCGCAAGCCGGCTCTTCCCGATCCCTCCGGGGCCGGTCAATGTCAGAAGACGCACGTCGTCCTCGAACACCATCTTCCTCGCCAGCTCGATCTCGCGGTCGCGCCCCACGAAGAGGTTGACCAACGCCGGAAGGTTCGAGCGAGGCGAATCGAGCAGGGTGTCCGACAGGAGGCTGCCTTCGAACCGCTCCGTCAGCAACAGGGCGAGGTCGTCCTCGATCATGTTCTCCAGATCGTCGGCCTCGTCGAAGAACTTGTAGGACACCGACCCGTCGGTCTTGATCCGCTCCAGGAGCCGGTCGAGCGCGGGGTCCCTTTCGGCCCCCGCGTCCTTGATGTAGATGAGCTTCGGTTTGCCGGCTGCGAGGTCGAACTCGTCCTCGATGCCCGAGATGCCCATGTCGGGAGCGATCCATCCGTAGTTCTGCCAGTAGATGCCGATGAATATGTGGCTCTGATCCAGATACGCTCGATAGAGGGCACGCGGCCCGTGGGCGCGGGCGCTGAGCTCGAACAGAACCGGGGTCAGCTTGAGCGCCGCGATCGCCGCCTTGGCCACCTGCCGTTCGGGCGCCAGCTCGTTGAGGGTTGAGCTTACGAAGACCCGCAGTCGCTGGTCGGGTGTCTTGATCACGCGCTCGGAAGAGCCCGTCACTGCGGCGGCAGCCTGTTCCAGACCCTGGGCGCTCACGATGCTGATGGGCTCACGGGGACATCACCTGGACCTGAAGATAGGCCGGAAGCGTCCCTATGGATACCCACTTTCGCGACCCGGCTCGGGACGTCGGTGGGGGGCGCGTAGTAGGTATTAGGCCGGTGCAGCCCTCCCCGGCGGCCTCCCGCCGCATCCGCGTGCTGAAGGTCGTCCTGTCCCTGACGGTCGTGGGGCTGCTGTTCGGGGTCTTCCTGCCTCAGGTAGCGGACTTCGGCGACGTCTGGCGGGTGCTCGATCAGATGACCTGGCTCGAGGTGCTCACGCTCTGCGCCGCAGCGGCATGGAACCTGATCACCTACTGGATCCTGATGATGACTGCCCTTCCGGGTCTCTCGTTCGCGCAGTCCATGGTCGCTATCGAGACCTCTACCGCCATCGCCAACACGATGCCCGGCGGACCGGCCTTCGGGATGGGGATCTCCTACCGCATGTTCTCGTCATGGGGCTTCACGCCGCGAGCCGTGACCCTGGCCGTGACCGTCTCGGGGCTCGCCGACCTCTTCGCCAAGCTGGCGATGCCGGCTGCAGCGGTCGTGTTCCTGGTTGCGACCGGCGATACCGCGCCGGGGCTGGTACCGATCGCGGCCATCGGCGGCGCGGTGTTGATCGGGCTCACCGGGGTCTTCTGGATGACGCTGCACAGCGAGACGGGGGCGAGGCGGGCGGGCGAGATCCTGCAGCGGGCGGCCGCGCCCATCCTGCGCTGGAGGGGCAAAGAGGAGGGCGCGGGCTGGTCTGAGGCGTTCGCGAAGTTCCGGCGCGAGGTTGTAGTGCTGCTGGCGACTCGGCGGTGGTGGTTGATAGCCGCGAGCTTCCTGAGTCACGTCTCGCTGTTCCTCGTCCTCCTCCTTGCCCTTCGACACGTCGGTATCGCCGACCACCAGGTCGAGTGGGACGAGGCGCTAGGCGCCTTCGCGTTCGTCAGGTTCCTGTCCGCCGTTCCGATCACGCCCGGCGGGCTCGGTGTAGTGGAGCTCGGCCTGTCCGCAGCACTCGCCTACGCCGGTGGACCGAGGGCAGAGGTGGTTGCCGCCGTGCTTGTGTTCCGTGCGCTCACATTCCTGATCCAGATCCCATTCGGGGCGATCACCTATTCGTACTGGCAACACAGCTCGAGATGGAGGTCGGCGCGGCCCACGCCCGACACGTCGTGATGCCCATGTCGTGCCCTACAGCGTGAAACCGGTTCTCCGTTCCAGGACCTCGACCAGCGGGGCCTTCTCCACGAAGGTCAAGGCGGTCGATATCTCGTCGGCGAGGGTGGTGCGTCCCGGCCCGGTCAGATCGAAGTCGTACCGCACGCAGCCGCCGGCGAGCGTGTAGTAGCGCGAGCCGACGTACCTGTCGGCGCGAAGGATCACGCGCTCGAACCTCTTCGTGCCGGGCTCGTCGTTGAGAAGGACCTCTGTCGCTCCCGTTGTGTCGCACGATGCGGTGAAGGTCAGGTCGACCGCTCGGAAGCCGGCTCGGTCCGAATCGAAGAACATGCGCGTGCGACCGTCCGACACGTCCATCCCCGCGAACGACCACCCCACCGGCAACCCTTTGAGGCACGGAAGTATCTCGGCGGTCGGGACCGACTGGCTGATCAGGATCATCTCGTCGTTCGGTCCGCAGGCGGGCTCCCCGGTCATGCCTGAATAGGCGGCGGGCGTTCCCTCGCGTGGCGCCCATAGACCGGCGCCGCGGAAGTTGGAGAACGCGAGCGTGACGGTGAGGAACGCAAGGAAGGCGATGCCGATCGTGAGTCCTACGCGGCGGACGCTCCACCGCTGGATCGCAATCGGGGGACGTTTCGGGGCCAGGTGGCGGAACTGCCGGACCAGGTCACGGCCGTCCTTCTTCATCCAGGAGCGGCTCTGGCTCGGGATCGTCACTCCATGCGTCGCCGCGAACGCTTCGGCGATCTCGTGCGGGCTGAAGTGTTTGAGGGCGGCATGGTAGACGGTCTCCGCATCCCGGCGGAGGGCCAACACGAGCATCATGTTGGCGAGGTCGACCGCCTGTCTCCACGGTGAGGGCCGTACCTCTCCGAAGGCCACGTCGATCAGATGGACCTTCCCGTGCGCAACCAACAGGTTCGAGGGCTTGATGTCCCGATGTGCGATCCCCGAGTCCCACAGACAGCGGATCAAGTTCAGGCATTCATCGACGATCTCGTCGGTGCAGTCGGCGTCGCCTAACTCGGTGCCGCCGGACACGAAGTCCGTGACCAGCAGGTACTCGCGTTCGGGCGTGATCTCGACGAAGCCGTACGGCTTCGGGGTGTTCAAACCTGCGTCGCGCATCACGCGAAGCAGGTAATCCTCGTACTGCACCAGGCGGCGAACGGTGTTGAACGACGCCTCGTCCTCGAGTCGTCCGTAGAGGAGTGTGCGGCCGAGCTTGTACCAGCGATCGGCCCGCAGGTGGTTCTGTGCGTACAACTTGGCGAAGAGTTGCGCGGACGGCTCACCCGCCAGGGTCAGACGCAGAGGTGTCGAGCCGGCGGACCCTCCCAGGCCGAATTGCTCGACGTCGACAAGGGTGATGCCCAGCTGACTCTCTACGGCCGACCGGATCGCTTCGCCGCGCTCGCCCTCGATGTCCAGGTGGGCTGCTCGGCGCCGCTTGTAGGTCACCGGGAACACGTCGTTGGGGGTCAACATCCGGAAGGCGGCAAGCGGGACGGCCACGCCGAAGATGATTCCGACGATGACGTCGCTCGGATGGTCGACGGCGAGGTAGAGGCGCGCGAAGGCGAGCGCCGCCAGCAGCACGCCGGTTACCCACTTGGCGATGGTCCGGGCGCGGCCCGGCACCACCAGCGTGTACGCGATGCACAGGAGGGTCACCGCCAGGGCCGCTACGGGCCGTGACGGCTGCGACCCACCCTGCCAATGACCCAGGATCTCGATCTCGAGGGGGCGCGGCCTCGCGATGGCCTGCGCGGCCAAGGTCGTGACGAGTCCGACGGCCAGCAGCGACCCGATGTAAACGAAGAGGTGACGGAAGCGCTTCAGCGCCACCAGTGCGATGAGAACCGCCCAGCGCAGGACGCGGGTGAACCACTCCGAACCAAGCGCGTGCAGAGCGCGGGCAAGTTTCGTCATCCACTCCGTGCGGAGCTCGGCGAGGTCGTGCAGGAGCGACATGTCCAGGCGCGTAGCGCTGGCGCCCGTGCCCTGTACTACGAACAGGATCGTCCACGCGATCAGCGAGACCCCGACGAGGCCCAACCAGTACTTGCCGCTGGCGTAGAGGTGGCGCGGCAGCGGAGGGGGTTCCCCGGAAGGCCGCCGGCGCTTCTTGGATCCCGGCTTCTCGGCCGCGGCGAACGGCGCGGCGGTCTCGCCGGCGGGCGCGGAACGTATTGCCATCACAGCACTCCCTGCTCTTCGAGCCATTCCGTTGCCACGACGCCGGGCGCTACATGATCGATCTCGGCACGGGCGTTCAACCGGCGCAGTGCCTTGTTCGTCAGCTTGGACACGACGGCGTCGAGCGATTCGACGAGCTCCGGACCTCTTTCGTCGATGATTTCTCTCCTGATCACCGGCACGATGTTCTCGGCCGGCTGCAGGTCACGGTCGTCCTTCAACACCACGAGATCGTTGAGGTCGATCGCCGGGTTGGTGGTGAAGAGCAGCGCCACGTCGACGTCGCCGGCCAGAAGAGACGCGACGGTGGCGGGGCCACCGGAGTCCAGCGGAGTGAAGCTCTCGAAGCGCAGGTCGTAGAGACCCTCGAGGCCCTGGAGGCATAGAGGGCGGGCCGGGCATTCAGGGGGCCCGCCGAGGACCATGTTCCGCGCCACGCGCTGCAGGTCGGTGATCGTGTGCAGGCCCCAGCGCTCGCTGAGTGCTCTGGTGACGACGATCTCGTTGCGGTTCTCCCCAGGCGACGCACTCAGTACCGTCAGGCCACGTTCCGCGAACCGGCGCGACAGCTCGGCGTGGGCGGCGTCCGGGCCCCTGATCTCCGCGGCGGCCTCGGGATCCAGGAAGGTGAGCGCGGTGCCGAGGTACTCCGCCACCAGGTCGACCTGGCCCTGCTCGAGAGCGGGCTCCATGATCTCGCGCGAGCCGACCTCGCCCAATAGTTCCGCCTCGAACCCCGCCGCGGTGATCGTCTGTCTCAGGATCTCCGCAAGGACGCGGCTCTCCGAGAAATTGAAGGCTCCGACGACGATCGCGTCGGTACGCGCCTCGACCGAGGTTTGCGGCGCCCGCGACTTCCCGACGCCGACACAGGCGGGTCCCAGCGCCAGGCAACAGATGAGCGCGACGAACCGGCCTCTCATGGCGTTCGGGGTTGGACGGGGGCCGGCGGGACCTCCAACGCTTGAAGACGGGCCTGGCGGGCGGCGCTTCCCTTGCGGTACTTGAGGTAGGCGACGATGCCGAACGGGATCGGCAGGAGATAGGTCAGAGCGCGATAGACGAGGACGGCGGCGACCGACTCGGCACGCGGCGCACCCGTCGCGACCAGCGCTGCCGTAAGACCCAACTCGACGACACCCAGACCGCCGGGCGTCAACGGCAACGCGGAGACGAGGCGAAGGAACGAGAAGGCGGCGAGAACCTCGATCCAGGTGGCAGCGTTCTCAGAGACCCCGACGTGTCGCAGAGCGAGCAGGAGAACCGCGTACAGCGACAGGTGACTGATCAGGGTAGATACCGTGAGGACGACGCCTCTGGACTTGACCAGCTCGATGGCGTCGGTCCGGAAGCGAAGCGTGGCCTCCGTGACGGAGCCGCGATTCTGCTTCCGGGCGACACGAAGGATGCCCCTCCACGCCTTCTCCAACCACATTCCCACGCGTCGCGCGGCGCCCTCGCTGACGAGGATGCCGACGAAGAGTCCGACCGCGAGTGCGAGGGTCACGACCCCGGCCACGGCGGCGGCCATCAGACTCTTCGACGCGTCCCCCTGCAGGGCGAGCAGTCCGAGCGCCACGACCGGCATACCCAGCTTCACGAAGTTGTTCCAGATCCCCGTCACGAGAACCATCAGACTGATGCGGGCCCGGCTGAATCCGTAGGCGTGGAACATCCCATAGGTGACCCCGACGCCGATGGCACCTCCGCCGGGCAGTGTGTTCGCGACCGCGGTAGAGGCCTGGTTCACTTTCATCGTTTGCCATACGTTGCTTCCGGGCAACGCCGACATCATCACGAACCAGTAGGTGACTATGTTCCAGACCGCGATCGCCGTTAGCGTCACCAACTCCAACCAGGTCATCTCGCGCATCGCGAGCCAAACCTCCGAGAAGTCGGCCACCTTTGGCAGGGCGAAGATGAAGATCGCGGCGACCAGCGCGATAGAGGCCGCGATCCGCAGCCATCGAGTCATGCGCTCACGCTGTCCGAGGCCGGTCGGGGCGTCAACCGGACTTACTCATTCCGCCCTACGCACTTTCGGAAGCCCTTGCACCAAAAGTGACGGTTCGGGATGGTTCGCCTGAAAGGCGACCAGGGCAGCATCCCCGTGGAGGCTCCCGAAGGGGCCGGGCCGCCCGCCACCGTCAAGGACGCGCTGCTCCACCCACACCGCCGCAAGCATGGGATCCGGTTGACCATCGCGAGCCTTCTGCTGATCGCTACGGCCCTTCCGATCCAGCGGCATTACGTGCCGGAGCTCGAACGAGACTTCTTCCGTGCGATCAACGGGCTGTCCGATTCTCTCGAACCTGCCGTCTCCGTTGCGATGCAGCTGGGCAACCTGCTGGCCGTCCCCGCCCTGGCTCTGGCGGCCCTGGTCGCGACCCGCCGGTACCGCCTGCCGCTGGACCTCGCGCTCAGTGGGACCGCCGCGTGGTTGCTGGCGCGGGTCGTGAAGGAGATCGTCCAGCGTGGTCGCCCCGTCGAGCTGATGCAGGACGTCGTCCTGCGAGGTCCTCCCGCTCAGGGACACGGCTACGTGTCGGGCCACGCGGCGGTGGCCGCTGCCATGGCGGCCGTGACGGTCACGTATCTCGGCCCGCGCGGCAAGGTCGTCGTGATCGTGCTCGCCGCTATCGTCGGCTTCGGACGGATCTACGCGGGAGTCCACCTCCCTCTCGACGTCGTCGGCGGTGCCGCGATGGGATGGGCGATCGCGTCGCTGATGCACTTCGTGGTACTGCCGGAGGTCACCGGCGAGGACCCGGACGAACCCGAGGGCGAGCGATGACGCGCCCAAGCCGCCGCGACGCGCGCGATCTGATCTGGGCGGTTCTGGCCGTAGGGCTGCTCGTCTTGTGCGCGGTGGCGATCCATCCGAACCGGGCTTCAACTGCCGAAGTGAGTGTCTTCCGGGTGGCGAACGCGATCCCCGACCTCGTGTACTGGCCCGTGTGGGCCGTGATGCAACTCGGCAACCTGCTCGCCGCGCCCGCCGTGGCGCTGGGGGCCGCGATCCTGCGACGCTGGCGGTTGGCCGGCGGCGTCCTGCTGGTAGGTGCTGCGAAGACCCTGCTCAGCCGCGTGGTCAAGGACTTGGTGACCCGTGAACGCCCCGCGTCCGTTATAGACGACGTCGTCCGCCGCGGGGACGCGTCGGCAGCGGGGGAGGCGTTCGTCTCGGGTCATGCGGTCATCGCATTTGGTCTTGCGGTATTGGTGGACCCTTACATGCCACCGGGTCGCCGGTGGATCCCCTGGGCGCTGGCGACGGCGGTGTGCATCGGGCGCGTCTACGTTGGGGCGCATCTCCCACTCGACGTCGTCGGGGGGGCGGCCCTGGGCTTGGCCATCGGCTTGGTCTTGCGCTTCGCACTCGGCGGTCCGGCTCGAGAGACCAGGGTCCGTCCGACGGACGGCGAAAGTAGGCATTAGTGCGTATCCACTTGGACCTGAAAGACCCTATTTAGTGGATGATGGTCAAGAGGGGAGGGGCGCTGTTGCTTCAGAGTGGTAGGCGGCCGCGGGTCGATGGATTCGCGCTGGTGGTCTCGGTCGCCGGGCTTTCGCTGCTCGGCTGGATCGTGGCCAGCGGCAGCGTTGCGAAGTCCGGGCCCGACCCGGCCCAGTTCGGTCTCCTCGTTGCGTTCGTGGTCCTCGGCGAGCTCCTCCCCATCAAGGTGCCGCGGCGCGAGGAGGACGAGGAGCTGACGACCTCTCCTACGTTCTCGTTCGCCCTGCTGATCAGCTCGGGGGTGGCGGGGGCCGCGCTGGCGCTGGCGCTTGCCGAGCTGTGTGCCTACTTCTTCCGCCGTAAGTCCCTGGGCCGGTCGACATTCAACATCGGTCAGTCCACGGTGGCTCTCTTCGCCGCCGCCGGCGTGTTGTCGGTGCTGAGCGAGGTGCCGCGGGGACGGTCGCCCTTCTTCGAGACCAGCGACCTGCCGGCCATCCTGCTGGCGATGATCGTGTTCTTTCTCACCAGCGCCGTGTTGACGGCCACCTGGTTCGCGCGCCGGCACAAGGTGCCCGTCTTCGATCACCTGCACCAAGATCTGCTCTTCCGGGCCGGCGTCGCTGGGGCATCGCTGGCGCTGGCGCCCGTCGTCGTGCTCACCTCGGAGCACAGCCTTCCATTGATCGTGTTGCTGCTGTTGCCGATCCTCGCTCTCTACAAGGGCGGCCGGCAGGCGGCGCTGAACGAGTACCAGGCGCTTCACGACGACCTCACGACCCTGCCGAACCGCGTGCTGCTGCACGACCGCATCCACCAGTCGATCCTCGGGATGGAGCGCGACAAGACGCTGGTGGCCGTCATGCTGATGGACCTCGACAGGTTCAAGGAGGTCAACGACACGCTCGGCCATCACAGCGGCGACCTATTGCTTCGCCAGATCGGCCCCCGGCTTCGGTCGATCCTGCGCGAGAGCGACACGATCGCACGGCTGGGCGGGGACGAGTTCGCGATCCTGTTGCCGAACGTCCACGATCGAGCCGCCGCGGTCCAAGTCGCCGACAAGATCAAGCGGGCGCTCGACCTTCCCTTCGAGATCCAGGGCCTGAAGCTCAACATCGAGGCGAGCATCGGGATCGCGTTCGCTCCGGATCACGGCAAGGATGTCGAGAGCCTGATCCAGCGCGCCGACATCGCGATGTACGTCAGCAAGGGTTCGGGCAGCGGTTACGCGATCTACGCGCCAGAGCAGGACCGGCACAGTGCCACCAGGCTCGCGCTCGTAGGTCAGATCAGGCAGGCGATCGACGACCAGGAGATCAGCCTCTACTACCAACCGAAGGCCGACTTGATCACCGGACAGGTCAGGGCCGTGGAGGGTCTGGCCCGCTGGAATCATCCCGAGCGCGGCCTGATGACGCCCGACGACTTCATCCCCTTGACCGAGAACACCGGGCTCATCGAGCCGCTCACGTTCTATCTGATCGAGGCCGCGGTGCGTCAGGGCCGGCTGTGGCGCGACGCGGGGCTCGACCTGGTGATCTCAGTGAACGTGTCGGCCCGCAGCCTGCTCGACCACGAATTGCCCGATCACATCGGAGACATCCTGAAGAAGTGGAACCTTCCCCCCAAGGCGATCCGGCTGGAGATCACCGAGAGCACGATCATGGAGGACCCGGTGCGAGCGCTCGAGGTCCTGGACCGACTGAGTCAGAAGGGGATAGGTCTGGCCCTGGACGACTTCGGCACCGGCTACTCGTCGCTGTCGTACCTGAAGCGTCTGCCGGTCGACGAGCTGAAGATCGACAAGTCCTTCGTGATGCACATGCATGAAGACGAGAACGACGCGGTGATCGTCCGGTCGACGATCGACCTGGGCCGCAACCTCGGCCTGGAAGTGGTGGCCGAGGGGGTGGAGACCAAGGAGCACTGGGACAAGCTCACCGAGCTCGGGTGCAACATGGCTCAGGGCTACTTCCTCAGCCGGCCCATCGCGCCGGGCGAGTTCATGCAGTGGTACCGGCAGCGGGAGGCAACCCTGGCCCGTGCCGACGATCTCCACGCGCCCTAAGCGGCCCGTAGGGGGGCCCTTAAGGACTATCTCGGGCATGCCGATACCTAGTTGCGACTAGTCACATAGAGCTAGTCCGAACCAGGAGAGCCGCATGCACGCCCCAGTTGTTCCTCTGCCCGAAGCACCGCCGGCACGCAGGATGCTGAGCTCGCTGGTCACCGAGCAGGTACGGGTCATGCTCGAGGAGAGAACTACCCGACTGGGCGTCGTCGGCGTCCTGCTGGTCGTGGCCTCGTTGTTCAGCCTGGTGCCAACCATGGAAGGCATCGATCCCGGCTGGATGTTCATCATCCCGGTGGCGATCTCGGCCACCGCCGCAGGGCTCAAGGAAGGCTTGTTCACTGCACTGGCCGCATCGACTCTCGTCGCCCTCTACACCGGCGCATCCACCGGCAACTTCGATCCCGGAGTCGTGGCGGGCGTGGTCGCGGCGCGCTTCGTGCTGTACGGCTTGACGGCTGCGTTCCTGGGCGCGTTCGCGGAGGCCCACTACGCCGTACAGTCCGGGCTTCGCCAGCTCGCATCCACGGATCCTCTGACCCGGCTGTCGAACGTTGCGCGTTTCTACGAGGAGATGGGGACGCTGGAGCGTGACTTCAACAACTTCGCCTTCCTCGTGGTCGACATGGACGACCTCAAGACACTGAACGACCGCTACGGGCATCAGGCCGGGTCGCTCGCGATCCAAACCATCGCGAACTGCTTGCGCAGGGTCGTGCGCGGTAGCGACTGTGTCGCGCGGTTCGGCGGCGATGAGTTCGTGATCGTCCTGAAGGATGCCGATCGAGCGGGTGCCCAGATCGTGATCAACCGTCTACGCGAGATGCTCGCGGCCGAGATCCTTCCGTGCGCCCCCGAGGTCACGCTGGAGGTCAGCGTCGGCGTTGCCATAGCCGGGGAGGACGGATCCACGTCCGAGGAGCTTCTCGCCGCGGCCGACATAGCCATGTACACCGACAAGCGTGCCCGCAAGAGCGGATCCGTCGTCATCCCAGAGGAGGTCACCGTATGAGCGATCTGGCTCGACGTCGCCGGTCCGTTTACTTGGGCCGAACCGTCATGGCTTATTGCGACGAATGCGACCGCGTCCTGTACGCCCTGGCCGATTCCCTTTTCTGCCCCGTCTGTTCGTCCTCGGTGGTGCCGACCGAGGACACGGCGTCGGAGGTCGCGGAGGTTTCGACCGCGTCCTGATCGGACGCATCTCTCGGACCTGTAGCATCCGGCCCATGGCGATGGGCGGCCTCTCGACGATGTACCAGAACACGATCCACGAGACCCTCGGGGTCCGGACCCTGGAGCTCGAGAGCGATCGTGTTGTTCTCGAGATGGACATCGGCCCCAAGGTCCATCAACCCATGGGTCTCCTCCATGGCGGGGCGTCTGCCGTTCTGGCCGAGAGCGCCGCGTCGATGGGTGCTTACGTCAACTGCGACCCGTCTAAGGAGTTCGCGGTCGGGACCGACCTGAACATCAGTCATCTGCGAGCGCGGTCCGAGGGCACGCTGCGGGCGATCGCGTCCCCCGTTCGCAAGGGCAAGACACTGCATGTCTGGAACATCGACCTCGTGGACCAGGACGACGTGGCGGTCGCGGTGGCGCGCTGCACCCTCGCGATCCGTCCTCTGCCCGGCGCAAGCGACGGCTAGTGTCCCGGCGCGACCCAACCTACGCAAGGGCGCACTGAAGGAGGCTGAGATGTACGACCGAGTGGTGGTGGGGACCGACCTGTCGTCGACGGCCAAGGTGGCGACGGATCGGGCCGCGACCCTGGCCTCGCGGCTGGAGGCCGAGTTGATCATCGTGCACGCCGGAACGGGCAGCGACGAGCTCGAGGCGTTGGCTTCCGATTACGGAGCGAAGGCCGTAACCGCGGCAGGTCCTCCGGCCGAGGTCCTCATCGCGCAAGCCGAAGCGCACGACGCGGGGCTGATCGTCGTAGGAAGCGTCGGCATGTCCGGTGCCAAGCGCTTCCTGCTGGGCAGTGTCCCCAACAAGGTCTCTCATCACGCGCCGACCGACGTGCTCATCGTGAAGACGGATCCACCTCGCAACTCATCGGGTTACGACAAGGTCCTGGTGGGGACCGACGGCTCGCCGACCGCCATGCGCGCGGTCGACATGGCCTCGTCCCTCGGCTCGCGGCTCGGTGCGAAGACCACCATCGTGTGTGTCTACGAGCCCCCGACCGAACAAGAGCTCGAGCAGTACCGCGCCGATCCCGAGGACCCGGTCGCGCAATGGAACGTGGGCAAGGACGTGCGCGACGTCCCTTCCGAGTTCAAGTGGCGGATCGCCGGCACGGCGCAGGCGGAGGACATCCTGGACCGAGCCGCCGAACATGCCGCCGAGCAGGGTCTGGACGCCGAGGTGCGTGCGATCGAGGGCAGTCCGGCGGAGGAGCTGATCGGGCTCGCCGACAGCGAGAACTTCGACATGATCGCGGTGGGAAGCGTCGGCATGAGCGGCGCCAAACGCTTCATGCTGGGCAACGTCCCTCATCGGATCTCGCATCACGCAGCTACAGACGTCCTGATCCTGCGAACCACCTAACCGTTCTGTGCTAACTCGACGACCGCCGGCGGTAGCTTTTCGACGTCAGAACGGCAACGGGAGGTTGGATGGCTAACTGGCGCGCTCTCGTGGTGACCGCGCATCCGGACGACATGGAGTTCGGCGCGGCCGGGACGCTCGCGAAGTGGGCGGCTCAGGGGGCCGAGATCACGCTGTGCATCGGCACCGACGGTTCCACGGGGACCCAGGACCGGTCACTGATGGGCGCCCCCCTTCACGAGATCCGGATCAAGGAATCCCAACGGGCCGCCGACCTGGTCGGGATAAAGGAACTGATCTGGCTCGGTCTGCGCGACGGTTACGTGGAATACACGCTCGACCTTCGTCGTGAGATAGCGCGGCTCTTCCGTCGTTACAGGCCTCATCGCTTCATGGTCATGGACCCCACGCCGACCATCGATCTCTTCATCAACCACCCGGACCATCGGGCGATCGGTCAGGCGTCGCTCGACGTTTCGATGACGGCCGGAACGACACCGGGGCACTTCCCCGAGCTACTCGAGGAAGGTCTGGATCCATGGCGGGGCTTGCGGGAGGTATGGATCGCCGGACCCGGTCTCAAACCGCGCGTGGTGGATATCACCGACACGATCGACACGAAGATCGAAGCGCTGCGATGTCACCAGAGCCAGGTCGGCGAGAACGCCGATGAGATCGCCGAGTTCGTCAGGCAGTACTGCGCCGAGGCCGGCAAGCCGGCGGGGTTCGACTACGCCGAGTCGTTCCAGGTCATCTCGCAAGGCCCCGGTTTCCACGCGGGGGAGCAGGAAGACGACGTCGACCTGAGCGAGCTGGCAACCGCGCCTTTGGACGCCCGCTCGACCGCGCCCGCGCCCGAGCACTAAGCATCGAGGATGTAGATCGCTCCCAGCGTCAGGCCGAGGACTCCCAGCAGGAGGCGCAAGCCGCGTTCCGGAACGCGCCGACTGACGCTCGCTCCGACCGTCCCGCCGAGCACCCCTCCGATCCCGAACAGCAGCGCCAGCATCCAGTCGGGCCGCGCCGCGGTGCCGTTCACCGCGTCGATCACCACGAACGACGTGACCCCGGCCACCGAGGTGATGAAGGTCGCGAGGAGAGCGGCCGGGGCGACACGCCGGACGGCGAGGCCGAACACCCCGGCCAGCACGGGAGCGATGATCGAGCCGCCGCTGACCCCATAGATCCCGCCGACCGTCCCGGCGACGAGCGCGAGCAGCGCGACGCGCCAGCGTGAGAACCTCTCGACGACGTACGGCTGGATCGTCGGCCGTCGCAGGGCTTGAATGACCAGGTTGAGGCCGAGCAGCAGGAGCACGACGCCGACGAAGGCCTTGAAGTCGCCGGGATCGGCGAACACCGTGACCCGCAGGATCGTGCCGACCACGACTCCGGGAACCGCTCCGGTCACTATCGATCGGACGAGGCGCCCGTCGAGATCGCCTTGGGAGCGGTAGCGGGTGATCCCGCCGGGGGTCGAGATCACGTTGTACAGAAGATTCGTGGCGGTGACGCTCGGCGTCACGAAGCCCAGGACGCTCACCTGGAACGGGAGCAACAGGAACGCTCCCGAGACCCCCGCCGGCGTGGTCAAGGTGGCTATCACGAAGCCCACTACGACCGGGACCAGGGGGAAGACGTCGACGCCGGAGGTCTCGAAGTGCATCCGGGAAGCTTCGCACCCCCGAAAAAAGTGGGCTTGACCTGCAGGAATGGGGATTAGGTTGCCCTAACCTAGCGTTGTAGAATCTGACTACAAGAACGGCGACAGGAAGGTTCCGACGTGGCCACCGAAGCCAACGATCTCAAGGTCCAGCAGGAGAACGAGCAGGTCAGGGCCCTGAAGGGCGACTACAAGTACGGCTGGCACGACGCCACCTCCTACGACGAGGCCCCCAGCAAGGGTCTGTCGCACGAGGTCCTGGACATGATGAGCGACCGCAAGGGCGAGCCCGACTGGATGCGGAAGTTCCGTCACAAGAGCCTGGACATCTTCCACCGCAAGCCGATGCCGACGTGGGGCGCCGATCTCTCGGGCATCGACTTCGACGACATCTACTACTACATCAAGCCCATGAACCAGGTGAAGTCCTGGGACGACATGCCCGAGGACATCAAGGCGACGTGGGACAAGCTCGGCATCCCCGAGGCCGAGAAGAACTACCTCGGCGGCGTCACGGCCCAGTACGAGAGCGAGGTCGTCTACCACAAGACGCAGGAGGAGCTGGAGCGTCAGGGCATCATCTTCACGGACATGGACACGGCTCTGCGCGAGCACGAGGACATCGTCAAGCAGTACTTCGGCACGATCATCCCGCCCGCGGACAACAAGTTCTCTGCGCTGAACTCCGCGGTGTGGTCGGGCGGCTCGTTCATCTACGTGCCGCCGGGTGTCGAGGTCGAGATCCCGCTCCAGGCCTACTTCCGCATCAACCAGGAGAACATGGGCCAGTTCGAGCGCACGCTGATCATCGTCGACGAGAACGCCAAGGTTCATTACGTCGAGGGCTGCTCGGCTCCGATCTACTCGAGCGACTCCCTGCACTCCGCCGTCGTCGAGATCATCGTCAAGGACCAGGGGCGCTGCCGTTACACGACGATCCAGAACTGGTCTAACAACGTCTACAACCTCGTCACCAAGCGCGCCGCCGCACACAAGGGCGCCATCATGGAGTGGGTCGACGGCAACCTGGGCTCCAAGGTCACGATGAAGTACCCGTCGGTGTGGCTGCTCGGCGAGCACGCCAAGGGCGAGGTGCTCTCGATCGCGTATGCGGGTAACGGCCAGCATCAGGACGCCGGCGGCAAGATCATCCACGCCGCTCCCAACACGCAGAGCTCGATCACGTCCAAGTCGATCAGCAAGGACGGGGGCCGCGGCGGTTACCGCGGGCTCATCCGGATCGAGGACGGCGCTCACCACGCCAAGAGCCACGTCATCTGCGACGCGCTGATCCTCGACGACTTCTCGCGCTCCGACACATACCCGTACATCGAGATCGAAGAGGAGTCCGCCGCCGTCAGCCACGAGGCCAGCGTCTCCAAGGTCTCGGACGAGCAGCTCTTCTATCTGATGAGCCGCGGCCTCGACGAGACCCAGGCGATGCAGATGATCGTGCGCGGCTTCATCGAGCCCATCACCAAAGAGCTCCCGATGGAGTACGCGGTAGAGCTCCAGCGCTTGGTCGAACTCCAGATGGAGGGCTCAGTCGGCTAGCAAGCCCGTACGGCAACGATTCATGGTGGCGTGTGGGGTGCTTCTTGCCTTGATGATCGGTGGTGTTCTCGTGTCGATCGTTGCGGGATGGCCGGCGCAGTTTGGCGGTTCGGGGGATCCTGACCAGGTGGGGGCCGAGTTCTTCACGCGAGGGACCGCGTTGGCGCCCCCATTCGTGCCCCTTCTTCTCTTTGCGATCTTCATCGTGGTCGCACGACGAACGGATCGCTGGGGTACCGCTGCAGTGGTGGGCTTGATCCTTCTCAGCGTTGTCTTCATCGTGGGCTCGCTGGGCGAGGCGTTTGCCGCCCCCACCCCCGATGTCCCGCGAGCGGCCCTCATCGGTAGCGGGATCGCTGGCGCCATCGCGTCGGCCGCCGTTCTGGTTACGGGCGTCGCGCTACTGCGCAACAATGACTGACTACATCCATCGCGATCCTGTGTGGCGAGACAGGGCGAACTTCTTGATCGCGGGAAGGGTGAAGTCGGAGGAGGATGCTTCGGAGCAGCTGTGGGCGCGCTCTTTATCGCCGTCGACTTTCGAGATCTGCTGTATCCCTTTCTTCCTCTACGACGTTGCCCTAGGTGACGAGGTTGAGACCAATGAGGACTACGAGATAGTCCGAGTGACCCGCGCATCGGGACGTTACGTCTTCAGGGTGTGGTTGAAAGGATCGCCGTTACCCGCAGAAGAACTCGAGGGTCGGCTCGTCGAGTTTGGTGGGCTGGTCGAATGGTCGTCTGCGAATCTGTGTGCAGTCGATGCTGCCGACGAGTCTCTCGCCGACACTATCGCGGCCTTCCTACATGAACTGGAGTCCAGCGACCAGTTGACCTACGAAACCGGCCGGACGTAGATCCTCCCGGGTTAGCGGGAAGTCGAAGCTGTGTAGTGGTCGTCGCCTGTGAAGCGCGCTTGGCTGGTTGCGTTGCGGTTGCGCGGAGGGGGAGTGAAGGTGGCGGTGCCGTCGGCGGTTGTGGTCGCAGTGCCTATCTGGGTGCCGTCGGCGTAGAACTCGATCGTGCGGCCGGCTATTCCTGCGGCGGAGTCGGCGTCGCTCAGGGTTGCGACCCATGTGGTCTTCGAGCCCTTGCCCTGGGTTGCGATCGTCAGGTTCGTGTCCTCTTTCAAGATCTCGAAATCGATCGTGTCGGCGGTCGCACCGGTCTCGTCGGCGTACGAGGCTTCCAAGGTGTACGCGCCGGGGGTCTCGGCCAGCGTGAGGATCGACGAGGCGAGGCCCGCGTCGTCTGTCGTTGCCGTCCAGCTGCGGGAGCCGTCGGCTCCGGTCAGCTCGAAGGTGACGGGAGCGTTCGCCAGGGCAGCGCCGGCGCCGTCGACGAGGAGCGCTTCGATAGTGACGTTGTCGGAGTGCTGGCCCGCGCGGGCGGAGCCCTCGGTGAATGCCACGACGGGGGGAGTCTCTACCGGAGGTCCGTCATCAGGAGTGATGACGATGAGCGAATCGCTCGAGAGGGGAACGCTCAGCACGCCGCCCTCCAGTTGGGCTGTGGCCGTCTCACCGTTGACGGTGACCGAGGGGGCCGCCGTCCAGTCCCCGTCCACGCGCAGCGTCAGTGGGCCGTCGGTGGTGATGCGGCCGAACGAAGTCTTGGTCGCGTCGATCCCCATGCGGGCAAGGTCGACCCGCACCTTGGAGACGCCCTCGAGCGTTGCTTCGAAACCATTCTCGGGCTCGGCCGGCGTCGCGGTCGGGTCGGCGAGCCACTGTAGGCCGGTGATGACATAGGGGCCGGTCGTCCCGGGGCTCGTGGGCGCGCCCGTGTCCGGCGCGGCCAGATGGGCGGGGTTGTCCAATGCGAGCGACGCTCCGTCGAAGAACGCGACGCCCCGGACCGGGTCCGTTGGGGTCAGCTCCGACATCCAGTAGGCAGAGTCGAAGTCGAAGTTGAGGGGCAAGCCGTCGGACTGCACCGTCTCAGTCGCGGTCTCGAACGGCATGTCGCGCTTGTAGGTGACGTGCGCCGGGTTCAGGGGCCGGGTGAACGAATGCATGTACCGGGCCGCCTCGCTCCACTGATCCATGATCGGGTGCGAGTAGTGCTCGTAGCCCGGGTACGTGTAGAAGCGGAAGCGGTGCCGCAGCTCGAACAACCTCTCGGCCTGTCGCGCCACGCCGGAGTAGGGAACGAGCTCGTCGCTGGTGCCGTGCATGATCGCGTAGGGCACGTGAAGTGAGTTCTCGAGGATCTTCCTGGTGTGCTGGTCGCGCGGGATGCTGCCGTTGGCCTCGATGTAACAAGGCGTGTTGCCGTCGAACTCGAACTCGTCGCAGCCTTCGAAGTCGAGACCGGTCCAGGCCCCCTGCGTCACAGGCCCCGCGTAGGGCGCAGCGGCGGCGAAACGATCCGGGTACAGAAGCGTCAACAGGTACGAGCCCCAGCCGCCCATCGAGTGCCCCGTCACGTAGACGCGGTCCCGCTGGATCTCGAAGGTGTCGAAGACGTCGGCCCAGACCTCGAGGAAGTCGACGTGGCCCTTGCCG
>DATFFR010000022.1:0-48599 GCA_035249925.1 Actinomycetota bacterium
TTGGCGTGCTCGTTGGGAGCGGTGTCGGAGGCGGTCATGGCGCCGGGCATGGCCGCGGCGAAGCCCACGGCTACCGCCGCGAACACGATGCCGAGAAGCACCCCCCTCAGCTTGACCACGTCGTCCTCCTGCTTCGTCCGCCGCCTCTTGAATCGGCAAAGTCAGCTTGAAGCCTTAACCAGTTCCTGGGAATACGTATACCCCGCAGACCTCGCCCCCCGAGGGTTTTGAGGGGACCGAACGACAAATAGTGGGCGTTCTGGTCCCTAGACCAGGCGGGACTCGGGTCCGGCGGCGGCGCTACGCTCCCTCGATGCTCGTCGACCAGTTCCTGGCCCCCAAGATCCTGATCGTGTCGGGCAAGGGAGGGGTCGGCAAGACCACCGTGGCCGCAGCCCTGGCCCTCGTCGCCGCCCGCCACGGGCGCACCGTCTGCATCGCCGAGGTCGATCGGAAGGGCACGCTGCCCCGCCTGTTCGGTGGCGGGGAGCTCTCCTACGACCCCTCCGAGATCGCCCCCGGCGTGTGGGGGATGAACATCGTGCCGGAGCAGGCTCTGGGCGAATACCTGGACGTCCAGTACCACATGAAGCGGGTCTCCAAGGTCTTCACCAGCACCCACTTCGTCGACTACATCACGACCGCCGCCCCCGGCCTCAAGGACATCCTGATCCTGGGCAAGATCTGGTACCTCGAGCAGGGCCGGCAGTCGGGGGGGACGACCCCGGACTTCGACACGATCGTCGTCGACGCTCCGGCGGCGGGCCACATGCTGACCTTCCTGTCGGCGCCCATGGGACTCTCCGACGCTCTGCGTGTCGGCCCGGTTCGGCGGCAATCCGACTGGCTGGTCCAGATGTTGCAGGACCCGGCCCGGTCGCGCGTGCACCTTGTGACGCTGCCGGAGGAGATGCCGGTGTCGGAAACCCTCGAGACTTCGGAGGCGCTGCGGTCGAAGATCGGCCTGGACGCCGGAGCCGTCTTCGCGAACGGCGTCTATCAAGAGCTGATGACGAAGGAAGAGGTCCAGACCCTCGACGAGGTCATGGCCGACGACAACCCGCGCGAGCTGAGGATCCGTGCGGCCGAGGTCGCGCTGAGGCTGGACAACGACGACCTCGAGGCCCTGATCAGCTACGCGCGCTTCCTCGACGCGCGCCGGTCGATCCAGTCGAAGCACCTGAAGGCACTGCGCAAGGGTGTCGAGGACCCCGTCGTCGAGCTGCCGTTCCTGTTCTCCGCGGGACTCGCGCTTCCCGACATCGAGACCCTCGCCGACGTCATCGAAGAGAAGCTGGCCGCGCTGTGAACATCATCCGGGACATCATCCAGACCAAGGAAGTCATCGTCTGCGCCGGCTCGGGCGGCGTCGGTAAGACGACCACCGCGGCCGCCATCGCCCTCCAGGCCGCGATCGAAGGGAAGAAGGCGGCGGTCCTGACGATCGACCCGGCGAAGAGGCTCGCCTCGTCCCTCGGCTTGAAGGAGCTGTCGGACGAACCCTCGAAGGTGAACCCGCGCAAGTTCTCCGCGATCGGGTTGAAGCCGAAGGGCGAGCTGCACGCCATGATGCTCGACACCAAGTCCACGTTCGACAAGGTCGTCATGCGTTACGCCCCGACACCCGAGCAGGCCGAACGCATCATCGCGAACCGCTTCTACCGAAACATCTCCGGGACCTTGTCGGGGACCCAGGAATACATGGCGATGGAGAAGCTCTACGAGCTGCATGCCGACGGCGGCTACGACGTCATCGTCATCGACACGCCGCCGACCCGCAACGCGCTCGATTTCCTCGACGCGCCGAAACGGATGACGGACTTCTTCGAGAGCCGCGTGCTCCGGTGGTTCCTGCTGCCCTACATGAAGGGGGCCGGCGGCTTCATGAAGGTGGCGAACGTCGCGGCAAGCACCTTCCTACGCGTGGTCAAGCGGATCGTGGGGGCCGAGGTCCTGGAGGACACGGCGGAGTTCTTCGGGAACCTCGAGGGGATGTACGAGGGCTTCAAGCAGCGAGCGCAGGATGTCGCGAACCTCCTGCGTTCGGACGTCACGTCGTTCGTCGTCGTCACTTCCCCGGCCCAGGAGTCGGTCCAGGAGGCGACGTTCTTCGCCGCGCGGCTGAACGAATCCGGTCTGCCGTTCGGCGCGTTGGTCGTCAATCGCGTCCATCCGCATTTCGGCGACGACATCGACGTCAAGCCGCGCCAGATCACCCGGTTGGAGAAGGGCGAGCCGGAAGCCCAACTGCTGGCGAAGCTTCTCGACAACCACCAAGCCTTCATGCGCGTGGTCCATCTCGAAGAACAGAACCTCGAGGAGCTGGCGCGCAAGGTCCCCCGTCATAGGTGGGCGCGGGTTCCATATCTGGAACAAGAAGCGGTGGACTTCTCTGGACTGGTGGCCATCTCCGACCGCCTCTTCGCCGGATAGTCTTGAGCCCCCATCTGGAACGCACCTGGAGGATCCTTGACGGGCACTGAGTTGGCGGCACGATCAATCGAAGGATTCGTCTTCGTTCTCACGATCGGCTCGTTGCTATTCGCCCTCTACGTGCTGGTCGGGCTTTTCCGCCTCCGGGCGGAACAGAAGGGCCCGGTCTACCGCGGGGGCGTCGGCCAGTGGTCGTGGGCCGCGCACCGCATCACCGGCGTCCTGGTGCTGGCGTTCCTCTTCGGTCACATCGTGGACACCTACGCGGTCGGCTTCGGCCCCGAGCTATACGACGAGACGATCGCCCTCTACAAGCAATGGTGGTTCATGCCCGTCGAGGTCGGCCTGGTCGCCGCAACCCTGTACCACGCCCTGAACGGACTCCGGATCATCTTGTTCGATTTCTGGCCGGGACTCGCCCTGCGCCAGCGGACGTTCGCCTACGCGCAGCTGGTGTTGTTCGTTGCAGGATTCGCCCCGGCCGCGGTATTCATGCTGAAGCACGCGTTCGAGAAATCACCGTTCTCTTGAGACGGGTGGAGCAATCATGGCGATAAGCGAAGCGCGCCCCATCGACCGGAGGCTGGCTCCGATCCTGGCCGACGTGTCCCGCTATATCGGCCGGTACGGGCTCAAGCAGGGGGACCCGGAAGGGGCGAAAGCGGTGTTGCGGGTCGGCGTCGAGGAGCACGTTCGGCGCGTGGTCCAGGTCTATTGGACGGGGTTCCAGGCCGAAGTCCCGGGCCGGTCCATCTCCCTGCATCTCGAGGTTGCCGACCCACGCGTGCACTGGGGCGAGTGCTACCTATCCCCGGACAGCAACAGCTGGTTCTTCTTCTTCGGCGAGCGCGAGTCGGACGGCGAAGTGCAGCTCCTGTACTACGAGCAGCACGGCAACGCGACGGATGGGCTACGCAACTTCTTCGATCACGCGAGCTGGTACGTCCTGACGGCCACCGATCACTCGTGGGATGACGTGACGTTCTCGATCGCCGACGAGCTCCAGTGGGGCGCCGAGTTCGCGGTGCGCGAGTCCACTTCGGTCAGCCCGGCCGTGCAGGAGTCCCTGAAGAAGTCCACCATCATGTGGCTGCGCTGGCGCACCGCGGACGGCGAGCACACCATGCCGGTCTGGTACTTCTACGACGCGAAGGCCGCGAGGATCTACGTGTTGTCCGGCGAACGCCAGCAGGTGCTTCCCGGGGCAGAGCGCATGCGCGAATGCGACGTCATCCTGCGCTGGAAGGGGAAGAGCGCATCGGTTGCGGAGATCGGGGCCGACGTGCGCGTCATCCGTGGCACCGACCCGGACTGGAGCGAGGTCGCCGACCGGGTCGCGGAGAAGCGGCTGAACATCCCGGGCACCCCCGAGGACACGGCGCGCCGCTGGCGCGACGAGTGCGTGATCCTGGAGCTGACTCTAAGAAGTTAGCTGCGCTCAGAAGATGGAGCTAGCCGGCCAAGGAGAGGCCGAGCCGGCGGTGGCGACGACGCTCCCGCTCGGTCATCCCACCCCACACACCGTGATCGACGGGAGCCTCCATGGCGTACGCGAGGCACTGGCCGCGCACCGGACACCCCCTGCAGATCCGCTTGGCTTCCTTGTGCTCGACCGCACCTGGTGAGAACCAGAGGTCGGGATCCGTCTGTGCACATACCGCTTGCGAACGCCAGTCCTGGTCCAGCAGCAGATCCACGAGTAGTGCCTCCCTTGTTGAGCCCTCTCGCAACATAGATGTCGCAGCCCGAAAAGCCGATAGCCCAGGGGAGGGGTTTCAGCACCCCTCTGCTAGGCCATAAGCCGCATGGTCATTTCGGGTCAGTCGTACGCATAGTCGGCAAATCCCAGCCGATATTTAGGGAACCAGCCCGGGTAGGCCACTTCCATGGCACAGGAAGCGCCTGGGGCCCGTCGAACCTCTAGGAGAGGAGGCATCCGAGCCCCCGTGACGAGGCGCGACCCTTAGGAGCGAGATGAGAGTCCTTCGGAACACCGGCATCGTGGCCGCGGGTTTCCTCGTGGCGCTCTCGATCCCGGCCGGCGCGGCCCCCGCTCGCACCCTTGCGCCGGGCTACGTGAGCTCGGAGCCCGAAGACGGCGCCATGCTCGATCACCCCCCCGAGCAGGTCGAGGTGACCTTCGACGAGCCGCTGGACCCCGAGTCGACCTTGCGCGTCGAGGACGAATGTGGCCGCCAGATAGACGACGGGGACGTAACGGTCCAGGTGAACCAGATGACCGTTGGGATCGAGCTCACTCCCTCGGGCGACTACACGGTGAAGTGGCTGGCCAAGGGAATCGCGGGTGCGACCGGTCAAGACACCGGGAGCTTCTCGTTCATGGTGCACCACGGCCCGGCCTGCGACGGAGGCGGCGGTGGTGGCCATGACGGCCACGGCGGCGGCGGTGGCGGCGCGGGCGGGGGTGGCGGTCACGAGGGTCACGAGGGCGGCGGTGGTGGCGGTGACATGGACGAGCACGGCGGCCACGAGTCGACCGCTGGGACCGACCACGGCTCGATGGATCACTCCACATCCGAGATGGATCACGGGGCCGGCCGCCACGCCGACATGGACCACGGGCAGATGAAGCACGGGCAGATGAAGCACGGGAAGAAGAAGAACGGCAAGCATGCGAACCACAAACGACCCAAGGCCCCGACGACCCCGGCCGAGAACCCACCCAGTGCCGACCCCGGCGGAGATCCCCCGATCGCTCCCAACGGCGCCGCCGTGATGCTGGCCCTCGGCCTGTCGCTCGCGCTCGGCGGCGTGGGGGGCTGGTTCCTCAGGGTGTCGGGCGTGCGGTAACCCCCGAATCGGACGGCGGCACCGCCGAATCCTTGGTCCGAGCCGCGCCGGTCAGATAGCCCGTCAACCCGATAACCCCCAGGGCCATCACCAGCTCGACCGCGATCGTCTTGCGGAACAACGACTGCGCCGGATCGCTCTTGCCGGCCGCGGCCGCGGCCTCGAGTCGGCCGGCCACGAAGTAGTGGTTGATCCCACCGACGGCGAGGATGCCCAGATAGACGAGGACCTTCGCCAGGATGGGACGCCCGTAATCGGTGTCGACTAGATCGTTCAGCTCCTGGAGGTTGAGGAACGAGTTCAGCACACCCGTCAGCCCCACGATCGTGATGCTCACCAAGGCGACGGTCGAGAACCGCGCCACCGAAGGCGCCAGCAATCGCACCTTCTCGTGCCGCTCCTGGCCCTTCCATGCATCCGGTACGACCAGGGCGAGGACGATGATGCCGGCGAACCACACGGACCCGAAGACCAGATGGAGCAGGTCGTTGAGGATCGACACGGGGATCGGAGGTGCAACGGCGGCGTGCCCGGAGAGCGTGCTGGTCGCGAGCAAGCCCACGGACAGAGCAACCCACCCTCCCCACCAGACGCGGCCGGGAGGGCGGCCGTCATCGCCGGCGCCCGTGAGGCTCCATTCGCCGACGCGCCCCACCAACAGCACGGTCAGACCGACGAGCAACGGGAAGCGCAACAGGTAGAGCTGGCCGAACCTGGTCTCCAGCACGGAGAAGACGGGATCGGAGGTGATCTCGCCGCCCTGAGTCTCCGAAACGAGCGCGAACTGGAGCACGAGCGTGATCAGCGTTGCGACCGCCGTTGCCGTCAGCGCCGCCTGGACCATCCCCTCGAGGCGCCGGGCAACCCTGCGACGCCCCTTCTTCCAATCCTCCGAGCCCAGCGACGAGAAGGCCGGACGCAGAACGAGCAGCAGCACCGGGACGAGCCCGAAGAGGAACGCGTGGGAAGCGAACGAGATCGATCTGGTCAGCGTCAGAGCGACGGAGCGGAAGGTCTCCTCGAACCCGGTCACGGGTCCACCGGCCAGAGCGTGACATTCACTTGAGCGATACTAAGTTCCGCATGACTTCTGCCCAGTTGATCCTGGTGTCGGTGACGTCGGCGATCGTGGCCGTCTTCGCAATGCTCGTCGTCGCCACCATCCTGAGGGCCCGCAGCCGCGACGACTCCGACGACGACGACGACTAGCTGATTCTCCGAAAGTAGCTAGCTCTCGGCGCGGAAGCCCTTGGCCGCTTCCTCGACCGTGGGCGCTATCGAAACGCCCTCCCCGAAGCCCGTGATCGTGAACAGCTTGAGGTGTTGCTCGCGCGTGCATGCGATCGCGAGGTCGCCACCGGCCTCGCGGACCCGCCGGACGCCACCCATGAGAGCCCCCAGGCCGGAGGAGTCCATGAAGGGCACGTTGTCGAGATCCACCACGACCTTGCGCTTCTCGGACTCGATGATGGTCCCGATGGCGTCCCGAAGCGAGCCGACCGTGTAGACGTCCAGGTCGCCCTCGGGCCGAACGACCTGGAAGCCGTCGGCGTCGGTGATGTCTATGTCTATCTTCTGCTGCGCCACGTCTCTTCTTCAGCTCCTTCATCGGCACCGCTGCCCACCGGGGCGGCCCCCCGGTAGTCGATGACCAGCATCGTGAGATCGTCATCGAGCTTACCGGCTGCAAACTGCTCGACCACAGCCACCAGCTCTTCGCCCAGCACGGCCGAATCAAGCGATGCGAGCTTCACGAAGGTTTCGGCCAAACGATGGTCGCCGAAGACCTCTCCTTCCGGCGACTTGGCCTCGAGGAACCCATCCGTGAAGAGGACCAAACGGTCTCCGGGCGCCAGATGCACGACCGTTTCTGCCAGCCCCGGATCGTCGTACCAACCCAGAGCGCGGTTCCGCGGCCCTTCCAGGTAATAGCCGCGTGGCGTGGGGTTCTCGGCCGTCCGTGCCCGCAACAGGAACGGTGGATGGTGTCCCATGTTCATCCATCGACATTCACCGGTAGCCAGTTTCAAACTCGCGTAGATAACCGTCGTGAACGACTCCGGATCGGTCACGTCGAGCAGCGCCTGGTTGGCGGCGGCTATCACGTGCTTCGGGCTTCCACCCCGGCTGCGCTCGCCGCGCAACGCGGACAGCGCCACCGTTGCCATGAGTGCTGCCGCGATCCCCTTTCCCGACGCATCGCCCACGGCGATCGTCATGGTCCCGGCCTGGACGTCGACGTCGTACCAGTCGCCGCCGACGAGGTTCGCCTGACGCTGAAGCGGTACCAGTTGTGCGGCGTCGACCTCAGGGAGCTGCCGCTGCAGCAGGTTCCGTTGGATCGAGGCAGCGATCTCGAGCTCGCGATCGTGCAGTGCAAGCTGCTGGAGCCGCTTCAACCCTTGCTGCATCTCGCCCATGCGCGCGGCCAGCTCCCCCACCTCGTCGCGCGAGCGCACGCCGATGTTCTGATCGAAGTCACCGCGTCCGATGGCACGCGCCGTCTCGACGAGTTGTTGCAGGTTGCCTACGAGGCGCCTCGGCAGATAGACGGTCAGTAGGATGGCCAGAGCGAACGCGCCGATCAGCACCGCTACGAGGATGTAGATCGTGCGGTTCGTGTTCGAGCGCACGTCGCTCTCGCTCTGGATCACGACCTCGCGCTGACCATCGCGCAGCAGTCCGCCGAGGCGTTCGATCTCGGAGATCAACGTCGTTCCGTCTTGGCCGAGGACGCGGAACGCTCGACTCCGCTGTCCGCTCTCCGATAGGGGGATGACCTGATCGTCGACGAGGTCCTGGAAGGAGTGTCCGGCTCGGACGAGATCCTCCAGCAGCTCGCGCTCCTCGGCAGAGGTGAAGAGTGGTTTGGCCCTGGTTTCCCAGAACCGCGCGGTCTCGACCTCGCTGCGGTACTGAGCCAACAGAACCGCAGGAGCACTCTCGATCAACGCGCCGCGCACCGCTGCCGACTGCGCGGTGTACGAGCGGACGATCTCGTCGACCGCGACGAGGCCGGGGATCGCGTCGTCAAAGACCTCTTGCTGCACCGTGCGGATCGAGCCGAAAAGCGACAACGTGACCCAACCCAACACGGCCATCAGCAGAAGCAACGAACCGAAGCCGCCCACGATCTTGAGCCTGAGAGAGACTCTCACTGCGCCAGTATCCTCCTATCGATGCCGCATCTACTTCGGTGGGCGTTGGCCGCGGGGGCCGCGGCCTTCGTCTACGGGCTCTACGAGCCCTTCCGCTTCCGCCTGGTCTCGAAGGACGTTCCCGTCGACTGGGGCGGCCCGCCGTTGGACATCCTCCATCTGTCCGACATGCACCTGTCGCCGGGCAACGCACGCCTGACGGAGTTCCTGCGGAGCCTGCCCGACATGCTGGAGCGCACGCCCGATCTTGTGCTCGCAACCGGCGACCTCATCCGCGGGGACGACGCTATCGACCCGGTTGTCGATCTTCTCGCGTCCATCGAGGCCCGTCTCGGACGTTTCTACGTCCTCGGCTCGCACGACTACTACGTCTCCGCCGGACCCAGCTACTGGAAGTACTTCTCGAAGGAGCGACGCGTACGGAGCAAGACCAGAACGGACGTGACGCGGCTGGAGGACGGGCTGCGTGCGAAGGGCTGGGTCCCCCTCACAAACCGGACCGAGACGGTGGAGCACGACGGCGGAACGATACGCCTGAGCGGCGTCGACGATCCCTACCTCAACCGGCACGACACGTCACACATCCGAAGAACCGCGGGCGACGATCTCGCCATCGGCCTGGTGCATGCGCCGAACGTCGTGACGGAATGGGCGCTGGCCGGCTTCGATCTGGTGGTGGCAGGACACACACATGCCGGACAGGTGCGGATCCCGCTCGTGGGTGCAGTGGTCACCAACTCCGACCTCCCCGCCGCCCTCGCGTCCGGACTTCATCGGATAGGCCGGACGTGGCTGCACGTAAGCCCCGGCTTGGGGACGGGGAAGTACGCACCGATCAGGTTCCTCGCGCGCCCGGAGGCAACCGTGCTGAGGCTGCGGGGCGCCTAGCGCTCGGAAGAACCGGAACGGTGCGCGGATCCCGCTAGTCCGTCTGCTCGGTCACGTGCTCCTCGTGCTCGCTCGGCCGCGTCGCCTTGGAGCCGAGATTGATGAGGACGCTGGGCAGGTCGTGCAGCTGGTGCTTCTCGATGAACGCGTCGGCCCACTCGGGCTTGGCATCGAGATACGCGGACAACGCGATGATCGTGGCGGCGGGCGCGACCTCCCGCAGGAGCTCGGCGGTGTATTGCCCGTTGAGGTGTGGCATCTTGAAGTCGAGCACGACGAACGCCGGCCGGTGCTTGACGGCCAGCTGGTACGCCTCGATCCCATCCGACGCCTCGAGCACGGTGAAACCCTTCGCGCCGCAATAGGTGGCAAGGACCTCTCTGATCATCGGGTTGTCATCGACCACCAGGATGGTGTGGTCCTCGACCGGCGGATAGTTGAGCTCGCCGTCGGTAAAGATCTCGGTCACGCGCAGGTCGCCCTCTCTGCGATCGATCTCGTAGCTAGAACCGACGCGTCGCTTAGCGACGTTCTTCATCCGCGACGCGATATCGGAGACCTGCCAATGAGAAGCGAACGATCGTCGGTCGCTGGTCGCAACTCCGACCGATACGGCCATGATGGGATAACGCCGCGTCCGGCCGTTCCGGTCGATGGTCTCTAGATGGCCGCGCAGCAGATCCTCCTGGTCGTAGAGATCGCGTACGCGTTCGTCCCATAGCTCGAGTACGCGCTTCGCGAGCGGCTCCGCCTCCTCCGAGTCCACGATGAGAACCATGTCGTCACCGCCCGTATGTCCCACGAACGGCATGCCCGCCGCTTGGTCGGCGACCTCGCGCAGACATCCCGCCAGCGCCATGATCGCGGCGTCACCGCGCAGCAAGCCGTAGCAATCGTTGAAAGCCTTGAAGTTGTCGAGATCGACGTGCATCAACGCGAAGGGCTTCTGCTCGTCCAGTTGCAACTCGATCGCTCTCTTGATCTCGTCGTTACCGGGAAGCCGCGTCAGCGGATTCAGGCCCGCGAGCTCCCGAGTTCGGCGCAGAGCGGTGCGCACGCGTTCGATCAGCTCGTCCGGATCGAAAGGCTTGGTAACGAAGTCGTCGGCCCCCGCCCGCAGACCAAGGACCTTGTCGGCCGGATTGGACTTCGCGGTCACGAGGATGACGCACGTGTACCTGGTCTTCGGGTGGGAACGCAAGATGCGGCACACGTCGAACCCGTCGAGGCCGGGCATCATGACGTCGCACAGGATGGCGTGGGGATCCAGGGCGAGGGCACGGTCGAGCCCGGATCGCCCGTCGGGAGCGCAGGCAACGTCGTACCCCTCGCTGCGGAGCAGTTCCTCCAACAGCCTGGCGACCCCTGGATCGTCGTCGATGACGAGGATCCGCTCCGGCCCTGCGTCCATCTGCCCTGACTCCCGTCCTACTTCCTTTTTCTGGTATCGGCACACTCTCCGTAGTCGTAAAGCGCTAAACAACGGGGCAAATCGAACCAGATGGTGACGGAACGTAAATAGATCTCCGAAAAAACTTCGCGGAACCGACGAGCGGAGCGAGGGGCGCCGCGCTCGAGCGCCGGCGGGGGGGCAACGTCCGCCGTGCCGGGCGCCCCCGCGCGCCGAGGGACCTACTCAACGGGGCACTAAGCTTGCCCCCGTTTCAGCGGGAAGTGGCGCAGTTTGGCAGCGCGCTGCGTTCGGGACGCAGAGGTCGGGGGTTCAAATCCCCCCTTCCCGACCATCAGGTCGCCGGCACGTCCACGCGGAGGGGTTCCTTGAGGACCTCTTCCGCCTCGAAGATCAAGGTGCCGTCGGCGCGATCGACCTCGACCGTCACCCGGTCGGGCCGGGCCGTTGCCTGAGGCACCAGCGTCAGCCGGAACCGGCCGTCGACCACGGCAGCCGGCACGCGATAGACCACGAGCACGCGAGTCGTGCGCCGGGCGGGGACGTCGACGAAGGTCGAGGCCACGGGATGGCCCGCATCGGTCCCGACCCGGGGTGTCAGCACGCGGCCGTCCACCAGCATCGAGATCCGGCCGGCCCCCGGAGGCATCAGGACGCTCAGGGACGAGCGATTCAGACCCAGCGGCAACGAACGCTGCACCCCGGGCCTGGCGATGACGTTCCGCTCGAGCTCTTCGATCCGGTTATCGAGCACCACCTCCGTACGCACCGCGGCGCTTCCGTCCTCCCGCAGCCGCACGCGTGTGGTCACGGCACGATGAAGGAAGAAGTCGATCTTGTTCGCCGCCAGGTTGTTGGTGAACACCATCTGCGCACCAGGCTCGTCGTGGAACGCGCCCTCCGCTCCCAAACGCGCGATCGTCTGTTGCTCGGTCGGATCGGTGAGGTAGAGCTTGAGACGCTGCCGGGCGATGGAACGCGCAACGGGTTCGGCCAGGGCGACGGGATCGATCTCCCCCGAAGTCAGGTTGCTCCAGAACGCGTCGATCAGGTTCTCGAAATAGACGTTCTGAACGTGCTCGCGGAAATGGAAGTGCCGGTAAACGTCGTGGAGGAGAACCCGTCGAACGTTGTCCTTCGTGATCGCAACGTTCCATCCGTCGGCCCTGATGGGTCCGGTGACATCGGTGAGCGCGCCCACCGCCAGCGGATCGGCAGAAAGCACTCCATCCGCTTCAACGCCGGTAGAGCGTCGATACATCTGAAGCATGATCCGGGCGGTGATGGGGAAGTTCGGCGAGACGTTCGCGTTCCGCCACTCCGTCAGCGCGAGCAGCGGCTGATACGTCCGCGCGAATCCGGCCGGGGCACTCACGCGCCCATGCATCCTCCGCACCAGCTCGCGCACAGATCGGATAGCGCCGAGCTCGAGGGTGCCGGTGGCGGCGCGAAGCTCCCCGACGACACCGATAAGGCCGCCGCCGCCCCTTGCCTCGCTCGGCGACTGGAACGACAGAAGGTAGGTGCGCGGTCCGTCCGCACCCAGCACGGACGGAAGCATGTCCAGGGTCGCCGCCAGCTTGCCGAGCGGTCCCACCAGTCCGTCGAGCTCCTCGGTCACGTCGTGCACGGCCGCGCGCAGTGTCGCCGACCATGGTGAGGACGCCCCGGCCAACCGGTCCGACCAGTTCCCGGCATCGGCATGAAGAGTGCGAGCGTGCCGGCCCGCGGCCCGAAGCCGATCGATATCGACCCGGCCGTCGACGAACAACCCCGCACCACCAGAGAAGGACTCGGCCAGGGCGACCGCCGGTCCGGACAGATCCTCCGAGGCGCGGGCGAGCGAAGCCGCGGTGGCGAGGTCGGGCACAACGACGGCCGCGGCCCGGAGAGCCGGATGACCCGCGAACCACCCCGCGCGACCGGCATCCGCCCGGAGTGCCCGGAGCCGCTCGAGGTCGAGGTCGGGCGAACCCAGCGAGCCCAGGGCCTGCGCGTTGGTTCGCACCCGATCGAGAGACACGGCCAGGCCGGCCACCCCGACCACCAGGTCCAGGGCGAAGGCCACGACGAGAACGAAAACGGCGATCCGGATCCGGCGCCGCCATCCGGGATCAGACGTCAGTGGGTGCCTCCCATATCCGTAGTCCGGGCAACCACCTATCCACCCCGATCTGTGGGTGATAAGACTCGGCTGTGCACCACATCAAACATCGGATGTTGCCCTACGTGCTCGCCGGATCCCTCGCGCTGGGAGCCGCCGCGCCTGCCCTTGCCCACGGCGTACCGGTGGGGGACGCGAACGACACGGCCTCCGCTCTCGATCTGTCCTCCGTCGTCATGGGGCACACGAGGCGGGCTTACACCGGCAAGATCGTCACCTTCGACCCCTTCGAGAGCTCCATCCTGGCCGCTGATGGCGACGTCTACCTGGACCTCGATCTGGCAGGGACCAAGAAGTTCGACTACTACGTGTGGGTCGACCAGAACGCCACCGGCACCACCACTGCGAAGGTATTCAAGGTGGGCCGAGCCCGGTCACTGGGCAAGGCCAAGCTCACCCGCCCCAACACCAAGACGATCTCGGTCTCGATCCCGAAGTCACTCGTTAAACGGACCAAGAGGGCGGTCGGATTCGGAGCCCGGACCCGGTGGCAGCAACCGGCCGACGCCTACGGCGAGTCGACGCTGCTGACCGACAAGACCTCGAGGGGCACCCACCGCTTCTAGCGGCTCAAGAGAGAACCGGGCTAGGAACCGGCGCGGAAGATCGCCTTCGCTTCGTAGTCCCCGCCGGGAAGGTCCAACGGCGCGGTCAGGAGGGCCCGCCGCTTGCCGGTGAGTGGCCTCAGCACCACGTCGACCGGGATCACCACGCTCGCAACCGGCTCGTCGGTGAAGAGGTCCCGGACCTTCACGGTGAAATTGCCCCTATAGCGGACGGCCTTCGCGCCCTTCAGCTTGAGCGAGATCTCACTGATCAACGGAGCTTCGGAGCCCTCGGGCGCGAGCTCGACGGCAAGCTGGATGTCGACCCGGTCCCGGTAGGTGATGGTCGTCGCCGAACCGTACTCGGGCATCTCGCCGGTCTCGGCGTCGTAGGTGAAGAAGATGCCGTTGTCGCTGCGATCCCTGGCGGGGGCCAGCGGGGCGGCCCACGCCGAAGACGCCATCGAGATGGCGAGCACCGTGCCCAAAAAGACGGTCCCGAAGGAGCGCCTGAGGAACCGCTTCACGGATCCAACGCTACTCCCGGCGATGGGTCGAAGGCTACGGATCTGCGGACAATACGGAGATACCTCGTTCCTATGCTGCGCCGGTCAGGAGCTCGGCTACCTGGACCGTGTTCAGCGCGGCCCCCTTGCGCAGGTTGTCGGCCACGCAGAACATCTCCAGCGCGTGAGGATCGAATAGATCCTGCCGGATGCGGCCGACGTAGCAAGCGTCCTCGCCCGCCGCGATCAACGGCGTCGGGTACACCTTGTTCTCGGGGTCGTCGAGGACCTGGACGCCGGGGGCGTCCTCCAACAAACGACGAGCTTCGCCGGGGGTCACGGGACGGTCGAACTCGGCATGCACGGAGACGCCGTGGCCGACCATCACCGGAACCCGGACGCAGGTGGCGGTCGCGCGCAATTCGGGCAGACCCATGATCTTGCGCGTCTCGAAGCACAGCTTCAACTCTTCGCTGGTGTAACCGTCGTTCTTCAGCGATCCACATTGAGGGATCACGTTCAGTGCGATCGGGTGTCCGAAGGTGTCGCCGCCTTCGAGCACGTCGCCCGCGGCTCCATCCCTGACCTTGTCGGGCTCTTTCACCGCGACCTCGGTCTGGTCCCAGAGCTCCTCGATGCCGGCCACGCCGGACCCCGAGGCCGCCTGGTACGACGCGAGGATCAGGCGGTTGAGCCCGAAGCTGCTGTGCAGGGTCCCGAGCGGCACCACCATGGCCAGAGTGGTGCAGTTGGGGCTGGCGATGATCCCAAGCGGCCGCTCTTCGACGGCGCCGGGGTTCACCTCGGGTACGACCAGTGGGACCTCATCGTGCATGCGCCATGCGGCCGAGTTGTCCACGACCACCGCGCCGCGCGCTGCGGCGACGGGAGCCCACTCGGATGAAAGCTCGTCGGGCACGTCGAAGAGAGCGAGGTCCACTCCCTCGAAGACGTCCTCGCCCAAGGCGACGACCTCGATCGAGTCACCGCGGAAGGGCAGCCTGCGCCCGGCGCTCCGGGGCGATGCCACCGGCACCAGCTCGTCGAGCGGGAACTCGCGCTGCTCGAGGATGCGCAGGATCTCGGTCCCTACGGCGCCGGTCGCGCCGACAAGAGCGACCCTCACGGCGCGTCCTTCAGCACTTCGAACTCGCCGGTCGCGGTCACGGGATGGATCTCGCGTCTGACGACCTCCGTCGATAGCTCGAACTTGTCGTGGATCACCTTGACCGCTCGCTCCACCTCCGAGGCACGTATCACGCACGACACGCGGATCGAGGAGGTCGAGATGATCTCGATGTTGATCCCGGCATCGGCAAGAGCGTCGAACATGCTGGCCGCGACACCTGGATGGGTCTTCATCCCCGCCCCCACGAGCGACACCTTCGCGATCTCTGGATCGGTCGTGACGCCCTCGGCTCCTACCTCGGACGCGACCTTCTGGAGGATGGGGTCGGCGCGCCGGAGATCGTCCTTGGGCAGAGTGAAGAAGATGTCGGTCCGTCCCTCGGAGGACGCGTTCTGGACGATCATGTCGACGTTCACACCGTCATCGGCGAGGGGGCGAAAGACGCGTGCGGCGACGCCGGGCTTGTCGGGCACCCCGAGGATCGTCACCTTGGCCTCGGAGGTGTCGTGTGCGATCCCGGAGATGATCGCCTGTTCCATGCGCTCGTCCTCCTTCTTGATCCACGTTCCCTTGTCGTTGCTGAACGACGACCGGACGTGGATCGTCACTCCGTAGTTCCGAGCGTATTCGACGCTTCGCAACATAAGGACCTTTGCGCCCGAGGCAGACAGCTCGAGCATCTCCTCGTATGAAACCGCGTGCAGCTTGCGCGCCTCGGGCACGATGCGCGGGTCGGCGGTGTAGACACCTTTCACATCGGTGTAGATCTCGCATGCATCGGCGCGCAGAGCGGCGGCCAACGCCACCGCGGTCGTGTCGGACCCACCCCGGCCGAGGGTGGTGACGTCGAAGGCGGTCGAGACGCCCTGGAAGCCGGCGACGATGACGATCTTTCCTTGCTCGAGGGCCTCGATCACGCGCCGGGCCCGAACCTCGACGATCCGCGCTTTGCCGTGCTTGGTGTCGGTCACGATGCCGGCTTGGGAGCCCGTGAACGAGATCGCCTCGCGCCCCAGCTCGATGATCGCCATGGAGAGCAACGCCATCGAGATCCGCTCACCGGCCGACAGCAGCATGTCCAGCTCGCGCTCGTACGGGGCGGGGGAGATCTGGGCCGCCATCTCCACCAGCTGGTCGGTCGTGTGACCCATCGCCGAGACGACCACGCAGACCTGCTGGCCGGATTCGGCCGCGTCCACGACCCTTTTCGCGACCTGCTTGATCCGCTCGGGGTCGCCGACCGACGTCCCGCCGTACTTCTGGACTATGAGAGCCATGGACTCAGCCTAAGGGGGGCGGTCCGGGGAACGGCTGCGGCTGGGGACCGGCGCGACGCCCCGATCAGCGGTGGAACGGGCTCAGCAGGAGGCGTCGTCCTCGTGCTTCTGGTGCCCCTCGCCCTTGGCCTTGGCGTGGCCGGGCGGGCACCCGTCGTGCCCACGGGGCTCCGGCGCGCTCTCTGCTTCGGGGGCGGGCTCCGGCTCGGGCTGCTCCTGGGGCTCGGGCTCCGGCCGGGCCTGGTTCGCCTCGTGGTCGGGCTCCGGCCGGTCGATGGTGACCCCGAGAACCTGGTCGGGCTCGGCCTCCGGAGCGGCGGCCACGACCTCGTCGCGACGTGGCTTGGGCTTGGCGCGCTTGCGCGGCTCCTTCTCGACCGGGGCCGGCACGGAGGCGGCGTCGTCCGCCGCGGGGGCCACATCCGCGACGCGCTCCACCGGCGCCGGATCCGGCAGGCGCGGGGGCACGTTCGGGGTGAACACGGAAGCGCCCAACACCACGGCCGCGCCGGCTGCACCAACGGTGGGAGAGAGGCTGCCGGCGCCGAAACGGCGGAGCCAGGCGAAGAGCTCGCGCAGCAGACGAGACGGACCGGCGAGTACCAGGAAGAGCCCGGCCGCGACCGGCAAGCGCGTAGGCAGCGCGGACAGGAAGCTTTCGACGACCTGCGGATCGAACTGCCGTCCGGACTCGGCTTTGAGCACCTCGACCGCACGCTCGCGTCCGCAACCGGCGCGGTAGGGCCGCGTCGAGTTGAGCGCGTCGTACGCATCGGCGACCGCGATGATGCGGGCGAACAAGGGGATGTTCGATCCCATCAAGCCGTCGGGGTAGCCGGAGCCGTCCCAGTGCTCGTGGTGGTGGCGCACCGCCGCGATCACGTCGGCATTGCCGACCGCCGACACCATCCACGCGCCGACCACCGCGTGCTCCTCCATCATCACGCGCTCTTCGATCGTGAGCGGGCCATCCTTGCGAAGGATCCGATCGGACACGCGGATCTTGCCGACGTCGTGAAGAGCGGCGGCCTTGCGCACGTCCTCGAGATCTGCCGCAGGTAGACCCATGGCGGCGGCGGTGCGGTACGAGTGTCGTTCGACGCGGCGCGAGTGGCCGTGCGTGTAAGGGTCCTTGGCCTCGAGCGCGTCGGTTAGGTCCTTCAGTACCTGCAGCTGTTCCTCGGCGGACACGAGCGCGCGGTCGACGGGCTGGCCCGTGACGTCTAGACCCAGAAGGCGCGTGCCCTCGGCAAGCTGCTTCTCCGCGTGGCGTCGCTGGAGCCACCGGATGATCATGAGGTCGCTGAAGCCGATGAAGCTCGAGTCCGGGCGGCGCATCCACAGCGCGGTCCCGGTGACGATCGTTCCGAGAGCGGTAAGGACGCCGGCGGCCGCGACGACCAGCGTGGGGGGAGTGGGATCCATCAGCGCCGTCAAAGCCATCGTGACCGCGAGAGGCAGCAGCACGACCAGCGCGCTCGCCACGAGCGCGTGCGCGAGGTAAGGGCGTACGCTCGGATAACGCTCGGTTCGCCGCTCCAACTCCGCCCCTCTCAGGTGCTGAACACCAAACGTGTTCGTCTAACTACCCTAGGTGATTCTACTTAGACAGGGTAGGGCCAAATCCTTCCCTATCGGGACGCTTTTCCAGGCTGGGCCCCCGGGCAAACCCGCTCTTTCCGGCACCTGTCTCCTGGACCGGCTCTCGGGTCTGAGAAGAGGAGCTAGGCCCCCAGGCTCCGCCGGCCCTCGAGGGCCCGCCCCAAGGTGACCTCGTCGGCAAACTCGAGGTCGCCCCCGATCGGAAGGCCGCTGGCCAGCCGGGTCACGCGTACGGGCAGGGGCGCCAGGAGCCGGACGAGCTCCATGGCCGTGGCCTCGCCCTCGACGTTGGGGTTGGTGGCGATGATGACCTCCTCGACCGGAGGGCGCCCGCCGTCGCCTCGGGAACCCGCTTCAACCCGGTCGACCAGCTCCGACACCCGCAGGTCTTCGATCCGCACTCCCTCGAGCGGGTGCACCGCACCCTGGAGCACGTGATACAGGCCGCGGTACTCGCGGGTTCGCTCGATCGCCACGATGTCGGGAGCCTCCTGGACGACGCATATGAGCGTGGGGTCCCGGCGCGGGTCGCTGCAATAGATGCACAGCTCCGAGTCCGAGAAGTTGAAGCACAGCTTGCACAGGACGACCTTGTCCTTGGCCTCGACTATCGACTGCGCCAGACGGTGCGCTTCGGCGGGCGCCGACTTCAGCAGGTGGATCGCCACCCGCTGCGCGCTCTTCGGGCCGATCCCCGGAAGGCGGGCCAGCTCGTCGATGAGGTCCTGGATCGGTCCCGCGAACACGCTTTGCTCTCGGTACCTAGCCGAGGCCCGGAAGGCCGAGACCTCCCATGCCGCCGGCCAGGGGGCCCATCGCTTCGGCTTGCGCGTCACGACCCTTGCCGAGCGCGTCGTTTACGGCGGCCGTGATCGTGTCACCGATCATCTCGATGTCGTCCTCCTCGACGTCCTCGAGCAGCTCGGGGTCGAGCGTGACCGAGAGGATGTGGCCGTCGGCAGTCGCGCGCACCTTGACCGCGCCGCCACCGGCCGCCCCCTCGACCTCGATCTCCGCAAGGCTCTCCTGAGCCTTCTGCATCTGGGCCGCCATCTTCTGGGCCTCTTTCATCATCCGCTGAAGGTCCTTGCTCACGTTGCTCCCCTCTCCTCTACGACCTCCGCCCCGAGGCCCTTCTTCACGAGCTCGAGCGGGTCGTGGTCGCCGCCCTCGATCGGCTCGGCGTCGGCGAAGTCCTCGATCTTCTCTTCCGTGTCGCCCTCTAGGGCCGGGGCGGTCGCAGTGGCGGGATCCTGTCCGCGCTCGACGAAACGCAGGACCGGCCTGATGCCGAGAGCCGCGTGAACCGCGCCGGCAAGAACATCCCGGTTGTTCGCATCCGCCATGGCCTGCGCGTGGAAGCCGGATTGCACCTCGATCAGGAGGTCATCCCCGGTCAGGGAGATGGGACGCGACGAGTGAAGGAAGGCGCCGATGCGTTTCGAGACCTGATTCGTTTCCTTCATCACCGCCGGCCACGCGTCCTTCACGTGACCGAAGCCGACCCCTGCTGCCACTCCTACCGGGGCGGGGGTCTGCGGAGCGGATGGGGCCGGGGTCTCGACCGCGGCGGGTGGGGCCTCGGCAGCGACCGGGGTCTCGACCGCGGACGGCTGTTGCTTCGCGGCCGCGGCGGCCGGTTCCTTGCGTTTCGGCGGGGCGGGCGCCGGGCGCGGGGTCTCCGAAGCCGCAGCCGCGACCGGCGGAGCGGTTGCCGCGGGGGCCGCCGGCTCCCCTACGTCGGAGATCCCGATGCGGCGCTCGAGCCGTTCGATGCGCCCGAGAAGGCCGGATGCGGACGGATCGGTGTCCGGTGCTGCGGCGCGCACCAACGCGACCTCGAGCAGCAACCGATGGTTCGGGGCGTTGCGCATCTCGATGATCGCCTTGCCGAGCAGGTCGAGGGTGCGCAGCAGGGTGGCGCCGGACAACGATTGGCTCTGGGCCTGCAGCCGCGGCCGGTCCTCGGGTGCGACGTCGAGCAACCCCTCTGCGTCCGGCGCGGACCGCAGCAACAACAAGGACCGCGTGTGCTCGAGCGCGTCGAAGGCCAACTGGCGAAGATCTCGGCCCTGCGCCACGAACGCCTGGACCGCGCGGAACACCGCGCCCACATCGCCGGCGGCGATCGCATCGAAGATCTCGAAGAATGCGTCCTCGGCGCGCCTGCCCAGCAGGGACTCGGCGTCGGCAAGCCCGATCGGGCCCCCAAAGCTGGCGAGCTGATCCAGCGCAGAGAGAGCGTCGCGCGCGCCGCCCTGTGCGTGCCGGGCGATGAACCCAGCGGCCTCCTGTGAGATGTCGATGTTCTCGAGCTTTGCGATGTTCGCCAGGTGATGCTCGAGCACGTCGGCGCCGATCCGCCGGAAGTCGAATCGCTGGGTCCGCGACACGATCGTCGGGAGCACCTTGTGGGCCTCGGTGGTCGCCAGCACGAAGATGACGTGGTCGGGAGGTTCCTCCAGCGTTTTCAGAAGCGCGTTGAACGATTGCGTCGTCAGCATGTGGACCTCGTCGATGACGTAGACCTTCTTGCGCCCGCCCGCCGAGGCCAGGGGAACCCCCGAGAGGATCTCGCGGGTGTCGTCTACGCCCGAGTGCGACGCTGCGTCCATCTCGAAGACGTCGAGCGACGAGCCCTCGGTGATGGCGACACATGAGTCGCAAACCTGACAGGGATCCGAGGTCGGCCCCTTCTCGCAGTTCAGGGCCTTCGCGAGGATGCGCGCCGTGCTCGTCTTCCCCGTCCCTCGTGGCCCGGTGAACAGATAGGCATGCGTCACACGGCCCTCGTTGACCGCGTTGGCCAGCGTCACCGAGATGTGCTCTTGGCCCAGGATCTCCGCGAAGCTTTGGGGCCGGTACTTGCGGTAGAGGGATAGGTACGCCATCGCGGTCATCCTAGATGGGCGCCGTGACGCTTCCCGGCCGGCCGCCGTTTCGCGTCTGCCTCCGCACCGGTGACCGCGACAAGAGCGCGAAAAGGCCGTGCCCCCACCTTGGACCGATCAACGGCCGGCGCTGTCCCGGCAGCCGGCTCCGGCCCGGCACTCCCGCGGCACTCCCGGGACACCGCTTACGGCTGCTCCCTTCCGGGCCTGACCGGGTTCACGGCTCCGGGTCGCGCGGGACCCGACCATCAACGCTGCTTACCGGGGGCTGCCCGGTCGTCCATCGACCGCGGGTGGTTGATCAGCCCGGCGTAAAGAGGATTTCCGGTACAGGGGACCCCTAGCCCCCCACCTAGCACGGCCAACACTCAGCGTAATCGGCCCGCGCTTTGAGAAAAAACGGGGCACGCCTGCCCCGTTCTGCACCAAAGCGACGTGGCAGTGGCGGAGACGAAGGGATTTGAACCCTTGGATCCTCTCGGATCACACGATTTCCAGTCGTGCCGTTTCGGCCGCTCACGCACGTCTCCGCGGGCGAGTTTATGTGGCGGTGGGGGTGGGATTTGAACCCACGGAGGGCGTGAACCCTCACTCGCTTTCGAGGCGAGCCCGTTATGGCCGCTTCGGTACCCCACCAGGAGTTACGGCACCGAGTATAGGAAGCCCGCCGCCGTTCTCAGATGCGCTTGTCCTGGAAGAAACGTTGCAGCAGCCCGAGACATTCCTCTTTGAGCACGCCCGTCGTGACCGCGAGCGAGTGGTTCAGACGAGGGTCCTGGACGATGTTGTAGAGCGACAACGCGGCGCCGGCGCGCGGATCCTGAGGCCCGTAGACGAGCCGGGCGACGCGGGCCAGCACGAGTGCTCCCGCACACATGGGACACGGTTCCAAAGTCACGTAGAGATCGGCCCCCGACAGCCGCCACGAGCCGGTCTCTGCAGCCGCCCCGCGCAGGGCGAGCACCTCGGCATGTGCCGTGGGATCGCGCCGCAGCTCGCGCTCGTTGTGAGCGGCGGCAAGGACGACGCCATCACGCACCACAACCGCACCGATCGGAACGTCGTCGTGCTTAAGCGCGGCCTGCGCTTGATCGAGAGCGAGCCGCATGAAGCTCTCGTCGCGGGTCAGGTCGATCGTCGTCGCGCCTTGAGCTTGTCGGCGGCCGCCTTATAGCGTTGCTTGGTCCATTCCATCGCGTCGCGCGCCCAGTCGTACTCGCTGGCGAGGATGGCAAGACCGGCGATCGTCACGATGAACGACCACGGCCCGGGCAACGGGATGATCACGATCGCGCTGAAGATCAACGCGACCCCCAGAACCGTCACGATGATGCGCCGGGTGTGGTCCGTGATCGACATCTTGTGGGTGCTCACTTCCAGCGCTTGCTTGGGCTCGAAGGTCCCTAGGTGGTCGGCTCCCTCTACCGTCTGCAGCGGCTCCGGGGCGCGTTCGGCGAAGTGTGTGACGAAGATGGCGACCTCTTCCGCCATCGCTGGGGTGGTCGCCCGCAGCTGCACGAAACACTGCTCGCCACCCGACTCGATGGCCAGGATCGGGCCTCCGGAGGTGTCGGACGCGATGCCCCAGTTCGCGATCTCATCCCACGGGAAGTCGCCGGGGATGCCGTCGGCGCGCCCGGTCCAATGGACGATGCAGCGACGCTCGGTCAAGAACACGAAGCCTTCGCGGCGGCCCTCTGCCTGGCGGGCGCGGACCCAGTGCAGGACGGGCTCGCCATCCTCCAGATACCGCTCGGCCTGGTTGAGGATCAGCCTCTGACGCTGCTCCGCTATGCGGCTGAGCAAGGGATCTGGGACCTCCAAACACTCGACAAAGGCGGTGCGTACGCCCGGAGGGATTCGAACCCCCGACCTTCCGGTCCGTAGCCGGACGCTCTAATCCACTGAGCTACGGGCGCAATGGCAACAGGTTACCCGGTGGTGCCTCCAATTCCAGGGCCTCCGGGGGCGTCAACGCGTGGGCGGTAGCTATCATTCCGGGCGGAGGTGTGCCCGAGCGGCCGAAGGGAGCGCACTGCTAATGCGTTAAGGGGCTAACGCTCCTTCCGGGGTTCAAATCCCCGCGCCTCCGCCACGTATCAGTGGGCCAGCCGGGGCTCCGGCAGGTTCATCGTGACCGTCATCAGATCTCGCCATCGTCCTGTTCGCTGCAGACGAGTGGTGGCAGGATGGGCCGATGCGTCGCGCGACCGCCCCGGCTCTCGTCCTGGCCGTCTTGCTGGCCGCCCTGGTGAGCGCGAGCTCCCCTGCGGTCGCGCTGCCTGATGGGACCCGGGTGGCTACCTACAAGTCGGGGCTGGATTTCCCCGTCGACATGGCCTGGGTGAAGGGAACCAAGAAGATCTTCTTCACCGAGAAGAACACCGGGAAGGTGCGCGTGCTCATCGGCCGTCGCCTCCTGGGACGTGCTTGCGTGAACCTCGACGTCGCTTCTGCCGGTGAGCAAGGGGCGCTCGGCATCACGCTGCACCCGCGGTTCAAGAAGACGAAGTGGCTCTACGTGATGTACACGAACGCGTCGCCCGAAGAGATGCGCGTTACCCGCTTTACCGTGCGGCAGAACCGGTGTCGTCGACCGCGCCCGATACTGGCCAACGTCCCGGCGTCCTCCGGCTATCACAACGGCGGACAACTCGAGTTCGTCGGTAACAAGCTCTTCATCGCGACGGGAGAGAATCATGACGCGGCCGCAGCGCAAAGTACGACGAACCGACTGGGAAAGATCCTTCGCTACAACGCCGATGGCAGCGTGCCGTCCGACAACCCGTTCTCCCTACCGGCAAATCCCAACCCCGTGTGGAGCTACGGCCACCGCAACCCCTTCGGCCTTGCTCGTCGCCCGGGGACCACGAAGCTCTACGAGTCAGAGAACGGTCCGAGCTGTGACGACGAGCTGAACCTGATCCGAAAGGGTCGCAACTACGGTTGGGGCGGCGGCTACACGTGCGGCAGCGGTACCGGGATGAACCCCGTCGCCCCCCTGAAACGATGGACCCCCCCGATCGTCCCGACCGATCTCTGGTGGTACAAGGGCCGCATGGGCTCGCTGTCCGGCAGCCTCTATATGGGAGATTTCGACGGCGATCTCCATCGCTTCGTGATGAACGACCGCGGCACGCGTGTCCGGCAGGATCGCATCATCTACAGCGGGGACTCGATCGTCGACGTGTCCAAGGGTCCCGGTGGGTGGCTCTATTTCATGACCACCGACGCGATCCTGCGCATCGTTCCGAACTAGCAACCCGAAGGTCTTAGAGGTACTGGCCCTCGCCGTGCTGGGGAGGCGCGTCCTCGGCGGCCGGCAGACTCCGCCGGCGGACCTCTTCGAAACGGGCGCGGCTCTCGGCTTGTTGCGCGAACAACATGGCCTGGATGCCGTGGAACAATCCTTCGAGCCAACCGACGAGCTGTGCGTGCGCTACCCGGAGCTCGGCCTCGGTCGGCGCGTCCGCCTCGAAGGGAAGGCTGAGGCGTCCCAGCTCGTCCTTGAGATCGGGTGACAGGACCTCTCCGAGCTCGCGCACCGACGTCTCGTACACGTCGCGCAGCCGCGCACGACTGGCCTCATCCAGCGGCGCCTGACGAACCTCCTCGAGGAGCTGGCGCACCATGGTCGCGATACGCATGACCTTGGCCGGATGATGGACGTTCTCGCCGGGCGTGGACTCGTCGCCGGCCGGCACCGGCTCGGCTTCGGCCGGTGACTGGGTGAGGACGGGGTCGTCGGACATGGGCTCCTTGCTTCCTCGGATCTAGCTTGCGAGTTCAGCGGCCACCTTAGCGAGGTCTTCGGTCAGTCCCTGCAACGCCTTCTTTCGCTCCTCGGGAGGGCCCCGAAGGATCGACGAAGGATGGATCGTCGCGGTGACGAGCTCCGCGAGATCCGAGTCCACCAGCTCGCCCCGCTGTCGGGACACTCGGAACTCTCTGCCGAGCAGAGCCTGAGCGGCGGTCGCGCCGAGGCACACCAGCGCGCGCGGCTTGACAACGGTGAGCTCGGCCTCGAGCCAGGGTTTGCAGGCGGTGATCTCCGCCATATTGGGTTTCTTGTGTATCCGACGTTTGCCCCGCGCCTCCCACTTGAAGTGCTTCACGACATTCGTGACGTAGACGCGCGAGCGATCGATCCCGGCGCCCGTCAGCGCTTCATCCAGGAGGCGTCCGGCGGGTCCGACGAAAGGTTCGCCCGCAAGGTCCTCCTTGTCGCCGGGTTGCTCACCGACGAGCATCAGCTCCGACGAGCGGGGTCCGTCTCCGAAGACCGTCTGCGTCCCCACCTTGTGAAGCGGGCACGCGGTGCAGCCGGCGGCGGCTTGTTGCAGCTTCGGAAGAGTGGGCCGCGGCGGCACCAGGGTGGCGGCCGTCTCGACGGTTCTGGGCATGCCTCCTACTTACCCACGTAACGGCGGAACGAAGGCAAGCCCTAGCCGGTGGTTGGCTCCGGCGCCGTGCTGGGATCCAGAGGCAGTTTCAGCACGAAACGACACCCGTTGCGTCCGTCGGAAGAAGCCGACAATTCGCCTCCGTGCGCGCGCGCCAAGCCGCGGGAGATGTAGAGACCCAGCCCGGTGCCCTTCTGCTGCGCGCCCAGGCGCTCGTACTTGTCGAAAACGCGCTCGATGGCTTCGGGATCGATCCCGGGACATGCGTCCACGACGGCGATCTCCAACCATCGGTCGTCGCCGGAGACGTCCACCGTGATCGGCGAATCGGGCGGGCTGAACTTGGCGGCGTTCGACAAGAGGTTCGTAAGTATCTGGCGAACCTTCATCCGGTCGATCCGCGCGACGCCGTCGTGGAGCACCGACACGGAGATGTGGTGTGGACCTGTAAGGGGCTCGAGATCGTGCACGACTTCGGTCACGAACTCTCCTACCCGGACTTCGACGAGCTCGAGCACGACGTCGCCTTCGTCGACCGAACGCATCTCCGCAAGCGTCTGCACCAGGTTCTCGGCCGCCTTGAGAGCGCGCACGATCGTGTTGCAAGACCTCTTCACCGCTTCGGCATCCATCGCGTCGAGGTTGTCGCGCACCACGACCGCGAATCCCATCGCCGCCGACAGAGGCGTCATCAACTCGTGAGCGACCCGGGCGAAGACCTCCGAGCCGCCGTCGGCCTCCGGTGCCCGTTCATGGGGTGGTCGCCCCTGCGTCCCAGATCCGCTCAAAGAGGTCCGCTCCAATCCGTGATCGACAGACCCAAGCAACACGACCCTAGCCCGGCAAGTTCGACCCATGGTGGGCGGGCCGTCTAGTTTCTCCTTGTGTTTGGCTCGACGGATCGGCCCGGCGACCAGGAGGCGCCTCAGGCGCGGCGGAAGAGGGTCACGGTGCTGTGTGCCGTAGCGACGGTCGACGAAGAACATCAAGTCGATCTCGAAGTCGTCGCGAGCAGCTTGCAAACAGCGACGCGTCGGGTCCGCGACGTCCTGGAGCAGCATGGCGCCCTCGTCGAGGCAAGTGGGCCGAACCGCCGGCTCGGGATCTTCGGGGTGCCCTTCGTTCGCGAAGATCAGGCGCGGCGCGCCGTGCACGCCGCCCTAACACTCGCCTCCGTTGAAAAGGAGTCCGATCTAGGGATCGGTATCGCGACCGGCACGGTCCTATCTACAGATCCAGATGATGACGTCGGATCTGTGGTCGGCACCCCCGTGACGAACGCGGTCGAGCTGGCCAAGGCGGCTCGCCCCGCTGAGGTATTGATAGACGACACCACACGAGACTTGGTCGAGGGATACGTGGTTCTCACCAGTGCCACCCGCGGTTGGGAGGTCGTCGGGCTCGTCGAGTCCGGGCAGGCAGGGAAGCCATTCACGGCTCGCTCGCGGGAGCTTTCGGCTTTTCGGGAGACTCTCGCCCAAACGATCAGCGTCGGTCGTCCCCACAGGGTCGTCTTGGCGGGAGAAGCCGGGATAGGGAAGTCGCGCTTGCTCGCAGAGGCCATGTCCGGCTTACCCACGGAGCCTCGCACCGTCGCCGTTTCTTGTGCCAACCACGGGACCTGGTTCACCACGGCGGCAACGTCTATCGGGGCAGCCCTAGGAGAGACTGCCGACGAGCGCCACGAACGTGCCCTCGAGCTCTCCAACCAGCTGGATCGAGGTGACGCAGACTTCTTCGTGTCTCAGGTGCAGGGGGTAACTGGACCCGACCCCCAGCCGCCTACAACAGAATCTCTTTTCTGGCTTACGAGACGCGTCTTTGAGATGCTCGCTCGGACGGATCATCTTGTTTGGGTTCTAGAGAACATCCATCTCGGAGACGACGCCCTCCTGGATCTCGTGGACCATGTCTGGGAGATAACCGGTGAGTGCCGTCTGACGATCGTGACGATTGGGCGAACAGAGGTCCTCGAGCGAGCGCCACACTGGTCGGCTCATTCAGATCGAAACGTACCCATCCTTCTCGAGCCCTTGCCCGCTTCGGACTTCGCGGAACTCATCACGGGCATCGTGGGGGGACAGCTCGACCACCGCGATGTGGCTCGCTTGCACGACTTCTCCCGTGGGAACCCCTTGTTCGCGGAGGAGGTGGTCCATCGGTTGCGCGCGATCGGCGGACTCGAGCAACGTGCAGATGGATGGGTTCTCTCGACGGACCTGCGTTCCGAGCTGAGCTCGCAGACCCTCCACGCGCTCCTCGAGGAACGGGTCGATGCAGTTCCGATCCCGGAACGAGATGTCCTGGATGCTGCGTCCGTAGTCGGCGAGGAGGTCTCCCAGGAGGACCTGATCCCTCTCCTGACCGCCAGACCCGACCGGGACATGGGTCGACTCTTGAACCGGTTGGTCGACCGCCACCTTCTGATCCCGGTCCCGGGCGATGCCGTTGGAACGGATCGCTACCGGTTCCGTCATGACCTGATCAGGGAGGTGACGCAGGCCAGCATCCCGAAACGTCCGCTTGCCGTGATGCACAAGCAGCGGGCGCAAGATCTTCTCAGGAAGAGGAGTGGGCCCGAAGTGGATGTAGCAGCAGCAGTCGGTCTGCACCTCGAGGCTGCCGGCACGGCCCTCATGGTCTACAGAGAGGGCGAAATCGAGTTGCAGACCGCGGCCGAACATTACCGGCGCGCCGGGGCAATGTCCCTCGCACAATCAGACGCAGCCGGAGCCGCGCGCTTCCTCGCCAAAGCGCTCGACCTCGTGTCCGGAGAGCGCAGCAAGCTGGAGATCGAGTACGACCTGATCGAGGCGCTCATCGACCTCGGAGAACTACAGGAAGCGTCCGCCTTATCGGAACGTCTGCTTGATGAGTTGAGTGGATTGAAGGATCCTGCCCGCCGGGCGCGCGCATTCCTCCAGCGGCAGCTACTGGAGGCCTTCGTCACTCCAACGATCGACAGCTCGCTGGCGAGCGAAGTCGAAACGCTCATCCCGGTTCTAGAGCAGGCGGGCGAGCGACTTGCCCTTGCACAAGCCTATGAGCTGCTAGCGGCGAGTCATTGGACCTTGGCTCAATACGAGGCATCCCTCGACGCGAACCAACGGGCGCTAGCGTATGCACTCACGGTCGGAGATCGGCGCGCCCAGGCCCGACTTGTCTCGGCATCCTGCGGCTGTGTTCGGGCCGGCCCTCGTCCGGCGGAAGAGGCAATCTCGTATTGCGTGCAGGCCCGGCAGGAGCGCCCAGACGACTTGCGTGTGGGGGCAGGGTCGCTGGTTCGCGAGGGCACCTTGCATGCGTTGATCGGCAACTTCCAAGGAGCGCGCGAACTGGTTGGAAGGGGCCGTGACCTGCTCGACGATATGGGCCAAAAGTTGAGCAGGGCCGCGAGTACACAAGACGCATGCCTTGTGGAGATCTGGGCCGACAGACCAAGAGAGGGGGCCGCGATAGCTCGCGAGGGCCTGGCCGCGTTACACGCCATGGAGGCGCGGGGGTTCATCGCGACGTCGCATGCCCTTCTCGCCAAGTGCTTGTTCGAGATGGGCGACCATCGAGCAGCATTGGACGAGGCGCTCAGAGCCCAGCGTTTAGCCGAGGCCGACGAATGGCTGGAGCTCGAGTGGGGCGGCACCATGGCCAAAGCGCTCGCAGACGGCGGCGCTCTGGACCGAGCCGTTGCCTTGATGCACAACGTCGTCGACCGGGCCGAGCGAAGCGACGCTCTTCTGCATCGAGGTGATGCGTACCTCGATCTGAGTCATGTGCTCGAGGTCGGAGGACTGGACGGCGGGCGTGAGGCCGCCCTGCGAGCACTCGAGGCATACGAGCGGAAGGGGGCTCTGGTGGGCATCGAACGGGCTCGAAGAAAGCTGTCCTAGCGTATCCGGACTTATTCCGGACCCGCCTACTTCACGACCGGCTCTATGAGGGCCGCACGCCTGTGGCGGGCTCGCAGGTGTGACATTCGAGCTCGAGCGTCGAATGCAAGATGCCGAAGCGCTCCTGGAGCATCTCCTTTAGCCGGTCGGAGTGCAGCTGCGCCTCGTGAAGGGTCGCCTCGTCGGCCACCACCACGTGAGCCGACAGCGCGGGCACATCCGACGCGAGATTCCACAAGTGCAGGTGGTGGACCGACTCCACGGAAGGATCGCCGGCGAGAGCGCGCTCGACCTCCCTCGGATCGAGACCGCGCGGGGTCCCCTCCAGCAGGACGTGGATCGTCTCGCGCAGCAGCGCCCAAGCCGACCACACGATCAGAAGAGCGATGAAGATCGAGGCGGCCGGGTCCAACCGAGCCTGGTCCCAGAACACGATCCCGATCCCGGCGGCCAACGCAGCCACCGACCCCAGCGCGTCCAACATCATGTGCAGGAAGGCTCCTTGCAGGTTCAAGCTGTCACCCCGATGACGGTGCAGCCACACCGCGCTCATCGCGTTCACGGCGAGCCCCAAGAACGCGACGAGGACCACGCCGCCTCCATCGACCGCAGTGGGAGCCTGGACGCGCCGGACACCTTCGAAGAGCAGCCAGCCGGCGAGACCCAGCAGGATCAGCGCATTCAACTGCGCGCCGACCACCTCGGCTCGTTGCAATCCGTACGTATGACGATCGGACGGGGGCCTCAGCAGCAGCCGGTGCGCGACGAGAGCCACAGCCAACGCCACGACGTCCGAAAGCATGTGGCCGGCATCTGCGAGCAGCGCCAGCGAACCGGTCACCAGCCCGCCGATGAACTCGACGATCATGAAGGTGGCGTTCGCGGCCAGCGACCAGACCAGCGCTCGTGATTGATGCGCCCGAAGATCGTGCCGGTGCTGGTGGGTGCGAACGTCTCGGTCCATCGATTACATGGTGCCACTCGGAACCGACTGCCGCTGCGGCTGTGGTAGACCGCGGAGACATGGAGGTAGAGACCTTGAAGACCTATGCCGGTTAGCCCCATCGTCGTTGCGCACGGCGTGGGACGTGTGTACGAGTCTCCGCTCCCGGTGTGGCTGTACCTCGTGGGAGCGGCGGCAACCGTACTGATCTCGTTCGCGATCCGCTCGGTGGCCGAGCGGCGCACCGAGGAGCGGCCGGCGCGGACCCTGATGGGTCCCCGCGGGATGAACGTGTTCGGGGCGGTCCTAAAGGTGGCGGGCTTGGCGGTGATCGGGTTGCTCGCGATCTTCGCGATCGCCGACCCGGATCCCGGCTTCACCGCGGCACCGCTGCTGTTCTGGGTGATCCTGATCATCGGTACGACCGTCGCCTCCGCGCTCGTAGGAGGCGTATGGCGGTACGCCAACCCGTGGCGAACCATCGAGTCGATGTATCGCGTAGAAGAAGAGGACGAGCCTGTATCGCCGCGACGGACGTTGCCCTGGTGGGTGGGGCCGGTTCTCCTCTACGGACTGTTCTGGTTCGAGCTCATCTCGGGCCGCGGCTTCGATCCGGTCGCGATCCTTCTCGTGCTGTTGGCCTACACGCTGCTGGCACTGACGTTGTCGGCGCGACTCGGGACGGGGTGGGAGCTCGTCGACCCACTGTCGATCCTGTTCGGCTTCGCGTCGCGCTCGGCCCCCCTGCACGCCGGGGAGGAGGGGTTGGTCTATCGGGGGCCTCTCTCGGGGCTGGACCAGCCCGGACCGATGCCGATGGCGCTGTTCGGTTCGGTCTTCGTGCTCCTCGCATCCACGACGCTCGACAACCTGAGAGAAACCGTCGAATGGACCCGCTTTCTCGAATGGGCCGGTCTCGAGCACACCGGTCCGAAGCTCGTCGAAACCGTTGCTCTTGCGGCGCTGACCCTGCCGTTCCTCGTCGCGTTCGTCGGCGTGGTGGCGATCTCACGCACCTGGCTGCGCGAGCGTCTGTCGTTGTTCGATACGGCCCGGCGATTCGCTTGGTCGCTGATCCCTATAGGGATCGCCTACGTCCTTGCACACAACATCCCGCTGCTGATCATCGGCGTGCCCGCATTGCTCGACCGCATCTTCGACACACTCGGCGTCGACCTCTTCTCTCGTTACACGCCCTCACCGCTACTTGTCTGGATCATCGAGATCGTCGTCGTGGTCGGAGGCCACGTGCTGGGGGTCCTGGCCGCACACCGAGCGGGCGTTCGCATGACCGACTCACATGCAGCCGCGGTCAAGAGCCATGTCGCCCTCACCATCCTTATGAGCTTCTTTACGGTCAGCACCTTGTGGTTGCTCTCGCTCGCGCTGGTCTCGGACTGAAGCCCGACGCGCAGATGCAGCTCGACGGACTGGTATGCGACCTGGACGGCGTCGTCTATCGCGGGAAGGAGGCCATCCCCGGCAGCGTGGAGGCGATCCACGAGTTGCGCTCGATGGGCATCCGGCTTGTCTTCGCCACCAATAATGCGATGCGGACGGTCGGCCAGTTCCTGGCACGGCTCGAGGCGCTGGGGGTAGAGGCCCACGAGGATGATCTCGTCACCTCCGCCGTGGTCACGGTCGAGGAGCTGGCGCGGCGAGGCCTGGAAACCGCCGACGTGATGCTCGTCGGTGGAGACGGCATCCGCGAAGCGCTCGAACGTTCCGGGGCGAAACTCCTGCCCCTCGACCGGGGGCGCGACGCCGAAGTCGTCGTGGTTGCGAGCACGCCTCGTTTCACGTTCGACGATATGAACGCGGCGGCGGCCGCGGTCCGAAACGGCGCCACCTTCGTAGCGACGAACGCGGATCCGACCTACCCGACCGAGCTGGGTCTGCAGCCTGGAGCCGGCGCGATCCTGGCAAGCATCGAGACGGCATCCGGACGCGAGGCCGAGATCATGGGCAAACCACACCGCCCGATGATGGAGGCGATCGCCCGCCGCTTCCAAGGCTTGAATGCGATCGGCGCGGTTGGAGACCAGCCGCGGACAGACCTCGCCGGCGCCCAGGCGATGGGGTGGACGACGATCCTGGTGCTGACCGGCGTCCTCGACGATGCGTCCGCACGCAAGTTGTCCCCGCCGCCCGACCTCGTGTTGGGCTCCCTGGCCGAGCTTCCCGCACTGCTGAACAGGTAGTGCCCCGACCTAGAAGAGGCCGCGGTAGAGCAGGCCGACCGCCGCGCTACCGGTCACGATCCAAAGAACGTTGACGCGGAAGCGCCACAAGGCAACGAAGGCGACGACCGCGATCGCCGCCGCGACCGGCTCGATCGTCTCCCAGCTCGGGATCGGGACCGTCATCTGCAGCAAGGACGCTCGTCCGACTTCCGAGAACAGAGCGAAGATCGCGAACGTCACGGCGAGGTTCAAGATCACGCCAACGACCGCGGCCGTGACTGCGCCGAGCGCGTGGTTCAGCGCAGACGCGCCCCGCAAACGCTCGATGAACGGAGCGCCCAGAAAGATCCACAGGAAACAGGGTGCGAAGGTCGCCCACACCGCGATCGTCGCTCCGAGGATCCCGGCGCCAACCGGATCGACACCACCGGGGAATCGGAATGCTGCCAGGAACCCGACGAACTCCGTCACCATGATCAGAGGGCCCGGCGTGGACTCCGCCAGGCCCAGCCCCGTCACCATCTGACCCGGCTCCAACCAGCCGAAGGTCTGGACCGCCGCCTGGTTGATGTACGAGAGGACCGCGTACGCACCGCCGAAGGTCACCATCGCCATCTGGCTGAAGAAGAGCGCGACCTTGCTCAGAGTGTCGTCGAGGCCGCGCACCGCGAGCACCAGAAGCAGCGGCACCCACCAGGCCGCGAGTCCGAGGACCAGCACGCGCGCGGCCCTTCCAAGACCGGTGGGTGGGGACTGCTCGGAGGAGGCGTCCCTCAAGATCACGTCTTCGTCGTCCTCTACATCCTGCACAACCGACGCCGGGAATAGGTCCGGCCGCAACCGAGCGCCGATCAGACCCAGGACCGCGGCGCCGGCGATGATGATGGGGAACGGGACCTTCACGAAGAAGATCGCTATGAAGGCCGCTACCGCGAGGCCCACGGCCGCGCCGTTCTTCAGCGCCTTCTCGCCGACCCGCAAGACCGCGGACGCGACGATGCCGATCACCGCAGCCTCCAGTCCGAAGAAGATCGCGGCAACCCAACCGATGTCGCCGTGGACCGCGTAGACCCACGAGAGCCCCAGGATCAGAAAGAAGGCCGGCAGAACGAACAGGACGCCGGCCGCGATCCCTCCGGCCACTCCGTTGAGGAGCCAGCCGATATAGATGGCGAGCTGGGTCGCCTCCGGGCCGGGAAGCAACATGCAGTAGTTCAGTGCATGAAGGAAACGCTGCTCGCCGATCCAGCGCTTCTTGTCGACCAGCTCCTCGTGCATGATCGCGATCTGACCTGCGGGCCCCCCAAAGTTGATGAAGCCGAGCCGCAGCCAGTAGAGGAAGGCCTCGCGGAACGGGACTAGGTGAGCGCTGCCGGTGGCTTGCATCGTCGGTCAGGATGCCAGCCCGAGAGGGTCACGACACTCGAAGCCTCCGGCGCGGGGCCGTCGGATCGATGGCTAACCTGTCCCGATGGAGACGCCCCCGAGCCCCGCCCTCGCAGCCCTCCAAGGCAGCGACCTCGCATTCGAGGTCGTGCGGACCGAGAGGGCTCGTAGCGCCGAGGAGAGCGCCTCGTTCCAGGGCATCGAGCTCCACCAGCTCCTGCGGACCATCGTGCTCCGCCGGGGCGAGAACGACTACGTCTTCGTCCTGGTTCCGGGCGGCCGAACGATCGAATGGCCCAAGTTACGCGCACACCTCGGCGTGTCGCGGCTCTCTCTGCCGGACAAGGAGGAGGCCACCGCTGCCACGGGCTACGAGCGTGGAGCGATCACCCCGTTCGGTTCGAGCAACCCGTGGCCGGTGATCGCCGACGCCTCGATCGACCAGATCGAGACGGTCGCGATCGGGGGAGGGGCCCACGGCGTGAATCTGCACGTCCGCGCCGGCGACCTGATCGCGCACCTGGACGCGGAGGTTGCCGACGTCACGAAGCCCGCCGAAGGTACCTAGTCCTCGACGCTCCGATCGCGCCGTGCAGAGGATGGCAGTGCCCGAAGCGGAAGCATCGCCTCGGGCACTGCCAGATCTGTCACCGGCTGGAGGCCTTGTTGTACTCCCGCGTCGACAACGGGATGAAGACGGCCAGGATGATTCCCACCCAGATCAACGTGTACAACGCCGGGTTCTGCAGCGACCATACGTCCGGAGGAATCTGGCCTGCGGTATTACCGAACGCCTCGCGCGCGGCCTGCGCGACGGCCGAGACCGGGTTCCAATAGGCGAAGGCCTTCAACGGGCCCGCCAGCGTCTCCACCGGTACGAAGGTGTTCGCAACGAAGGTGAGCGGGAAGATGACCATGAATCCCGCGTTGTTCACCATCTCGACGGTCTTCACCTTCAGACCGACCCAGGCCATGATCCATGAGAACGCATAGGCGAACAGGAGTAGCAGAAGGATGCCGCCGATCGCCTCGAGCGGGCCGGTCCTGATACGCCACCCGATGAGCAAGCCGGTGAGGCCCATCAGGAGGATCGACAGCGAGTTGGAGACGATGTCGCTGGCGGTCCGTCCGGCGAGCACCGCGGTGCGCGACATCGGCAGCGAGCGAAAGCGGTCGATGACGCCCTTGGTCATGTCCTCGGCCATCCCCACGCCGGTCCAGGACGCTCCGAAGATAACCGTCTGGGCGAAGACTCCCGCGATCAGGAACTCGCGGTAGGTCGTCCCGCGCACATCGATCGCCCCGCCGAACACGTAGCCGAACAGCAGCACGAACATGATCGGCGACATCAGCGTCCACACGAGCATGTCGGGCACGCGCTTGATCTTGATGAGGTTCCGTTTCGCTATGACGATGCTGTCCGAGAAAGCTATGGCTACCGCCGTCATCGGACGACCTCCTTCTCACGGCTCTGCCGTTTCGGTCCCTTGCCGTCTTCGGACTCGTCTTCGGCAACCTCATCTGCCGAATGACCCGTCAGCGACAAGAAAACGTCGTCCAGGGTCGGACGCCGCACGCCTATATCGGCAACCTGGATGTTGGCGTCGGCCAACCGCTGCAGCACGTTACGCAACGAGTCGACGTTGCCGCTCACCGGAGCTATCAGGCGGCGAGCCTGATCGTCGACCTGGACCTCTCCGACCGAAAGTCCGGCGAGGATCGTCTGAGCCGGCGCCAGATCGGCGGCATCGGCAAGCACGGTCTCGATGCGCTCGCCGCCTACCTGCCTCTTCAGATCGTCCGCGGTGCCCTGCGCGATCTTGTGACCACGGTCGATGACGACGATGTCGTCGGCGAGCCGGTCGGCCTCCTCCATGTACTGCGTCGTCAGCAGCACCGTCGCGCCCTCACGAACCAGCTTCTGGATCGTGTCCCACATGTTGGCGCGGCTGCGCGGGTCGAGACCGGTGGTCGGCTCGTCCAGAAAGATCACGTCGGGGGCCGCCACGAGAGCCGCGGCCAGGTCGAGTCGCCTGCGCATGCCGCCCGAGTAGGTCTTCGTGGGACGGTCGGCCGCCTCGTCCAGCTCGAACACATCGAGTAGCTCGCGCGCCCTGGCCCGCGACTTCTCCTTGGGCATGTGGTACAGCCGGCCCACCATGTCGAGGTTCTCGAACCCGGTCAGGTGCTCGTCGACGGCTGCGCTCTGACCCGACAACCCGATCCGCTTGCGCACCTGATCGGGATGGGCCTTCACGTCGATGCCTGCGACGGTCACGGTTCCGGCATCGGGCACCAGGAGGGTCGTCAGGATGCGGACCGCCGTCGTCTTGCCGGCTCCGTTGGGACCCAGCAGACCCAGGACCGTTCCCTGGGGCACCGCCAAGTCGAGACCGTCCAGCGCCACGACGTCGCCGTAGCGCTTGACGAGTCCTTCCGTGCGAATCATGTCGGTCACTCAATCACCTCTCTCTGGTTCGATCCCGCAATCGATCGTGAGTTCAATACAACCTGCCTACGGCCTCGCCATTGCCGGGTCAAGGGAGTTACATCCAGCTGCGCTTGCGATGTCCCCCGTGGAAACCGGCTCTTCGCCCATTTCGGACGCGCTGCCCTTCACATCACGCAACAGCGTCGCCACGAGGATCGCTATTCCCACGGCAAATGCCGCCCAGGTGAGGACTGCGAAGTGCAAACCCTCGATGAACGCACCGCGTTCGACCTCCAGCAGGCGAGACCGATCCACTCCTTGCGCCCGGCCCGCGGGGCTTGTCCGTCGGCGATCGTGACCTCGTTCTCGAGCGACATGCTCCACCTCCTCGGCTTGGTGATCTAGTAGCTAAGACCGGGCCCGAGACAGAAACTCATCGCCGCTCCGGTGACTTTTTCGTCGCCCCGAGGTCATAGTGTTGTGACGATGACGGAGACCACCGCAGCGGAGGTGCAGGAGGCGCCGGGCTCGCCCGAGCTCGAGGCCCGCCTGGAGGGCCATCGGGCCGAGCTGACCGCGTACGCCTACCGGATGCTGGGCTCGCCGTTCGAGGCCGAGGACGCCGTGCAGGACTCGCTCTTGCGGGCGTGGCGCAGCTTCGAGCGGTTCGAGGGCCGGTCCCAGCTGCGATCGTGGCTCTACCGCATCACCACGAACGTCTGCCTCGACATGCTGAACGGCCGCGAGCGGCGCGCCCGGCCGATGGATCTGGGGCCCGCGCAGTCGGCCGACACGCCGCTTCCGGCTCCTCTGCCGGAGGTCACCTGGATCGAGCCGATCCCCGACGCACAGGTGGTGGCCGGAAGCGATCCGGCCGAGGTCGCCGAGCTGCGCGAGTCCATCCGGCTCGCCTTCATCGCCGCCCTGCAGCATCTGCCGCCTCAGCAGAGAGCCGTTCTGATCCTGCGCGAGGTGCTGCGCTGGAAAGCCTCCGAGGTTTCCGAACTGCTGGACACCAGCGAGGCCTCGGTTAACAGCGCCCTGCAGAGGGCCCGAGCCTCCATCGAGACGCGGGCGTCCGACACGGTGACCGTGGCCGACATGGACGAAGAGCAGCAGGCCCTGCTCGAGCGCTACGTGGACGCGTTCCAGCGCTACGACATGGACGCGCTGACCTCGTTGCTCCACCAGGACGCCACCTGGAACATGCCCCCGTACGACCTCTGGCTCCAGACCCACGAGGACATCGTCAAGTGGTGCCTCGGGCCGGGGATCGGGTGCGAAGGGTCCCGGCTCCTGCCGACGGTTGCCAACGGCGCTCCGGCGTTCGCTCAGTACAAGCCGTCGCCGGACGGTGGTCTGGCGCCCTGGTCCCTTCAGGTGCTCGAGATCACGGACGGGAAGATCTCGGGGATCACGTTCTTCCTGGACACCGAGCGGGTCTTTCCCCTATTCGGGATGCCGTCCCGCCTCGACGCCTGAATCCCGGCAGGTGCGGATCACCTGCGCGAGCCCGCTCAGAGCCAGCAACCCCTGCAGCTGCTCGCAGGCATGGCGCACCCTGACCTCGCCCCCGATGCGCTTGGCGGTCAGCTGGAGGCGGGCCAGAGCATCCAGGACGACTGCGTCAGGGGCCTGGAACGCCCCGACGTCGCAGACGAGCAACGTCGCACCGGAGTCCTGGAGCATCGTCCGGGCGCGCCGGCAAAGCGCTCGGATCTCTCCCCGCTCGATCGGCGGCTCGAGGTCGAACACGACGGCGCCGGGCACGGAACTCCTTTCCCCGTTCACCATGTTCAGACCGCCGCGGAGCCCGAAACTCATCGTGCTCATGCGGATGAGTTTCGGGCTCCTTGTCACTCAGATGGTCACGAGACGGTTGTAGTCGCCCCCGTGAAAGTCGCTGCACAGAGCGCGGAGGGCGGCGTGCTTCTCCCCCCAAACGGGATCCTGCTTCCATGCGTCCCGGGCGGCGGCCTCCGGCCAGGCGGCGAACGAAACGAAATGGCTCTCGTTCGTGCCGTTGCGGATCAACGTTGCACTTGCGAGGGCGGGATGTGCCTCTCGAGTCCACTGCAGAAAGTCGGTCCACAGCTCGATGAAGTCCCGCTCCTTGCCGGGGGTCACGTGCCAGGTCCCCGACGCGTAGTGGTTCGGTGTGTCGGCATCCAGGCCGGCCCGGTTGGTGTTGCCCCTCATGTCCGTGTTCATCCTTCTCTCCCTTCGGCTACGCCACTCCCGACCAGATCCACGGTAGCTAGGCGGCGTTCCCGAAACGTTCCTCGGACCCAGCGACCCCTCTGGTTCGCTTCAGGAGGCGGACCTAAGCTGAGAGCCCTCATGCCGACCTGCGACATCAGCCTGATGGGAAGCTTCCGGGTCTCGATCGACGGGCGGGACGTCGAGCGGTGGCCGCACCGGCGCGCGGCCGACCTGGTAAAGCTTCTCGCTCTAGCGGAGCATCACCGTCTTCACCGCGACCGGCTGATGGAAGAGCTGTGGCCCGAGCTGACGCCGGCCGCTGCGGCCGCCAATCTCCGCAAGGCGGTCCACTACGCGCGGGCGGCGCTCGGTAGCGACGGGGGGATCGGGACGGCGGAAGGAATGCTCACGCTGTGGCCCGAGGGCGAGCTCCGCGTTGACGTGGCAGAGTTCGAGACGAGATCGGCCGCCGCCCGCTCCTCGGAGGCGACCGACGACTTCCGCCAGGCCGCCGAGATGTGGCGGGGGACGCTACTGCCTGAGGACCTCTACGCATCGTGGGCGCAAGGCCCGCGCGAGCGTCTGGCGTTCACCGCCATCTACGTGCTGAAGAGAGCGGGTCAGTGGGAGCGCGTCCTCGAACTCGATCCCGTCGACGAGGAAGCTCATCAAGTACTGATGACCCGTGCCTTGGACGGAGGAGACAGACGCGGCGCCATGCGCCAGTTCGAAACCCTGCGCGAACGACTCCGGACCGACCTGGGGCTCGGGCCCGAGCGCGCCACCGTGGTGCTGTACGAGCGGGCGCTGGACATGGAAGGAGGCGAACCCCCCGAACCGCACGAACGCGTGCGCGCATTGATCGCCTGGGGCCTGGTCCACATGAGCAACGGCGCCTTCGACGAAGCGGAAGGGGCCGGCAGGAACGCGCGGGCGCTCGCACTTGATGCGAACCTCGGACGCGAGCTCGGTGAGGCGAGCGCGCTCCTGGGGATGATCGCGAACGGCCGGGGGCAATGGAAGGAGATGTTCCGTGCGGAATTCATCGACTCAGTCGAACGTTCGCCCGAGCTCGCTTCGTTCGTATTCGACTCACATCTCTGTCTGGCGGAGTTCTGCCTCGCGGGGTCGACGCCTCACGACGAGATAGTCACTTACGCCCACGAGCTTGCGGAGATAGCGGAGTCGGCCGACTCGCTGCAAGGACGGGCCCTGGCCGAGCTGCTTCTCGGCGAGGCGGCGCTCTTCTCGGGACGACTCGACCACGCGCGGACACACTTGGGTTCGGCGACCGATCTGCACGAAGCGGCCTCGGCGCCCGCGGGGCAGGCCATCTCACTTCAGAGGATCGCGGAGGCATGCGTTGCCTTACGCGATCCGGACGCCGCAGATCGCTCGCTCGAAACAGCCTTTGAGGCCGCCGGGCGGAGCTCCCTGACACCTCATCTCCTAGTACGACTGCACGGCGCGCGTGTCGAGGCCGCGCAGGATCCCTCAGAGGCCGTCGCGAGGCTGGCGCGCGCCGATGAGGAGCTCGCAGGTCGAGACTTGTGCGCGCCATGCTCGATCGGCTTCCTGATCGCCGCTTCGGTCACCCTCGCTCGAGCCGGCCGGCTGGAAGGAGCGCGCAGTCGCCTGGATGAGGCGGAGCGCATCGCCGGCATGTGGTCCGGAGGTCCCTGGGGGGCCGCGGTGTGGGGGGCGCGCGCCGCGCTGAGACGGGCGGAAGGAAGCGAAGAACAGGCGGTGGCCCTCCTACGCGAAGCGGCAGCGCGGTTCGCCGATGCCGGCCGGACCCTGGACGCAGAGCGCTGCCTCGCCGCAGCGGTCCCGCGATGATCAGGCGAAGGCGCGACTCGTCTCGGGGCTATCAGCGTTCGGGATAGTGCGTGATCAGCTGATCCACCGGAGCTCGGTCGTCGGTCAACACCCGGGCATCGCCGATGAATGCCGCTACGGCCGCAGGATCTGACAGTAGCTCCAGTTCGGCGACGCGCTCTGCCAGCTCCCCGGCTATGTCCTCGGTGGGCAGTGGGCTGTCCGACGCCACGATGACCAGATTCCCGCCGTCCGCCCCCTCGAGGACGAGCGGTCTGGCGATCACCGCCACATGAGGGAAGAGCTCGGCGATCGTAGCTACCTCGGCGCGCGCGAACTCCAGGGGCGGATAATCGATGACGTTCACCAGATAAAGCCCCTCCGGCACAAGCACGCGCCGGATGCCGGCAACGGTTTCTCGGGTAGTCAGGTGCCAGGGCACCGCCAGACCGCCGAAGGCGTCTCCCACGACCAGCTCGCGACTCGCCGTCGGCTCCTCGGCCAGCCCGATCCGGGCGTCCTGCACGCGGACCTCCAAGCCGTCGCCCTCGCGGAGCCCGAGTCGTTCCTTGTCGAGCTCGACGACACCTCGATCGATCTCGAGGACCAGACTCCGGCTTCCGGGGCGCGTCGCGGCGATGTACCGCGGCAGTGTGACGCCGCCCCCACCCAGGTGGAGGGCACGTAGTCGCGCGTCCGGCAAAGCGGCATCGATCACCGACGCCATCCCGCGGATGTAACTGAAGGCCAAGAACGTTGGATCCGTAAGGTCCACGTAGGAATGCGACAGCGTATCGAGCTGGAGGATCCGGCCGGTCTCGCGCTGCGGATCCCTGACGATCCGGGCGCAGTGGTAGGCCGTCTCGACGTCGCACGGGGCCGATGCGGCCACCGCGGCCGCGCCACCGACGAGCGCGAGTGTCAGGATCCCGGCCACGGTCGCGGCGCGTAGTCGCACCACCAACGCGGATCCCAGAACGATCAACGAAACGCCCAACACCAAGAGGATCACGCTCGTGGGCAGCGCGGCCACCAGCAGGAATCCGGTTCCGAACGTCGCCACCAGGGCACCCAGAGTGGCGATGCCGGAGAGCCTGCCCACCACGGTCCCGGTCTCGGACAGTGTCGCGAGTCGCAACTTCACCACCATGGGCGTGACCGCCGAGAGCAGCGCTGCCGGCGCAAACACGGCCACAGCCGCCATGAGCAGGACCACCGTCACGTCTCCCCCCTGCACGTTCTCCCCGGTCCATCGCACGATCGGCCCGACGAACAAGACGAGGAAGCCGGCTGCCAGCACGACAGGACCCAACAGCGCCCGCGGCGACGCCTGGTCGGCGAACTTGCCTCCGGCCCACGCACCCGTTGCTATCGCGGCGAGCGCGAACCCGATCACCGCGGTGCTGGTCTGCAGACTCAGCCCGATGTAGGGCGCGATCAAACGGAGGCTGAGGATCTCGAGCACGAGGACGGCGCCGGAAGCGAAGAACACCAGCCCTTCGGCCGCACGCGGCCCCAGGCCCCTCCCGGGAGATTCGGTTTCGCTCATAGGCGGGCAGCCTAAGAGGGGCCGGGTCCGCTCTCGTGGCGCCTCCGGTCCCCTTTGCCCTTTTCGTGCAGCTTGGCCTGCTTTCGATAGGATCGCTGTCGAAACGATCGGCGAGGAGGACCGGAGATGAAGCGAAGGACGATCGCACTGGTTACGGCTGTAGCGGCAGCCTTGACTCTGATGACGGGAACCGCGGCCGCCGAACCACTGACCGAGAAGCTGTTCGGATGTGAAGGCTACGTGCCCATCGCATGTCCCGGCCCTATGCCCTAGGAACCTCGGAAGCACAGAGAACTAGGTCCCGATGGTTCTCTCTATCCTCCTATCCGGAACCAGCCACATCACGGCCACGACGACGTAGAGGATCAGCGACAGCGCCCGGAGTGGATGGGCCGCGATGATCCCGGCCGCGTAAAGAACGGGAGACATCTTTCCCTTCGCGTCCCGGCCCACGGCCGCGGCCAAGGGGGAGTCCGGCCCTTGGGACCGGATGATCGTCAGCTGCAGGATGTAGTAGGCGATCGCGGCCATGAGCGATACCGCTCCGTAGAACGCGACCGGCACCGAAGCGAAATCGTTCTCGCCCATCCATGCGGTCATGAATGGGAACAACGACAACCAGAAGAGCAAGTGGAGGTTGGCCCAGAGCATCCCACCGGTGACGTTGCCCTGGGTCGCGAGCATGTGGTGGTGGTTGTTCCAGTAGATGCCGAGGTTGACGAAACTGAGTGCGTACGCAAGGAACACGGGAGTGAGCTCCCCCAGGGCATGGATGCTTGCCTCGTGCGGAACGCCGAGCTCGAGCACCATGATCGTGATGATGATGGCTAGAACTCCGTCGCTGAAGGTCTCGAGCCGTGCGGTGCTCAGCAACTCCTCCTTGCTTCGACCCAGGACGCACGCCCTACGACATCGCTCCAAGCTGTCGTAGAAGGCTAGCCGTATCGACGATCTCCCACGCTTCGATGATCTTGCCGTCCTCGACGCGTGCGAACAAGCCTTGATCCACCTTGAAACTTTTGCCGTTCGCGGGGATCCCTGCAAAGTCTCCTTGAAGAGTGCCGGTAGCGACAGCGCGCGCTGCGATCATGGAACCCGATTCCAGCACTTCCTGGATCTCGTGACGGATGTCGGGCATGGCACCAAGCGCATCCCTCCACACATCCTTCTCCGCGTCCGGGCCCGTCGTGGAAAGTCCCAGCGGCGCGTGCACCACTACGTCTGGGTGAAGCAGATCGTCGAACGCATCCAAGTCGCCCGCGTCCCCCGCTGCGAACCACCGCTCGAGCAACGTCTTCTCGCTCATCTGACCTCCCGGTCGAGATTCGGTTCCTCCTTACCGATTATCACGACCCTGCGGAGGGGGCGATCAAAAGGGTCCCATAAGGGAGGAAGGAACCGGTAGTTCGGGGGCAGAAGTACTCGAGGTGCCCTTTTTGTCCGGAAACAGCGGCCTGAAGCCCGATCCGCAGCCCTGGCGGCTGGTCATCGCCGGCGCCCTTGCGGCTGTGGTGGTGGCCGCGTTCGTCCCGGCAGGTGCCGCCGGGCACGACCACGGCGACCATCACCACCACGGGCCCGGCCTTCACGACCACTCGCTCCCCGTCGGGGGACCGGCAGCGATCCATAACGCCACGTTGGCCCGGCACCTCGGGCCCACCAGGCCCTACGACGGCCCCACCAAGGGCATCGCGTGCGACTCCGGTTCCCTTCCCGAAGATGTCCAGGGCAAGGCACCGAAGGCCGACTACGACTCGGGCCGGGCGGAGAAGGGCTACTTCTGCAACGCCCGGGTGGTGTCCCGGTTCGAAACCTCCGGTGGATATCGCGTCGAGCGCTACGTCGACAAGGCGGGAAACGAGTGCGCCTACTGGGACTCGACCCTGCTCTGGCCACACAACGTTCCGCATCAGTCAGACGGACCCGGCGTGTACGTGATGGACATGAGCGACCCTGCCAAGCCGGTCCACACCGACACCTTGCGAACGCCGGCCATGCAAACACCGCACGAGTCGCTTCGTCTGAACGCCAAGCGGGGACTGCTCGTCGCCGACATGGGTTACCCGACCTGGCAACCGGGATTCATCGACGTCTTCAGCGTGAAGGAAGACTGCCGGCACCCGGTCCTGGAATCATCGACGCCGATGGGCATCCTCGGACACGAGGGCGGCTTCGCGCCCGACGGCAAGACCTTCTACGTGGCGTCGCTCTACGGGCACACCCTGACGGCCGTCGATCTGACGGATCCCAAGGTGCCGACGATCCTGTGGGCGAGCTCCGACTACCAACCCCACGGGGTGTCGATCAGCAACGACGGCAACCGGCTCTACATGGCCGAGAACGCATTCGACGAAGGAACGGGCGACTTCAGCGGTCTGACGATCCTCGACGTGAGCGAGGTCCAGAAGCGCGTGCCCAATCCCACCGTTCCCCTGGTTAGTCGCTTGACGTGGCCCGAGCTGAGCACCCCTCAGAACGCAACCCCGTTCACGCTACGCGGACACAAGTACCTCCTCGAGACCGATGAGTTCGGCTCGGGCGACAACATCGGAGCGGCGCGCATCATCGACATCGAGAACGAGAAGAAGCCATTCGTCGTCTCGAACATGCGCCTTGCCGTGAACAAGGGAGACCAGACCGAAGATCCCGGCGACGACGCACCGTTCCAGGGTTACCAGGGTCACTACTGCACCCTTCCGAGCAGGGTCGATCCCTACATCGTGGCGTGCAGCTTCATCATGTCGGGACTGCGGGTCTTCGATATCCGCGATCCGGCGCACCCACGCGAGATCGCATACTTCAACGAGCCGCTGATGCCCGGCGAGAACCCCTTCTTCCCGAACAAGGCCGGCGCATTCGCGATGTCCGCCCCCGCGTACGACGAGGAAACGGGTGACATCTGGTACAGCGACGGGCACACCGGCTTCTTCGTCGTGCGACTCACCGATGCCGCAGGAGTGGGCAAGTACGCCAAGCGCATCGTCACCCCCGGCAACTAGCGTTTCACGGTACTCAAGGCCGACAGGCTCTGCGACAAGAACACGGAGCCCGGCTGCCCGCTCTAACCAGCACACCCCACACCAGCAAGCCCCGGCACAGCGCCGGGGCTTTTTGCTTGCGGCGCGGATGGGCGCTACGTCTAGGCTGGCTCGCTGCTATGGACCTCAACAGACTGCTCGCGGGAAAACGAGTCCTTATCACCGGCGCCGCGCGCGGCATCGGAGCCGAGTTGGCCCGACGTCTCTATGGGCGAGGAGCGCGGCCCGCCCTGGCCGGCCTCGAACCAGAGAAGTTGAAGGAAGTGGCCGCGGCATGCGGAGACGCCCCCTGGCGGCACTGCGACGTGGCCGACCGAGATGACCTGCGACCGGCAGTGGATGCGATCGTAGACGAGCTTGGTGGCCTCGATGTCGTCGTGGCGAATGCCGGCATCGCGGCTCAGCTCCCGCTCGTCGGCGGAGATGCCGAGGTGATGGAGCGCGTCGTCGGAGTCAACCTGATGGGCGCCTACAACACGATCTGGGCGGCGGGCGATCACGTAAGTCATCCGGACGGCTACTTCGTGCTCGTGTCGTCTCTGGCCGCGGCGATCCATCTTCCGTTGATGGGGGCTTACAACGCTACGAAGGCGGCGGTGGAGGCACTCGGGAACACCTTGCGGATCGAGTTGCGCCCCTCGGGGGCGAAGGTCGGCGTCGCATATTTCGCCGAGCTGGACACCGACATGACCCGCCGCGGTTTCGACACGCGGGCCGCGCGGGCGCTCCCGGCGGCCAAGTGGATAGGCAAGGCTAGACCCCTCGAGATCGGGATCGACGCGCTCGAGCGTGGGATAGCCCGGCGCGCGAAACGCATCGTGGCGCCGCGGTGGATGACGGGTGCCCTTCCGATACGGATGGCCATCCAGCCCATCGCGGAGCAGGCAACTCAGCGGAGGCTCGCCAAGGCTCTGGCGATCGCACGCGAGGAGCGCGTTGAGCTGACCACCAGTGAAACAGACGACCTGAATGGCTAACCCACGGATCGGTCCAGGCACGCGCTCCGATGTCGGGTGGGTCAATTGGTTGGTCGCAGTCATCTCAGGCCGCGCAACCGGCACATCGCCCCCGAATCTCTTCCTCACTATGGGGCGGCACCGGCGACTCTTCCGAGGATGGCTCCGCTTCGCCGGGAGGCTGATGCCGCGCGGCACCCTTCCGCGACGGGAAACCGAGCTCGTGATCCTCCGCGTTGCACATCTCCGCGCGTGCGAATACGAGTTCGAACACCACGCGCGGCTGGGCAGACGAGCCGGGCTACGCGACGAGGACCTCGAAAGCGTCACGCGCCCGCTTGCCGAAGGCAGCTGGACGGATAGGCAACGCACGATCCTCTCAGCAGTCGATCGACTGAGCTCCGACCGCAATCTCGACGACGACACATGGACCGAACTCCGGCAACACCTCGACGAGCGCGCCTGCATAGAGCTGCTCATGCTGGTCGGCCACTACGAGATGCTGGCCACGTTCATCGAGACCGTTGGCGTGCCTATGGACGCCGTACGGTGAGGTAAGTAACGCACCCAGTACACGATCCGGATCGTGCGATCGGCGATCCGCGACCATCCGCCGTCACAGCACCAGCCCGGACAACGCCAGCGCGGCCACGACGCCCAGAAGGACCATCGCGAAGGTCCTCCACGCCGTCGCAGCCACTCCCGACGGAGCATCTCGGATCGGATCGCGAACGCCCGTGGCGGGGGCCGGGTTCCGCTTCGACAGGGGGCATCCGGCGATCGCCCGGCAGCCTGGACCTCGAGCTCTGGCGCCCTGGATCCGGCGGAGCATCCGGCCGTGGCCGGCCGGCAGGAATGCCAACCGTCGGGGCGAACTAGGGACAGCCGGAGGACCTATACCCGACGCGGGAGTTGGCCAGTGCACAGAGCTCGAAGGTTGCTTGCCGCGGGGATCGTTCTCGCTGTCCTAGGGGTGCTCTCACCGCCGGCGACCAGCCGGCTCGCGCCAGTGGCCCCCTCGACGGGAACCCCCAACTGGGGAACGGGGACGGCCAGAGGCCCAGTCAAATGCACTCCCGCCGACATAACGCCCGACGGCCGGGTGTTCCCCGAGCCACAGGTCAGCGCGACCTTCCTGACCTTCACCGACTTCCAGTGCGGCATCGGGGTGCTGGAACAGCTCAACCCGGATCGGATCGATGTCGAGATCCTCGGCCGCTCGGCCAGCGATCACCCGATCTACAACGTGAAGGTGACGAACGAAGCCATCGACGCAGCAGACAAGAGGCACCTCTTCATCCTCAACTCGATCCACGGTAACGAGCCGGCCGGACGCGAAGGAGCGGCCAGGGTCATCGAAGACATGGTGGATGCGCGTTTCATGGCGACCGAGGGTTTCATCAAGGAGACGATGGACCGATTCGTCGTCCACTTCACGTTCGGTAATCCCGACGGCTGGGTCAACGGTGACTTCCACGGGCACAACGACGCGGGGTTCGTTACGACCCGGCAGAACAACGGCTCGCCCGCTCGCGATCTCAACCGGAACTTCCCCGTGCAGGGGTTCCTTCGATCGGCGAACGGGACGCTCGACCAAACCGAAGGACAAGGGATCAACGAGCTCTTCCTTCGCCATGCCGACACCGAGCATGAGGTAGACGACCCCGACCACCGAGGCTGGTACCTGGGCACGGACAACCACGGTCAGGGAGCGAAGCCCGTGGCCGCATCGGGCCTCCAGATCGTGGGCCAGTTCGACTATCAGAAATCTGAACGTCTCGCCCATTTCGCCGACGGCATCGAAGGTGCCATGGCCGAATACGGCGTTCTCGACGTCCTCCAGCAGCTGAACGGCTTGACCGACGGTGCCGTCCGTCCTTACGAGTGGGGAACCCTCTACGACATCCTCGGCTATTCCGCGTCGGGTTCCGGGATCGACTACTACAACACCCCCGGGGTCGTCGAGGGGACCGGCTTCGCAACGGAGATGACGGCGTCCAACGCCCCTTACAACTTCGCCTCGCATCCGCACTTGCTCAACCAGATGTGGGTCAACTCCGTTCGTGCGATCAACTACACGATGATGCGCGACGCCGTCGCCCCGCCTTCGTACACGTTCCCGGTCGGGGGCAAAGCTGCTTATGTGTTCGATCCTGCGGTCGTGACCGATTCGGACGACGACGGGTTCGGACCGGGCAACGCAACGATCCCGGCGCAATTCACCGGCGACGATCCGAACGTCGACCCAGATTTCGAGTTCGAGCCCTACTCGGTCACCCGGATGAAGTTCTTCGAGGACCTCAACAAGTACGCAGACGAGCCGCTCGAGGACCTCCGAGTGCCGGACGTGCTCGCAGATCCATCTCTTCTCAACGGTCTCGACTCGCTCGTGTTGTCGGACAACGACATGCCTGAAGGATCCGACAGAGCCGCATGGGTGGCCGCCCTGAAGGGCTTCGTCGAGAGCGGAGGGAACCTGATCGTCACCGACGCGGCCGCCCCCATGATCGCCGATCTCGTCGAGGGCATCGAGCCCTCCCACATCACGATGCAGAAGAGCAACGTTGGCTTCGTCGATTTCCCGGAGGACAGGAGCCATCCCTTGAACGCCGGTCTCCGTGGGGTGGCGTCCCAGACGTACGACGTGATCCCGATCGGGCTTCCCGACGGTGGCGGTGAAGCGCCGAACTGGCGCGTGAATACCTCTGCCTGGAACTCGGCAGGTGGGACCACGACAGGAACGATGGGAGGACAGACCGCCTACGGCGAGATGCCGGTCGGGGCCGGTCGGATCCGCTTCTTGGGCGCCCTGCTTCCGCAGCCGAGCGAACGGTTCTTCCATCCATACGGGCTGCAGAACTATGCGGTCACCTACACGGGATACACGCTCCTCCAGAACATGCTGGTGTGGACATCTCCGGCCCCCGAACCGACGCCCACCCCCACCGAGACGGCCACTCCGACCCCAACTCCCACCGAGACGGCCAC
>DATFFR010000023.1:0-13359 GCA_035249925.1 Actinomycetota bacterium
CTTCCCAACGAAACCCGACCCGAATTCGGCGCATGACGTCATCCGGCATGCGTCGACCATCGAGGTCCAGACCGTGCCCTCGTCATCCACGACCACATCGATGAAGTCGTACTGCTGCTGACACCGCAGGATCCAGCACTCCCCGATCATCAACGGATCCGTGGCTCTGTTGATCGCCGCTACGTGAAGTGACGATCGGCCTCGAGCGGCCGGTGAGACGACTGCGACGTATCCGTTCCAAGTGACCTTCGCGTACTCCGGGCCCGCCCCATCCGGGGCCCTTCCTCCAGGAGCGTTCGTACTGCCGATATAGGCGACGGCAACCCGGCCGTCGTTGCCGATGGCTACCGCGGGGAGACTGGCCTCCTTCAGCTTCGGCATACCGATCATGAGCGGTTTGGACCACGTCTCACCTTGATCTTTGGACGTGACTAGATACGGAAGTCGGTTGAGCGCCGTGTACACGTAGTAGATGACGCCCCGCCCGTCGACAACGACGCCCGCCTCGTGTTCCTGAAAACCATCTGCGGCATTCGGGTTGTATTCGGTCGGGGAACCCGACTGGAACGGCATCCCATTGTCCGCAACCTGCACCCGCGACCAGGTGGCTCCTTCGTCTTGACTGATCGCCAACCAAGGTTGGCCGCACCAGCCCCGAGGCAGATAGACGGTCCCCCGACCGTCCACGAAACCGTGACCGGTCACCCCACTGCATCTACCCGGGATGCCGAAGTTCCCGAGGTCAGGATTGATCCCGTCCACGTAAGCAGGAGCGCCCGTTCGCGAGAACGTCAATCCGCCGTCGAGGGACTTGAGACATGTCGTGGCGGAGCTCGCCTCTTGGAAGGCACCCCCATCGATCGCGCAGTAGTAGACGACATTCTCGTAGCCGACCGTCGGGGAGATCGCCGGAGGGCCCGTGAAGAGATTCTGATGATCCGCCAGTCCACAGGCGCTACCCGTGGTCCATGAGGTTCCTTGATCGTCCGTGAACGAAACGGGTGTACATGGCGCAAGGAAGTCGGCGGTGAAGACACGTCCCGTGATCCTGTCTACGTAAAGCATCGGGTCCTGACCCGTGGGATGTCTGTGGCCGTCGCCGAGCCGAGGAGAGACGTCCTTCCAACTCCCCCCGCCATCCCGAGAGCGCAGCACCGGCCATTGGGCGACGCCGGTCGAATTGTCCAGACCGACGAAGAAGATCGATCCCTCGCGATCGACTCCGAGGGTGGGCTCGGCCGCCAGAGTCCCGGTGTAGTACATGCGAGTTTCGACGTTCGGATCCGGCGTCCACGTGCCGTCCGAGCCTCGGCGAGTGATCATCCCCCCTGTGGCCGCCTCCCCCGCCTCGAACATAGGAACCGCGTCGGAGAAGCCTTCGAGGGAGCCCACGGTCGGAGGATGCGAGTGCGTCCCCAGGACCTGCGCAGGGGTCGGACCGAGGGTGGGAACCACCTCCAAGAAGAAGAAGCTGATCAGAACGATCGCCAGGCCCTTGACCATCGATCCACGGCGCCTGATCGCCTCGGGCAAGCCCGCCCTGGGGTCGCCAGCTGGACCCTCTGTCCGATCGGCCATGGGGTCTGGTTCGTCGATGGGACGTGTGGTCCTGCTCGCAACGCTGGCCGGCACCGACGACCCTCCCCACCGGGCCGGATTCCGGATCCGCAGGGAGAGGAAGGGACCGGGCCTCGGACGGAGAACCTCTCGTTATCCCGCCTTTTAGACCCACGGAGGTTTCCGTGTCCAACTCGATTTCCGTTTCGAGCCCGTTCCCAAAAATCAGGGGACTCCTCATGGCCGTCGCCCTGGTTGCCTTCGTTGCCGGCTCCGTTGCCGTTACGGCGCCCGACGCCAATGCGATCGTCGGGGGGCGGCTCGCGACCGAGGACTATCCGCACATGGCCGCCCTGCTCGACGAGGGTTTCCAGATCTGCGGCGCCAGCCTCGTGGCACCTCAGTGGGTCCTGTCCGCGGCACACTGCGTCGAAGACACAAAGAAGCCCGGTCGTTACTCGTTCCGCATCGGCGGAGTGCGCGATCTCGGAGGGCCGGGTGGCGAAACGATCGTTGCCGACCAGGTGATCGTGCACCCGGACTACGAGGGCGCCGGTTACGACGTCTCCCTGTTCCACCTGCAACGCCCGTCCGTCTTCCAACCGATCGCACTCGCCAACCCCACTACCCAGCGCGATCTATGGGAGCCGGGTGACGAGGCTCGTGTGATCGGTTACGGCGGCCAGGTCTTTCTCATGCCCTCGATCGACGAACAGCTGCGCGAGGTGGACGTTCCCGTCGTGTCCGACGAGGATTGTGAGACCACGGTTTTCCAGGGCATCGATGAGAGCACCGAGGTGTGCGCCGGGGAGTTCCACGGCACCGAAGATTCGTGCCAGGGCGACTCGGGCGGTCCTCTCATGGTCCCGGACACGGCGGGTTCATGGGTGCAGATGGGGGTCGTGTCGTGGGGCAACGGCTGCGCTGTGCCGACCCAGTACGGCATCTACGCCCGCGTCGGCGACCAGACGCTCTACGACTGGATCCAACAGATCATCTGAGGATCTCTCTTGTAAGGCAGCTCTGGCGCGAGTGATCTAGCCGGCCGCTTCGCGCGTCGCTGGTTTACGGATGTTGGGACGGCACCGTCCCAAGTGCCTGGGCTACCGCCTGTACAACCTCATCCGGGGTGAACGGCTTGTGAAGCACGGTCGCGGCCGACCCGATCAGATTCTGGCGACCGACATGTTCAGCGGTGTAACCGGACATGAAGATGGCGGGGAGACCGAGCCTCTCCGCCAGCTCGGGCCCAGACATCCCGGGCATGATCACGTCGGTCAACAGCAGGTCGAAATCTGCCTTTGACTCCTCGACGAGGGCAACAGCCGCAAGCGGCTCGGACAACGCAACCACCTCGTAGCCGCGCGCTCTCAGGATGCGTGTGGTGAGACGCAGCACCGGCTCCTGATCCTCGACCACCAGCACTCGCGCCCCGGCCCCATGGATGACCGGTCCCGGCTCCGGTGCGTGCGTCACCGCGTCTTCTGCCACCGCAACGCGGGGTAGGTACACGCTGAAGGTGCTTCCGATTCCAACCTCCGAGTACACCTTGACGGAGCCGCCGGCCGCGATCGCGATGCCGTAGAGAGTGGCCAGGCCGAGTCCCGTGCCTTTCCCCACGTCCTTGGTCGTGTAGAACGGATCGAAGATCCGCTTCTGGATCTCTAGCGTCATCCCGGCCCCCGTATCGCTCACGCGCAGCCGCACGTAATCCCCCGGCTTCAGTTCTGGGTGAAGAGAGCCCTCGACATCGACCAAAGAGACGCGGTCCGTCTCGATGAGGAGGTCGCCACCGTCGGGCATCGCGTCCTTGGCATTGATGACGAGATTCATCAGGATCTGCTCGACCTGGACCGGATCGATCAACGTCTTCCAAGGGTCGGCGTTCAGCTTCAAAGACAGGGTGACGTTCTCCTCGATCGATCGAGCCAGAAGCTTGTGGGACTGAAAGACCACCTCGTCGAGGGCGACGACCTTCGGTTGGGATCGGTCTTTCCGCGAGAAGGTGAGCAACTGACTCGTGAGCGCGGCGGCCCTGTCGCCGGCGTCGATGATCTGAGCTACGTCTTCCTGGATCGCTGCGTCATCTCCGACCTCATCTGCGACGAAGCGGGCGTAGTTCGTGATCACCGATAGAAGGTTGTTGAAGTCATGAGCGATACCCCCGGCAAGCTGGCCGACCGCTTCCATCTTCTGCGCTTGTAGCAGCTGAGCCTCGAGGAGCTTCGCCTCGGTTACATCCTGCAGCGTCCCAACGACACGCAGGGGGGTTCCGGCCTCGTCGGCTATCACACTGCCGGCCCCGACGACGTGCCGGATCTCGCGGGAGGCACGGACGATCCTGCCCGTCCACGAGTACGGCTGCAAGGTCTCGAGCGATTCCCGCACTGCGATCTCACGTGCCTCGCGGTCGTCGGGGTGGACCATCTCGATGAAGTCGCTGAGTTTTGTCCTGGGAGCGTCCCAGCCGAATAGGTTCAGTGCCTCGTCGGACGTTTCAACCTCATCGGTTTCCAGATCCCACTGCCAGCTGACCAGTTTCGCGGCGGACTGGGCCGCACGCAACTGCGCTTCGCGTCTCCGAAGAGCCTCGGTCGCTTCGACGTTCGCTTGAAGCAGGGCTTCCGTTTCCTCGACCCTCTTCTGTTCGGCCTCGAGGGCCACCCCGTGAGACTGTTCGCTGAACCTCCATCCCGCAACGAGAGCGACGCATTCCGCGAGAACCATGAGCGCGTGGATCATCGACCAGGTCCACGGATCCGCCAGCGCGGCCGGATGGTTGTAGACCGACGCGGCATCGAAGATACCGACGGTCCCGTGATGCAGCGCCACGAACGCGACCGCCAAGAGGAACGCTCGCCACTCCTGATACAGAGAGATCACCGCCAGCATGACGAAGAAGTGGAAGTGTGCCTCGATGGTGCCGCCCGAGAGGTGCACCAAGATCGAGGAGCACGCGATCAGCCCGAAGGCCCCCGCCACTGACCTCAAGGCACGCGACAGAACGCTTTGGTTGGCCACGAGCAGCGCGGTGACTGGGACCGTTATCTCGAACAACGCGTGGAGGAGGGTCTCCCCGCGCGCCAATCCGAAAAGGACGAGGCCTACTACTTGAAGAGCAAGGACCCAACTGATGGCTCGGTGCCGACGCGCCCAGTGTTCCCGAGGAAGAAGGCCACCGTCCGGGAGCCACGCCACGATGGCCCGCCACGCACGCATGACGACGTGGGACGTTGTCGGCGACCCGGCACCGACGGAGATGTGACTCAGGGACTCCGAGGACAAGTCTGCGCTCCTTCTCACGGGCAGCCGGAGGGCCGGTCGGGCCCCTTTGGCCTGCATCGCCGCCGCCGAGGGTTTGCCCCTTTCGGCTGCTTGTCATGCTAGCGGCGGGAATCAGATCGCGTCCCTATGACCGGTAAAAACCGATTGAGTTAGTTGTACCGGTTTTGTTACAAAGTTGAGGGGAGGACGCGTACGAGCTCCGGTTCCCGCTCCGCTCGGGAGCCCACTTTGAACAGGGGAGGAACCGGGCCACTGACCCCGAAGACTTCCCCAAACCTTACGAGGACTACTGGGAGGTCGAGACGTGAGGATCGTCAACTTGAATAGCAAGCTCGGACTCGTTTGTCTGTCGGTGATATCGCTTCTCGGCGCGCCCATGGCGACGGCGGGTCCCGCCGACGGGTTCAACTCCAACAACGTCGAGTACATCAAGCACATCCCCTTCGAGGCGGGCACGGCTACCGGAGCTCGCGTTATCGGGAAATACCTGTACGTCACGAGCTGGAAGGACTTCTCGATCTACGACGTCTCGGATCCGCTGGAGCCCGTTGAGACGTCCCGAACGCTGTTCGCCGAGGACACCGCGGATCAGGGAACGGGCTTCCGATTCGAGAACGAAGACGTTGCGACCAACGGCGACATCTTGATCTTCTCCCAGCAGCTTCCGGTCGCGGATCTATTCGTTTACGACATCGAGGACAAGTCGAACCCAACCCTCCTGTCGCGGACGCCGAATCTGGGATCGCATACGACGGAGTGCATCCTGAGCTGCAAGTACATCTACAACTCGAACGGATTGATCATCGATCTGCGCGACCCGACCAAGCCGAAGGAAGTAGGCGACTGGAGTTTGGACGAGAAGGGGAAGGACCGGCCGGCGGCAAGCGCTCACGATGTTAATGAGGTCGCACCCGGTCTGGCCCTCACGTCCTCTCGCCCGATCATGCTTTTGGACGCCCGCAAGAACCCGGCCAAGCCCGAGCTCGTTGCCATCGGCGACAGTGAGAAGGTCACCGGAGGCATCCACAGCAACCGCTGGCCCAACAAGGCAAAGGACGATTTCGTCATGTTCTCTTCGGAATCCAACGCAACCGGGCGGTGCTCGGGAGCGAATGGTGCGTTCATGACGTGGGATGCAACGCAGTGGCAGAAGACCGGGACGTTCTCCCTGATCGACATCTATCAGCTGAAGAGCGGCACCTATACCGACGGAAACCCTGCTGTGAACGGCCTCGGCTGCTCGTCCCACTGGTTCCAGGAGCACCCGAAGTTCGACAACGGTGGCTTAGTGGCGATGGGGTCCTACGAGCACGGAACCCGTTTCGTCGAGATCTCCTCCAAGGGCAAGATCAAAGAGGTCGGCTACTTCGTCCCCAACGCGGGATCGACCTCGGCCGCCTACTGGCTCACCCAGGAGATCGTCTACGCGGTGGACTACAGCCGAGGGGTAGACATCCTTCGCTTCAAAGACAAGTAACCGCGCCGGCGACTTGCGAGGCTTGGCGGGGCTGCCTGATCACGCCCTGCTACGCCTCGCAGTTGGTGGCTGATTCGACGTTGGTGCAGGTGTCGGTGCCTCCGATATTCGTGGCACAAGCCACGGCCTGGGCGGGCGGCCCCTGTCCCGGTTCGTCACACAGGCGCGCGGTGCGAGCAAGTCTCGGCGAGCAAACCCTCTAGGCCCTTCTAGCGAAGTGCACTACTTCGACAAGAGCGACCGTGCGCCGCGCGTTACGCGCTCGGGGTCGCCGTCCGTCACGATCACGGTGTCTTCGATCCGGATGCCGAACTTTCCCGGGAAGTAGACGCCCGGCTCGACGGTGATCACGGCCCCGGGCACCAGCTCGGTGTCGTCACCCTCGATGACCGAGGGCGGCTCGTGGACGTCCAGGCCGATGCCGTGTCCCGTTCGGGGACCGGTCCACTCGCCGTGGCCTGCCGCTTCGATCACACCTGCAGCAGCCCGGTCGACATCGGCCGCGGTCGCTCCCGAACGAGCCGCACGGACGCCGGCTTCTTGCGCGGTCACGACGAGTTCGTATGCGTCTACGTACTCTTGCGGCGGAGGGCCGAAGAACACCTGCTGCGTGATGTCGGCGAAGTACCCGCCATAACGGGCGGCGATATCGACCAAGACCGGCTCGCCGCTCCGAAGCTGCGTTTCACCCGCCCGGTGGTGGCCCACCGCAGAGTTCGCGCCCGCCTGCACAAGCACGAAGTCCACCGACTCTGCTCCCGCGTCCCACAGTGCGTCTTCGATCGTCCGTTTCAGCTCGAGTTCGGTCAGCCCCGGGCGCGCGTGTTCGAGCGCGGTATCGATCCCGTGGGAAACCATCTCGCCCGCTCGCTTGATGAGATTCAGCTCCTCCGCCGTCTTTGCCAGCCGGAGGGGCCCAAGGAGCTCGCTCGCTCGTGTCGGCTGATCCGCGAGACGGTCGCGCAGCCACGTGTAGAAGTCGAACCGAAGCTCGTCGTCGACCGCCGCGGCCTGCTTCCGACCCAGGAGTCCCAATGCCTCGAACGCCTGCTCGATCGCCGCACCCGGTCCGTGCTTGTCGCGCCATTCCCAGACGGAGTCGATGCCCGAAGCGTCTCGGAATTCATCTGCGTCGAAGTAGGGCATGACCATGGCGACGCCGTCGAGCGTCACGAGGAGAATCGTGATGCGTTCCACAGCCATAGGGCTGTAGCCCGTCAGGTAACGCATGTTCGTGGTCGGACCGATGACCGCGACCTCGATCCCACGCTCGTTCATCAAGGTCCGAAGGCGTTCAACGCGTTCCATCAAGCCCATCCTAGGAGCCTCCTTCGACGGCGCGGTCGGTCCTTAGGGTGCAGGACGGACCGTTACCGTCCGGTCCCATCGCCTGAAGGCACAACGCGGAAGTTGAACATCATCCCGCTCTCCATGTGCTCCGCGATGTGGCAGTGAGCCATCCAGAGGCCCGGATTGGATGCGTCGAGCAGGATGTCCACGATCTCTCCGGTCCGCAGTAACACCGTGTCCTTCCAGACCAGGTTGTCCTCGGGCACCTCGTTGCGAGCAAGCACGAGGAAGCGTTCGCCGTGCACGTGGAAGGGGTGGTGCATCGGATGGTCGGACTCCATCTCGTTGACGAGCCGGATCTTGACCTGATCACCGGCGTGGAACAGCCAGTCGATGTCGGCATTCTCCTTGCCCGTGTCACGGTCGACGAGCTTCCACCGCATGTTCGCCGGAGTGGTCATCCGGTTCATCTCGACCATGTCGTCTTCCCACTCGATGCCCTCAGATGTCGAGTGACCGTGATGAGCGTGATCGTCGTCGGCACCCTCCCCCGCACGTATTGACGGCACCGCGACGGTCGGCATCAGCTTCATGCCGCACTTGGGACAGGAAGCCGGAACGTCATTGGTCACCTCGGGGTGCATGGGGCACACGTAGACGACCTGGGTTCCTGCCTCCGGCTCGTCGAAGTCCATCTCGGCGACCAACGCGAGGGTCTTGTCGGGAGCTGCGTCGAGGTGTCGCGTCACGCGCTCGCGCTCTGAAACCATGTCCTCGTTGAGGCGTAGGTCCTCGGAGCCGGGCAGCGCCGATGCCATGGCGGCCCCTCCGACCTCGAACCAACCGAGCTCGTAGGTCCGTTCAGGCGTCACGTGCTGCAGCGCGAACCGTCCGGCAGAGGCAAAGGACACGTCGACGATCGCTCGCTCGGACGGGGCGACCACCACTTGGTCGACCCGCGTCTCGCGCTCGTAGCGGCCGCCGTCGCCACCGACGAGCTTCATCCGCGCGTCGGCCACTGCCACCCGGAAGACTCTCGTGTTTGCCGTGTTGGTGAGGAGTAAACGGACCACCTTGCCCACTTCAGCTTCGAACGTCGGGGCGGTCTCCCCGCCCACGAGCAGCACATTGCCGAACCGGCCCATAGCCGTGAACGTCGCGTGGTGCGCATCGAAGGATGCGATGGCGTCGTCCTCGATGAGGATGTCGTCGAGCGTCAGCACGACCTCGCGGTCGGCCGGGGGCCAATAGGAAGGGTCGGTGGGCTCGACGATGACATTGCCGTAGAGACCCATCTCCTGGGCGTAGTCCTCGCGCATGTGTGGGTGGTACCAGAACAGCCCGGCGTCCGGAAAAGAAAGCCGGTGTGTGTAGGTACCACCTGGTTCGATCGGACGCTGCGTTTCGTGAGGCACGCCGTCGTAGCGGTTCTCGAGGCGGAGACCATGCCAATGCACGGTGGTGTCCATGTGGGTCTCATTCGTGACTCTCACGGTGACCTCGGAACCTTGCTTCACGCGTAGAGTGGGCCCCGGGATGGAGCCGTTATAGGACAGCATGCGGAAGGTCTTCTCCCCTATCCGCTTCGCTATCGGGCGCACCGCCAGTGCGAACTCCGATCCCGGTGCGAGGACGACCTCGGATGACGGCACCGCCTCGGTCAGTTTCTGCTCGTCGAGCTCTAGCTGCGCCAGCTCGTTCGACAGGTCTTCTTCCACCAGTTCCTCCGTCGTTTCGCGATGCTGCTTCTTGTCGTTTAAGCCACCTTGATCGGGCTGTAACCCGCCTGCTCGATGGCGCGCGAGACATCGTCGGGGCTAACGGAACCTTCGACCCTCAGGCGCTTGGTTGAAAGATCCATCTCCGCGCCCGAGGCCTCGGTCAGGGTCGATACGGCAGACTCGATCGTCGCCTTGCAGTGCCCGCAGGATGCGTCGGGTACCTCGAACTCGATCGTCATCGTTCTCCTCTCATGCCTTTACGAGTCGCTCGATCGCCATCGTCGCCTCTTTGACCATGTCCTTCCCCTCTTCCGTGCCGTGTACGACGCAGTGGCGGATGTGGTCGTCGAGAAGACCCACCGCAACCTTCTTCAGCGCGTTCGACGCGGCCGTGATCTGGGTCAGGATGTCGATGCAGTAGTCGTCGTTGTCGACCATCTTCTGCAGACCACGCACCTGGCCCTCGATCCTCCTCAGCCGCGACTGGATGTCTTGCTTGTCGGCGTAGTAACCCCTCATGGTCGGCTCCCTTCACTCGGGCTTGACATAGATATACCCTGGGGGGGTATGGTACGTCAAGAGGAAAAGCGAGGGAGGATGAGATGGCCATGACGCACCACGAGCCGAATGAAGGGCCGCACCAGAGCCACGGTCCCGGCTCGACCGGCCACGATCACGCCACACACCCGGATCGAAGCGGCCACGCCTCCCACTCGGGTCACGCCGGTCACGCCGATCACAGCCACCACGACCCCGGCCAGTTCCGGGACCGCTTCTGGGTCACCCTGGCCCTGACCGCGCCGGTCGTCTTCTTCAGCGAGATGTTCCAGGAGCTGCTCGCCTACTCGGCCCCCGAGTTCACCGGGAGCACCTTGATCTCCCCGGTTCTGGGGACGGTCATCTTCATCTACGGAGGGTGGCCCTTCCTGGCCGGCGCGGTAGCCGAGGCCCGGTCCCGGCAGCCGGGCATGATGCTGCTGATCGGTCTGGCGATCGCGGTCGCCTTCGGAGCCAGCCTTGCCACCGAGTTCGGCGCGTTCGACCTGGACTTCTGGTGGGAGCTCGCGGCGCTGATCGCGATAATGCTCCTCGGACACTGGCAGGAGATGAAAGCGATCGGGCAGGCAAGCAACGCGCTTGCCGCCTTGGCCGAGCTGCTCCCCGACGACGCGGAGCGGATCACCTCCAACGGCACCGAGACGGTGGCCATCTCCGAGCTCGAGAAAGGCGACGTCGTACTGGTGCGGTCGGGAGCGCGCATCCCTGCCGACGGCCATGTCATCGAGGGCACGGCCGCGGTGGACGAGTCGATGCTTACCGGAGAGTCACGGCCGGTGACGAAGTCTGATGGCGATGTAGTCACCGCCGGCACCGTGGCAACGGATTCGGCCATCAGAGTCGAGGTCGCCGCGGTGGGTGACGAAACCGCACTTGCCGGTATCCAGCGTCTGGTCGCCGAGGCCCAGAGCTCGAAGTCGAGGGCGCAGGCGCTCGCCGATCGAGCAGCCGCATTCCTCTTCTACGTTGCCACCGCCGCAGGCCTTGTCACCTACATCGCATGGACCCTCTTCGGAGAACCTCGGAGCGCCGTCGAGCGGACCGTTACCGTGCTGGTGATCGCGTGTCCCCACGCGCTGGGACTTGCCATCCCCCTTGTCATCTCGATATCAACCGCACTGTCGGCTCGCAACGGGATCCTGGTGAAGGATCGCCTCGCACTCGAACGCATGCGCGACATTGACGTCGTGCTGTTCGACAAGACGGGAACACTGACCGCCGCCCAACACGTCGTCACCGGCATCGTCTCCCTGGACGATCCTGAGGACGAGGTCCTGGCCTTGGCGGCAGCGGTCGAATCCGACAGCGAGCATCCCCTCGCCCGGGCGATAGTCAAGGCCGCCAGGGACCGCGGCGAGATTCCGACGGCCGGCGACTTCCACTCCATGACGGCGCGCGGCGTCGAGGCCGTAGTCGACGGCCGGCGCCTCGCGGTGGGCGGGCCGAAGCTGCTCAACGAGACCGGAGCCCAGGTCCCCGAGGCTCTGCGAGACGAGGTATCCGGCTGGAAGGGTCGCGGAGCCGCGGTCCTCTACCTGATCGAGGAGGCCAAGGTCCTGGCCGTATTCGCGCTCGAAGACCGCATCCGTGAGGAATCGCGGCAGGCCGTCGACACGCTGCATGCCATGGGAGTGAAGGTGGCGATGATCACGGGCGACGCGAAGGAGGTGGCGGCCGCGGTAGCAGACGACCTGGGGATCGACGAGTTCTTCGCTCAAGTGATGCCGGAAGACAAGGACTCCAAGGTGGCGGAGCTCCAGCAGCGTGGGCTCCAGGTCGCGATGGTGGGCGATGGCGTGAACGATGCTCCCGCCTTGGCTCGAGCCGACGTAGGTATCGCGATCGGCGCGGGCACCGACGTCGCCATCGAGTCCGCCGGCGTCATCCTGGCCTCCGACGACCCACGTGCCGTCGTCGGTGTCATCAAGCTCTCGAAGGCGTCCTACCGAAAGATGGTCCAGAACCTCGTCTGGGCCACCGGTTACAACGCCTTCGCCATCCCGCTGGCCGCCGGGGTCCTGGCATGGGCCGGATTCACTCTCTCCCCCGCCGTAGGTGCCATCCTCATGTCGTTGTCCACGATCATCGTCGCGGCCAACGCTCAACTGCTACGGCGCCTGGACCTCCGCGCTGGCTCACCGACTCTCGGCCGGGAGTGACGTTCCAGGATCTGAACTGCCGAGCGCCCGCTGCTTTCGCCATCCGTAACGCGTTAGGCCCTTGGGTTTGTAGAGATTCAAAACCTGGACAACGAGCAGGATCACAAGCCCGACCGCCGGATGGAAAAGGTCGCCACCCAATGACCGAAGCACTACAGCGTCCGCGGCTCGTGCGACATCGGCGGTCGAGCTGACGGTGGGCATATGCAAGATCAGAACGACAACGGCAAACAACGTGAGAAAGAACGAGATGGACACCCAGTAGTGCTGGAATAGGCCCCACTTGGTTCCCAGTGCCATCAGCACCCCGGTGAGAAGCGATGCGACGGCGAGGGGAACGATGACGTACCACCCGATCAGCTCCATAGCCATCCACGCACCCCGCATGGTGGCAACGTCCGAGCTATTCGCGGCGGTCAGGCCGAGGGCGAGGTAGGCGAAGACGGTTCCGATCCACCCGACCGAGAACGTCAGGTGAACGCTCAAGGCGAACTTCCGCACCCCCGGGGTCATGATCATCGCTGCTTGTGGATCAGGGGCTGTGCTCGACCGGCGGAGTGTGGTTCCCAGGGTTGTCCCTACCCGGAAGGTGTTGCCCCGGCCCGTGTTCACCGCCGCTCAGGACTGCAATGACAACGACGAGCGCTACGACCACAGCCGCGACGACGACGGAGATCTTCACCCACCTGGGCCGGCCCGGCGGTTCGACCGGAGCAGGATCTGTCACTCGATTCTCCTCTCGAGGCGATGCAGCCCGACCGGCCCTAGTTTAGGACCGGGCCTTCTCATCGATTACCTTCTGGGCGACATCGCGCAACTTGATGTTTGAGTTCTGCGAGATCCTCTTCAACATCTCGAAGGCCTCTTCATCCGAGATGTTCTCGCGCTCCATCAGGATCCCTTTGGCCTGGCCGATCATGTCCCTGCTCTGGAGCGCGGTGTTGAGACCGTCGGCCAGATCGCGAGTGGCTAGATACGTCTCTGCGTTCTGCAGTGCGATCGTGACCTGTCTGGCGAATATCTCTGCGATCGCCTGGCTCCTCTCGTCGTATGCGCCCTCTGTAAGCGCGTACAGGTTCAGTGCTCCGACGGTCCCGTTCATCTTGAGCGGCAGCGAGAGCCCGCTCCTGAACCCGTGCTTCTCGGCTCGCCGGCAGAACTCCGGCCAGCGCTTCTCCTCCGAAACCGCCTCGATCCGCTTGATCTCACCGTCGTCGATCGCGGCGACACACGGGCCCTCGTTCGAGGAGTACTGGATCTTGTCGATCTCGAGGGCGTACTCATCGGACGCCGCCGCCGTTGTGTCCCGGCC
>DATFFR010000024.1:0-30755 GCA_035249925.1 Actinomycetota bacterium
GTCCAGGCCCCCATCAGGTCGATCGAGGTCCGCTCGTAGTTCTGGATGCGCAGCTGGACGATCTTGCCGACCACGTTGCGGTGGAAACCCGTGGTCAGCTCGACCCCGCCGCTGGATGCTTGAGCTCCTAGGGGCGCCAGCAGGGCGAGGCATAGCAGAAGGGTCAGGGATCTCTTCATGGCGCTAGAAATAGTAGGACCGCCGCGGGCGTAAGTGAACGGGGTTCAGACCGCTTCGGCTCCACCCTCTCTGAGCTTGGCGAGCTGCTCGCGGAGCTCCTGGACCCTCGAGTGATAGCTATCCGTGTCCGCCACCACGCGCGGCTTAGCGGCGACCTCGGGCTCGGCTCCGCAGAGGGGACAGCGGGTGGGACCGAGCCGAAGCTCAGCCCCACACTCGCTGCACAACTTCTTTGACTTAGCCGCCATCGTTCCGGTTACGAGCAGCCACTGGTCGAGCCGCAGGAAGGACAGGCGAAGCAGGAGCCGGCCGGGTTCATCTGGACCCCGCAGGTCCCGCAGAACGGAAGGGACCCGACGTTGGCTCCGGCAACCGGACCGAGGACCACCACGCCCTCGGGTTCGTGCTTCTTGCCGTTGCCGTTCCCATTCCCGTTGCCGTTCTTGTCGCCGGTGGCGTTCGGGTCGAGCTTGGTTTCGATCTCGGCCTGGCGTTCGCCCGAGGTCCGGATGCCAAGCGCGTGGCGCTCGTCGGCGTCGAGATACTGCAGCGCCAACCGGCGGAACACGTAGTCGAGGATCGAGGTGGCGATGCGGAACTCTGGGTCGTCGGTCATGCCCGAGGGCTCGAAGCGGGTGTTGGTGAACTGCTTGACGTAGGCCGAGACCGGCACGCCGTATTGCAGTCCCATCGAGATCGAGATGGCGAAGGCGTCCATGATCCCCGCCAGGGTCGAGCCCTGCTTCGCGACCCTGAGGAAGATCTCGCCGACGCTGCCGTCGTCGAACTCGCCGGCGGTGCAGTAGCCCTCGGTGTCGGCCACCCGGAACTTGAAGGTGACCGAGCGACGGACCTTGGGCAACCTGCGACGAACGGGCTCGGGCAGATCGGTGGACAGCACGCCGGCCTTCTGCGCGTCCTCCTTCTTGGCGCTGGACAGCGGCTGTGCGACCTTGCAGTTGTCGCGGTAGATCGCGATGGCCTTCAGACCGAGACGCCAGCCCTCGATGTAGGCCTGCTCGACGTCCTCGACCGTGACGTTCTCGGGCAGGTTCACGGTCTTGGAGATCGCACCCGAGATGAACGGCTGCACCGCGGCCATCATCTTGATGTGACCCATGTAGTGGATCGAGCGTTCCCCCATGGCGGTGTCGAAGACCGTCATGTGCTCGTCACGGAGGTGCGGAGCCTCCACGACGTGCGAGTTCTCGTCGATGTAGGCGACGATGTCCGCTATCTGGGTCTCGTCGTAGCCGAGCTTGCGCAGCGCGCGGGGGACGGTCTGGTTGACGATCGACATCGTGCCGCCGCCGACCAGCTTCTTCATCTTCTTGAGGGCGAGGTCGGGCTCGATCCCGGTGGTGTCGCAGTCCATCAGCAGACCGATGGTTCCGGTCGGCGCCAGCACGGTGGCCTGCGCGTTGCGGTAACCGTGTCGGCGACCAAGCTCGAGTGCGTTGTCCCAGACGGCACGGGCGGACTCGACGAGCTCGTCCGGAGCGAGCTGCTCGGGGATCTCGTAGGCCGCGGTGCGGTGTTTGTCGATCACCCGCAGCATCGGCTTCTCGTTCTTGTCGTACTCCTCGAACGCGCCCACCCGCTCGGCGATCTTGGCCGAGGTCGCGTAGCAGTGGCCCGTCATGATCGCCATCAGGGCACCGGCCCAGGCGCGCCCGGCGTCCGAGTCGTAGGCCAGACCCTGCGACATCAGCAGGGCGCCGAGGTTCGCGAAGCCCTGACCCAGCTGACGCATCTTGAGTGAGTTCTCGCGGATCTTCTCGGTCGGGTAGCTGGCGAAACCGACCGAGATCTCCTGCGCCAGGAACATGACCTCGACGGCGTGCAGGTAGGCGTCGACGTCGAAGCGGTCGTTCTCGTCTACGAACTTCATGAGGTTCAGCGAGGCCAGGTTGCAGGCCGAGTTGTCAACGTGCATGTACTCGGAGCACGGGTTGGAGGCGTTGATCCGGGCCGTGTTCGGGCAGGTGTGCCAGTCGTTGATGATCGTGTCGTATTGCATGCCCGGGTCGGCGCAGTCCCATGCGGCTTGCGCGATGTCACGGAGCAGCTCCTTGGCGCTGATCGTCTCGGTCGCGCCGCGCTCGGTGCGAGGGGTCAGATGCCACTCGCGGTCCTCGATCGCCGCCTGCATGAACTCGTCGGTCACGCGCACCGAGTTGTTGGCGTTCTGGTACTGGATCGAGTGCGTGTCCTTGCCGTCGAGATCGACGTCGAAGCCGGCCTCACGCAGCGCACGGGTCTTCTTCTCCTCGAGCGCCTTGCACCAGATGAAGTCCTTGATGTCGGGGTGGTCGACGTCCAACACGACCATCTTGGCGGCGCGACGTGTCGCTCCACCGGACTTGATCGTCCCGGCCGACGCGTCGGCCCCCCGCATGAACGAAACGGGACCCGACGCGGTCCCCCCGGACTTCAGGAACTCCTTGGAGGAACGGATGCGGGAAAGGTTGATGCCGGCGCCGGAGCCGTGCTTGAAGATCGTGCCTTCCTCGACGTACCAGTTGAGGATCGAGGACATCTCGTCGTCGACCGACAGGATGAAGCACGCGGAGCACTGCTCTTCGCCCTTCGGGCGCCAGCCGACGTTGAACCACACCGGGGAGTTGAACGCGGCCTTTTGGGTGACCAGCAGGTGGGTGAGCTCGTCCTTGAAGATCTGGCCTTCTTCGTCAGACGAGAAGTAGCCCCGCTCGATGCCCTCTTCGTGGTAGCGGTCGACTACCCGGTCGATCATCTGCTTGACCGAGCGCTCGCGCTCGGGGGTGCCGAGGGAGCCCCGGAAGTACTTCTGCGCCGCGATGTTGGTGGCGTTCTGCGACCACGACTTGGGCACCTCGATATCCCGCTGCTCGAAGGCGACCTCGCCGGTTCGGTAGTTCTGGATGATCGCGTCCCGAAGCTCCCACTCGATCTCGTCGTAGGGATGCACGCCCTCGGTCGTGAAACGGCGCTTGATCGAGAGCTGGTCTTCGGATCCGATGGCGGAACGCGTCACCTGCGGCACTTAGGCTGCCCCCTTCATCCCGGACGCCCCCCATGGGCGCCACCCCAATTATCCCACCGCCCACCGCATCGGAACACCAGATGTAGGTCCCCACAGGCTGACAGACACAAGATGTGGTGGAGTTGCACGGATGAAATTACGCCTGTGTCGGGAGCGGGTCAACCGTTTGGGCACGGAAATTCTGCTTACTTCGGCAAGCGGATGCGCATCCCCGCGACCAGGCCGTTCTCGAGGTCGTTGAGCTCGCTGACCACATCGACGTAAGCCCTCGGATCGACCCCTTGGGGGGCGTAGCGCTCGGCCAGATCCCACAGGGTGTCGCCGGCGTGCACGGTCACGGCCTTGGGGGCACCCGGTGCCGACGCCGGGGCGCTGCCGCTGGGGCCCGTTGCCAGGAGGAACAGGACGATCATCACCAGGCCTGCGGCCACCAGAGCGGTGCGGCGGCGCCTGACCTCCATCCGGCGGCGCCGGGTCTCGGCACCTCGAACCCGGGCGGTAGGGAACTTGTAGACAACGGCATCTCTGCCGCCTTCTCTGCTGGGGGCCAGGTCTTCTCTGCGGATCGCCATCTCGTGTCCCTCCGGGTCGTTTTCGGTGCTGGATCGAGGCTATTCAGGGGGTGCGACAGGTTTCCGGGCTGGTGGTGATGCGAACGTCTGTTCGCTACAGTATACGAACGTACGTTCGTGTGCAAGAGGACCAATCGAACAGACGTTCTTGATTCCATCGGCCCCGTCGGGTACCGTTGTCGAACGCACGTTCGCCATCGCCCAAGGAGCGACGACATGGTGGAAGGCCTCACAGACCGGCAGCGCCAGACCCTCCGCTTCATCGCCGAGACCGTGGCCGAGCGCGGCTATCCCCCATCGGTCCGCGAGACGTGCGAGGCGATGGGCCTCGCGTCCAGCTCGACCGTGCACTCGCACCTGAAGGCGCTCCAACGCAAGGGCTACATCAAGGTCGATCCCACCAAGCCGCGCGCCATCGAGGTCCTCTTCGATCCCGAGACCGGACTCGCGTCCGAGCGGCGCCCCGTGCGATCGGTTCCGCTGCTGGGTCGCATCGCAGCCGGCACGCCGATCCTGGCCGAGGAGCAGGTCGACGAGATCTACCCGATGCCGGCCGACCTCGTCGGCGACGGCAACGTCTTCATGCTCGAGGTCCACGGCGACTCGATGATCGAGGTCGGCATCATGGACGGCGACTTCGTCATCATCCGCCAGCAGCCGACGGCGCATTCGGGCGAGATAGTCGCCGCGATGATTCCGGGCGAATTCGAGTCGGAGGCCACGGTCAAGACGATCCGCCACCGCGGCTCGTCGATGATGCTCGAACCGGCGAACTCGACGATGGACCCCTTCGAGGCCCCGCCCGGAACCGAGATCCTCGGCAAGGTAGTTGCCGTTCTGCGCAAGCTCTAGCCCGCCTAGCTAGAAGCGGCGGGCGGTGCCTCCCAGGTCGTAGCGCGCCAGGAGTTTCTGGGGCTCGGCACCGCGGCCCCGCACGATCGAGAGGTTGTCGACCTCGAATTCCCAGTCCAGAACCATCTTGTTCAGGATCCCGAGCACGTCGAGGACGTTGTCGTGCGTGACGTCCCCCTGCGCCAGGGTGACGTGAGGGATCCACGCGGCGGGGTGGTATTCGGCAAGTGGCTTCTCGGCCGCCAGCGCACCCGCACTCCACAGCGCGAGCTGCAGCTTGGCCAGCTCGGGGCTCCGCACGATCGGGAGGTACACGACCGGTTTCTCTCCGGTGAAGATGCCGACGCCCGCCGTACGAACCATCAGCGGTCGGGCCTTGCTCGCAACCTCCCCGACGACCTCCTGCAACACGTCGAGATCGAAGTCGCGTGCCGCCATATAGCTGAAGTGCGGCAACGGCGAGATCGCGACCCCCTTGACCCCGACGTTCGCCTCGAGCGCCTCCCAGATCTCGAGAACCTTCTGGGTGTGGACGTCGTCGAGAAGCGAGGCGCTGGCCGCCATCGAGCGCTTGCGCGTCACAACCGGGCCACCATGTAGATCTCTTCGCGAGTGTCGTCGGGCGCCAGCCTGATCGCGTCCGGGATGCGGGCCAGCTCCTTGTATCCGTGTCGCTCGTAGAACCCCTCGGTCCCCGTCCCGCCCCGCACCGTGAGGTGAAGCGCCTCTAACCCCAGGTCGTCTCTCGCAACCCGCGTGAGCTCGTCGAGGATGGCCCCGCCGTAGCCGCGTCCCTGGAGTTTCGGGTCGACCTGCAGGCGTTTGACCGTCGCCCAGTGGCGGAACAAGGGTCCGGGCCGGAAGGCCAGGAACCCGAAGCCAACCATCTGGTCGTCGAGCGTCGCCAGGACCATGTGGTCCTTGCGCGCTTCGACACGTCCGAGCGCGTCCTCTATCACGGGCTGCAGCTGCTCCGCGTCGGCCGGAGCGACGCCGCCCACCGATCCGCCGGCGTTGGTGACGTCGATCCAGATCTCGGTCATCCTCGCCACCAGGTCCTCGGTCAGGGGCGGATCCGTGACGAAGGTCAGGCCCTCGCCCGCCATCAGGTCGCGGTGGGTTCGGAGCCGACGAACTGCTGGAGATCGGCCAGCGAGTGACGTGCGATGCGGGCGACCATGTGCGTGCCGCGCTCGTCGTAGGTCTCGCTCAAGACCTCGCCGTCCTCGTGCACCCGTGCCACCAGATCGCCGCGATCGAACGGGATATCGAGCGTGACTTCGACCCGCAGTTTCGAGAGATGGTCGGACAGGGCATCGAGCACGTCGTCCAAGCCCCCGCCGGTGGCCGCCGACGTGAACACCGCATCGGGGAATCGCCCACGCAGCTTGTCGAGCTCGACGTCGGAGATGAGGTCAACCTTGTTCAGCACCATCAGCGTGGGCTTGTCGGCAGCGTCGATCTGTTTCAGCACGGCGTTTACCGCGCCGATCTGACGCTCGGGATCCTTCTGGGCGTCCACGACGTGCAGCAAGAGCGACGCCTCCGAGACCTCCTCCAGGGTCGAGCGGAACGACTCGACGAGGTCGTGCGGCAGCTTGCGGACGAAGCCGACCGTGTCGGTCAACAAGACCGACGAACCCTGCGGCAGCTCGAGCTTGCGCGTGGTGGGATCGAGCGTCGAGAACAGCCGGTCCTCGACCAGGACGCCGGCGTCGGTCAGGCCACGCAGGATGGTCGACTTGCCCGCGTTCGTATAGCCGACGAGGGCGACGATCGGAGCCCCCGTCTTCGTTCGCTGCTTACGCTTGATCTCGCGCGTCCGCTCGAGGTCCTCGAGGTCCTTCTTCACCCGCTGGATGCGCCTGACGATGGCGCGCCGCTCGGCCTCGAGGGCGGTCTCACCCGGCCCCCTCGAAGTCCCGATCCCTCCCAGTCGGGACAGCACCTCTCCCCAACCGCGCAGCCGAGGAAGGCGGTAGTTCAGCTGGGCCAGCTCGATCTGCAGCTTGCCCTCGGCCGAGCGGGCGTGTTGGGCGAAGATGTCGAGGATCAGGGCGGTGCGGTCGATGATCTTCAGGCCCCGCTCGGCGAGCGGGTTGACCCCGGCCATCTCCTCGAGGTTCCGGCCCTGCGCGGGCGTCAGCTCGTCGTCGAAGATCAGCATGTCTGCGTCCAACAGAGCCGCGGTTTCGACGACCTCTTTAACCTTGCCCTTGCCGAGGTAGGTCGCCGGGTCGGGATGGTCGCGTCGCTGGATCGCACGGTCGAGAGCATCGGCACCGGCCGTATCGGCCAGCGCTTCGAGCTCGTCGAGCGACCATTCGGCCTCCTCCGGATCGTCCGTTCCGAAGACGGCTCCTACCAAGATGGCGCGCTCGCGCTCGGGACGAGTTGCGTGGGTCCGATCGGCCGAAGGGCGCGAGGGGGTCAGGTGACCAGCTTCCTCAAACGCTCGACACCCTCCTGCAGGCGATCGTCGGCGATGGTCAGTGAGAACCGGACGAACCCCTCGCCCGTGGGCCCATAACCGTTGCCGGGGGCAACCACGATGTCCGCCTTCTCCAGGAGGAAGGTCGTGAAGGACTCCGACGTGTGGCCCTCGGGAACCGGCACCCATAGGTAGATCGAGCCCTTGGGTGGTTCGACCACCACGTCCATCGACTTCAAACCGTCGCACAGCAGGTCGCGCCGGCGCCGGTAGGTCTCGACGGCCTCCTTCAGCGTGTCCTGCGGACCCTCGATCGCAGCGATCCCGGCGCGCTGCACCGCATCGAAGATTCCCGAGTCGACATTTGTCTTGAGCCGCTTCATGGCCTCGACGGCCTGCGGCGCCCCGGCGACCCAACCGATCCGCCAGCCCGTCATGTTGTAAGTCTTGGACAGCGAATGGAACTCGAGGGCGCAGTCCATCGCACCGTCCACCTGGAGAACGCTCGGCGCGACGTAGTCGTCGAAGGTGATCTCCGTGTAGGCCGCGTCGTGAGCGAGAAGCAGGTCGTTCTTCTTGCAGAACGCGACGGCTTCGGTGAAGAAGTCCAAGTCGGCAACCGCCGCTGTGGGGTTCGACGGGTAATTCAGCCAGAGAACGGTGGCGCGCTCGACGACGCCGGGGTCGAGGGTCGCGAAGTCGGGCTTGAAACCGTTCGACTCGAGCAGCGGCATCAGGATGGCCTCGCCGCCGGCCAGGATCGTGCCGGTCTCGTAAACCGGATAGCCGGGGTCCGGTATCAGCGCAACGTCGCCGGGATCCACGAACGCATAGGGCAGGTGGAAGATGCCCTCCTTCGATCCGACGAGGGGCTGCACCTCGTCGTCGGGATCGAGATCGACCCCGAACCGGCGCTCGTACCACGACGCGATCGACTCCCTGAACTCGGGCATGCCCGTATACGAGGGGTAGCGGTGGGTCGTGGGATCGGCCGCCCCTTTCGTCAACGCCTCGATCACGTGAGGAGGAGTCGGCAGGTCAGGATCGCCTACGCCGAACGAGATGATGTCGGCGCCGCGCGCCCTGGCCTCGGCGACCTTCCGGTCGATCTCGGCGAACAGATAGGGCGGCAGCTTTTCGATGCGCTTGGCGGTCCTCAGCGCCGTCCTCCGATCAGTTCCTCCACGTCGACCTCACCATCAAAGACACGCACGGCGGGGCCGGTCAAGAAAACAGGAGCCTCCTCGGAGAGCGAGCCCTTCCACTCGATCCGCAGATCTCCGCCCGGGAGGGACACCGTGATGTCGTCGCTGCCGCCGCGCACCAGCTTGGTTGCCACCGCTACCGCGCACGCGCCGGTGCCGCACGCCATCGTCTCGCCCGAGCCGCGCTCCCACACGCGCATCCGTACCCTGATCGGCGTCTCGACGCGAGCGAACTCGACGTTGGTGCCGTTGGGGAACATCGGGTGGTTCTCGATCGCCGGTCCAAAGGGCAGCGGATCGCCGGGCTCGTTGTCGACGAAAAGAACTGCGTGTGGATTGCCCATCGAAAGACAAGAGGCCTCGATGATGGTGGAGTCGAGCTCGATCTTGGCGTGGAGCGCGTCGTCGCCGGTCCACTTCACCGGGATCTCGTCGGGTTGGAAGATCGGCGGTCCCATGTCGACCCGGACCTTCCCGCCGTCGAGCAGCTCGACGATCTTTATGCCCGCCCGGGTGCCGACCCTGAGGGTGTCCTTGTCGGTCAGCCCCTCGTCGCGAACCAGGACGGCCAGGCAGCGGATCCCGTTCCCGCACATCTCCCCGATCGAACCGTCGGAGTTGACGTAGTCCATGAAGAAGTCGGTGTCGACGCCATCGCCCGGGGCGATCCGGATGACGCCGTCGCCGCCGATGCCGAAGCGCCTATCGCAAAGCCCCCTCACCATGTCGGCCGAGAGCTGCACCCGGTCCTCCAGATCCGTCAGCATCACGAAATCGTTGCCGGTGCCCTGATATTTCGAGAACTTCATCCCTCTACGGTACCGCCCCGTCGCCGCTGAAGTGGGCCTTCAACGCCTGCGAGAGCCCCGGATCTGAGGCGTCGAACCACCGGACCCTTGGATCCGCCCGGAACCACGACAGCTGGCGGCGGGCGAACCGCTTCGTGGCCCGCACGATCTCGTCGGCCAAGGTCTCGGTGTCGTCCGGGTCGACGGCGTCCAGGACCTGCTTGTAGCCGAGCGCCTGGCGCGCGGTCGTGCCCATCCCGGTGGCGGCAACGGCGCGAGCTTCCTCGACGAGACCGCGTTCCAGCATCGCCACGACCCGCTCCTCGATCCGTTCGTAGAGCAGTTCTCTGGGCAGCTCCAGTCCCGCCACACGCAGGTCGTACCGGCTCTCGTAGCGGTCCCAAGCATCGTTGTCGGAGAACGGGCGCCCGGTGATCTCGATCACCTCGAGTGCGCGCACGATGCGCCGTGCGTTTCCGGGTTCGATCTTGGCCGCCGCTGTCGGGTCGAGGCCGACGAGCTCCGCGTGCAGCGCCTCGGCCCCCTCGATCTCGACTCGTTCCTCGAGCGAGGCCCGGACCTCCGCGCTGCGCGGGGGGAACGCCAGATCGTCGACCACAGCGCGGAAGTAGAGGCCCGAGCCGCCCACCAGCAGGGGCACCCGCCCGCGCTCGGCGATGTCTTCGATCGCCGCCCGCGCTTCGTGCTGGAACTCGGCCACGGTCAAGTCGTGGGCGGGGTCCCTCAGGTCGAGGAGGTGATGTGGGATCCGAGCCCGCATCTCCGGAGTGGCCTTGTCGGTCCCGACGTCCATGCCGCGATACACCTGCATCGAATCGATCGACACGATCTCCGCGCCGAGCGCCTCGGCCAGATCGAGAGCAACGCTGCTCTTGCCGACCGCCGTCGGGCCCACTAGGGCAGCAACCCTGGTCACTACGCACCCATGGACGCGACCAGGTAGCCCACGCCCACCGGCCACTCGTGCGAGTCGACGACCGCCGCGATCCCATCGAAGAGGTGAGCCAACACCAGCAAGGGACCCATAGCGCAGCTACCGCCCGCGTCGCGCAGTCGCCTGGCGAGGTCCGCCACTGAGCCGACGTCGCGCCTAAGAGCCTCGGCCAGTTCATCTTCGAGTGCGGCCGCGCCAGGCAGCTCGGTGAGCGGCGCCCGTGAGGTGATGCCGGCCCCCGAGTTGACGCTGGCGACCACCGTGGCCCCGTCCAGATCGGCGAGGGCCTTCGCGAGGTGCCCGACGTCCTCTGCAAGATCACCCTCCTCGGCCAGGGCGACCGCCACAAGCGGACCCTGGTAGCCGGTGATCAGCAGCGGCACAACGATCCCGTGATCGAGCGGTTCCTCGAGGAAAGGCCGTCCCCAACGCTCGCTCAACACCTCTGACGCGCGCGTATCGATGTCACCGAGCGCGTGCGCGCGCGGTACGCCGAAGGCACCCAGGTCACCGCGCGTGCTGCGGTAAACGCCCGAGCGCGATCCGTGCGGGGAGATAAGCACCGTCGGAGGGGACCAAGCGCGCGCGACCGCGCGCGCCGCCGCGCGTACGCCCTCGAGCGCGCCGAGCTCGTGGGATCCCGAGATATCCGGGGCCAACAAGGGGGCGTGAGGGACGATCGCGCCCCGGCGTGGCGTCACTATCGCAGGCGCAGGCAAACGAGCGCGAACGAAGGCTCGCGCACGTTCAACAGGCGCTGCAGCCGGACCCGGCCGTCACCAGAGGGAGCGTCAACGTAGGAGGCCGCGAGGCGACTCGCAGCGGCTCGACGAGCTCGCCCTCGAGGTGATGGGGATGGGCGGCGGTGACCCGGACGGTGCACAAGGACCCCTCCCCCAGCTCGGCCCCCGGGAAATGCACCAACCTGTTGGTCCGCGTCCGCCCGGTAAGGCGCCCGGGGTCCTTCTTCGACGGGCCCTCAACGAGAAGCTCCTCGGTGCGCCCGACCGCGGCCAGATTGTGCTCGTAGGAGATCCGGTCCTGCAGCGCGGTCAGACGCTCGTAGCGCTCCTGGACGACCTCCTTGGGCAGATGGCCGTCCATGCCGGCCGCCTCGGTCATCGGCCGTGCCGAGTACTGGAAGGTGTAGGCGGCGTCGTAGCGGACCTCGTCGACGAGCGAAAGCGTCTCGGCGAAGTCTTCCTCGGTCTCACCCGGGAACCCAACGATGATGTCGGTCGTGATCGCGACGTCCGGGATCGCAGCGCGGATCATCCGTACCTTCTCCAGATAACGATCGCGCGAATAGGCGCGCTTCATGAGCCTGAGCACCCGATCGGACCCGGCCTGCACCGGCAGGTGGATGTGCTCGCACACGACCTTGCATTCCGCCATCGCCGCGACAGAGTCTGCGCGGAAGTCCTTTGGATGCGGGCTGGTGAACCGCACGCGCTCCAGTCCTTCGATCCGGTCGAGTGCATAAAGCAACCGAGAGAACATCGGCGTGCCGTCCAGATCGCGCCCGTACGAATTGACGTTCTGGCCCAGAAGCGTTACCTCGACCACGCCGTCGGCGACCAGGCCCTCGACCTCGGCGACGATGTCCCCCATCCGGCGCGAGATCTCCTTGCCCCGGACCGCGGGCACGATGCAGAAGGTGCACGAGTTGTTGCATCCGATCGAGATCGAGACCCAGGCATGCCACGGCGAGCTGCGCCGCGCCGGCAAGGCCGACGGAAAGGTCTCGGTCTGCTCGACGATCTCGAACGCGGGCCCGTCGAGAGACTCTTCGAGCAGGCGCGGAAGGCTTGCCAGGTTGTGCGTGCCCAGCACCACGTCGACGTAGGGAGCGCGCTGCTGGATCTGAGCCTTGTCCTTCTGCGCGAGACAGCCGCCCACAACGATCCTCATGTCGGGGCGGCGGTCCTTTATGGCTTTGGCGTGTCCCAGGTTGCCGTACAGCCGGGTGTCGGCCTTCTCCCGGATGCAGCAGGTGTTGAAGAGCACAACGTCGGCGTCGTCTGCAGCGGAAGCCTTGACGTAGCCCTCCGACTCGAGCATCCCCGCCATCCGCTCTGAGTCGTGCTCGTTCATCTGGCACCCGTAGGTGGTGATGAAGTAACTCTTGGCCGCCATCCCGAAAGGGTAGCCGAGGCATTGCTCGCCGCGGCTACCCGGCCGTTACGTCCCGGAACCGGCCGTCGAGGAACGAGCCAGCACTCGGTCCCCACGGTCGTCGCGGAGGAACAGACCGAGAGCCAGTCCCGACGCCAGATGCAGCATGACGTTCCCCGGCACGACCGGGACGATCTCGGCGATGCGCGGCGCCAGGGGGATCATCTCGAGAGCGGCCAACGCCACCAGAGCGACGCTGGCGAGTTCCAGGGGGCCACGCCGGTTGGAGCCGAGGACCACGAGGCCCACCGTCAAGTGGAAGGCCGAAAGCAAGGGGTTCGCCACGAACAGACCTAGGTCGGTGCCCTCGGACCCGATCAGCCCGGCGAAGCCGCCCTGGGCGAAGCCGGCCATCCCGACCACGACCAACGCCACGCCGATGATCATCGACACACGCTGCGGCTCGCCGGTAGCACCGGTGCTACGCGGGCGCTCGTACTTCGAGAACACCACCACGAGCGGCACGAGAGCGACCGTGAGGACGAGCAACCACAGCGGGCGGGTGAGCCACCACTCGGTCGTGCCTCCCTCGTGCTGTGGGAATCCCAAGGGATAGGCCGTGACCACCGCGACCAAGAGCGCGGTCAGATGCCACAGGAAGATCGTCATGATCATCGAGTTGGCGGCAATTACGGCCGTCCAAGGCCGCGGCTTTTGCAACCACGCGGTCACCCGGCCGCGGGCCAGCATCGTCACCGAGACCAACCACGTCGTGAGAAAGATCAGACAGATGCTCGGCGGGTCGTTGTTCGAGACCCCGTCGCCCGTGACCCCTACCATGCTGCGCGAGTACACGCCGATGTTAGTGAGGACGACGAGGGTCGCCACAGAGGCGACTGCCGCGCCGGCGAAGAACCGCCGTGAGAAGGCCGTGAGGCTGCCGTCGGCGTAGAAGAAACCGAGCTGGTGAACGAAGAGCCACACGAAGGCGAAGTTCAGGTAGCCGACCAGCTCGACACCGCCGCCGATCCTGATCACGTCGACCAGCATGGCCCCGGCAACCATGGCGGCCGGCACACGAACGCCGTAGCGCTCGTGAAGCGCCAGCATCATCGGGGCCAGCGCGACGACCAGGATGTAGACCGCAAGGAACCACACCGGTTTGGCGATCAGCGCGGTGGCGTGGGCAACGGCCGGGCCGAGATCGAACACCTGCTCGAGTACGAACGCGAGCACCATCCAGGTGCCGATGAAGACGATCGTTGGTCGCATCAGTCGTTCGACGCGCGAGCGGACGAACGAGCCGGGGGTCGATCCCTTGGCATAGGCGGCTTTGAGTGAGACCAGGTTCGAGAACCCGCCGACGAAGAAGAACACCGGCATGACCTGAAGGACCCAAGTAAGGACCCACATGCCGGGGATCGCCTCCAACGCGTTCTCCCCCGACACGTTGCTCCCGTCATAGAAGACGATGGCCATCAGCCAGTGGCCGAACACGACGACGGCGATGCTCAGAGCACGCAGGAAGTCGACGTAGCGATCGCGACTCGCCGGAGTGGCGGCGGCGAGGTCCTTGACGGAGGTGCGGGAGACTGGGGTTTCGACCGACATGTGGTGCTCCTTTCAGACGTTTCTTGCATTGTCGAAAGGGGCCGGCGTCGCCGACAGACGAGAAAGACCCCGTCGTGGGTTCCGGTCGTGCCCAAATGTGATCTGGGTACTTCCGGAACTGCCGAGGGCCGGGCCGAACGTGCGAACCTGTGCGCATGTCGATGCGCGGCCGGCCCGAGGACCTCAAGGACACGCTTGCCCCCGAGGGCGGCGACCCCGGGCGCTACCGGCGCATGCTCGCCGGAGGGATCCTGTTGTTCCGCTGGGTGTGGCTGGCGTGGATGGTGGCCCTGGCGGCAACGACCAGCGTGGCCTTCCGCCAACCGGAGCTTGCGTGGGCGTCGATCGGCCTGGCGGCCGCATGGACCGCCTGGCTGACGGCGACCCGGCACCGCTGGACCACGGCAGCGTTGTGGGCCGACCTGGTCATCTGCACCTGGCTCGTCCTCGCGTCGGGCCTGGTTGTCGAGGAAGGGCAGGTCATCGCCGGGCGTCCCTTCTTCGCGACCGGCTACCCGCTCAGCGCGCCGTTGTTCTGGGGCGCGTCGCGGGGTGTCGCAGGCGGCCTCGCCGCGGGCCTCGTCCTCGGGACGGCGCACGTCTTATCGCGGCCTCTGAACGGGGTCCCGTTCGACGAGCTGCGGGGGCCTCACTTCCAGAACCTCGCCGGCGCCGTGTTGAACTACATCGTCGCCGGGGTCGCGATCGGCCTCGTGTCGGCGGTGCTGGTGCGGTCGGCAGAGGCGCTGGCCGCGGCGTCCAAGGACCTGATCCGCGAGCGCGAACGGGCGGCGCGACTGGCCGAGCGCGAGAAGCTGGCGCGCCAGATCCACGACTCGGTGCTGCAGGCTTTGTCGTTCGTGCACAAGCGCGGCCGAGAGTTGACCGAGCTGGATCCGATCCCCGCTCCGGAGGTGGCGAAGCTGTCACAGATCGCCGCGCGCGAAGAGGCCGAGCTCCGCAGCTTGATCCTGCGCGACCCCGAGGACGCACCAAGGGGTCGCGCGTCGTTGCGCGAGTCACTCGAGCAGACCGCACGCTCGATCGACGATGTGAAGGTCGCGGTCAGCGCGGTCGGACCGATATGGCTCCAGCGCACGCAGATAGAAGAGCTGACCGCTGCGGTGCGGCAGGCTCTCGAGAACGTAGTCCGCCACGCCAAGGCGACGACGGCAACGGTGTTCGCCGAGCGCGAGGACGGCGAAGTCGTCGTATCTGTCCGCGACGACGGTCAGGGGTTCGTCTACAACGAGGACCGCCTGCGCGCCGAGGGCAAAGCAGGGATGCTGAGGAGTATGAAAGGACGTGCCGAGGAGCTCGGCGGGCGCATGACCGTGACCAGCTCGCCGGGGCGCGGCACCGAGATCGAGTTCAGAATTCCGGAGGAGGCGGCGTGACCGAGAAGCTCACGGTCGTACTGGTCGACGATCATCCGGTCTGGCGCGACGGCGTGCGTGCGGACCTGGACGCCTCGGGGGTTGCCGAGGTCGTCGGTGAGGCCTCGGACGGCGGCGAAGGGATCGACGTCGCGCTCGAGCACATGCCCGACGTCGTCCTGATGGACCTGCAGCTCCCCACCGTGTCCGGCGTCGAGGCCACGCGCCAGATCGTCGAAGGCGCTCCTCACGTCAAAGTGCTGGTCTTGTCCGCATCGGCCGAGGAGGAGCACGTCCTCGAGGCGGTCAAAGCCGGGGCCTCCGGCTATCTCCTGAAGAGCTCAACCTCGGCCGAGCTGGTCGACGCGGTCCAGCGCGTCCGGGCGGGCGAACCGGTGTTCACGCCCTCGCTGGCCGGGATGGTCCTCGACGAGTTCCGACGCGTGGCCTCGGGGGACGCTGCGGCGCGCAGTGACGAGCCCCAGCTGACACCCCGCGAGAACGAGGTCCTGAAGCTGGTAGCCAAGGGCTACACCTACCGGGAGATCGGAGAGAAGCTCTTCATCTCGACCAAGACGGTGCAGAATCACGTGCAGAACATCCTGACCAAGCTACAACTGCGCAAGCGCTACGAGCTGATGAGATACGCGATCCAGAAAGGCTTGGACCGCGCCCCCGAGTAGCCGGAGGCGCGGTCCGAAGAACCACTACTTCGCGTAGGCGCTGGAGCGGGTCTCCCGGATCACCGTGATCCGGATCTGGCCCGGGTACTGCAGCTCCTCTTCGATCTTCTTGGCGACGTCACGTGCGATGACCTCGGCCTGCAGGTCGTCGATGTCCTGCGGCTTGACCATGACGCGCACCTCGCGTCCGGCCTGCATCGCGTAGACCTTGTCGACACCCTCAAACTCCATCGCGATCTCCTCGAGACGCGCCAGGCGCTTGACGTAGGTCTCGATCGACTCGCGCCGGGCTCCCGGGCGGGCGCCGGAGATCGCGTCGGCGGTCTGGGTGATGACTGCCTCGATCGTGCGCTGCTCGACCTCGCCGTGGTGGGCCTCGATCGCGTGACAGACGGCCTGCGACTCCTTCAGCCGGCGTGCGATCTCGGCGCCGATGAGCGCGTGCGAGCCCTCGACCTCGTGCGTCACGGCCTTGCCGATGTCGTGCAGCAGCGTGCACCGCTTGGCGAGCATGACGTCGGTGCCGAGCTCCGAGGCGATCATCCCGGCGATGTGAGAGGCCTCGACCACGTGGCGGAGCACGTTCTGGCCGTAGGAGGTCCGGAACTTCAGGCGACCCAGCACGCGGACGAGCTCGGGGTGCATGTCGGTGATGCCGGTCTCGAGGACGGCCCATTCGCCACCCTCACGGATCTCGCGCTCGACCTCGGCCTTGGATTTCTCGTGGAGGTCCTCGATCCGGGCCGGCTGGATGCGGCCGTCCCCGATCAGCTTCTCGAGGGTCAGGCGCGCCATCTCACGGCGGATCGGGTCGAAGCACGACAGCACCACGGCCTCCGGGGTGTCGTCGATGATCAGGTTCGTACCGGTGGCGGATTCGAAGGCCCGGATGTTGCGGCCCTCTCGCCCGATGATGCGACCCTTCATGTCCTCGTTCGGGAGCGTGATCGTCGTAACCGTCGACTCGGTCGTGAGGTCCGAGGCGATCCGCTGCATCGCGATGGCGATGATCTTGCGGGCTCTCTTGTCGGCTTCCTCGCGGGCCTGGGACTCGATGTCCCGAACGATGACCATCGCGTCCCGCTTGGCGTCCTCCTCGATCTGCTCGATCAGCGCCTGCTTGGCGTCCTGGGAGGTCATGCCGGCGACCCGCTCGAGCTCGGCCCGGGCCCTCTCGGCCACACGGTCAAGCTCCTGCCGGGCCTTGGCGATCTCGGCCTCCTTGGCCTCGATCGCCTGCTCCTTGCGATCCAGCGAGTTGACCCTGGCGTCCAGAGCAGACTCGCGCTGGCTGATCCGGTCTTCTTTCTTCTCGATCTCCGCTCGGCGGGCTTTGAGGTCTGCTTCGGCTTCCGAACGCATCCGGAACGTCTCGTCCTTGGCCTCGACCAAAGCCTCTCGCTTGGCGGCCTCAGCTTCACGCTGAGCGTCCGCGACGAGGGTCTTCGCTCGATTCTCGGCGGAAGAGACTTCCTTCTCCGCCATGGACTTCCGGACGGCGTAGCCGATCCCCGCACCCGCGAGAAGACCGAGGATGAGACCAATCACGATCTCCATCGCTCGCTCCTTTCTCGTCCCCAGCGGTTCGACGCGGCGAAGAGCCGGGTCGGACCCGGTACGAGGAGCGGGAGCTCACACGGCTATCGGAGCCGCTAGATCGAGGTACGCCTCCCCCGAGGCATGTCTTGCGGAGCCACGCCGGGAGTTCGAAGGTTCGGTCTAGTAGTTGGCAACGACATTGGTATCGGATTCGCTCACTTAGCTCGTTCGTACCGTTTGAGGTGCTTGTTTAGCTAGTTTCTGAATCCCAATGGTACGCCCCGGGGAGCCCGATAGCCACCTATTCGCGACCTGAGGGTCCGGATGCCGGGGTGGTTAGTCCCAGCCCTCGGGCGGAAGGACCGCCCTGGCACCGGCCTGGGCCGCCTCGAACGAGAACCCCTTGCGGAGCAGCATCTGCTGGAGCTTGTGCGCTTGCTCGGCCAGCGGGAAGCGGGCCACCTTCCGGACCCAATCGGTGGCTGCCCGGGTCGCCAGCTCCTCCTCGTCCAGGCCCTCGGCCTCGAGCGCCCGGTCGATCACGTCCCGATCGATCCCCTTCGAGGCGAGCTCGGACCTGAGCGCACGGGGGCCGAGGTTCTTGCGGGCCGATCGGTCCTTTATCCACTCGCGAGCGAAATCGAGGTCGTCCAGGAGCCCAAGCTCGTCGAGGCGCGTGATGGTCTGCTCGACCACGGCGGCCTCGAAGTCCGCGGCGAGGAGCCGATCGCGGACCTCACGTTCGGTGCGCGCCCTGACCGACAGCAGCCGCCCGGCCCGCTCCATCGCATCCTTCAGCCGATCGGCGAAGGAGTCGTCGACGACGAAGAGGCCGGGGTCGCCTGCCATCGGTCTAATGCACTACCTAAGCGGTCTCGGCCGCCGGCTCCTCGTCGGCCGAGAGCTCGTCGGCATCGAGCTCATCGTCTCGGCCGATCAGACCGAGCTTCTCTTTGATCTTGAGCTCGATCTCGGTCGCGATGTCCGGGTTCTCGGCGAGGAACGTCTTGGCGTTCTCGCGACCCTGGCCGAGCTGATCGTCGCCGTAGATGAACCACGCACCCGACTTGCGCACGATCCCTTCATCGATCGCGACGTCGAGCAGGCTCCCCTCCTTCGAGATCCCGAAGCCGTACTGGATGTCGAACTCGGCCTTCTTGAACGGGGCGCTGACCTTGTTCTTCACGATCTTGACGCGCACCCTCGAGCCGACGACCTCGCCGCCGTCCTTGAGCGAGTCGATCCGGCGAACATCCATCCGAACCGACGAGTAGAACTTCAACGCGCGGCCCCCAGAGGTGGTCTCGGGGCTCCCGAACATGACACCTATTTTTTCGCGGATTTGATTGATAAAAACGAGGATCGTGTTCGAGCGGTTGACGTTCCCGGCGAGCTTGCGTAACGCCTGGCTCATCAGGCGAGCCTGGAGCCCCACGTGGCTGTCGCCCATCTCTCCTTCGATCTCCGCCCTTGGCACGAGGGCCGCGACGGAGTCGATGACGATCACCGACATCGCACCGGAACGAACCAGGGTGTCGGCGATCTCGAGCGCCTGCTCGCCGGTGTCGGGCTGCGAGCACAACAGGTTGTCGATGTCGACGCCGAGTGCCTTGGCGTAGGCCGGATCCAGCGCGTGCTCGGCGTCGATGAACGCCACGAGCCCGCCGGCCTTCTGGGCCTCAGCGATCACGTGTAGAGAGACCGTGGTTTTTCCGGAACCCTCGGGGCCGTAGATCTCGACGATGCGTCCCCTGGGGATGCCGCCGACGCCCAGAGCGAGGTCCAGGGCCAGGGAACCGGTCGAGACGACCTCGACGTCTCTAAGCGGGCCGTCCTCGCCCAGGCGCATGATCGAGCCCTTACCGTGCTGCTTCTCGATCTGAGCCAGCGCCGCGTCCAGGGCGGCGTCGCGTCCCTTCTCGTCCCGGCTGGTGTCGCTGACGCCGCTTCGGTCCCTGATAGCCACGCAGTCCTCCTTAGTTCACGCCCCGATGGGCCTTCGGTTCCTCGGTCGGGACCACCGTATGTAGAGGGTGTGACAATATCGAACATACGTTCGATTGCAACGGATTTCCGAAGTTACAGGGGCGTACTTACCTGGATGTGATTGTAAGCCTCTCTCGCCCCGATTGGCCAGAGGCCCCCGGGCTACGGCGGCAGAGGCCGGCTACCAGTCGGGGGCAGATTCGGCCCGGCCGGTGGAAGTGATCCTCGCTCTATCCGACCCGTCGATCCGCATCTTGTAGAGGTCGGGCAGGCCGCCCTCCCGGTACGACATGAACACGACCCAGAAGCCCCCCGGGGAGAAGCTCGGGTCCAGGTCGAACCGGTCGTCTTTCGTCAGCAGGCGGCTCCGCGAACCATCCACGGCCTTCAGCACGATCTCGGCGTTGCAGCAGCTCGTGTTGACGTCGTCGTCGGTCGTCCGATTCCAGACGAGCGCACGTCCGTCTGGAGCCCACTCCGGATTCCGGTCGTGGTGCAGCGCGTTATGGGTGAACCGTTTCTCGGAACTGCCGTCGGGCTCCATCAGGTAGATCTCCGTCGTGTAGGGGCAGCCGTCGCTCCCCTCCCCGCACCGCTCGTCGTCGCGATCGCTGACGAATGCGAGGCGGTTGCCATCAGGCGACCAGCGCGGGTCCTCGTCGCGATGGAGGTCTTCGGTGAGACGAACGATCTCCTCGGTTTCGAGTACGACTTTGTAGATATCGAGGTTGTCCTCGTCGAACGTGGTCGGGTCGCCATCGTCGGTCGGCATGCCCGCCACGAACGCTATCTCCGCGCCGTCCGGAGACCATTGCGGCGATTCGAGACGGCCCTCGGCTTCCGCGACCACCGACTCCTGGGTTCCGTCGATGGCAACCGTTACGAGCGCGTCCCCCGTCGCGAACGGGTCCGTCACGCCGGCGCGCCTCACGTAGACCAGCCGATCTCCGTCGGGCGACCACGACGGCGAGTCGCCGTTCTCCGCGAGAACGCGCTCGTCGCTGCCGTCGGCCTTCATGACCCACACCGAGCCGACACTGCCTTCGTGACGAGTGAACGCGATGTGTTGTTTGTTCGGAGACCACACCGGCGCGAATGAGGTGGAGCCCGATGCGAGCTTGCGATAACCATCTCCATCTGGTCGGACCGAGAAGATCGAGTCGCCCGCGGCGAACAGGATCCGCCGGCTGGGAGTCGCCGCCGCGCCCGCCTGAGCCGGCAGCGCCATAGCCAGCATGGCCGCAACTCCGGCACCGAGGAGCCTCCGAATCTCATGACCTACCAATCCGCTTCCACCTCGTGCGTCTTTGTGTTGGCGACGACGCGGCGGACCTGAAGATCTCGTACGCGTACGCGGAATAGGTCCGTCGTGGCCTCGCGCCCGGGGCTGCTGAACACGATCCATCGACCCCCGGGTGAGAACGACGGATGTTCGCCGCCCAGCCGGCCGCTCGGCAGGAGGTCGATCGCGGTGGCGGCGCTCGCGTCGACGAGAACCAGCGGCGGATAGCGAGTAGGCGCCGGGCAGGCGTCGTCGTCGGGATGGGACTCGTAGACCATGGCGGACCCGTCCGGTGACCAATCTTGCGACTGCTTCCACGTGCAATCGTCGCTCAGGCGCAGTTCGTCGGTGCCGTCGGCACCTACGACGAAGAGGTCGGACCCGTAGATCTCCTCATCGCAACAGTGCCCCCGGGTGCTTATGAACGCGATACGCGTTCCATCCGGAGACCACCGTGGCCGGAAGTCGTCCCCAGGATCCGTCGTCACTCGCCGAACCTCCCCACCCCCGGCAGGGATCGCGAAGATGTCGCCGCCGATCCCCGGCGTGAGCGGATCGGTGCTCACGCTCGTACCCGTGAACGCGATCTCGGCCCCCCCGGGCGCCCAGTCCGGGTGTGCTTCATGTTGCGGGGTCTGCGTCAGCCTCGTGGGCTCGTCGCCATCGCGGCTCGCGATCCAGAGGTCCCCATCCAGTTCGAACACCAGGCGACGGGAGCCTGGAGCCCAGTCGTAATCGCCGCTGATCTCGGCGATCGAGGTTGTCCTCGTCCCGTCGGCCCGCATCACTTTGAGAGTGCGCGAGATCTCTCCCGTCGTGTTGGTAGGCATCGGCTGCCCGTAGCGGGCGTGGACGAACGCCACGTGGGTTCGGTCGGGCGACCACCGCGGGTAGAAGTGGTACCGCCCCCTGCTCAACCGCCGACGTCCACTTCCGTCGGGATCGATCGCAACGATGCCGGACCGGTGGCTTCCGTCGAGATACTGCGAATAGACGATCCTGGGCGCGGCCAGGGCGCTCGCCTCGAGAAACGGGAGCGCCCCGACGGCGAGCGAGATGAGCACCAGAGAGAACGAACGGATCCTCATATGGAACAGACGCACGGGCAGCGCCGGGCGATGGCCGTCATACGAACCTTTCGGCGCAAGCTGGGCGAAAGGTGAGACGACGAGAGGAATTGACCCCTGGAGCGTCAGGAACCAGACCGCCAGGGGCGCTCGGTTGCCAGGAGGCCGTGGATGTGCTCGTCCAGGTAGCCGCGCTGGGCCCACGCCGCCTCCCTCAGCGTGCCCTCGCGCTTGAAGCCCAGCTTCCGTGCGATCCGCAGGCTGCCGGCGTTGTCCAGGGCCGCCCGGAGCTCGATCCGGTGCAGCCCGATCGAGTCGAACCCGAAGTCGCAGACGGCCTGGGCGGCCTCCGTCATCAGCCCCTGGCCGCACAGGTCGCTGCGCAGCCAGTAGCCGATCTCGGCAAGGCCGAAGAGAGCCTGGTAACCCATCAACGAGATCGTCCCGGCGACCTCGCGCGCGTGGAAGATCGTGAACGTCCAGTCCGAGAGCTGGTCCCACTTCTCGGCCATCCGGCGGGTGAAGTCGAGAGAGTTCTCGGGCGAGGAGCTCGGGGCCCACGCCATGAACTCGAGCAGCTCGGGCATCGAGCTCTGGATGGCCTCGTCGAGACCGGCGGCGTGATCGGGGACGGTCGCCTCCAGACGGAGGCGCGGCGTCTGGAGCGAGCGGGGCAGCATCGGCGAGATGCTACGCGGCTCTGAGCTCCAAGAGGGATCGGACAAGAAGAAGGGGCCGGATACCCGGCCCCTTCGTTCATCCTCTAGGTGAGGAGGTTGCTTACGACTCGTTGCGCCGCACCTTCAGGGCGGTGCCGCCGAGCACGATCAGGCCCAGCGCGGCGACCAGGAACATCGCCATGTCGCCGCCGGTGAAGGGAAGAACCGCACCCTCGACCGCAGGAGCTGCCTCGGTGACTGCGGGAGCAACCGCGGCACCAACCGCAGGTGCACGGCTCAACCGGACGCCGAGCACGTTGTCGACCGGGGTCGACGGACGGGTCTCGAGGTCGGGGAGAACCACGTGGCACGGCTGGATGCCGTTGGCCATGTTGTTGTCGGCGTCACATGGCTTGGTCTCTTCCTCGGCCTGCACCTCGTTGCACGGCTGGATCCCGTTGGCCATGTTGTTGTCCCTGTCGCACGGGGGCGTCGGGTTCTCGATCCGGTCCGGCAGCACCACCGTGGGAGGGGTCTCGCACTTCTGGACGCCGGGCATGTTGGGGTTGGCGTCACAAGGCTTGTTGTCGTCGACCTGCGGCGGGGTCGGAGGCGTGGTGGTGCGAACCGGCTTGCCGCACCAGCCGTTGTTGTCGTCGTCGAAGTCGTCGTCGTTGCCACAGCCGTTGTTGCCGTCCTGGTCGGCGAGGTCGGTGCCGCCGGGGCCGGCAGGCTTGTCGTCGCCTTGGGTGCCCTCGTAGCGCATCGGGCCCTTGGAGTCGTCGGGGTTGGACTCGGAGCGGCCCTGGTTACCGGAACCGCCGTTCTCGACCGAGCGGTCCTTGCCCGACGGGTGCGCGTTGTCGCCCTCGTCGGCGGTCGTGTGGTCGTCTTCGTGAGCGGTGTTGGGATCGGAGTCGGCGTCGCCGTCGTTGTCGGCGCCGGCGCCGTGGTTGGTCTCCTGCGGGGTCGACGAGTTGTCCTCGTAACCCTCCTTGCGGTCGTTGCCCTTGGTGTTCGCGGAGGAATCCGCGGGCTTGCCGTGATCCTCGGCCGACTGGCCGTGCTCCTCGGACGTGGTGGTCGACGTGTCGTTGCCGGCCCCGCCGTCGTGATCGGCATCGTGGTGGGCCAGCGCGGGCGAGGCCACCATCAGACACAGGGCGAAGATGGCGGCGAAAACACTCAACAGCGGGAACTTCTTGGACATCTGCTTCCTCCTCTGGGAGACATCACTCTTTGTGGTCACGTGACTACATTCAGCGTCCCGAGGAGGATTCCTTCCTGGAATCGGAAATTTCTCGCGTTTTTTTTGCGCTATGCGGTCGGAAGGCTACGGAGCGCCACTGGATCCAAGGGCGAAGTCCCGGATCAGCTCGTAGGTGGCCCCCTTCGGCGAGAGCCGGCTGCGCCACAGACCGATCGACCCCAGCTCGAAGGCCGGCGGCGGGTCGGGCAAGGCCGGGAGAGGGCCGACGGCGACCGGCTCCCGGAAACGAGCGAGCGTGACGTGAGGAGAGAACCTCCGCTTCTCCGACGCGTAGCCGAGCGGGGCGAGCCCCCGATCCAGGGCCCCCGCCAGAGAGGGGAGGAGACCGCTGGGATCGTCGAGCCCCACCCAGAGGACTCGGGCGCGCCGCGGCGACGGAAAGATGCCCAGTCCGTCGAGCCGCACCTCGGCCGGCTCCCTCTCAGTGGCCGCGTCCCCGCACGCCGCCTCGATCGACCGCAGCAGCCCTGCGTCCGTAGCTCCCAGGAACTTCAGGGTGAGATGGCGGTTGGCCGAAACGGTCCAGCGCGCCTGGGGCCACGTCCTCTTCAGGCCGCCGCCACGATCCTCCAGCCACTCGAGCTGGTCGGCCGGCAGCGACGCGGCCACGAACAACCGAAGGCGGGGCTCCTCGGTCACGACTCCTCGAGCAAGCGGCGGCCGAGGTCCAAGGTCGAGGTGACGGCGAGCGAGCGCACGTGGTCCCTGTCGCCGTACCCCTGCACCCGCCTGACCTCGGTGCGCCCGCCGATGCTCGCACCCACGAAGATGGTTCCCACGGGCTTCCCCTCCTGCTCCGCCGGGCCGGCGACGCCCGTCGCGCTCAAGCCGAGATCCGCACCGAAACGGGCGGCCGCTCCCTCCGCGAGAGCCGCAGCGGCCTCCTCGCTGACCGCGCCCGGGCCCAGCAGGATCGCTTCGTCCACCCCTGCCAGATCGCGCTTGGAGGCGTCCGAGTAACAAACGATCGAGCCGAGGAAGTAATCGCCGGAGCCCGAGGTCGTCGTCAGCTCCGCCCCGATGAGGCCACCGGTGAGCGACTCCGCCGCCGCGACCGTCGCGCCCCGGTCGCGCAGCAGGTGGCCTATGGCCTCGCCGGGGGAGGCCGCGTCGGGGGGCATGACGTCGCCACCCAGTCGGTCCCTGATCGCGGATTCGACCGGCCTGATCAACCCCAGCGCGGTGTTCTCGTCGGCGGCCTTCGCCGTGATCCGCACCCTGACGAGGCCCGCACCGGCGCGGTAGGCGATCGTGGGATTCGTCTGGGCGTCCACCAGGTCGGCGATCAGCTCGTGGGTGCGCGACTCCCCGAGACCGACCACCAGGACCTCTTTGCTCAGCGTCGTGGCGCCGTCCTGACGAGCGCGAAGCGTGGGGACGACCACCTTGGTCAGCATGGCCTTCATCTCCCACGGCACCCCCGGCACCGCGAACAGGACGCTGCCGTCGTGCTGGAGCCAGAAGCCGGGCGCGGTTCCCTGCGGCTCGATGACCTCCGCCCCCTCGGGCAGATCCGCCTGGCGAAGGTTGTCCGCCGGCATCGAGCGGCCGAGCTTGGAGAAGATCTCCTCGATCTTCTCCACGAGCTCGGGATCGCGGCGCAGCTTCCGACCGGTCACCGCGGCCACCGCCTCGCGCGTGATGTCGTCCGGCGTCGGGCCGAGCCCTCCGGTCACGACGACCACGTCGGACCGCCCGAGCGCCTCGCGCAGCACGCCTTCGATGCGCGCCGCGTTGTCGCCGACGACGACGTGGAAGTAAACGTCCACACCGATCTCGGCGAGCACGCGCGAGATGACCTGCGCGTTGGTGTTCGCGATCTGGCCCAGCAGGAGCTCGGTGCCGACCCCAACTATCTCAGCGTTCAACGGCGACCGTGCCCCCCTGTCGCTTCGAGAAGTACTCCGCTCCGGAGAGAAGCGTGACCACCACCGCGGCAACTAGCCAGGTCCAGTGACCTGCGTTCACCGAGGCCCACGGCAGCAGCCACCAGCACACCATGATGATCTGCAACACGGTCTTCGCCTTGGCCAGTCGGCTTGCGGGCAATCTCCCCCCGGTCGCGACCACTCTGATCCTGAAGATCTGTATCGCCACTTCGCGCACCGCGATCACCAGCGCGGCCCACACTGGGAACGCCCGCGTATCGACCAGAGAGAAGAGTGCAGCCCCCACAAGCAGTTTGTCGGCGAGCGGATCCAGGAACTCGCCCACTTTCGTGATGGCCGCGGCCCGACGGGCGAGGTACCCGTCGACGAAGTCGGAGAGCGACGCGACCAGAAAGACGAGGAACGCGCCCACGGCACCCACGGTCGAGTCCGAGTAGGCCAGAACCACGAAGACCGGCACCAGCGCGATCCGGGCGACCGTGATCGCGTTGGGCAGGTTCACGGCGCAGAGATTACGCCTAGTGCGCCGCCGCGTGAGTGGTGTCCACATCCAGAGCGCCACTGCGCGGGGAGGGCAAGGCGCGAGGAGTCGTCCGTACCGGGGAGTACGGACGCGACGAGTAACGCAGCCATCGTCGATGCAGGGGCGCTCTGGTGTCACGATTACTTACGCGGCGGTGCACTAATGCTTTGCGATCAGGTCCGCGCCGTCGGTCTGGGTCACGAGGACCTCGACGTAGTCCCCCACCCTCAAAGGGGCATCCGAGGCGAAGCGGATCTCGCCGTCGACCTCGGGAGCCTCTCGATGGGAACGCCCCGTCCATGTCCGGTCCGATGGATCGAACCGCTCGACCAGCACCTCCAGCGTTCGTCCGGGGAAGGTCGCGGCGCGTCTCTCCATGGTCCGGTCGCCGGCCGCTGCGACACGCTCGGTCCGCTCGCGCGCCGAAGCCTCGGGCACGGGATCGGGGAGCTTGAAGCCGGACGTCCCAACCTCCGGCGAATACGTGAACGTCCCGACCCAGTCGAGCTCGGTCTCCTCCACGAAATCCTCGACCGCACGCGCATCCTCGTCGGTCTCGCCCGGGAAGCCCAGGATGAACGTCGAGCGCACCGCGGCGAGAGGGTCGAGGCTTCGGATGCGGTCGATCATCTTCTCGAAGCGAGCCCGGCCCCCCCAGCGGCCCATCCTCTTCAGGACCGCCGGCGCGACGTGCTGCAAGGAGAGGTCGAAATAAGACACCACCTTCTCGGACGTCACGATCATGTCGATCAGCTCGTCGGTGACACCCTGAGGATGCAGGTACATCAGCCGCAACCGGCGGACGCCCTCGATCCTCTCGAGGCGAGCCAGAAGTGAAACGAGATCGTCCGGGCCGCGCACGCCGCCCAGGTCGCGCCCCCACATCACGGAGTCCTGGCTGACCAGAGAGAGCTCGGAGATCCCCTGAGCAACCAGGGACCTCGCCTCCGCCTCGATCACGTCGGGGGTGCGCGAGCGGAACTTCCCGCGCATCAGCGGTATGGCGCAGAACGCGCAGCCCCGATCGCAGCCCTCGGCGATCTTCAGGTAGGCCCACGGCGCGCGGCCGAACCGGATCCGCGGGTTGGCCTCGAGCGTGGCGTCCCACCAGGCCGGATCGAACCGGGTGCCGGGATCGCCGAACACGCGTTGGCCGAGCGAGCCGGCCGCGGCTCCCTCGACGATCTCGGCGATGCGGGGGTAGGCCGCGAAGTCCACCAGCGCATCCACCTCGGGAAGCGCCGCCTCGAGCTCTTCCGCCGACCGAGCCACGAGGCAGCCCGTCACGACGAGCCCCTTGACGGCTCCCGTGGCCTTGAGGTCCCCCATCTCCAGGACCTCGCCGATCGTCTCTCGCCGGGCCGGATCGATGAAGCCGCAGGTGTTCACGATCACAACGTCGGCGCCCTCGACCTGCTCGGACACCTCATGACCGGCGGCGGCAAGCATCCCGCCCAGGCCCTCCGAGTCGATCGCGTTCTTGGCGCAGCCCAGGGTGACGATGCCTACGCGGGACACGGTGCTCCCCTTTCCGCGGGGTTCGTCACAACAACGAATCGATGTCGTCGGGGAAGGTCAGGTTGACCGGATCGACACCACCGGGCGAACCGATGTTCTCGCCGTTGACGACCAACTCGACGCCCTCCGGATAGCCCAACCTGACGAACAGCTCCTCCTCCGCAGTGAACGTCATCGTCTCGCCGGCCGCGATCGTTTGCGTGGTCGGTTCACCGCCATCGGCGGCCACGAGCGTCCAGCAATCCTGGGTCGCAAGGATCTCGAGCTCGATGCCGTCCTCGATCGCGAGCACGGGATCGGTAGGTGTCGTCTCGGGCGTAGTGGTCAGAGACGGCTCCGGCGAGGGCGACGGCGTCTCTTCGCTCTCGGACAACTGCGACGATCGCTCCGGCTTCTCGTCCTCTCCAGAGATGAGACCGACGGCGCCGAGGATCACCAGGAAAGCGGCCGCCACGACCGCCGCGAGGCTCCAGCTGCTGGCCAACCGACGCGGCGGCGGGCTGTTGCGCTTGCCGTGCTTCTCGAGCGCCACGATCTGCGAGGTGTCGATGCGACCCCCATAGCGCCGGTCGAACTCCTCGAGCAAAGGGTCCGGGTTGACCCGAAGGAACCGGGCGTAGGTCTTCAGGAACCCCCGCACGTAGGCCGGCGCGAGGAAGTCGAATTCGTCCGATTCCATCCGCATCAGATAGTCCTGGCGGATGCGCGTCTCTTCGGCGGCTCGCTCCATGCCGACCCTGCGTTTCCGTCGGGCGGCGCGGAGGTAGGCCCCCATTGTCGTCGGTGTCTCGGTCACATCGCTCCGATGCTAGGTGCGCTCTATCGGGCTGCGAGCCCGAGAACGACCGGGTCCACAGCGGACCCGCCATTATAGGAAAGAGCGCGAAACAACCTTCTATGCACGGCGGGGCTGCTCAGTCGACGCGCGCTTCCAGTTCCTCCGCGGTCATCAGAACGTCGCGCGGCTTCGAGCCCTGCCCGGGGCCCACAACGCCGCGCTGCTCGAGGAGATCCATGAGCCGTCCGGCGCGCGCGAACCCAACCTGCAGCTTGCGCTGCAGCATCGAGGTGGAACCGAGCTGCGAGCGAACCACCAGCTCGAGTGCTTCCTGGAGCAGTTCGTCGTCGCCGCCCGCGCCGCCACCTCCGGCACCGCTGCCGATGCCGGGTTCCTCCGCGGTGACCCCCTCGACGTAGCGAGGGTCGCCCTGCCGGCGGGCATGCCCGACAACCGCCGCGACCTCTTTCTCATTGACCCACGAACCCTGGATCCGGCGTGGTTTCGACGCGTTGGCGTGCAGATAGAGCATGTCGCCATGCCCGATCAGCTTGTCCGCACCGCCCTGGTCGAGGATCACGCGCGAGTCCTGCTGGGACGCCACCGAGAACGCCAGCCGACTCGGGATGTTGGCCTTGATCACCCCGGTGACGACGTCAACCGAGGGCCGCTGCGTCGCGATGACGAGGTGGATGCCGACCGCACGCGCCATCTGGGCGATGCGGCAGATCGCATTCTCGACGTCGCGCGGCGCGACCATCATCAGGTCGGACAACTCGTCGACGATGACCAGGATGTAGGGCAGCTGCTCCGGATCGGGATCGTCGTCCGTACGCTTCACGACGGTGCCTTGTGCCACAGCCTCGTTGTAGAACTCGAGGTTGCGCATGCCGGAGTGCGCGAGCATCTCGTAGCGATGCTCCATCTCCTTGACGACCCAGTTCAGCGCGGACGCGGCCTTCTTCGGAACCGTGACGACAGGCGTCAGCAGGTGCGGCACACCCGAGAAGTGCGTGAGCTCGACGCGCTTCGGATCGATCAGGATCATGCGGACCTGATCCGGCCGCGCCCTCATGAGGATCGAAGTGATCATCGAGTTCATGCACGAGGATTTCCCGGAGTTCGTCGCCCCCGCGATGAGGACGTGGGGCATCTCGGTGATCTTCGCCAGGACGGTCTCGCCCGAGATGTCCTGGCCCAGGGCCACCGCCAGGGGGTGCTTCTCGTTGCGAGCGTCCTTGGAGGAAAGCACGTCGCCCAGGGTGACGAGTTGACGGGTGCGGTTCGGCACCTCGACACCGATGGCGCTCCGCCCGGGGATAGGGGCCAGGAACCGCAGCTCGCCTGAGGCCAGGGCGTACTTGATCTCGTTCGACAGCGAGAGCACCCGGTTCACCTTCACGCCGGGGCCGAGCTCGATCTCGAAGCGGGTGACGGTGGGCCCGGCGGTGTAGCCGGTCACCGACGCGTCGACGGAGAACTCGGCGAGGGTCGCCTCCAGGATCTTTATCGTCTCCTCGATCGACCGGGCCGAGACCTCGCGCGCACCTCCCTTGGACAACAGCTCGAGAGGGGGCAACTTGTAGGAGCGCTTGCTGGCGACCGGCATGGCGAGCTGTTCGGTCCGTTCGGGCCGGGCGGAGGCAACGGGCTCGAGCTCGCCGTCAACGTCTTCCTCGTCCTCGGCGTCGGCGAAGTCGTCGTCCTCGTAGACGGGTTCGTCGTCGTCGTACTCGTCCTCTTCGTCGTCTTCCTCGTCGTCGTCATCCACGCGGTCGGCGAGGCCTCGGACGAAGCTCCACGCCGCGGCACCCCCGGCCGCGGTCCAACCGGCGACCCGCCGCACCGGCGTGCGCGTCATGACCATCAGCCCGATGCCGAACAACAGCAGCATGAGCAGCCAGGCCGCCCACTCGCCTATCACTCCGGAGACGGGACGGGCGATCAGCGCGCCGAAGATGCCCCCGATGTTCTGCAGGCGCTCGATCGGGGCGGACACGCTGCGGTTATGGCGGAACAGATGCACCATCCCCGCGACGGCCAGCGTCGAGATCCCCAGCCCGATCAAGACCCTCGCCGCGTGATCCCGGAGTCGGCCGATGATCATGAACGCGGCAACGACCCCGAGGAGAAGCGGCACGAAAGCAACCAACCGGCCGATCATCAGCCGGGACACGTACTCGATCGCAGAGCCCAGGGGTCCGGCCCCCTCGGCGTAGACCCCCAGGGCTGCGATCAGGCCCGCGAACGCGACGAGGCCCCCCCAGGCCTCGGGCGGCGCGCTGCGTACGTGCACGGCGCCCCACTTGGCGGCCGTGAGCACCCGCGATGGTTGCCGGCGCTTGGGGCGGCGTGCGGGCGGACGGCGTTGGGGCTTCCGGGCGGCCGGACGACGCCGGGCCGGAGCCGGGCGACGCTTCTTCTTCGGAGGCGGCTTGCGGCGCGCGCGGG
>DATFFR010000025.1:0-18403 GCA_035249925.1 Actinomycetota bacterium
GCCCGGTAGCGGCGCTCTGGCTAGACGGTGACTATGCGGTCCTGCTGCGTGCCGGCGCCCTTGTTGCGCGTCAGGTAACGGGCCATGTCGGCAAGACCGTCGATGCCGGCCTTGGAGATGAAGTCATCGGCCCACTCGGGCTTCTCGTGCACGATCCCGCTGAACGCGATGATCATCGAGTAGGGCGTAACGGCGCGCAGGAACTTGGCGCTCTCGGCTCCGTCGATCCTGGGCATCATGTAGTCGAGCACGATGATGTCCGGCTGCAACTCAAGCGCCTTGTACACGGCGGCGTAGCCGTCGGCCGCCTGACCGGCGACGTGGAACCCCTCGAGATCGAGCAGGTTCTCGAGGAGCAGTCTGATCTCGGGATCGTCGTCGACGATCAGAACGGACAAGCGGGAGTCCGGCGAACCGGCTGTGGGGTCGTCGGAAGGGGATGGAGCCATCGCACACCTCCTCGTGCTTCGGCAGCTGGGCCGTCTGCGTGAGACCCCTGGCTTTGCGTCCCCACCTCGCGATGGGTTTGCCGTTTCGACACAACTTGCACTCGTCTTATCGGCAGCTTTGCCCGCTTCGATTAGTCATTCCGGGTGACTCTTTTCGCGACTTCGGTAGCTCCTTCGGGGCAGCCCGAAGCGAACGTCTGGGGGCCGGGCTCGTTGCGCCGGGCGCTCCCCAGGCCGGCAGGCTTGTCATGGTCCCTCGTGAGCTAGTCCGGCCCGGCCGGCGGCGACCATCCCTTCGCGTCATTGAGCCGGAGCGAGACCGGTTCTACGTTCGGGAAGGTGGGCCCTGAACGGGTCCCGAGAGTTGGAGGTGGGACATGTCGATGGAGAACTGTGCACGGCACCAGGAAGCCCACGAGGCTTTCAACCGCCGCGACATGGAAGCTTGTATGAGCTTCATGTCGGACGACTGCTCGTTCTACGATTGTGGCCGCGAGATCACGATCTCGGGCAAGAGCGAGATCGGTCAGTGGCTCCAGGGGTGGGTCGACATGCTCGACGGCCGGGTCACCAAACCCTTCTACCTCGATGCAGGCGATTACTCCGTTTGCATGTTCACCGCAGCCGGCGTGGGCCCGAAAGGTGAGGTCACCGGGCCGTACTGCGAGGTCGCGCACTTCACCAACGGCAAGATCGACAGCGCGAGCCTGTATTACGACCAGCTCTCGCTCCTAACGAAGATGGGCGTCATGGAGGCACCCGCGAACGTTACGGCGTGATCTTCAGGATCAAGATGAGATAACGGCTTGGGCTCCACGCGAGCCTGGGGGAGCGAGCGGGCCGGAGGCGGGGGAGCTCCGGCCCGCTCGGGGGTTAGTCGGTGACGATGACCTCGCCGCGCATCTGCTGAGGATGCAGCGAGCACTCGTAGTAGTAGTTGCCGGTCTCTTCGAACGAGACCGCGACGCTGTCTCCGATCGGAAGGTCGTGGGTCTCATCGCTCCCCGTCAGGAAACGGACGTTGTGCGGGAAGTCGTCCTCGTTGGTCCACGTGACCTCGGCCCCGGCGGCAACCTCGATCACCGCAGGCTCGAATCTGTAGCTCTTCACCGCCGTTACCTCGGTCGTCTGTACCGGAGCGGCATCAAGTTCGAACGGTGCCTCCTCGGTGGCTGCCGCGGCCGCGTTTCCTGGGGCTGAGGCCCCGTCGTCGGATCCCGAGGAGCAGCCGATCAGACCCACCGCCCCGACCAGCAGGAGGGCTGCGATCCGCCTCATCGGATCGCCGTCGCTTCCGAGCTCGGAGCCCGTACCGTGCCGCGGATCGCGCTGCTCTGGACGGCACCAACGAAGAGGGCAACGAATGCGAGCCCGTCGAGCACCTCGGCGATCGTGTGCGAGAAGAGGAACTGCGTGATGTTGACGTGATACGTCATGTAGGTGATCTCCGCGAGCGCGAACAGAGCGAATCCCCAGCCCATCGCCATGGTTCCGCTCTCGAACGCGCGCAGTGCGAAGAAGGCGCCGACAGCGAAGAGTGCGATGTGAACGACTAGGAAGAAGCCCCAGGGGAACTCGTTGATGAAGTCACAACACGGGTGCTCCAGGATCTGCGGTGCCGCAGCTAGGTTCATCGATGTGGTCCTTTCGTAGGTGACGTGGCCCTGACGGGGCGGCGCTTGAGCGCCGCCCCCAACAGTCCGAACATGGTGGCGACCATCCCGACGAGCGTCACAAGGTGGCCGGTTATTGCGACCGGCCCGTGCCCGGTGCCCGCGGCGTCGGTGGCCAGGTGGTAGCCGATGTCGATCGCGGCCCCCAACACTGCGAGGCCCAAGCCCGCGCGCATCAGCCGCGGGAGGCTTCGGAACGATCGACCCACACGGGAGAGCACTAGAACCTGCCCGGGAATTGTGCGACGAGACCACGGCTCAGCATGTCGGCCATGTGAAGGATGTCGCGGTGGATCTGATCGTAGGCGGCTACGTCCGCCTCCCAGTCACCGTTCAGCCGAGCGGTTGCCTCGGCCAGCGTCCACTCGAGGTGGCCGGCCATCATCGAGCGCATCTCCGAACGGGGCCAGTGACGCGGGTTCGCCGCATTCAGAAAATCTGCGATCTCGTTCGCGTTGGCGGTCCAGTTGGCACTCGCTTCCTCGACCGCAGCGGAGTCGCCCGCCTTTGCCGCGCCCAGCAGATCGGCGGCGATCAGGATGTGGTCACGCAACAGCGTGGAGAGTTGCTCGCCCGCAGCGTCGCCGTAGAAGGGCTTGACGGCATCGCCGATGTCGTCCTGGTTGGCGAGCAATCTGCCGGCAGCGGTATCTGTGTCGGGCAGCTCGGCGATCGCGCTCACGATGAATTGGCGGGTCCACACGATGTGGTCTTCCCACAGCTTGCGCATCGTGTTGCGCAACTTGATGGCGGGGCGGGAGCGGTAGTCCGCGTGGTTCGCGTGCGCCATCGCCGCCTGGGCCTCCGTGGTGGGGTTGGACGTGCCGGCTACGACGGTGAGAGTCGTCGCGGCTAGAAGCACAGCCGCGCCGGCTGCGATGCCGTTCCTTATCGGTTTGCGTTCCATCGGTTCTCTCCTCTTTCCTGTGGGCTTCGTTCGGTCCGGTCCCTGCTCCGACGGCCGTCCAGCGGCGCCACCTCCTCCTCTCGCGAGGGCGGGAGCCCTCCTAACGCCAATAATCGTTTGCGTTAGGTTCGGACTCTAGGCTGGCCAAAGGCGGGGTGTCAAGCGAAAAAGACAAATAAATATTAGTTAAATAGTGCAGAGAGAGCCTGGACAGGCCCTTTGAACCAAGCTTTATTTGTGCTATAACCTGGATATGCTGAGAGGACTGAGGCAGGGCGCCGCACCCGTCGCGGCCCTGGAAGACGATCTCCGCCGCAGCATGTACCTCTTCATCCGAGGTCGAGGGGCCCCCGTCTCTCGGGACGAAGCCGCAGAGCAGGTCGGGATCTCCAGGAAGCTCGCGGCATTCCACCTCGACAAGCTGGTGGAACGTGGCTTGCTGGTCGCCCATTACGCACGTCTTCCCGGTCGCACGGGCGCCGGCGCGGGGCGGAGCTCGAAGCTCTACGAGCCGTCGGATCTCGAGATCGACGTCTCGATCCCCGAGCGCCGTTACGACATCGTCGGGGACATCATGGTTACGGCCCTAAACCAGGACTCCACCGACTCGCCGCGAGACGTGGCGAAACGCGTCGCCTACTCGAAGGGCCTCGAGGTGGGCGAGGAGGTCAAGGCGCGCCTGAAGCTCAGACCGCCGGGTTCCGAGCGCGCCCTGGCCGTGGCGGAAGAGACGCTGACCGACTACGGCTACGAGCCCTACCGCGACGAGGGCAAGGTCGTCTCGCTGCGCAACTGTCCGTTCCACAACCTGTCGCGTAAGGCCCCCGAGCTGGTGTGCGGGCTCAACCGAGAGTTCATCGACGGCCTATTGCGGGGACTGGGAAACAACAGCGTAGAAGCGTCACTGGAGCCGAAACCGGGGGAGTGCTGCGTGAAGCTGCGACCAGGCAAGGAACGGTAGACGCCGCGCCGTAAAGCGGTCAGTCCCGCCAGCGCTTGTCCTTGGGGTAGAAGGTGAACAGCGTCGGATCGATGTAGGCGTCCGGGTCGTATGTGTAGAGGATCTCGGGCCGCCTCTCCTCCGGGATGCGATCGATCTCCTCGCGGACGTAGGGCTCGAGGTCTGAGGCGTTCGCCCCGATGAACCAAGTGAAGTTGTCGTGATGGTTCGGTGTGAACACGTCCGGCTGCAGGGCCTCGAGATACATGCCGAGATCGCGCAGGCAGTTCGTCACCTGGCCGAAGGCGAGGATCGCTCCGAAGTGGACGTCTGTCGGAGGCAGCGCCTTCAATCGCTCGATCACCTCGGGCGCATCTTCCTTCAGCTTTCCGGTGGTGTCGTGCCACGCGATCGCCAGCTCGCCGATCCGGAACTGATACAGGATGTTGCCCCCGCGCGGGTCGGGCAGGTGCTGCATCAGGTGCTGGAAGTCTTCCGGGGTCGGCGGGTGCTCGGCGGTATCTCCGGGGTTCCACAACGGGGGACACGGAAGGCGTCCACCGTCGTCTTGCTCGGGCCCTTCGAACGCGGAGTGGATGTGCGAGACCGCGGTTATGCCGACGCCGGGGATGAGGTTCGAGAGCTCCTTGGAGAATCCGGGTGGACCCTCGTCCGGAAAGACGGCGACGCATCCCACTTTCTTCCCGAGCTGCTCCGAGATCGAGTCGCAGTGCGCTTGGGTGCCGACAATCTTTGCCCCCGAGATGCTCACGATCTCCGCGGCGTCGGCGACATGATCGAAGTCCCCGTGGCCGACGAAGATGTATTCGGGATCGAGCGCTGCAACCTCTTTCGGGGTCGTCGGTACGTAGCCGGAATGAGAGCCCCTGGCCACCCACGCGTCGACAAGGACGACATGGCCGTTGAAGCTCGCCGCGTAACTGGCGACGCTGAACCACGACATGATGACCTTGTCCTTCCGCACCGCACCGGTGCGGGGATCCACATTGCCCTTCCCGAAGAAACGCTGACGTGCCTGGATCATCCCCTTGGAATCGGGGGCAGCGCCGGCCGAGGGAGACCAGGGCAGGGAGGCCGCGCCGAAGAGGAGCAGCAACACCAGCGAGAGACGCTTCACGGGACCTCCACACGACACTCGAACAGCCGGTACAACGGTGATTTCGGCGCCCAGCGCCCGGCTCCTCCCTAGGCTCTAGGTTGCCGAGCGTGGAGATACCCAGGGAAGGCGTTTCGCTCGACGAGGACGGGGTCGCGCGCTGCTGGTGGTGCCGTGGCGATCCTCTTTACGTCGCGTATCACGATGTGGAGTGGGGCCGGCCGCTTGCGGACGACGCTCGGTTGTTCGAGAAGCTGAGCCTCGAGGGGTTCCAGTCGGGGCTGAGCTGGCTCACGATCCTGCGCAAGCGAGAGAACTTCCGCAAGGCCTTCAAAGGTTTCGACATCGGCTCGGTCGCGCGATTCAACGCCAGGAGCGTTGACCGCCTCTTGATGGATGCCGGCATCGTGCGGCACCGAGGGAAGATCGAGGCCACTATCAACAATGCCCGACGCTGTATCGAACTGATCGCAGAGTTCGATTCATTGAGCAGCTACGTCTGGTCCTTCGAGCCCGACGAACGGTCGCGACCTGCGCGACTGGAGTGGGCCACGCTCGAGAAGCTCACAACGAGCCCGGAGGCGATCCGGATGAGCAAGGACCTCAAGCGCCGAGGATGGGCTTTCGTCGGTCCCACGACGGTCTACGCGTTCATGGAGTCGGTGGGTCTCGTCAACGACCACATGTCCGCATGCGACTTCCGAGACGAGGTAGAACGCGACCGGAACCTGTTCCCTCGCGTCTAGGGCCCGGGCCTCTAGATCCTCACCTTCGTCCGCCGCGGCGGCGGATCACCCGATCGCCCGAGAGGGGCACGCCTTCGGCCCTGAGGCGCCGCACCTGTTCGGTTCGGTTCTGGGCTGCAAGCGATCCATCGGCCCGCACGACTCGCCACCAGGGCAGCTCCTCGCGGCCTTCGGCCAGGAGGTTGCCTACCGCCCGAGCTGCTCGGGGGAAGCCGGCTTCCTCGGCCACCTCCCCATAGGTAACGACCTCGCCCGGTTGCAGGCGTCTGAGGACGCGGGTCACGCGCTTCTCGAAATCTCCAGGTCGGTTCATGCGTCCCTCCGCCGATTCGGACCTCCCCCACGCTACCGATGCGCGACTAGTCGGGGAGCAATGGGACGGACAGACCGCTGTCGCGGCCGAGGAGAACAGCGCGCGTCACGATCGATGATCCGAAGCGTTCGCTCAGATCGTCGAGAGCAGCATCGAGGGTGGGCACCCAGCGACTCTCGAGCGGCAGGGCCATCTGGATAGCGTCGTCGTTGTCGAGATTCGTGAGGGTCAGCCCGATGAGGGTCAGGCCCTGGCTCTGGATCGTCGGTGTGGCCTCCCTCAATAGCCCTCTTGCCGCGGCCAGGATCGACTGGGTCTGCGCCGTTGCCTGCGGGAACGTTCGGGACCGCGTCGCGCGAGACAGGTCGTCGAATCTCAATCGAAGGATGACCGTGCGACAAACGCGGCGGGCCGCCCGCAGCCGGCGGCCGAGGCGATCCACGATCCCGATCAGCACGGCATCGACCGAAGCGGCCGATTTCGGCCGGCGCCCTAGCGCTCGTTGCGATCCCATCGAACGGCGTCGCCGACCGACCTGAACCGGACGGGGATCGCGGTTGTGCGCTAGTGCGTTGAGGTGTCGTCCCGACGCAAGACCGAGCATCCGAACTAGAGCGTCCTCACCCAGCGCGGCGACCTGGCTCACGGTTGTGATGCCCTTGGCGTGCAGCTTCTTCGCGGTGACGGCGCCCACTCCCCACAGCGCCTCTACCGGCAGGGGATGGAGGAAGCTCAGCTCCGTGTCGGGCGGCACGACCAGCAGGCCGTCCGGCTTGGAGACCCCGCTGGCGACCTTGGCGAGGAACTTCGTTCGTGCGACTCCGACCGAGACCGGCAGGCCGACCCGCTCGCGCACGTCTCGCCGCAGCCGCGCTGCGATCTCGGTGGGGGAGCCGGAGATGCGACGCAGCCCACCAACCGACAGGAACGCCTCGTCGATCGAAAGTCCCTCGACCAGTCCCGAGGTGTCGTTGAAGACCTCGAACAGGGCCTTGCTCGCAGCGGAATACGCGGACATCCGGGCCGGCACGACGACGACGTCGGGGCAAAGGCGCCGCGCCCTCGAGACCGGCATCGGGGTGTACACACCGCAAGCCTTGGCCTCGTAACTGGCCGCCAGCACGATCCCCGGCCCCACGATGACCGGACGCCCCCGCAGCCTCGGGTCGTCGCGTTGCTCGACCGACGCATAGAAGGAATCGACGTCTGCGTGGAGGATCGCCGCCTCGACCATATCGAACATATGTTCGCATCTGGTCCGATCGAAGGCAATCGCGGGTGCACCTCGGCGAAGCCTCATAACAAGGAAGCCCCGGGCGCCCTCTAACGTTGTACCGGTCATGCGAGTAGATATCTGGTCCGACGTCGTCTGTCCCTGGTGCTACATCGGGAAGCGCCGCTTCGAGGCGGCCCTCGCTCGGTTCCCTCATCGTGATGAGATCGAGGTCGTCTGGCGTTCGTTCGAGCTCGATCCGTCCGCCCCGCCCTCGCCGGAGAAACCGGGCCGCTACGTGGAGCACCTGGCTCGCAAGTACTCCCTGTCCGTCGACCAAGCGCAGGTGATGATCGATCGGGTCACGGCGGCTGCGGCGGAGGAGGGCCTCGACTTCCGCTTCGACATCGCACGTCGAGGCAACACCTTCGACGCCCATCGGCTCCTCCACCTCGGCCTGGCAAAAGGCGTGCAGGATCAGCTCAAGGAGCGGCTCGACCACGGGACGTTCACCGAGGGTTTGCCGGTCTCCGATCACCAGGCCCTGACCGACGTCGCGGTCGCGGTGGGGCTCGACGAGGTCGAGGTGAAAGAGGCGCTCACCTCCGATACTCGTGCCGGGGCCGTGAGGGCCGATCAGGCACAGGCTCGCGCCTACGGGATCTCGGCGGTTCCCTTCTTCGTCATCGACGGCAAGTACGGCATCGCCGGGGCCCAGGACCCAGAGGTGTTCGTGGCCGCGCTGGAGCAGGCGTGGTCGGAGCGATCTCCGTTGACGGTGCTGGCCGAGGACTCCGACGCCTGCGACGACGGTTCCTGCGAGGTCTAACCGGTCTCGAACAGCTCCAGGGCTCGCTCGGGCGGACGTCCGATGACCGCCCTGTCGCCTCGGATGACGATCGGTCGCTGGATGAGGATGGGATTCTTGACCATCGCGTCCAACAGGGCGTCGCTATCGGCGGAGGCCAGATCGAGTTCGCGGTAGATGGGCTCGCTCGTGCGCATCATCTTCCTCGGATCGTCCGTCCCGAGAAGGGCGAGGACGCGTTCGAGGTCTGCTCTTGTAGGCGTCTGTTCCAGGTAGCGCAGATAGTCGGCCTCCAAGCCCCGTTCCTCCAGGATGGCGCGCACGGTCCGGCACTTCGAACAGCGCGGATTGAAGAAGACCTGCACGTCGTCTGATCTGCCCGTCAACTCGCCGGCTCCCTTCGCGTGCCCGAAACGTTCGACGTCATTCAACCCGAGCCTCGTGTTGGTTATTTCTGGCGCCGTCGGCGGAGGCCGTCTTACGCCCTTCAGAATGCGCTTGACTTGAAGTGCGGTTCAAGTTCTAGCCTGAGGCCTCACCGAACTAGGAGGCCTCTATGACCGACACCCTTACCGCAAGCCAGCAGATCGCCGCCGAGGTCTCGTCGTGGCCCGGGGTCGACGCGGGTCCGGGACCGCGCGGCGAGTTCGCATTCAAGGTCGACGGGCGGGAGATAGGCCACCTTCACGGTGACTTCGCAGCGCACTTCTTCTTCCCGAAGGGGATCTGGGCCGAGCTGTTCGCTCAGGGCCGGGTCGGCCACCACCCTGTGTTTCCGGACAAGAAGGGGCCGGCCGCCCGGGCCATCAGGAGTGATCACGACATCCACGACGTGATCGCCCTGATGCGAATCAACTACGACCGCATCCGGAACTAGGGATTCGAGCGGACAAGCCGGCGGGCAGCGCATCTCCCGTTCCACCGATCCGGTTCGCGATTAGTTCATAGCGTCGCGGGAGTCTTAGTACTCAGATGCCCATAGGAAGGAGACCCGTGTGGAGGTCGAGCAAGGCACGCCCCCAGTTACGGACCGCGAGACCGCTGCGCTGATAGAGGAGGCCCGTCGCCGCCTTACCGGCCGGGTTATCGGCCCCGGCGATCCCGGTTACGACGAGGCTCGTTTGATCGTGTACGGGGGTTTCGACCGGCGACCCGCGCTCATCGCCCGCGCTGCGAACGCGGACGACGTGTCCCAGGTGATAGCGCTCGCCCGCAGCGCCGGCCTCGATCTAGCCATCCGTAGCGGCGGTCATAGCCAGGCGGGACACAGTGCGACCGAGGGCGGCATCGTCCTGGATCTTCGGGACATGAAGGGGATCGACATCGACGTGGCCGAGCGCACCGCGTGGGCGGAGACGGGACTGACGGCCGGCGAATACTCGGTGGCAGTGGCCGAGCATGGTCTTGCGACCGGCTTCGGGGACACGGGTTCGGTCGGTATCGGCGGCATCACGCTGGGCGGAGGTGTCGGCTTCCTCGTGCGCAAGCACGGGCTCACGGTCGACAACCTCCTGGCGGCGGAAGTGGTAACTGCCGACGGCGAGGTCGTCTTCTGCGATGAGCACCTCCATCCGGATCTGTTCTGGGCCATCCGCGGTGGCGGTGGCAACTTCGGCGTGGCGACCCGTTTCAAGTTCCGGTTGCACGAGCTCGGGTCCATCTTCGGCGGGATGCTGTTCCTTCCGGCCTCGGTGGAGGTCATCACGGGGTTCATGGCGGCGGCGGAGGCCGCGCCCGAGGAGGTGTCGGGCATCGCGAACGTGATGGTGGCCCCACCGCTCCCGTTCGTGCCCGAGGAGGTCCACGGCAAGCTGATCGTGATGGCGATGCTCGTGTACGCGGGGGACCCCGAGGCCGGGGAACGCGCTCTCGCTCCGTTCCGGGCGCTGGCTCCCGCTCTGATGGACATGCTTCGCCCGATGTCCTACCCGGAGATGTTTCCGCCGGAGGACGACTCGTACCACCCGACCGCGGTGGGTTTGACCCTCTTCCTGGACTCCGTTGATGACTCAGTGGCCGCGACGATCCTTCGGTACCTCGAGGACTCGGACGCTTCCCTCAGGGTCGCGCAGCTGCGCGTCCTGGGCGGAGCCATGGCGAGGGTCCCCGCCGACGCCACGGCGTTCGCCCATCGGAAGAGCCGCATCATGGCCAACGTGGCCGCGTTCTACGACGGCCTCGAGGACAAGCCCCGGCGCGAGGAATGGGTCAACGGGTTCGCTTCCGCGTTGCGTCAATCCGACCAGGGTGCCTACGTCGGTTTCCTCGCAGACGAGGGCGAGGGCCGTGTGCGGGCTGCCTACCCTGGAGAGACGTGGGAGCGACTGCGCTCGATCAAGGCGAAGTACGACCCCGACAACTTCTTCCGGTTGAACCAGAACATCCCGCCGGCGGAGTGAAAGGGCGTCGCCTCGCATGCCCGCGGACCCTCGAAACCGAAGCCCTGGCCAGAGGGGGCATCGAGGAGGACATCGGGCCCCGGAGCCGAATCTTGCTTGGTCTGGTTCGGATGGGACAGGAGGAATGGATGCGGCTCAAGGTCATGCTCGTCGCAAGTGTGATGGCCGTTGTCGGCGTGTTGGGGACGGCGTCCCCGGCCGGCGCCAGCAGGTGCGACGACAGCATCAACGAGGCTTGCCGGGTGGCCGCGACGGTCATCTGCGGGGTCGTGGCGAAGGGCCAGCCCTGCCTCAACTAGCACCAGCCATCTGAGATGGACGACCGAAAGACAGGGGCCCCGGAACGGGGCCTCTGTCTTTTTCAGGCCGGGTCATCCACACGGCCCCACGTCGGCGCAGCGGGATTGTGGCGGGACTGCCATGGCGCTGTCACCGACTCGTTGCATTCGCCTCGTTTCATCCACTGAGGACGGAAAAAAGAGCCGTTCCAGTTTCAAGGAGGTGGGTGTATTGAGTCGGGCAGCTCGATCCCCGATGGGGATCATTGCAAGCATCCTCACGGTGTTACTGAGCATGTGGTTCGTCGCGCCCCAGGCGTTGGCGAACCACGGCAACCAGCGATTGGAGGTAACGCCGGAGGTCCATTCGGAACAGCAGGGCGCAGAGCACACGCTCACCGCGACCCTGTACCAGGGCGACACGATGGTGACGGGCGGCGCTAGTAACGCCACCGGTCCGGTAGTCGTCGATTTCGTCATCGAGGCGGGACCGAACCAGGGCGAGACCTACGCGTGCACCATCGTCGTGGGCAGTAGCAACTGTTCGGTCTCTTATGTCGGCGACGAAGGCGTCGGAACCGACACGATCCGCGCCTCCGTCCGCGGCGACACCGTGGACCAGGCCGAGGGCCGGTATGCCGGGCCGACGGATTGCCCGACCCCGCCCGATCCGAACGAGCCGAACGCAACATCCGGCGGTACCGAGCAGGGATGCGTTGAGGGGTCGCCTCAGCCCGGTACCAACCCCGAGAACCAGGCGGATCCCACGGACGTGGTCGAGATGCAGTGGACGCAGTCCGTTACCGGGAACGTGTGCCTCGACGCGGAACCGAACAGCGACACGAACCCCTCCGGTTCCGCGCACGAGATCCAGGTGAAGCTGACCGAGGGTCAGAAGGTCAGCGACGCATCGGGCGCCTTCGACTGTTCGGGAAACCCCAGAGCAGGACTGCTCGTCGACTTCGAGCTCAGCGACGATGACCCGAACGCGTTCTTCGAGTCGGTTAATGGACAAACGACTAACGCCAGCGGCGGCGGGCCCAACTCGGTCACGTGCACGACCGACGGCGCCGGGATGTGCCGGGTCACGATCAGAACGGTCTCGGCCGGCGCCGAGGGAAGCAACGACGTGACAGTCTCCCTGCGAGGAGACGTCTCCGGCGACGCTGTGGTCACGGACAACGAGGAAGTCGTCACGAAAGAGTGGCGGCAGGCCGGAGCGCTGGATGCGATCAACGCCAGCCCCGAGACCGACACCAACGAGATCGGAACGGCGCACCAGGTGACGGCACGCGCTGTGGATGAGTTCGGAAACCCGCTGACCGGGGTGGCCGTGAGCTTCCAGGTCACCGGCGGTCCCCATGCAAACAACGACTTGGACAACAACGCGAATACTCCGACGGGGTACTTCGGTCAGTGCACGACGGCTGCCGAGGGAACCTGCTCGCAGTCGTATACGGGCACTGAGGTTGGCGCCGACACGATCACCGCGTTCGACGACGACGACTCCGATTTCCGTTACGACATGGCGGTCGCTGGTGTTGGAGACCACCCGGCAGACGAGGTCGAGAAGAACTGGGTTGCCGCAGGCCAGGGCACGAAGACAGTTCGTCTCGACATGGAGACTGACCCCAACAGCGACAATGTCGACGAGAACGGCGCATGCGATGGCGACACGCAGCCGCCGATCTCCGAAGCCGAATGGGACGAGCGGTCTCAGCCGAACCAGGTGGCTCGCTTCTCCACGCACAAGATCTGCGCAGAGCGATTCGGTGCGAACGATGTAGCTCACGCCGGTCCCGTCACGTTCCGGATCACTTCGGGGCCCGGTCACTTCACCGACGAGTCCGGTGGCAGCGATTTTGGTCGACAGGTCACTGTCGGCGAGGACGCCAACGGCTACAACGTGACCTATCTCTCGTCCACCCAGACGGGCGAGACCATCGTCGAGGCCAGCGCCGAAGGAGCCACCGATTCTGGAGTGGCGCCGTGGACGGCGGCTGCCGGCACCGCACGCAGCATCGATCTGGAGCCGGAGACAGGGTCGAATCCGCCGGGCAGCGAGCACGAGGTGACCGCGACGGTTACCGACAAGTTCGGCAACCCGGTCGAGGGCGTTCGCGTGACGTTTACCGAGGACGGTGCCGGCCGATTCGTAGAAGGAGGTTCGAGCACGACGCGGACGACCGGCCCTCAGGGTCGTGCGAGCGCACGAACGACCACAGGCAGCAACGAGGAGGGCGAGCAGACGATCACCGCCTCCCTCAGCCCGAACGACACCGAGTGCGAGGAGCAAGAGGGTCGACCGGAGAGCGGCGACCCGGCCGGCGTTTGCTCGGACACCGTTCAGAAGACCTGGACGGAGGACGACTCCACGCCGAGCGAGCCCCCGCAATGCGATGAGCCCGGAGTCATCTGCGGCGACGACGGTGACAACGTGATCACCGGCACCGAGGGCGACGACATCATCTACGCCTTCGGCGGCGACGACACCGTCGACGGTAACGGGGGAGACGACGTGATCTACCTCGGCGGCGGCAACGACGTCGGGATCGGTGGAGCGGGCAACGACACCATCCGAGGTGGCGGCGGCAGGGACGTGATCCGAGGGGGGATCGGGAACGACATCCTCCTGGGCGGCGGCGGGAACGACTCGATCACCGGCGGAGCCGGCGATGACGTCATCCGCGGCTCTACGGGATTCGACCTGCTGCGCGGCAACAAGGGCCACGACGATCTCCGTGGCGGACGCAACGCAGACACCATCAAGGGCGGCCGGGGCAACGACCGCATTAATGGTGACAGGGGCCACGACAGCCTGTTCGGCAATCGTGGCAACGACACCATCAACGGCGGTCCCGGACGCGACAGGTGCAAGTCGGGTTGGGGCAACGACAGGACCCGCAACTGCGAGGCGTAAAGAGACGCCCCGCGGTGCAGGCAGCGGCGAGGGGTCGGCCGATTCGGCCGGCCTCTCGCTGCGTCCAACCCCCGGCGCTCGCTACCCTGATGTGATGGACGAAAAGATCCTCTTGGTGGAGGACGACGTGGCGATCGGTGAGATCACCGCCCGCGGTCTGGAGCAGGAAGGATTCCGCGTAACCACGCAGGCGGATGGACGACAGGCGTTGGTACTAGCGCGGCGGGAGCAGTTCGATCTCGTATTGCTCGACGTGATGTTGCCCTCGCTCGATGGTTTCGAGATCTGCCGTCAGATCCGGTCGTGGAGTCAGGTACCCATCATCATGCTGACTGCCAAGACGGATACCGTCGACGTCGTTGTGGGCTTGGAGGCGGGCGCCGACGACTACATCACGAAGCCTTTCGAGATGCCGGAGGTGGTCGCGCGCGTCCGCGCCACCCTCCGTCGGGCCGTGGATACTGCTCCGCCGGACAGCCTCACCGTTGGTGACCTCACGATCGATATTGCAGCCCATCGGGTGCACAAGGGCGACAGTGAGGTCGGCCTGACGGCTACCGAGTTCAGGCTTCTTCAAGTGTTGGCCGAGCACGCCGGTCAGGTGATGACCCGCGAGCAACTTCTCGATCGCGTCTGGGAGTACGACTACCAGAGCGACTCGAGGCTGGTGGACACCGCGATCAAGCGGGTGCGTGAAAAGATCGAGGACGATGCCGGGTCGCCGCAGCTGATCCAGACCGTACGCGGCGTCGGCTATCGACTAGGTGGGTAGATGTGCCGATCGCAACAGGGCGCTTCAGATGGCGACTAACGGTCGCGTTCATCGTGGTTTCGGGTGTTTCCGCGGGCGTTCTCGCGCTTGGTTCGTACTTTCTTGTCAATCGTGCCCGCAACGAGACGTTCCTTGATCGTTCGTTGCGTGACGCCCAGATCAGCTATGCGATCGCGCGGACCGAACTCGGCAAGCCTGACCCTGATGGTCTGCGCTCCCTGTTGTTCTCGTTGGAGCGGCAAACGGGGGCGGGCATCATCATGGTTACCGCAGACGGGACCATCTCTTCCGATCCGGATCTCGATCTGGAGACGGTCCCCCAGGACTTTCGATCCCCGCCCGAGAGCGTTGAGGGTCCCGACCTCGCCTACTCGGAGATGACGAGGAACGACACCGACTACCTCGTGGTGACCAGCGTAGGCGCGCTCGATGAGCTCGACCTGTACCTCCTCTATTCGAGGGAGTCGTTGCAGCGCAGCATGGGCGACCTTGCGGAGATCATGGTGCGACTCTGGGCGGCGGTCGTTGCGGCATCGGCGCTCGTCGGAACCGCGTTGGCGCGCCGAACCCTCTCCCCGGTCGCTCATGCCAGTCAGGCAGCCCGATTGCTCGCCGAAGGCCTTCTCGACACCAGACTTCCCGTGGAACGCGAGGACGAGTTCGGGGCCTGGGCGGTCTCGTTCAACGAGATGGCAGACGCTCTTCAGGACAAGATCGATCAACTCACTCGAGCGCGCGAGAGGGAGCAACGGTTTACCTCAGATGTCGCACACGAGTTGCGAACCCCACTCACCGCGCTGGTCAGCTCGGCCTCCATGCTCGATGCGCAGTTAGCGCGTATGGATCCGGAGGCGCGTTGGGCCGCGGACAAGATGATCGCCGAGGTTCGGCGTCTGCGGTCGCTCGTGGAGGAACTGATGGAGATATCGAAGCTTCATGCGGGCAGGGAAAGCGTTCGCATGGAACCGGTCGATCTGAGTCACCTGATCCGACACGTCGTCTCCACGAGGAAGTGGGGGGACGCTGTGGACGTCGATGGGGAGCGTCTGGATGTCATCACGGACCGGAGACGGGTCGAGCGGATCGTCGCGAATCTGGTCAGCAATGCCCTGATCCATGGCAAGAAGGGGGTCCGCGCCGAGACCAAGAGGGACAACGGCTCCGCATTGATCCATGTGACCGACCAGGGCCCCGGGATCCCTCCGGAGCATCTGGACAACGTGTTCGACCGCTTCTACAAGGCCGATCCATCCCGTAGTGGCGGAAGCGGATTGGGCCTCTCGATCGCCTGGGAGAACGCGACGCTGTTGGGCGGAACGATCCGGGTAGAGAGCGAGCCGGGTCGAGGCGCGAGCTTCACCGTGGTGCTTCCTCTGGAAGAGGTCCATGCGAGCAAGCCGTCGTTCAGGAGAGGGCGAGGCCGGCGCGTCTGAGCATCCTGGGTCTCCGCCCGTCATGTACTTGTAGGACGCAGGCCAAGTAGCGGCCTTCTGATGCCGCTGTTCCGAGTGACGCCAGCTGAGTCATGGAGCGAGCCGAAGATAGGCGGGTACCGTCGTCTTACGGGGCGCACGCAGGATGGTCAGGGAGGGTGGATGGGGCAATCGAACGTCGAACTAGGCATGGACGCATCCATCTCGGCTGAACCGGGAAATCCCGTGCTTACCGCCGCTCTTGGAGCGGCATTCCTCGCGTGGTCCGGGATCCTCGTCCGACTTGCCGCGACCACGCCCACCACCGTGGCCATCTATCGATGCGTCTATGCGCTGCCGGTCCTGGCCCTCCTGCCTTCCGACGCTCCGGTACCGACGCTGTGAACGCCGCGAACGACGTCCGGGTCGAGCTCTACCGCTCGTTCGTCGAGGAGCAGCGGGCCCCAACCCCCGCCGAGATCGCGACGCAGCTCGGGCTGACGACAACCGAGGTCACGTCGAGGCTGCAGGAGCTGGCAGAAGCTCATGTGATCGCGCTTGTTCCGGAGTCCGAGGCTGTCTGGCTGGTGCATCCCTTCTGCGCGCTACCGGCTCCATTCGAAGTGGTATCAGGTGAGCGCAGGTGGGACGCGATCTGTATCTGGGACGCTCTGGGGATCCTTGGGCTGGTCGGATCGGATGGGTCCGTCTCGACCTCCTGCCCTGATTGCGATCAGGAGATGCGCCTAGAGGTTCGAGGTGGCGAGGTCGCGGGCCCCGCGGGCGCGGTCGTTCATTACGGCGTCCCCGCGGCGCGCTGGTACGAAGACATCGGCGACACCTGAGCGAACATGCTCATCTTCCGGTCGGAAGAGCATCTGCAGCAATGGGTCGAGGGAGGGCACCCGCGAGGGGAAGCGATGACGCTCGAGCAGCAGTGGCAATTGGCTCGGCGATGGTACGAGGGCCGCGATCGCCCCGAGTGGACGAGGAGGACTGCCCGGGAAGCGGAGCAGATCCTTATCTCCGTAGGTCTGACCTCCGACTTCTGGCACCTGGGCTGATCACCCCCTCTCGCCGCGGAGAGTTCGCGCGAGAGGGCTGAGAGCCGACGAACCTAGTCGGCAGCCTCGGCGGAATATGGCGCCGCGACAGCGGTTGGAGGCAGTGAAGATCACCCACCATGTTTCGAGAGGGGTGCCGATGAAAGCCATAGCCTTCACCGATTTCGGAGTCGCTCCCGCACTACTCGATGTCCCGATGCCCGAGCCTGCGCCCGGCGAGGTGCTCGTTCGGGTTGATCACTCGTCTATCAACGGATTCGATCTGGCGGTCGGCGCCGGCAAGGTAAAGGGGGCGATGGAGCATCGCTTCCCGGTCGTGCTCGGACGGGACTTTGCCGGGACCGTGGAGGCCATAGGTAACGGTGTGACGACTGTCAAGCCGGGTGACGAGGTGTTCGGTGTCGTTTCCTACAAGTACCTCGGTCCCGGTTCGTTCGCCGAGTTCGTCTCGGTTCAAGAGGGGGTCGGCCTGGCCAAGGTGCCGTCCGGGGTCGAGATGGCGACGGCGGGCGCCCTTGGTCTCGCGGGGGCCGCGGCTCACGCAGCGGTCGCGGCAGTTTCACCTTCTTCCGGCGACACGGTCCTCATCGGCGGCGCGACCGGTGGGGTGGGTGCGAACGCGATCCAGCTGGCGGCCATGCGGGGAGCGGAGGTCATCGCGACCGCCAGGCCGGGTGCAGAGACCGAGTTCGTGAAGTCCCTCGGTGCTCGTCATGCGGTGGACTACACGGCCGGGACGGCCGACCAGTTACGCGTCCTCGCGAAGGATGGCGTACAAGCTGCGATCCATCTCGCCGGGGATGGTCTAGAGCTCGCCGATCTTGTAGCCGACGGCGGCCGGTTCGCGTCGACGCTGGGACTCGGTCCCGATCAGCTGCCGAACAGGAACGTGCAAGCGACGGCGATCGTGTCCACAGCCACCAACGATGTCTTGTCCGAGCTAGCGGTTCACGTCGCAGCCGGCCGGTTGCAGGTGCCTGTGCAGCACACATACAAACTCGAAGAGGTGCCGCAGGCGATGGCCGACTTCACGAAGGGCAGCCTCGGCAAGTTCGCTGTGGCCATCGGGTAGTAAACGCCGCCGGCGTGCCTTAGGAGCCACCGCTCAATGTCGTGGTGCCCACGACGTCGCCATTTCGTATGAACGTGATCGTGACCTTGCGGTCGGCCTTTATGTCTAGCGCTGGGAGATCGGACAGACCGGCTCTGCCGACGTCGATGGTCAATCCGGACACGTTGGATAGGCGACCGGAAAGTTTGTCGGCGGTGCCCTCGTTGCCATACGCGACCTCCAGGCCGGTGAGCAGGTGCGGGGTCGGACCATCGGCGCGAGGTTCGGAGATAGAGGTGGTCTCCGACCGCCTCTCGGCGACGCCGTCGCTGGTGAGGTCC
>DATFFR010000026.1:0-63516 GCA_035249925.1 Actinomycetota bacterium
GCCGGAAGACGACCAGGACGTCATCAACAGGATGCTTGCGCGCATCGAGGACGCGATCGACTATCTGCCGCAGATCCAGGAGGCCGCCCGGCAGCGCGACAACGAGGAACTCGGACGGCTGGGCCAGGAGTTGCAGGCCGCCGCGTCGGAGGCAAACGACATCGCACAGGAGTACGGCCTGAAGGAGTGCGGCCGCACCCAACCCGCGCCCGCGCCGTAGTAACGCGTGACCAAGAGCAACACCGGGGCGAGGAGCTCCTATCTGACGGGCATCGGTCTCGCGATGTTTGGCGCCGTCGCCTTCGGCACCCTGGCCATCTTCGCCAAGCAGGCCTACGACCACGGTGCCACGGCGATTCCACTGCTGGCCGCTCGGTTCGCCCTGACCTCGGTCCTGCTGATCGGCTACCTGCTCGCGACCAGGCGTCCGCTCTGGATGGGCTCGTCGAAGGTCGGACGTCTGCTCTTGCTGGGCGCCTTCGGGTACGGGGTGGAGGCCACGCTGTTCTTCCTGGCCCTCGAGCGTGCGCCGGCCTCCGTGGTGGGTCTTGTCTTCTACAGCTATCCGCTGTGGACGACTTTGATGGCTATCGCGTTGCGGATGGAACGATTCGAGCTACGGCTGGCGGCGGCACTGCTTCTGGGTTCCGTCGGGGTCGCGTCGATCTTCTCGCTCACGGACACGCCCCTCGCCGGGCCGTTGCTGGCGCTGGGCGCGGCGGTGATGGTGGCGCTCTTCTACATAGGAGCGCAGGTGCTCAGTGAGGGAACGCCGCCGACCACGGCAGCCACCTGGACGGCAACGGGGGCCGCGATCGCCCTCGGGGCCACCGCCTTGATCGTCGGCGACGGCCTGCCGCGCGCCGCCCTGGGGCCGACAGTCGGGCTGGGCGGCGCAACCGCGATCGCCTTCATCGCCACCTACGCCGCCATCGCGCGCATCGGCTCGTCGCGCACCGCGATAGCCAACATGCTCGAGCTCGTCACGACGATCGCGCTGGCCGCCATCCTGCTGGGCGAGGACCTGACGCTCCGGATCGCGATCGGAGCCGCCCTGGTTCTGAGCGCCATCCCGGTGCTTGCCACGAAGCGCGAGACGATCCCCGCGGCAGACGCTGCCTAACCGAGGACCGGGATCCGTGAGGCGAGCGCGACGGCGCCCTTGCGTTCGCAGAGCTCATGCGCGTCTGCGACCGCGGCGGCGGCTCTCACGTCGCCAAGCTTGACCAGCACGCGAGCCGTTTCCACGGCGACGTACGCTTGTACCAGGAGAGTGTCCAGCGAGGCGACCTCGGCCCGCGCATCGTCGAGATAGCGCGTCGCTCCGTCGCGGTCAGCCTGATCCGCCGCCATGTGAGCGAGCACTGGATACGTGTCCGGGATCAGCGTGACGTCGCCCTCTCCCAGGGCGAGGGCCTCGCGAGCAGCGGCAACGGCCGCTCTCGGATCGCCGGCTTCGTAGCGCGCCTGAGCCAGCATCGCCAGCGATGTCGGACGGTACTCGGGGACGTCCAGAGCTTCGAACTCGTCCAGGCCATCCTCGAGGAGGTGCGCTGCCGCATGGAACTCGCCCGCCAGCATCTCGATCTGCGCGGCCCACTGGCTCATCCCCGCGGCCACGACCGCCAATCCGGCGTCTCGGATGATGGCCCTCCCCTCGCGCACCAACCCTCGCCCGGTATCGAACTGCCCCTGCAACGCCATGAACACGCCCTTCGCGATCCCCAACCTGGCGCGGGCGATGCGATCGGTGCCCACAACCACGAATAGGTGCTCGCACGCCTTCATCCCGTCGGCCACGCTGGTTGGGCCCAAGATAAGCGTCGACAACAGGAACCCCGCTATGCGAACGAGCGACTGCTCGGCCCCAGCCACCAGCGCGTGCTTCAGGCCTTTTCCGAGCGCGTCCACGACCGGCTGGCATCGCGTCGACGTCCACTCGCACTCGGCCACGGCGAGATAGAGCTTGGTCAGCGCTCGGTGGTCGCCGGTCCCTTCGAAGACCGGAACCAGCTCCCCCAGCTGTTCGATCAATTCCGGTTGCGGGGTGGGGCTCGTCGTCGCCAGATACGAACCGGCGGCCAGCGCGGCTCGAGCTTTGTCGTCCGGGTTCGGTGACGCCTCTGCCGCCGCGATGACGCGGGCGTTCAAGGCATCGGCTTCCTCGTAGGCGCCGATCTGAAGCAGCGTGTCCCCGAGCTCGATCGCCGCCGTCAACCAGTCGGAGGACTCCTCTGGGAACAGGGCCAGGGCGCGCCGAAGCATCGATGCCTCGCCGGAGAGGTCACCGGCATCAGCCGCGTTACGCGACCCGTCCACCAACGCTCGCGCGGCCTGCTCCGCCAGATGGTCGACCGTCGCCGGGCTCTCGCTCAGTTCCTTCAACAGCACGACGGCTTGCTCGAGGTGGTATCCGATCGCCTCGGAGCGGTGCGCGTCCGCGGTTCGCCGTAGCCACGCGGCCAGGTCTTGGTGCAGTTGGGCGCGGTGGGCCTTGCCAACCATCCGGTAGATCGTCTGCCGGATCAGGTCGTGCTCGAACCGGAACTCGTCGGACCCGATGGTCTCCGACGCCGGGTCCCGCTCGATCAGATGTTGCTCTGTAAGGCGGGCGAGGTGCAGAAGGACGGACACGCTTTCGGCGCCCGTCAAACCAGCGACGTCTTCGATCTGAAAGCGTCCTCCGACGATGGCTGCGCACTCGAGGATCGTTCGATCGGCCGCGTCGAGCGCGGAGATGCGCGTCTCCCACAAGGAAGCCATCGACTCCGGCACGACGAGGTCGACCGGGCTCGCGCCTCCTGCCGCAGCGCGACCCCATTGCACGATCAATTCGATCGCATAGAGCGGATTGCCCTTGGCGATCCCCTGCACCTTCTCGGCAAGTCCGTCGGGAGGGGCGCCCTCGAGGTAGAGATCGACGAGCTCCCGCGTCTCCTCCAGGGTCAGCTCCGACAACTCGATCGCCCGGCTCGTAGCCGAGGTGGCCGCGAAGGACTCTCGGTCCACGAACAGCTCGGGCCGAGTCGAGCACAGCAGCAAGACCGGCTGAGCCGCGATGAACCCCGTTAGGTACTCGACCGCATCGAGCAGCATCTCACCGGCCCATTGAAGATCCTCGAGCACGAGGATCAGTGGGCGGTCGACCGCCGCCGCCTCCAACACACGCCGGACACCCCAAAGGACGTTCTCGGACGAGCTGGGTCGCGCCGGTCCACCTAGGACGTGAGCCATGTGCTGGACGACCACGGCACGCTCTTCCTTGTCGGGCAGGAACGCCGACAACCGCTCGTCCAGACTGCCGGCGCGTTGCGGCCCGACCAACTGCTCGAGAGCGTGGCCCAACGGCCCCAACCCGCGGCCGGCCGGATCGCAGTAGCCCGACACGATCGTGGCTCGCTCCTTGAGCGTGTCCGCGGCCACCTCGATCAGACGCGACTTCCCGAGACCGGGGGAACCCGACACCACGACCCGGCGCGCCGAGCGCACGGTGCACACCTCCTCGAAGGCGTCGAGCACGGTCGTCATCGAGGACTCGCGACCGACCAGTTGCAGGTTTCGATGGGCCCTCTCCTGCAACCGGGCGCGCTCGAGCAACCAGCTCCCGTCGGGACGAGGCGCAGCGTCGATCTCGGATCCGAGAGCCGACCGGACCTCGTCGCCCAACACGGTTTCGGAGGAGCGCGCCGAAGCCACCAGGCTCCACGCGGTGACGAGCGGGGTGCCGGAGAGATCGGCGGCATCGCCTCCGGCCGCACCGAGGAGCTCGCCGGCGGCGATCCCGATCGACCAACCCGGGGTGCGGGCAGGATCGAGACCATCGAACCTCCCCGCGAGCCGGATCCCAGCCTGCGTGGCGGCGACCTCCGGCGTCTCGTGGAGGAAGGGTGGAACGAAGATCACGGAGATCCGGCCGCCCGAGGCCGCGTGAAGCCACCCTCCGTGCGGCGCCACCGCGCCGGTAACAAGGGTGACCGACCTGGACTCGACGCGTGCGGCGACTTCGGGGTCGAGGCCCTCCATATCGATCTCGATCGCAAGCACGGCGCCCGTTCGTCGAGTTACGCCGACCGCGCCCACACGGCTCTCCATCCGCGAAGGCTATGAGAAAGCGCTGGGTCGTCCAACCCACAAGGGCGGATCGCTTGTCTCACTGCCACCTCTTCTGGCGGTGCAGGAGCCCGATGTCGGCGGCGGCGCAACGGGCCTCAGCCCTGGTCGCCGGCCACCGTGATCGTGTCCTTGCCACGCGCGTGGTCCCAGGATGCGAAATGCTCGGCTTGCAACACGATGTTCACGCGCTTCTGCGCCTGACGTTCGATGTTGGCGGCCGGGCCGTCGTCGACCGGGATCCCGGTCCGGGGGAAGAAGTACCGCTCGTAGACCTGCTTGCCCAACTCGAGCACGTGGGAGAAGTCGCGCTCGACCCGTGCCGTACCGGATACAAGCGCGCCCCGGAGGTCGACGTAAGGGTCGCCGTGCTCGACCAACAGCGACGCGCGCGGATCCCTCTCGACGTTCCTCGCCTTCTGGCTCTTGCCGTAGACCCACATCCGCAGCTCGAGACCGTCGGCTCCGTCCCGAGGCACGTAGAAGATCCCGACCGAGTGCGGCCAGCCGCGTGGGCCCAACGTCGACAGCACACCGACCAGGGGTTCGTCGAGCAATGCCCTGATCGCGTCGTCGGTCATGGACAGATCGGGTGCCGGCGTCATGGCCCCAACTCTAGAACTGCTACTAGGCACTACCCTCGCTCGGATGTCGAAACGGATCCTGGGCGCCCTGCTCGTCGCCGTGCTAGTCGCGGCCGGCATCTACTTCGTCACGCGCCCCGGCGACGATTCGACGCCGGCGCAGGAGTTCCTCGCCGACCAGCGCACCTTCGAGTCCGACGATTGGTTGGAGCGCGCCTGCGCTCTACCGAAGGACGAGCTGGTCCGGCTCTGGCGGGGCCATCACGACACTCATTCCGAGGACGTGACGATCGTCCCTCTTCCGCCCAACTACTCCGGTGCGTTCTCCGTCACGAGCCATTCCGGTCCGTGGGATTACCTGCAGCGCGTGCCCCTCGTCTTCTACGGGCCGGACCAGATCAAACCAGGCGGCGTTCGCGAGGACCCGGTCTCACTTGTAGACGTGTACCCGACGATGAACGCGCTGACGGGGTCGGTCCTCGACCCGCCTGGTGGCGAGCCGCACGTGAACGAGGCCGACGTGTTGTCGGTCGCCGGAGATGGTCCCCTGCCGAAGCTGATCGTCACCATCGTGTGGGACGGGGTCGGACGCAACGTTCTAGAACGCTGGCCGGGACGTTGGCCCACCCTGGAACGCATGGAGGCCGACGGCACATCGTTCTTGAACGCAACCGTGGGCTCGTCGCCGTCGATCACGCCGGCGACGCACGCAACCCTCGGCACCGGCAGATTCCCGCTCGACCACGGAGTTACGGCCATCGAGTATCGGGCCGAGGACGGCGCCGTGCGCGGCATCTTCCCGGGCCGAGATCCGTCCGACCTGAAGACCGATACGTTCGGAGACAGGTTCGACCTCGCCATGGAGAACGAGCCTCTGGTCGGGATGCTCGCCTGGAAGTCCTGGCACATGGGGATGCTCGGTCATGGCGCGCAGACGCCGGGCGGCGATCACGATCAGCTCGCCCTCATCGGCTCCGACCACCGGCTTACCGGGAACCCGGCCTTCTACGAGACGCCGGACTACCTGACCGAATTCCCCGGTCTCGAGGAGCGGGCCGACGAGCTCGACCGTTCCGACGGGGAGGCCGACGGCAAGTGGCGGGGGCGCGACCCGCTGGAACAGCACGACAATCCCGCCTGGGTGCAGTGGCAGACCGACGCGATGATCGCGATGCTCGATCGCGAGGGCTACGGCACCGACGAGGTGCCCGATCTCTTCTACACGAATTACAAGCCCAGCGACATCACCGCACACCAACACAACATGGACTCACCGGAGATGGGGGCCGCGATCGAGGCCCAAGACGCCGGGCTCGAACGACTCATCGATTTCCTAGACGACAAGGTTCGGGACTACGCGATCATCGTGACCGCCGATCACGGGAACACGCCCCCGCCCACACGCTCGGGCGGGTGGCCCGTCCTGCAGGGGCAGCTCGAGGAGGACGTCAACGCGGAATTCGACGTTCCGGAGGGACGATCGTTGATCCGAGTCACGAGCGCGGCCGGACCGTTCATCAACCGGCAGGTGGCCCGGGAGATCGGCGTAGACGCAGCCGATATCGCCCGCTTCCTGAACGGCTACACGATCCGGGACAACTACGCAGAGGCGGAGTTGCCGGAGGGCTACGAGGAGCGCGGGGACGAGAACGTCCTGGCGGCCGCGTTCCCCAGCGACAGGATCGGCGACGTCCTCCGCTGCAGGTTCGGATCGTCCGAGCCACCCCCCGAGCTCAACGCGTGACGCCGGAGAACGCGAAACCTTTTCTCCGGATAGGCCCCCGGGTGCGTTGGGTAGGGTGCCCCGCATGAAGCTCGGGCTGGTGTTGGGCGGCGGTGGTCTGGTCGGGATGGGCTACCACGCCGGCGTCTTGAAAGCGCTGGACGACTGGGGGCTCGATGTAGCCGGCGCGGACCTGCTTGTCGGCACGAGCGCCGGATCGATCATGGCTTCCTACATGGCGAATGGGTGGAAGCCGACCGACTTCTTCGACTACGCCCACGGCAAGCACCCCGACGTTCAGAAAGATCCCGAGGACCCCACCGAGCAGCTCCGCCGGGTGTTCACCCCGCTGTACCGAAACCCGGCCGACCGGGTGCGCCGGAGCATCGGCTCCGCGTTCGCCCTCGCCTCTTCGCGCGGCTACTACCGCCGGCTCGGTGGTGGCGAGCCCGGCCGCAACCTGCAACGCGCCTTTCCCGCGGGGATGTACTCGACCGAGGAGACTCGCCGCCGGCTCGAGGGCGACCTCCCTAAGGAATGGCCCGATCGCGCGCTCTACATATGCGCGGTCGACCTTTACAGCGGAAAGCGCGTTCCCTTCGGACACCCGACGGCGCCCGAGGCGTCGCTCCCGGAGGCCGTACTCGCGTCCACGTCGATCCCCGGTGTCTTCCCGCCGGTCAGGATCGGAGATCGCCGCTACGTCGACGGCGGCGCGAACAGCGCGACCTCCCTCGACCTCGCGACCGACCACGGCTGCGAGCTCATCCTGTGTATCGCCCCACTCGGATATCTGAACGACGGGATAACGACCACTCGCGACCCCAAGATGTGGCCGCCGATGTTCATCAGATCGCTGTTCGCTCGCGCCCTGAAACGCGAGGTGAACGCCGCTCGCGCCAGAGGGGCCAAGGTGTTCGTGGTTCGTCCCTGGGTCAGCAATCTCAAGTTGCACGGAACGAACTCGATGCGCGCCTTCGACCGGCGCGAGCTGGTGGACAACGCCCTCGAAGGCGCGACCCGGCTGCTCGAGGAGAACCGGGACAACCCCGTCCTCACCGGCTGGAAGCGCAAAGCACCGAAGAAGAAGGCCGGATGAGCGCGCTGACCGAAGGGCTCAAGCAGCTGACCGACGTTGCGAACCCGAGGGTATTGAAGACGCTTCGCGACGCAGGTGCGGCGAGCCCGAAGGCGCCGCTGGGACTTGCCAAGGCTTTCCCCTGGTTGATCGGGCGGGGCCCTTCGCTCGGGATCGTCTCGCAGATGAACGCGGTGGTGCTCGGTCACAAGATCGCCCTGTACGACAGGAATGGGTCCGTCAGTTGGAAAGAGCTCGACCTCCTTGCGAACCGCGCGGCCAACGCCTTGCGCGACCTCGGTCTTCGCGGCAACGACAGGGTGGCTCTATTGCTCCGGAACGGAAGAGAGATGGTGACGGTTGCGCTGGGGGCACAGAAGCTGGGCATCGTCGCATGCCCTTTGAATACCTGGGCCAAGCCGAAGGAGCTCCGCAGCCTCCTCGAGCAGTCCGACCCGAAGGTCCTCGTCTACGACACGGCTCACTCCGAGCAGCTCGAGAAGTGCGACACAGACGGCATCGAGATGTTCTTCGTCGGGGACTCGGCGGCGGCACTGGATGGCTCCGGGCCGCTGGACGAGATCCTCGAGCGCAACGCCGATACGCCTCCTCCTCCGTTCACACGAGATCGGGGTTCGGCCAAGATCGTGATCCATACCTCCGGCACGACCGGCACGCCGAAGGGCGCGCAGCGCAATGCTTCCGCGGCAGGCATGGGAGCGTTGGCGAATCTGATCAGCGTCGTGCCCTACCGCCGCGACGACATCGTCTTCTGCCCCGCCCCCATGTTCCATTCGTTCGGCTTGTTCACCTTCGTGATCAGCGCCGGACTCGGCACGACGATGGTGCTGCCCGAGAAGTTCGATCCCGAGGACTCGCTGCGCATGATCCAGGAGCACGGCGCGACCGCCGCTTCGTTCGTCCCCGTGATGATCAAGCGGATCGTGTCGTTGCCCGACGAGGTCAAGTCGCGCTACGACCTCTCGAGCCTGCGCGTGGTGATGGCGAGCGGCTCGGCCATGTCGCCCGAGCTCCGGGCCGCCGCCGCCGACGTGTTCGGCGAGGTTCTGTACGACCTATACGGCTCGACCGAGATCGGATGGGTCACGATCGCGACCCCCGAGGCGATGAAGTCGCGGCCCAAGACGGTGGGTCGGCCGGTGCCGGGCATCGACGTCGTGGTCTTCTCGGACGGGCAGAGGGTGGGCGCTAACGAGACGGGCGAGCTGTACATCAAGAGCGACACCCTGTTCGAGGGGTACACGTCGGGCGACGCCAAGGAGGAGCGCGACGGCTACATGTCGATCGGCGACGTCGGGTACATCGACGACGAGGGCTACCTCTTCATAGAGGGTCGCGCCGACGACATGGTGATCGTCGGCGGGGAGAACGTCTACCCGATCGAGATCGAGGAAGTGATCGAGAGCATCGACGGCGTCCAGGAAGCGGCCGTCCTCGGCGTCACCGACGAGGAGTACGGCGAGGTGCTGGCCGCCTTCATCGTGGGCTCCGCCTCGGAGGACGAGGTCGCGAAGACCTGCAAGTCCGAGCTCGCTTCCTTCAAGGTGCCTCGCCGGATCGAGAAGGTCGACGAGCTGCCCCGGACCAGCACCGGAAAGGTCCTAAAACGGCAGTTGGTGGCCGATCTGCAGGGGGCCGGACCCCTCGAAGACGCCTGAAACCCCCAAATCGGGGCAAACACGACACGTAGTGACACGACCACGCGGAGTTGCGAAAACGGACAATCACCGCTAATCTCCGCCTGCCTTTCTGAGGCAGGAATTCCCAAGGTTGTGCGGAACGTCACTGTGCGAGCGCGGATCGCGCTCGTCAGGTCGCGGAGATACAGGAGGTCTGATTGATGAAGCGCCCACTCGCGCTCGCCCTTGCAGTGTCGTCGTTGGTACTCGTCGCGTTGCCCGCCGGAGCGGCAGCCTCAAAGCGCGCCACGTACGCGCTCGAAGGTGAGGCGCGCGGCCTCGAGCTCGCGATCGGCGACCAGGGTGTGACCCTCGGTCTCGCGCTCGCGCGCGGCAGCTCCACTCCGATCGCCGAAGGTGTCGGCGCCGGACAGTGCTCCGTTCTCGGCGACGAGGCGGACCCAGACAACCTTCCGTGCAACGAATCGACGACGCAGAAGTCCGTCGCTCCGGGTGAGGCGAACGCGCAAGGAGAGATCTGCGCCGGCCCCGCGATCCCCGCTCCGCTCGATTCCGTGCTGACCATCGACGTCGCGTGTGGTTCGTCCGTATCCGCGGTCCGCAACGGCACACCGAGCACGTCGAACAGCGGCAAGGTGGCCGAGGTCGGACTCGGTCTCGACCTGACCGGACTGATCCCGCAGGCCGAAGACGCAAAGGAGCAACTGATCGACCAGCTCCAAAGCATCATCGGCGGGGCTCCCGAGCCGATCGCCACCGCCGTCAACCAGCTGCTCGACGCGATCGACGAAGGCCAGGGCGCGCAGATCGTTCTCGGTCCCGCAGCCTCTAACATCACTTCGAAGGGTGACCGCGTGACGGTTACCTCGACCTCGGCCGGCGCGCTGATCGGTGTCGCCGGTATCCCCGACCTGAACAAGGACGGCATCCCGATCCCCGGTTCGTCGGTTGCAACCGAGGACGGTCTCATCATCGTCGAGGTCGGCAAGTCGTTCGCCACCGCCAGCGTCGACAAGCTCTCCGCTGCATCCGACTCCGACTCGACCGCCGCCCTCGTAACGGTCAAGGTGCGCGACATCACCAAGGTCGAGCCCACCTACACGGAGGTTCCGGTTGCGCCGGGACAGACCGTGACGATCCTCGAAGGAACTCCCGCGGAGTCGACGATCACCGCCGCCGTGGCGACCAAGGAATCCCGTGAAGGCTCCGCGGTTGCGGCCGCCGACGCGGTCCGTCTGCACCTCCTCAAGGGTGTCTCAGGCGGGGTCAAGCTCGGGCTCGCCCGGGCGACCGCCGCGGTAACCGCCAAGCCCAAGGTGCTCGGTCAGGTCAACGATCCCGACCCTCGCGTGCTTCCGATGACGGGCGCCCGCGACGCCACTCTGATCGCTCTGGGTCTCCTGATCCTGGCCGGCGCGGCGTTCGGCATCCGCCGCCGGGTCAACTAGCCGGGCCGGTCGAGGCGCAGGTCACGATCGTGAAGCTGTCTGCAACCAAAGCGCGTCGCATCAAGCGCAGCCTCACCGCGCTCGCGGTATTGCTGGGCCTGGTGGGTGGAGGGCTGCTCGCCTATCCCTTCGCCACCGACCTCTGGGCCGCGCGCCTACAGAGCAACTTGGTCGGCGGTCTTGCCGCTGCCGCCGACGACTATCGCGCCGGCAAGATCAAGGTCGGCGATGCGCTCACGCGTCTCGAGATACCGAAGCTAGGCGTCGACGTTGTCGTGGTCGAGGGAACCTCTCTGGCGGCCCTCCGCGCGGGCGCCGGGCATTACCCCGAGACCCCACTGCCGGGCGAGGATGGCAACGTCGCGATCGCGGGACATCGCACGACTTACGGACGTCCGTTCAACCGACTCGATGAGCTCGCGCCCGGCGACCGCGTGATCCTTACTACTCCGCTCGCGCGCCACGTCTACGAGATGACGACCCAACCTTCGGTGGTCGAGCCGACCGATTGGTCGCCGATCGAAGCGTTCCCGAAGAACGGCGGCTACCTGACCCTCACGTCGTGTCACCCCGAGGGCAGCGCGGACTATCGCATCGTCGCGCGGGCCAAGCTCGTCAAGAGCTCGAACACCATCGTCATGGCCGAACGGCGCGCATCGTGAAGCGGGCGCTGCTTATCGCCGTCATGCTCGTGCTTGCCGCTCCGGTCGTCGCATCTGCAGCCCCCGGCGACGCGGTGTCGATCGAGTTCTCCGGCGTCTCGCGCGGCTCGGTGGTCGAGGGAACGGTTTCGTTCAAGGCCCTTGCCTCGAGCCCGGCCGGCATCAAGAGGGTCGACCTCGTCGTCGGCGACACGACGGTCGACTCGGTCGAACCCTCCGGCATCAAACAGCGGGTCGAGCTGCCGTACGAGTGGGCGACCAACTACTACGTCGGGTCGACCGAGCTCTCGGCCAACGGCAACTACGAGATCAAGGTCCACGCGGTGGCCAACGGTGGAGCCGACAAGACCAGCGCCATCACGGTCACGGTCGACAACGCTCCTGAGGCGCCCGACGCCCTCCAGGCCGCCCCGACGAGAGAGGGTGTGAGCCTCGCCTGGGCGCCGAACGACGAGCCCGACATCATCGGTTACCAGATCGAGCGCGGCGATGGGACGACCTTCGAGCTGGTCGGCGAGACGGCCGAGACCTACTTCGACGACCTCGGCGTGGCGCCGGGAGATCACTCCTACCGCGTGACCGCGGTTCGCAACAGCACGGCGCGCTCGACCGGCAGGCCGTCGTATCCGTCGGAGCCGGTCGTGGTGACTATCGCGGCCCCCTCGGCGTCTGGTTCGGCCGGCACGAAGGGTGGAGCGCACAAGCTGGGAAGCGTCGGGGGTCGCAAGAGCGCACCCAGGGGCTTCAAGGTCCGCGAGTCCAGTTTCGCGCCACGCGGCCTACCCAGCGGCATCGCGCTGCCGGGCACGATCGGACTTCCGAGCCTGCCTGCGGACGAAGCACCGGCGTGGGGCACCTACGAGGAGCAACTCCCGTACGAGCTTCCCAAGGGCGGAGTGCAGCTGAGCGCAAAGATGCCGACCGACGACAACAGCTTCGTGTCCTGGAGCGTCATCCCCCCCGACGGCCTTCGCTGGGTAGCCGGCGGCCTGCTCCTGCTCGCGCTTGCCATCCTGCTGCGACTGGTAGCAGTGCGCCTGGACATGATCACGGAAGCTCCGACGCCGCAGCCTGCCGCCGCCGACGAGATCGAACCCGCCGCAGCCTGACCTCGCAGCACGCCGTCTTAGGGTAGCGAGCGTGCCTACGTTCAATTACGACGGGTTCAAGATCGCTTACGAGCAGCGCGGGCGGCGGCAGGGCGCCGCGGAGCGCCCGATGGTGCTAATCCACGGGCTGCTGCTGCCTCGCCGGCACCACTACCCATTGGCCGATGCGATCGCCGACCGCGGCAATCGGGTCATCCTGATCGACCTACTCGGCCACGGCGAGAGCGAGCGGCCACCGCACTCCCGCTACTACTCGATGGAGCTGTTCGCCCGGCAGGTCGTGGCGCTGCTCGATCATCTCGACGTCGACCAGGCGGTGATCGGCGGAACGTCTCTGGGGGCGAACGTCACTCTCGAGGTTGCAGCGTACGCGCCCGAGCGGACGCGGGCGATGTTCATGGAGATGCCTGTTCTCGAGCGGGCGGCCCCAGCGGCCGCGGCGATCTTCCTGCCATTGACGATCGCGTTCGCAGAGGCGGCGCGGCCGCTCCACGCATTCGCTCGTCTGATGCGGATGATCCCCCGTACCGGAAGCCTCTATCCGGACGTGGGCCTCGACGTGCTCAGCGCCGACCCCGTAGCGTCCGCCGCCGTCCTGCACGGGCTTCTGACGGGACGGCTCGCCCCGCATCCAGACGAGCGCTCGAAACTGGACCAGCCGACGTTGATCCTGGGCCACGACCGCGACATCCTGCATCCCTTCTCGGACGCGCGCGCCGTGCACCGGGAGCTTCCGAACGCCGAGCTCGTGCGGGCCGACTCGTTCTTCGAGTTGCGCTTTCCGCCGAATCGGCTGTCGGACATCATCTGCGACTTCCTCGACGAGGTGTGGTTCTGACGCCCCGCTCCGCGCCCGATCCCTGCGTCGTCGTGATCTTCGGCGCTTCCGGCGACCTGGCCTCGAAGAAGCTGCTCCCCGCGCTGCACAACCTGATGGTCGAGGGGCTGATCCCGACCGAGACCGCGCTGCTCGGAACATCGCGCACCGCGTTCACGCACGATCGGTTCGCCGCCGACACCCGTAAAGACCTCGAGGAACATTCCCGCATCAAGCCCACGGACGAATCGTGGAAGGCGTTCGGATCCGACATCTTCTACGTGGCCGGTGACCTCAACGACCCCGAGCACTACGCAGCGTTGAAGTCCTCGCTCGAGGAGATCGACGAGCGCTGCGGGACCGGTGGCAACCGGCTCTGGTACATGGCGACGCACCCGAGCTTCTTCAGCACGGTCGCAGAACAGCTCGGCAAGAACGGGTTGTTGGACACGCGCGGGTGGCATCGGTTCGTGGTCGAGAAGCCGTTCGGAAGCGACCTGGAATCGGCGCGGGCCCTCAACACCGTGCTTCGCAACACGTTCGCGGAGAACCAGATCTTCCGCATCGACCACTATCTCGGCAAGGAGACGGTGCAGAACCTGTTGGTCTTCCGGTTCGCGAACGCGATCTTCGAGCCGATCTGGAACCGGCGCTACGTCGATCACGTGCAGATCACGTTCGCCGAGGATTTCGGCATCGGGACGCGCGGAGAGTTCTACGACCAGACCGGTGCCCTGCGCGATGTGGGCCAGAACCATCTGTTGCAGCTGCTCGCGCTGGTCGCGATGGAGCCGCCCGTGGCGTGGGACGCCGACGCCATCAGAGGCGAAAAGGTCCAGGCGCTGCGCGCCGTGCGACGGTGGAGCCTGGGGGACTGCGGCGGGATCGCCGTGCGCGGCCAGTACGAGGGTTACCGGGACGAGAAGGGTGTTACCGAACGCTCGTCCACCGAGACCTTCTACGGGGCCAAGCTGCTGATCGACAACTGGCGCTGGGCCGGGGTGCCCTTCTACCTGCGAACGGGCAAGCACCTTGCGCGCACCATGACGGAGATCGCGATCCAGTTCCAGCAGGTCCCCCACTTGTTGTTCGAGAAAACTGCCGTCGAGGAGCTCGACCCCAACGTGCTCGTGATCCGCATCAAGCCCGACGAAGGCATCTCGCTGCGCTTCGGCACCAAGGTTCCCGGCCCGGAGGTCGAGGTGACGACCGTCGACATGGACTTCGACTACGAGACCGACTTCGGCTCCGGCTCGGCGGAGGCGTACGAGCGGTTGCTGCTCGACTGCATGCTCGGCGACGCCACCCTGTTCGCCCGCTCGGACGAGATCGAGCAGGCCTGGGAGATCGTCGACCCCATCAGGGAGTACTGGTCGCAAGGAGGCCGCCCGGGCGCGTACGACAAGGGCTCGTGGGGGCCGAAGGCGGCCGACGAGCTGATGGCAAGCGACGGTCGCACGTGGCGGAACCCCGGCCCGTGAGCTTCGACGTCCAGGTCTTCGCCTCCGACGCCTACCCCCTGGCCGTGGCCCGGCGGATCGCCGATCGGATGCCATCGTCGGGCTCGCTGGTACTGACCGGCGGGACCACCGCGGCTCGCGTCTACGAGTGTCTGGCCGACTTCGCCCCGGAGCACCTCACCGAGCTCGACATCCTGTTCTCGGACGAGCGCTGTGTGCCACCGGACGATCCCGAGAGCAACTACCTGATGGCGCGCACCCTGCTGCTGGAGCCGCTGGGGGCCGAGAACGTCCACCGCATGCGGGGCGAGGACCCGCCCGAGGAGGCCGCCGCCGCCTACCACTCGGAGATCGCTCCGATCGTCGAGCGCGGGCTCGATCTGCTCCTACTCGGCATGGGTGCCGACGCCCACGTAGGAGCGATGTTTCCCGGCTCGCCGGTCGTGGAGGAGACCGAGTCGTTCTGCGCGGCGGTCGACAGACCCGACGGCATGCGGGGCCTTACCCTGACGCCGCCCGCGATGCTGAGGACGCGCCGCGCGCTGCTGCTGGTCACCGGCGAAGCCAAGGCGGCCACCGTCGCCCGCGTCCTCGCGGGGGCCGAGCCGGCCTCGGAGTGCCCGGCCCGCATCCTGGCTCCCCACCCCGACGTGACGTTCCTCCTAGACACCGAGGCCGCCTCGGCCCTCTAACGCCCGTCTTTGCTCGTTGATGGTCGGAAAGCGACCACCGATGACAAAGAGCCCGCCGCGAATGAGCAGAAGCGTTACGGACGGGAAACGGTCGCGAAACACAATCGAAACACCCGCGGAACACCCTGCTTCTGACAGTCGACTTCCCTAACGCGATCTGCAAGGAAGGGGTGATCCGTGGACACGGGCGATACCGCTTGGGTCTTGGCCTCCACCGCGCTGGTGCTCTTCATGACACCGGGTCTGGCGCTGTTCTATGGAGGCATGGTGCGAGCGAAGAACGTGCTTGGAACGCTGATGCACAGCGTCTTCGCGATGGGATTAATGGCGATCCTGTGGGTGATAGTCGGTTACACCTTGGCCTTCGGCACCGACGTCGGCGGCCTGATAGGAGGGCTCGACTTCCTCGGCTTCAAAGACGTAAACGCCGACCCCCACCCCGCGGGCCTGGGTGCAACGATCCCGCACTCGTTGTTCGCAACGTTCCAGATGATGTTCGCCGTCATCACGCCGGCGCTGATCACCGGCGCGTTCGCCGAGCGCATCAAGTTCTCCGGTTACGTGGCGTTCATGGCCGCGTGGCTGCTCCTCGTGTACGCCCCGGTCGCTCACTGGGTCTTCCACCCGGACGGCTGGCTGTTCCAGCTGGGCGCCCTGGACTTCGCCGGCGGCACGGTCGTTCACATCAACGCCGGCATCGCGGCCCTCGCAGTTATCCTGGTCGTAGGCAAGAGGAAGGGCTTCGGCAAGGAAGCGTTCGTGCCGCACAACCTGACCATGACCATCCTGGGAACCGGGATCCTGTGGTTCGGATGGTTCGGCTTCAACGCCGGTAGCGCACTCGGCGCGAACGGCCTGGCCGCATCGGCCTTCCTGGCGACCAACCTCGGAGCCGCCGCCGGGGCCCTCGGCTGGGCTCTGATGGAGTCCCGCAAGGAGCGCAAGGCCACCACGCTGGGTGTCGCCTCCGGAGCCGTGGCAGGTCTCGTGGCGATCACCCCGGCCGCCGGCTTCGTCGGACCGATGGGCGCCATCGCGATCGGTCTCGGAGGCGGTCTCATCTGCTCCTGGGCCGTCGGCCTGAAGTTCAAGCTCGGGTACGACGACTCGCTCGACGTCGTGGGCGTTCACCTCGTGGGGGGCCTTGTCGGTTCGCTGCTGCTGGGCGTGTTCGGAACGATCTCTGTCAACGAGTTCGGAGCCGACGGCCTCATCGCCGGTGGCGGTCTCGCGCTGCTCGGCAAGCAAACCGTCGCGGTGCTCGCGACGCTCGCCTTCTCCTTCATCGTGACCATGGGTCTGGCCAAGCTCGTCGAGGCCACGATCGGCCTGCGCGTCACCGAGGAAGAAGAGCTCGTCGGTCTGGACCTCACCCAGCACGCGGAGGTCGGCTACTCCCTCAGTGAGACGAGCGGCTCGTTCGCCCCGCCTCATCCCACGGCGGGGTCCGTGGCACACGCGACGGTCACCTCACATGTGGCGGTGCCGCGGGGAGGTGAGGCATGAAGCTCGTCGTAGCGGTGATCAAGCCCTTCAAGCTCGACGAGGTGAAAGAAGCCCTCGAGGCCGTCGGAGTCACCGGTATGACGGTCAGCGATGCACGGGGGTTCGGTCGTCAGAAGGGTCACACCGAGGTGTACAGGGGGGCCGAGTACCAGGTCGACTTCGTGCCCAAGACCCGTCTCGAGGTGGCGGTTGACGACGACCGAGTTGACGAGATCGTTAAAGCGATCGTCACGTCGGCGAAGACGGACTCGATCGGCGACGGCAAGGTCTGGGTCATCCCGGCCGAGCAGATCGTTCGGATCCGCACCGGCGAGAAGGGCGGCGACGCGATCTGACACTGGCGCAACTGCGCGGATCCGGTGAGCTCCGGCTCACGGATGGTGCCGAGCCTGCACGACGACGTGCGGCAGCACTCGACGACGCGCTACGCGAGTTGATGGGGAGTGCCCTTGCGGCCTCCCCTCAACTCGCGGTTGCCGCGGTCGGTGGGTACGGGCGTGGGGAGCTGTCTCCGTACTCCGACATCGACCTGCTGGTGCTCGTCGGCTCCTCGGAGGTCACGCCGGCGACGGTTCGGGGGTTGCTGTATCCGCTCTGGGACGCCGGCTTCGAGGTTGGCCACGCGGTCCGCACCCCCAAAGAGACGGTCGAACGCGCGAGCGACGATCTCGACGCGGCAACCTCCATCCTCTCGGCGCGGCCGATCGGAGGAAGCGATCATCTCTTCCAGGAGCTGATCGACCGGCGCACTCGCTGGCTCGCGCGCGATCGCAGAAAGGTTGTTCGCCGCATCCGCGAGGCGACCCAGGAGCGCCACGCCCGGGTCGAACGGGCGGGATGGGTGCTCGCGCCCGACCTGAAGGAAGACGTCGGTGGTCTGCGGGACCTGCACAGGCTCGGATGGTTGGAGCATCTAGCTCCCGAGACTCAGCGGCCGCACGAGTTGAGGGCGGCCTCCGAGTTGCTGATGGCCGTCCGCGAGGCCCTTCACGCACACACGGGAAGGCGCCAGGATCGCGCTCGCATCGATCTCCAGACTCCCGTGGCGCGATCCCTTGGGCTGGACGGGGACGACGGGGTGAACCGGCTCATGCACGAGGTTCATTCAGCCGCCCGCACCGTCGAGCATGTCGGCTCCCTGTACGAAGAACAGCTCGCGGGCTCCACCCTGGGCGGACCCAAGCGCAGCGGCGCGATCCAGAAGCTCACCCGCTCGGCGCGTGTCGACGACGGCGTCCTCACGGTGGATCGCAGCGTCGAGCCGGATCTGTCCGAGGCGATGCAATTGCTCGCGCAGCGCGCCCACGCCGACCGGCGCGTCTCGAACCGGGCCGCACGCTGGTTGGGCGAGTCGTTCGCGGCGGCCGCGGCAGGCGCGTGGACTCCCGAAGTGCGTACCGCCTTCTTCGAACTGCTGCGCGGCCCCCATGTGGTCGACGCGCTGGAGCTGCTCGACCATTCCGGAGGATGGCCGCTGCTTATGCCCGAGTGGCTACGCATCCGCGCCCTCGCGCAACACGACCCCTACCACCGCTACACGGTGGACGGTCACCTCTTCGTAACCGCGTCGGAGATCTCGAACGTCATCGCCGGCGACCCGGTCGCGGCGAGCGCCGCAGACGAGGCGGGGGACCTGGACGATCTGAGGCTCGCCGCGCTGCTGCACGACATCGGAAAGGGCTCCGGCGAGGACCACTCCGTCGCCGGAGAGCGCCTCGCGGCAGAGGTATGCCGGCGCATCGGGTTGGACGAGACCCGGACAAGAACCATCACCACCCTCGTTCGGCGTCACCTCACCCTGGTCGACACCGCCACGCGGCGCGACCTCGAAGACGGTGGGGTCATCGCAGGTGTGGTCGAGATGGTCGGAGATGCTCGGATCATCCGGCTGCTCTACATCCTCACGGTTGCCGATGCGCGTGCGACGGGACCCGAGGGATGGAACGAGTGGAAGGCCGCGCTCGTGCGCGACCTTTACAAGAAGACCCTCGCCGCGATCGAAACGGGCGCGATGCCGGTCCGCAGCGACGTCCGGATGAAGGCGGAAGAGATCGAAGCGTACGAGCCCGCGCTCGCGGGACGGGCCCTCGAGATCCTGGAGAGCCTTCCCCCGTCGTATCTCGGCTCGACGCACCTGCCCGACATGGTCGACGACGTCCGTCTCCTTATGACGATGTCGCAGCCGGGACAGATCCGCCACCGGATCGACGAGGGCACGCAGCCCGGCGAGTGTGCGCTCACTCTGTGCATCCCGGACCGGCCTGGGGCCCTGGCCCGCACGGCCGGGGTGTTGTCGCTGCACCGTCTGCCGGTACTCAGGGCGCAGGCCTTCTCGACCACCCGCAACCTCGGACTGCAACGGTTCATCGTCTCGCCCGAACGGCTGGACTCGTGGGACTCGGTCATCGCCGATCTAGAGGCCGCCTACTCCGGCCGACTCGCGCTGGAAGCCCGGCTCGAGCGCAAGATCCGCGACTACGTCAACGTGCAGGTCGAACCGGACGTGCGCATCCTGCAGGACGCGTCCGAGCATTCCTCGGTGATCGAGGTCAGGACGACCGATGCTCTCGGGCTCCTTTACGCGATCGCCGCCGCCCTGGGCGATCTCGACCTGGACATACACGTGGCCAAGATCGACACCCTTGGGGCGCGGGTGGTGGACGTCTTCTACGTCCGCACCGAATGGGGAACCAAACTCAGTCCCGAGCAGGAAGCCGAGGTCGAGCGCGCGATCCGCCACCGCCTCGCCCGTCTGTACGGCTGAGCGGTCCCCACCGCATCTCAGGATCGTGTGAGCGCGGCGACCTCGTCGAGCCGGGACAGCTTGTGGGGGTTGGCGATCGCGTAGACGCCGGTGATCCGGCCGTTCTCGACGGAGAGGCTTATCGCAGCGACGTCACCGTCGATGTCGACGCGGACGCCCGGTGACCCGTTGAGCCAGATTGTCCTTACCTCGAAGTCGAGCCCACGGGAAGCTGCGATCAACAAGCCTGCCACCCGTTTCGCACCCTCGACCGGACGGCGGGCCGCGGGTACCAGGCCGCCTCCATCGGCAACGGCGACGACGTCGGGCGCAAGGACATCCATGAGGCCCTGAACGTCGCCTTGTCGGATGGCAGCGAGGAACCGATCCACGACCTCCTGCTGCTCGGTGGTGCTGACGGGCATCCGCGGGCGTCGAGCCGCGACGTGGTCGCGAGCTCGGTGGGCGATCTGGCGCACGGCAGATGGCGTCTTGCCGACCGCTTCGGCGATCTCGTCGTAGGGGGTTTCGAAGACCTCGCGAAGCACGAATACGGCGCGCTCCGCCGGAGCGAGCGTCTCGAGCACGGTGAGCATCGCGATCGAGACGCTCTCGGCGAGCTCGATATCTGCAGCGACGTCGGGAGCCGTCATCAGCGGCTCCGGCAGCCACTGACCGACGTACTCCTCGCGCCGTCGCGCCTGGGTTCGCAAGCGGTTCAGCGCCTGCCGGGTGACGATGCGGACCATGTAGGCCCGCGCGTCGCGCACCACCGCCTTGTCCACTTCGGCCCACCGCAGCCACGCCTCTTGGACGACGTCCTCTGCATCAGAGGCCGAGCCGAGCATCTCGTACGCGACGGTGAACAGCAGACTGCGGTGTAGCGCGAACGCGTCTTCGTTCATGCCGACGTCGCGTATCCGGCCGAGGGTGACGCAAGGGGCAGCTTGCAGGCCTTGGAGAACCCTTGCGCCTCGATCCCCAGCGCGATGTTGCCCCTCGTGCTCATGTTCTGGAACCCGACCACCGAGGTGAGTTCCAGCAGGGCCGGCGCGCCGAGCTGTTCGAGCAGCCGTGCAGAGAGCTCGTCGGTGACCCTCGGCGGTGTCTCGCTCATCGCTTCGGCATACTCCATCACGTCGCGCTCCAGCGAGGTGAACACGGTCGATTCACGCCACCTGGGGACCTCGCTCGCCTTTACCTCGTCGAGTCCCTCGTTGTGGGCATGGAAGTAGCCGAAGTCGAGGCACCACGAGCAGCCGACCCGCGCGGCCACCGCCATGCTCGCGAAGGTCTTCAGGTTGGGGTCGAGCTGGTCCCATTTCTGGGCCTTGCGACCGAACCCCATGGAGGCGGACAGGACCCGCCGGTGGTGCCACATCACTCCCAGGGCCTCGGGCACCTGGCCCATCATCTTCTTGCTCATCGTCTTCAGAACGGCGCCGTAGACGCCTGTGATCTCGGCCTTGGGGATCCGGGTGCTGGTCATGTCTCCTCCTCTTGTCGCTGCCATCGACATGAAGACACCGCCCGAGCTCCGTTTGTGACAGTCAGGAGACCAGATGGGAAAGTGTGGATAGAGCGGAGCTAGGGCGATCGGATCTCCAGCTCACCCTCGTCGAGCGCGAGGCCGACCGCGACGACTCCCGGATCCGGACCGTCCACCGCGCGGATGTCTAGCGCGGCCCCCACGCGCTCCTTGAGCGTTGCGTCGTCTCCGCAGATCTCGACCCACCGGATGCCCCGTGGCATCACGTCATGTCCGACGGCGGCCGCTCCTGGCATCTCCTCGGATGGGACGTCCCATTTGATGAAGAACGGAAGCGAGGGGTCGCCAAGGGTCTGCTCCAGACCGGCGAGCCGCCACGCGAGCTCGACGCCGTCGGGCCGTACCCGCTGCATCGGCACGGCAGGAGAGCCAAACCGGGCCGCGACCGCGTCGATGTCGTCGGTGCGCAGACAGAGGGCGCCCAACGCCGACGAGGACAGCAGCGCAGTGACCCACGGCCCTAGGGGACCGGCCGCCGCTTCCTCGGGATCCACCACCGCCATCAGCTCCAGATAGTCGCGGCCGAGGGGGACTATGCGGTTGCCGGTGCCGAGACCGGTGTGCCTGCCGCCCTCCACAGAGCTCAACCCGTAACGATGCCGGAAGTCGACACCGGCCGAGCCGAGGTCGTCGACCATCACCAGGACGTGGTCGAACTCGATCACCCTGCATCACTCCTCTCCCCTGAGGTTGCGATGCGATCGACGTAGCGCCGTTCGGTGACGTCCTCGAGAGCGCGTCCCAGACTCAGCACGATGTCGTCGCGGCCGCGCGCGGCGGTGATCGTGGCGTTGACGGCGCGGCCGCCGTCATCCTCCGCGACCGGCAGTGAGAGGGCGGGTACGCCGCCGAGATTCATCGGAGCGTTGAAGGAGATGAACGCGAGCTCCGCCGAGGTCACCCCGGACGGAAGCTCGACGGCCAGATGATCGATCGCCGGCGGCGGCGCAGGGATCGTGGGGGTCACGACGACATCGACCTCTCTGAACAGCTCGTCCCATGCATCGCCCAGAGCCACCCGCATCCGTTCGGCGTTGTCGACGTCGTCCTGGGACGTCGCCAACCCCAGCTGCAACAGGTTCAGCGTGGCGGGGTGGAAAGCGCCGCCCCGGGAAGCGACGTCATTCGCCAGGAGGGCGGCGGTATGGCTCAGGAGCAGGATCGGCAGCGCGTGGGCGGCGGTGGCTGCTCCTTTCAGCTCGACGTCGATCACCGAGCCGACGTGCGGTCCGAGCAGCGATACGCCCTTGAACACCGCGCGCTCGATCTGCGGATCGACATCGTCGAAGAAATGAGGCATGACCAGGCCGACGCGTAGCCGGGAGACATCGACGGGTCCGACGGTAACGTCCGCCATCACCTCGAACAGAGCGTGGGCGTCGTCGACCGAGCGCGCCAGAGGCCCCACGTGGTCGACCGGTGGTCCCCCTTCTCCCTCGGCGAAACCCTCCAGTGGGACGCGACCCCATGTCGGCTTGAAACCGACGATCTCGCAACATGCCGCCGGGATCCGGATCGAACCTCCGGCGTCTGTTCCGACCGCCGCGCGCACGACGCCGGCGGCCACCGCCGCAGCGGACCCGCCGCTCGAGCCGCCCGGGATCCTGTCGCGGCTCCATGGATTGCGGATCGGGCCGGTCGCGGTGGTCGCCGAGGTCGTACCGATCCCCCACTCGTGCAGGTTCGAGTAGCCGACGATCGCGGCCCCCGCAGCGCGGAGCCTTCGAACGACGGCCGCGGTTCCGGAGGTCCAATGCGCGCCCACGTTCGAGCCGCACGTCGGGATCCGGTCCTCGTCGACGAACATGTCTTTGAGCGCGATCGGCATCCCGGCGAGAGAACCCGTCGCCGCCGCGACCTCCTCCCGAGCCTGCGGACGCGCCTCGACGAACGCGTTCAGCTCCCGCCCGACGGTCTCGATCGCAGCCAGCGCCTCGTCGACCGCTGCCGGACTCATCCCGGCTTTATACCGTCAGCAAGGCAGGCCGAATAACCTCGGCGCCGTCGGGTAACACCCCGTCATGACCAACACCACCGAGCGGCGGGTGTCCGGCCGCTATCTTCTGCGCGAGCAACTCGGCAAGGGCGGCATGGGCACCGTGTGGCGGGCCACCGACGACGTCTTGAAGCGCGAGGTGGCCGTGAAGGAAGTGAAGCTGCCGACGATGCTGTCGAGCGACGACTCCGATGCGATGCGCGATCGGGTCATGCGGGAAGCCCAGACGGCGGCTCGCCTCGGTCATCCGTCCGCGGTGACGGTGTTCGACGTGGTCCAGGAAGACGGACACACATTCATCGTCATGGAGCTGGTCGACGCTCCCAACCTCGCGGACATCATCCAGCGCGACGGGGCTCTGCCTCCGCAGAGGGTGGCGGCGATCGGGCTGGACGTGCTGGGGGCACTCGAGGCCGCGCATGCGCAAGGCATCACTCATCGCGACGTCAAGCCCGGCAACGTGATGCTGCCGGACGGCAGGGCAAAGCTCGCCGACTTCGGCATCGCGTCGGTGAAGGGCGATCCGAAGCTCACCGCGACCGGGATGATCCTGGGCTCGCCCTCCTACATGGCCCCCGAACAGGCGAGCCAGGACGTCGCCGGCCCGGAGTCCGATCTCTGGGCACTCGGAGCGACCCTTTACTGCGCCGTCGAGGGTGAGGCGCCCTTCGACCGGGGCCAGGCCATCCCGACGTTGACGGCCGTAGTGCACGACGAACCGCGGCCCATGACCAAGGCGGGCCCGCTCGCCCCGGCTATAGAGGCTCTGCTGTCGAAGGATCCGTCCGACCGTCCCGACCCGGCCCGCCTGCGCTCCATGCTGTCGGAGGTCGCCACGGGCTCGGCGGTAGACACTTCGGCCCATACGGCAGCCGCGGCCGCACCGGCAACCGCAACCCTGGTCGACGAAGCAACAACCCCGGAGCGGGGAACCACGCGGCAGGTCGCGGGAACGCCCCCCGAAAGGGTTCACTCGCGTCCGGCGCTGCGGCCTCAACCCGACAGTGACTCGCGGCCCTGGATGGTCTGGCTCGGCGTGCTGGTAGTGCTCGCGCTCCTGGCCGCGTTCCTGATCCCGAATCTGACCGACGACTCGGAGGAGAGCGGGGGGCCCGATCGAGACCGCCGGCAAGGAGCCGCCGCCGGCCGGGGCGCCGAGGGCGGGGACGAGCCTGCCCCGGAGGAGGAAGCCGAGGGCGAGGCCGAACCCATATCCGAGGGCGACATGACCACCTACGAGGACGATGAGATCGGTTACTCGGTCTCGTATCCGGCCTCGTGGGACGTGGTCCCCATCGAAAGCGGCAACGACTTCGTCGAGCCCGACACAGGTCGCTACCTTCGGGTGCAGTACACGACCGACCCCGGCCCGGACGCCCTGGAGCGCATCGAGGACTCGATCGAGCCCAACTTCGCGGCGGATCATCCCGACTACGAGCAGATCCAGCTCACCCCGACGAGTTACGCCGGGACGGACAACGCCGCTCTCTGGGAGTACACCTACGAGGGCCAGCACGCCTACAACCTGCAGTTCGTCACCGCCGACGGCGAATACGGATTCGCGCTCAACTTCCAGACGCCCGAGGACCAGTGGGAAGCATCGAAGGGCATCTGGGAGAGCATCAAGAACAACTTCCGCCTCCCCTGACCCAAGGCGTTCTGAGGGGATCCGGCGACAAATAGCGGTGGTTTTGGTCCACAGAACGGACAGAACGGCTCTTTCCGGCCTGCCCGGGGCTAGTCCCGATGGACGGAAAAACACTCAAGGGATAGCCCGCTCCTTCCGAAGAAATACGTAGCACCAAGAAGGTCCCGACGAAAAGGCAAACCTGCGGCAACGCAGGGGCGCAAAGCCAGGGGCCCCTCTCAGGAGGGGCGGCCCAGCTGCCGAACTGGGAGGTTCGTACGTGTCAGTCGTAAAGCGGTTAATCACCGCCTCCATCGCCACTCTCTTGCTGGCGACCCTCTTTCCCGCAGGTACCGCCTCCGCCGCGTGCTACAGCAATAGCCGCTCGGAGAAGAGGTTCGCCAGGCTGATCAACAGGGCCCGGACCAGCCAGCCCAACCTGACGCTCGATCCCGAGCTGTCCAAGGCGGCAAAGGTCCACACCGGCGAGATGGTCAGATCGAACACGCTGCACCACACCTCCTCCGACGCCCTGAGGCGGCGGGTGACCAACTGGACGACCCTAGGCGAGAACGTGGGCGTGGGGAGCGCCGTGGGCTCCCTGCACGACGCCTTCATGAACTCGACCGCCCACCGCGCCAACATCCTTCGCAACGAGTACCGCTACGTGGGCGTCGGCGTCACCAAGAAGGACGGCCGCATGTGGGTCACCGTGATCTTCGAGGCCCGAAGCAACCCGGGTAGCCCGCTGTGCTGACCGCCTAGAGGACAACCCATCCCTGTCTCCCAGCAGGGCCATAGCAAGGTGAAAGACCCCCGAACTCCCAGCGGGGGTCTTTCGCATGGAGCCCTGGCCCGGCCGGCTCCTCGTTCTAGGACCACCACATAGCCGTCGCCTGATCCCCCAGAACGGGAGGGTTTGGTGTCTCTTTGGGCCTAGCCCGGAACGGCTACGCGCTGCGTAGTCAGAAAGGGGCCTACGCACATCTCCCGATGCGGGCGCGGTCGGCCGTCGCCGACAACTTCTACATGGGAAAGACGTTGCGGATCGGGATCGCTGCGCTCGCGCTTGCCGCGCTGGCGCCTTCGACGACCTCGCTGGCCGCCAATGGGACCACGTGCTGGACCTCGACGAAGTCCGAGCTCGGTTTCGCCTCGAAGATGAACAACAGCCGGTCGGCTCGAGACCTCGGCTCCATGCGGCTCGACCCTGAGCTTTCCAGGGTGGCCAGGGTTCACACGAGAGAGATGCTGCGTTCCAAGAGCCTCTTCCACACCCCCATGACCAAGCTGACCCGCAGGGTGACCAACTGGGTCACGATCGGCGAGAACGTCGGTGAGGGCGAGACGGTCAGGTCCCTGCACCGGGCGTTCATGGCGTCTCCCACTCACAGGCTGAACATCCTCGACAAGACCTTCAACCACGTCGGCGTCGGCACCGCACGGGCCGGCGGCAAGCTCTGGGTGACCGTGGTCTTCGAAGCTCGGACCGACCCCGGCACGACCCTGGCGATGCCCCGCTGCTAACAGGTCTGCCGCGAAGGCGCTAGGCGGACCTTCGCTGCAGAGCCTCCGCCCCGGGGCTCGTCAAGGAGAAGGATCCACGACGAACAAGACCTCGGGGCTGGGGGCCGCGGGGTGATCCTCGTCTCGCTTGAACCAGGTCAGAGCGCGGAAGGTGCCGCCGGCGGTGTCGGGTAGCGCGTAATCGACCGCATAGGCGCTCGAGCCGTCGAGCGCCAGGACCATCTTCGTCAGCTGCGTGTAAGTCCCGTCGGGATTGAGTCTGCTCACGCGCAGCACTACGTCGTGACCCGGATGCCGGGGCCGTACCTCGCCGGCGAGGCGGACGGAGGTCGTGCCAGGTGGGTAGTGCGAGAACCCTCCGGCGTCGATCGTCCCGCCCTCGGCCCGCAACGTGACCTCGGGCCGGACGCGTACGCGCGCGACGTTGCTGTCTGCCCCCCACGTAGCAGGGTCACCGTCGTAGATCGAAAGCAGGCGCGTGTTCTTGCGCGGCGTGATCGTCAGCGAGTACGTGCCGTCGGCCCCGGTCAGCGCACCGGGCCCGGCCGCCCACTCGGTGCCGGGGACCTTCATGTACGAACGGATCGGGCGTCCCGGGAGTGGCGCACCGTTCTCGTCGCTTAGAACGCCGGTGAACGTGGCGCTGGCCCCGTACTGGATCACCCGCGCGGTCGCCTCGAGGGTCAGCACCGAGCCCAGCTTCCCGGCCCCCATGGCTGCCTTCGTGTCCTTGCGGATCGCCGGCAGGGCGGCGTACACGAGGTTGCCGGGACACTCGGTCTGACCGGCGTCGCGATGGCCGGCGATGAACGGAAGCCTCTTCCTCACGCCCGTATCGGGATTGCGATAGGTGTGCGACCCCTCGGGTTTGAGGTTGTGCCGATCCGCCTCCCATGCGAGCAGCTCCGCGAGCGACCGGCGCGCAGCGGGAGGGAGCTCGACCTGTGAGTAGTTGCCCATCAAGCTGACTCCGACGGAACCGGAGTTGAAACCGCTCACGTGCGCGCCGGTCACCACGCGACCGTCGCGGCTTTCGGAATCGTGGTGTTCGAACGGCGCGTAGTTCCGCGCCCAGCGGCCCTCGTAGACAGTGCCGTCGGGCGCGATCACGAAGTTGTATCCGACGTCGCACCAGCCCTGACGCTGCGTGTGATACCAGTAGATAGCGCGCATCGTCGCCTTCGGATGCGTATCGAAGTTCGCGCCGGCGGTGTGATGCACGAAGAGCTGCTGGACGTTGTAGAAGGTCCGGCGACAACCACCGCTCGTCCGCTTGAGCGATTCGTTCGCGCCCCACTCGGCTCTCGTGATTACGTCCGGCGTTCCTACCGCGGCCTCGGCAAGAGCAGGCACCCGTTGCAGATAGCGCTCGCCGTCGAGCGTGTTGAGGTAGTCGAGGGTCACCGGGCCCATCTCGGCCGCCCTGCGCCGGACCCCCTGCCAGATCAGGCCCGTCGCGCGATCGAGGGCGATGACTCCGCTGTAGTGCTGGTCGCCGCGCTCGGCGTCGTGGGCCTGTGGCGCGCGCTGCCACTCGCCCTTGGAGCCGTCTTCGTCTATGGCGCGGAAGCGGACCCCAGTGCCTTCGTCACCGATCCAGGAGAAACCGATGTGCGTGGCGGGAAAGTCGAACGAGACTCTCTGGGGAGCCCGCGCCATCCGACCCAGAGCCTTGGTCGCGGCGATGGTTTGAGGCACCGAGATGGTGCGGGCGGGGGCGACGAGCGCGGGCACCAGGACGCCGGCGAACACCGCCACCACAACCAAGAACTTGACCCACGTTCGATCCACCCACCGCATAGAACGACCAAGGCTAGACCAGTTATCCACAGCCCGGAACCCCTTTCGACTTTCCCTCTAAGTCGAACGAGGCCACCCGCACATTGCTTGCGCCGCTTGTTTCGTTGGCTTGGTAGGGGCACGGGCCGGCCCTTGGTTGATGAGCGGAGCCGGGCAACCCGCCCCTCTGCCGGCGTGGCGCTCGGGCAGCGGCCGAGCCGTGGCCTCGCCCGGGAGGGAGTCAGAACGGTTTCAACCGGAGGGTGAGGTTCGGTCCGCCGCCCCCGTCTGGGTGCCGGGGCGGAGCGAGCGGCCCGCTGCACTCTCATAGGAGTGTTATAAGAGTGGAATGAGCGAAGCGGAGCGGGCGGACCTGCCCACGCGGCACGGAGATGGGATCGTCGAGGGCGCCCAGCCGAAAGCATTCACCGCGGCCTGGTGGCTGGTGCGGTTCGTCATGGCCCTCTTCCTGTTCGTGGGGGCCCTGCAGGTGATGAAGATGGGGGCCGCCAGTCTGAGCGTCCTCAACAACCAGGGGTTCCTGGTCCACAATGCCGCCTCGACCTTCGGGCTCGGCTGGCTGGGGGCCCTGCTGGTGTTGTCGGGATCCCCTGTTGCCGCATCCGCGCTGACCCTGGTCTCGGCGGATTCGATCTCGGAGGTACAGGGGTTCACGATGCTTACCGGGTCCAGGCTCGGAGCCGCCTTCGTCGTCCTGCTCGTCGCCGTCCTGTACGCCCTTCGCGGCGGAGAAGGGAAGCGAATGGCCCCGGTTTCGACCGCGGTGATGGCGCTGTCGGCAACCGCGCTGATCTACGTGCCCGGCAGCCTGATCGGGTTCGGGCTGCTGCGCTGGGGGCCGTTCCGTTCGACCGACCTGCAGTTCCCCGCTCAATTCACGGACCTCATCGATCTGGTCTACGCCGACCTGCTCGCGCTGATCGAGTCCTGGCCCGCCTTGGTCCTGTTCGTCGGCGGACTCGCGATCCTGTTGGTGGCGTTCAAGCTGCTGGACACCGTGGTGCCGGAGCTCAGCGACGAAACGATCGAGAGCACGCGCATGGCGTGGCTCAAGAAGAAATGGCCGATGTTCGCGTTGGGATGCCTCGTCGCGCTGGTCGCGATGTCGGTGTCCGTTGCCTTGACCGTCTTGGTGCCGTTGGTCGCCAAAGGCTACGTCAAGCGCGAGGACATACTTCCGTACATCATCGGCGCGAACATCACCACGCTCGGAGACACACTGCTGGCCGCGTTCCTCCTGAACTCGCCGGCCGCGGTGCGGATCGTGATCGCAAGCATCCTCGGCACGACGGTCGTCAGCCTGATCCTTCTCGGTTTCTTCTATCCTCGGATCAGATCCGGTGTGTGGCGGTTCCAGCGTCAGATGGTGAGGAGCAAGCCACGGCTGGCGACTTTCACCGCCGCATTGTTCCTCGTGCCGGTCTCCATCATCGTCATCGCGGGGGTAGCTTGATGAAACGAGAAGGTACCGAGAACCAGGTCACGTTGAAGATCCCGCGTCCCCTGTACGAGCAGCTGAAGCAGGTGATCCACGGATCGGGGTTCCACTCGGTTACCGAGTTCGCGGTCTACGTGCTGCGCGACCTGGTCTCGCACCACGGCGCCGGGGTCATCCCGAAGAGAGAAGCAGTGGGGGGCGAACCGTCCGAAGTGGACCCGTTGTCACCTGAGGAGATCGAGGCGATCCGTCAACGCCTCCAGTCGCTGGGCTACCTCTAGGAGCACGGCGACAAAAGGCAGCGCTAAGGACGCAGCTCGGCCTCGGCGGTCGCGTGGAACTGCTGCTCGCCGAGGTCGACGCGGCACGTGGCCTTGACCTCTTCCTCCGACGGTCGCTCGACAGAGCACTCGGGCGGAGAGATCTCCTCGTTCGGGTCGTTCACGAGACCGAACCCTGCGTCGCCCTCCACCGGGCCCTCTTCATCCCCCACGCCGATCTGCCAGTAGGAGGTCGGCGCCGGCTCGGGCCGTAGCTGCGGCCCCTTGGACGCGGTTGCGACCTTGGATTCGGTGACAACCGGAGCGCGCGCCCCGGTCGGACCGCTGTTCGCGGCGACGGCGTCACCCGAGGCTACGGCCGGCTTGGCAACCGAGCCGCCGCCGAAGGGATCGCGCGGGCCGATGGCGGAATCGGGAACGCCGAACAGAGCCACGATGCTGCACGCGGCCGCGATCGCCGCCGGTGCCGACGCCGTCATCGCCGAGCGGCGGGAGTTCCGGACAACACGCCAGAGGCTCTTCGGAACAAACATGACGAAACCGCTGGCAGATGCCGCCTCCATGAGCGATCGCATCTTCTTGCGGGCTCGGAGGCGCAGCATCTTGGTCGCGTCCTTGCTGCCCTCGGGTACCGCGGCGCCACCCACCTCTGCAAGCAGCACGCTTCGATGTGGGGCGCTGAGTCGCGACATCAGGTCGCGCACTTTGCCCAGCTCCATCCGGGCAAGACCGAGCTCCTCGACGTCGTGGACGGCCGGTCGGTCGGGGACAACACCGGGGACCTCGACCTGCGAGCGCTTGTGCCGCTCGTCCCACACGACGTTGTTGGCGATCGTTACGGCGAGCGGCAGAAGAGGCCGATCCGGGTCGACCCGGTCCCAGGAGCGGTACAGGCGCAGCGCCGTCTCCTGCATGACGTCGTCCCGCAGCCAGCCCGTCACTCCCCGACGCGCAAGGATGCGCTCGAGGGCAGGGGCTACGGCCTGCCACTCAGATTCGAAGGATCCGCCCGCAATAGTCCTGATCATCTCGCCCTCAAGTACTCCCGCCGCCCGATCCGGTAACGCACAAAGATCCAGAAAAAATCAGCCGTTACCGGATGGAACTTTCGCCGGTACCACCTTATCGAAAGAGCCGGAAACAAGCCGAGCAGGATGGGGACGAGTGGCACTTATGGGACACACCGCAGAGGGCCGGGAGGCAACTCCCGGATACGTCTGGCTGTTCGTTCTGGGCGAGGTCCCGGAACGGTGGAGGGACCGGGCCCGGTCCGCCAGCTTCGTCCCGCTGCTGCCCGAGGAAGCCGAGGCCGTGATGGCCACGGGGGCCTCGGCGCCTGAGGACCCAGAGGGCGACGCCTTGATGCGCCTGGCCGCCCGTGGCGCTCCGGCCCCGTCGATCGCCCGGCTCTCCGGCGTCTCGATCCGCACCGTCCACAGAAGGCTGGCCCGGCTCCGGCAACAGCTCGAAGTGGACACAACGGCCGAACTGGCCGCCGAGCTGTCGAGGAGGGGTTTCGGTGAGTGACAGAAATATGCCGAGCCGCCCCGAGGGACCAACCCGAAATCGTCGAATCAGAGAGCTAATAGGAGGACGAGTCATGTTGCTCAAGCCGATCACCATCATCACCACCGCCCTGGTTCTGGCGCTCCAGCTGATCGCCCCGGCGGCCAACGCAGCCCCCACCTGTGGGGGTCTCGCCGTGACCATCGAGGGCACGGGCGAGGACGACGACATCCAGGGCACAGAGGGGGCCGACGTGATCGCCGGCGGGGGCGGGGACGATTCGATCGAGGGCCTCGGCGGCAACGACGTCATCTGTGGAGACGCCGGACGCGATCTCATCGAGGGGGGCGAGGGCGACGACCGGATCTGGGGCGGTGCCGGCGACGACGTCCGCATGCTCACCTTCACCCTCGTCCTCGGCGACGAGAGCTTCGAAATCAACCCGACGCCGGGCGGACTCTTCGGCGGGCCCGGCAACGATGTCATCAACGGCGACGGCGGTGCGGACGAGCTCGAGGGTGACGAGGGGAACGACGTTCTCATCGGTGGGGCTGGGGGCGACGATCTCTACGGAGAAAAGGGAGCCGACCGGTTGGATGGGGGTGACGGCGACGACGAGCTGGACGGCGGCGCCGACGATGACGTCCTGGACGCCGGGGTCGGCAACGACGATCTCTGGGGCGGCGACGGCAACGACGTCCTCTCGGGAGGCTCCGGCGACGACGAGCTCGACGGCAACTCGGGCGACGACCGCCTCGATGCCGGAAGCGGCGCCAACGACATCTACGGGGGAGACGGAGCCGACACGGTGACGGCCGGAGACGGCGACGACGAGGTTTCCGCAGGTGACGGCCCCGACCGGATCGACGTGGGCTCCGGCGCGAACGACGTCTACGGCGATGGGGGCGATGACGTAATCACGACGGGCTCCGGTGACGACGAGATCTCCGGGGGCCGCGGGTCGGATCGGATCGATGCGGGCGCAGGAGCCAACGACATCTACGGCGACGCCGGCAACGACCTGGTCACCACCGAAGGCGGCCAGGACGAGGTCAGCGGCGGCTCCGGCAACGACGAGCTGCGCTCCGGCGGAGGCCCCGACGACGTCTACGGGGATGGCGGCAACGACCTGTTGGTCGGGGGAGCCGGAGACGACGAGCTGGATGGTGGCTCGGGCCGAGACAAGGTCGACGGCGGCCCCGGCAACGACGAGTGCTACGGGAGTGAGCTCGAGCACAGCTGCTAGCCCGATCTCCCGGTCGGCGACCCAGAACCCCGGCCAGAGGCTCAAGGCGGTACTAGGGCTGTAGTGGCGTTTCCAGTACACTCCGGCCACTTATGGGTGGAAATGGCACGGGCGGGAATCTGGTCGAGTTCGACCACGTCAAGAAGAGCTTCGGTTCGAACCTCGTCCTGGACGACATAAGCCTCGACATCTCGCACGGCGAGGCCATCGTGATAGCCGGCCCCTCGGGCTCGGGCAAGTCCACGATGCTGCGCTGTATCAACGGCCTCGAGACGATCGACTCCGGCGACATCCGGTTCGCCGGGAAGTCGGTTGCGAAAGCCGGCAAGGGCATCTACGACCTGCGCGCCGATATGGGCATGGTCTTCCAGTCCTTCAACCTGTTCCCGCACAAGACCGTGCTCCAGAACATCACGCTGGGGCCGACCGAGGTCAGAGATCTCGGCGAGAAAGAGGCGCGCGAGCGAGCCTTGAAGCTCCTCGAGCGCGTCGGGATCCCCGAGAAGAAAGATGCCTTCCCGGCCGACCTGTCCGGCGGCCAGCAGCAGCGCGTCGCGATCGCGCGGGCGCTGGCGATGGAGCCCAAGCTGATGCTCTTCGACGAGCCGACCTCGGCGCTGGACCCCGAGATGATCCGGGAGGTCCTCGACGTCATGAGAGATCTGGCGAAGTCCGGGATGACGATGGTGGTGGTCACCCACGAGATGGGCTTCGCGCGCGAGGTATGCGACCGCATCGTCTTCATCGACGAGGGCCAGATAGTCGAGGAGGGGCCGCCCGACGAGTTCTTCAAGAACGCCCAGAGCCAGCGGGCCAAGGACTTCGTCGACAAGATCCTGCACCACTAGTTGGACGACGATAGGAAGTAGCAGTGGATGAGTCACAACAGTGTGGCTCAGAAAGGGGGAGGTTGAGTGCGCAGTATCCAGAGGTGGAGATGGCTTATCGCGGCGATGACGCTCGTGGCCTTGTTGGGCGTCGCCTGCGGCGATGACGACGCCGAGACCGACGGGGGAGGCACCGACGCCGGCGCCGAGGCCGAGGTCGAGGAGTTCCCCGAAGACACGACGATGGGCGCCATCCAGGCCAAGGGCGAGATCGTCGTGGGCACCAAGTTCGACGTTCCACTGTTCGGTTTCAACAACCCGCAGACCGATGAGGTCGAAGGCTTCGACCCGGACCTTGCCCAGATCATCGCGGACCGACTTGGAGTCGAGCTCGTTCTCGAAGAAGCGATCTCGGACAACCGCATCCCATTCCTCGTCGACGGAACGGTTGATCTCGTCCTCTCGACGATGACGATCACGACGGATCGCGATGCAGAGATCGACTTCTCGCGTCCCTACTACATCGCACACGGCCGGATCCTTACTGCCAAGGACTCCGGCATCGAGTCGGCCGACGACACCGCCGGCAAGAAGGTCTGCACCGCTCTGGACTCGACCTACCAGACGACCGTCCTGCCCAGAGACATGCCGGATGCCGACCCGAAGATCGTCGACAGCTACTCCGAGTGCTTCGCGCTCCTGCAGCGCGGCTCGGTCGACGCGATGGTCACCGATGACGTCATCCTCGCCGGGTTCCTGCAACAGGACGACACCATGCACATCGTCGGCGACGACCTCACCACCGACCCGTACGGAGCCGGCGTCCAGGACGGCGACACCGAGTTCGGCGACTTCGTCTCGGGCGTCATCGAGGACATCATCGAGGACGGCACGTGGCAGGAGCTCTACGACGAGTGGATCGGTCAGTACACCGGTCAGGAGGCCGAGGATCCGATGGCGGTCACGCTCGAAGACGCACTCGAGATCTACCCCTGCTCGGAAACCTGCTGATAGAAGTTCTCAACCAGAGAACGGATAGTTGATGGGCGAATTCTGGGAAGTGCTCACAAGGCACTTCCCAGAATTCCGTTCGGGGTTCTTCGTCACGTGTCGCCTCGTCGCGATCTCGTTCGTGATCGCGATGGGGGTCGGCACGCTGATCGCGGCCCTGAGGGTCGCTCCGGTGAGATGGCTCAACCGGGTCGGCGCCGTCTACGTCGAGACGTTCCGGAACATCCCACTCCTGGTTCTCATCTTCATCTTCTATTTCGGTTTCCCGGTGGCCTTCAACATCGGGCCGTGGCTGGCAGGGACCTTGGCGCTGGGCCTCTACACGGCCGCCTATATCGCCGAGACGCTCCGCTCCGGAGTGTTTGCCGTGGGCAAGGGCCAGATCGACGCGGCGCTCTCGCTGGGTCTCACGTATAGGGAGACCCTCCAGAAGATCATCCTGCCGCAGTCGTTCCGGACGGTGATCCCTCCCCTCGGCAACCTGATCATTGCCATGATCAAGAACTCGGCGATCATCGGAGCGTCCGCCCTCGCTATCCCCGACCTCTTGAAGACCGGACGCATCGTCGCGGCCAACACCGTCAAGACGCACGAGTCGTTCTTCTGGGCGGCGTCCGGCTATCTGATCCTGACCGTCACCGCCACTTTCATCGTTCGTTACCTCGAGAAGCGACTGGCGATCAAGCGATGAGCGAGAGGGCCGCGTAGGTGGACTATCTGTTCGCTCCGGATCGGTGGGAGTGGCTGTTCCACGGGAACAGCTTGCGGTTCCTGCTGGATGGATTGTTGATCAACATCGAGCTGGCGCTTATCACGATGGTTCTAGCGTTGATATTCGGGTTGATCCTTGCCCTCGCCCGCATCGCAAAGAATCCGCTTGTGAGCGGGCCGGTGGGCGTGTGGATCGACGTGTGGCGCAACCTGCCGTTGATCTTCATCCTGCTCTACCTGGCGCTGAGTATCCCGGGGCCCTGGAAGCAGGCGTATCAGGACGCGGCACCGACCTGGCTGCCCGAGGCGTTCCAGAACGGGCGGATCCTGGCCGCGATCGCCGGACTGACCCTCTACAACTCGGCCGTGATCGCCGAGATCATGCGCGCCGGGATCCAATCGCTCGAGCGCGGTCAGGGCGAAGCTGCCGCGGCTCTCGGCCTCCCCTACTGGAAATCGATGCGTCTGGTCATACTGCCCCAGGGTCTCCGCCGCATGGTGCCGGCCACCGTCTCGCAGCTGATCACTCTGAACAAGGACACGACGCTGATCAGCATCCTCTCGATCCAAGAGGTGATGCGGCACGGCCGCATCCTCGGAAGCTGCCTGCCGTTCACCTGTGGCGTCGAGGTTCCATTGCTGCAGGTTTTCCTGGTGGTCGGAAGCATGTTCGCGATCCTGAACTACGGGCTTTCGCGTCTGTCGAAGCGGCTCGAGATCAAGCAGCGCGAGGCGACCGGCATCGAGGTCGAGAAGGTCACCGGTCTCGAGGATCAGGTCGCCCTCGAGACCGACACGCGCTAGTGCACGAAAGGATGCGTTTGCGCGTCGCACTGTTGTCGTTGGTCACGCTGGGCGGAGTGGCCTGCGTGCCGCCGGAGCCCGAGGTGAACCTGGGGCGCGCATACGACGAGCTGACCGTGATGGGCGAGATCCAGGAACGCGGCCACGTCGTGATCGGCATCGCCGACGATGCGTATCCGCTGGGATACGTAGACCAGAACGATCAGGCGCAAGGATTCAGCGCAGAGCTCGGCCGCCGGATCGCCGAGACACTGGATGTCGAGGCCCGTTTCATCACCGGCACCTCGGATCAATTGCTGGATCTGCCGCAGGAGGGCACGGCCGACATCGTCTTTCCGGCGGTCACGATCACCGAGGAGCTCGTGGACTCGAAGTACCAGTTCTCGGACCCTTACTTCATCTCGCACCAACGTTTGCTGGCGCCTTCCCAGGGCTTTCGGATCATCGATTCGGTCGAACAGCTCGAAGGCGAGACGGTCTGCGCGATCGGGAGCGAGGAGACCCAGGTGTCATTCGACACGTTCGAGCACGGGATCGAAGTGGTCAACGCCGAGCCGCTGCAATGTCTGCACTTCCTCGAGCGGGCAGACGTCGCAGCGATCACTGGCCCCGACTTCCTGTTGGCCGGGCTTCGACTGGGCAACGAGGAAGAGTTCGCGATCGTCGGCGATCAGCTCACCACCGAGGGCATCGGGGCCGTGATCGAACGAGGCGCGTCCGGCTGGGTTGATTTCGTCAACGCCGTCTTCGAAGAAGCGGAAGAGGACGGACTCTGGGCCTCGGCTTTCCGCGATTCGATCGGGCAGGGCCTGGAGGTGGCAGCCGAGCCACCCGAGATCACCGCCGAGGAGGCCGCGGCCCTCTATCCATCCGGCGTCTAATCCCGCTTTCCGCGTGATCACTTGCGGAAAACGCAAGTAGGTACGCGGAAAGCTGGTGATTTAGGGGTAGCTGTAGATGTTGCCGGGATCGCGCCGGGCCTCGAATACCTGCTGCACCCAGATGCATCCCGCTGCCCAACTGACCCCCACGCCCACGTGACGCCAGCGCCCGAAGATGTTGGCGCGGTGCGCAGATGAGTTCATGAACGCACGGAAGATGCCTCTGCAGCCCTGGCCCTTGCCGGTGTTCTGAGCAAGCCGGCGCCAGCGCGTGACCTTCTGCCCGAGGCTGCCGTCGTGGTAGACGTTCCTTTGACTTGCCATCGCGTTTGTATGTCTGCGCGCGACGTAACCGATCTGCTTGTCCCAGCTGAGCGCGCGCCTCCCGCTTTGGCGACGAACTTGGTTGATCCTGCGCATCAGACACTTCTCTGTTCCGTTGAATGAGTAACGGCTACCCAACTGCGTAGCAGCGGGGCCGTCGACACCGCCGTCGGCTGCGGGCGCAGCGTGTGCCGACCCGAACGGGATGAGTCCAACCAGCACCGAGGCGATGGTTGCGAGGGTTAGAGGACGTCCGAGTCTGAGCGCGCGCGCAAGCGGCATAGAAGAATCTCCTTCACATTCGATTGCAGAGTCTGAATTCCCGCGAGGAAGTGGCTACTACCTATCAACCGGTTTTGGCGATGTCAACTAATCGGACGAAACGGACACATAGAGTGAGCGCGCACGTTCAGCGCGTTGTTTCTTCGGCCAGAGAATGGAAGACCATGTGCGCTTGTTAACGTTTCCCCAAACATTGGAAGTATGGCCTTCGCCCAAGTGACGTGAGAGAGTCAGGCGCGTGACCGAGCAAGAGAACGGATCGACGGCGGAGCCCACGACTGCCCTTATCGTCGACGACGACGAAGAGATCCGGCACGTCTTGCGCCTCCTGTTCGAAACGAACGGCATAGAGGTAGTGGGTGAAGCCGAGAACGGAGTCGAGGCCGTCACCCTGGCCTTGCGCGAGCAACCGAGCTTCGTGATCCTCGATTACATGATGCCGCGTCTCGACGGCGAGGGCACAGCCGAGATCCTGCGAACGATCGCTCCGGAGACCAAGATCGTCGCCTTCTCCGCGATCCTCAAAGAGCAGCCGGACTGGGCAGATGCCTATCTCAACAAGGAGCGTGTGACCGAGCTCATGCCTCTGCTGCGTTCCTTCATCCGTTAACCTTCCGGCCATGGCGAAAGACTCCAGCTTCGATGTCGTATCCGAGGTCGACCTGCAAGAGGTTCGCAACGCGGTCGACCAGGCCTCGCGTGAGATCGCGCAACGGTTCGATTTCAAGAACACCGGCTCGTCCGTCGAGCTCACCGAGCAGGGCGACAAGCCCACGATCGTCGTCAAGTCGAATACCGACCAGAAGGTCAAAGACTGCGTGAAAGTTCTCGAGGAGAAGATGGTGAAGCGCAAGATCGCCATCAAGGCTCTTCAGGCCGGCAACATCGAGCCGGCCGCCGGCGGTACCTCGCGGCAGACCATCACGATCAATCAGGGCATCTCGACCGAGAAGGCCAAAGAGATCGTCAAATTCGTCAAGGACATGAAGACCAAGGCGCAGGCCTCGGTACAGGGGGACCAGGTCCGCGTCTCGTCCAAGTCGCGCGACACTCTCCAGGACATCATCGCCGCCATAAAGGAAAAGGACTTCGGCATCCCCCTCCAATTCGTCAACTACCGCTAGTCGTCCCGCTCCGCCGGGCACCCGTAGTTTGGGGCGGCGGACGTAACCTCACCCTCCGCTCGAAGGCGTTTTGACTCACTCCGGGCGAGGCCAGGGCTCCGCCGCTTACGGGCCTCTGAGTTGACAGATCGCCCCGGGTGCCCGGCTCCGCTCATTGCCACCTACAATTCTCGTTAGCGCGCCCTGGAGGGCCGATTACGGTCCCGTGAAGGTGCCCTTCTGGTGTCCTCTCGGGCAACGCCGGAGCTTGTCTCCGGCGGCGCCAGGCTTTGGGGTCGCCCGCAGGGATTTCGGGGGCGGGGGACAACCCAGAGGGAAGTGGGTATCGGTCGGCGGAGCTGAGCTAGGAGCGGACATGGTCGGTTACGACAAGGACCTTCAGGTCGTTTGCGGCGAGTGCGGCGAGACGATGGAGGTGGTCGAGGACTACGGCGTCAAGGGCCAGGTCTTGAAGTGCAAGGTCTGTGGTTACTACACGGAGGAGATCGACCTTCGGGAATCAACGCTGTCGACCTTCCAGGGGGGCTAACCCTAGTCGGCCCCGCGGTGCCCTGAAGCCTGTCGTCACCGGCCGTCCCAGCGATGGTCGCCGTGGGACCGAGGCACGTCGGGCCGGCCCGAGGAAACCGGTGCCGGGAGGGTAAGCGCGGCCGGGCACGAACACAGAGCCACTGGGGTCCGCCACGGAACCATCCCTGAAACCTAGAGCCGACCCGCCTTCCTTGCCTCGGTCAGCTCAGTTTCAGCTCCAAGAGTTCTTCCAGCTCGGCGATCGTTTCGGCCGGCGTGCGGTGGAGCACCGTCGTCATACCCACCTGCTGCGCGGCCTTCAGGTGACCCGGGTGGTCGTCGACGAAGATGCAGAGCTCCGGTTGCACATCGAGCTTGTCGGTGGTCATCGTGAAGATAGCCGGGTCGGGCTTGCGCAGACCCACCTCGCCCGAGATCACCACGACGTCGCAGATCTCGTCAAGGATCGTCCGGGGATAGAGCTCGAGGCCCCACGAGTTACTGAGCAACGCCGTCTTGATACCTGCAGCGCGGCTTCGACGGACCGCCTCTATCATCCCGTCCTCGAGCCGAAGGCTGCGAAACATCCGGTGCAGGATGCCTTCGGGGTCCACCTCCTTGCCGCTGACGTGCGAGAGACGTTGAGCGAACGCAAGCGCGAACTCTGCTTCACCGAGTTGACCCGTCTCGAACTTGACGACCAGGTGATCGCCGCCACCCTCCGCGTACGCGGCGAGAGCCACACGCACGAGGTCCTGGAGCTCTATGCCGTGCTCCTCGGCGAATTGCGCCATCGCGTCCTGTAGCGGCGTCGTGAGAACGCCTCCGAAGTCGACTATGAGCGAGCGAAAGGTCGTCACCAGGCCGTCACCTCCAGGGCGCGGCGCGCCAGGAGCGGGACACCCTGTTCCATCTCGGCGAAGAATGGATCGTCGGTCATTCCCGCGAGGTGGCGGGCGTAGGAACCCTCCAGCAGGATCGCCAGCTTCCAGATCGCGAGCACGACGTACCAGCCGAGGTTCGATACATCACGACCCGTAGCGTCGGCGTAGCGAGCGATCAAGTCCTTGCGCCTCTGGAAACCGGGCGAAGCCGTGACCGCGGCTTGCCTCGAGAAGAGGTCGTCGGTCGGGTCCTCGGGATCGCGCCAGAACGAGGCCATCCAGCCGACGTCGGCGAGGGGGTCGCCGAGGGTCGACATCTCCCAATCCAGGATCGCAATGAGACGCGGGGGCACGTCGGGATCGAACATGACGTTGTCGAGCTTGTAATCGCCGTGCACGATCGTCGACGGTCCGGACTCGGGGAGGTTGTCGCGCAACCACTCGCCGACCTTCTCCAGATCCGGCAGCGGCCGGGTGAAGGGCAACGTCAGCTCGAGCTGACCCGACCATCGGCGAAGCTGCCGTTCGAGATAGCCGGTGGGCTTGCCGAACGTCTCGAGTCCGCAGGATGTCGGATCGACCGCGTGCAGCTCGACCAGTGAATCAACGAGCTCCTCGCCGATCTTCCTTCTGTGCTCCTCCGAGAACGCATCCGGGATCTCTTCCCTGATCACCACGCCGTGCATGCGCTCCATCAGATAGAAGGGTGCCCCGATCACGCTTTCGTCCTCACACAGGCACAAGGGCTGGGGGACACGAACGGGCGTCTGGTCCAGGGCCTTCAGCACCCGGTACTCGCGGGCGACGTCGTGGGCCGAGGGAAGGAACGCGCCCAGAGGCGGACGCCGCAAGACCATCTCCTGGCCTGCGCCGCGGTGGACGATGAAGGTCTCGTTCGAATGCCCCGCCTGGTGGCGCTGGACGACCAGATCGGCCTTGCTGTGGAAGTGTTCGTTGAGGAAGACGGTCAGGGCCGCCTCGTCGACGAGAGGCGGGAGATCGTGAGCCTGGCTGTCGTTCATGCGGGCCTCTATCGGTTAAGTACGCTGCGGGCGATGAAGTTGCGGCGCCCGACTCTACTAACCGCAGGCGCAACCCTCTGCCTCATGACCTCGTGCGCGCCCGCCGCCGTGACGCGCGAGGGCCGCGAGGTCAACGAGCTCTACGACATCTTCTTCTGGGTGGCCGCCGGCGTGTTCGCCGTCACCGCGGGCCTGATCGGTTGGAGCCTCATCCGCTACCGGGCCAAACCGGGCGACAACGAGCTGCCCGAGCAGTTCCATCAGAACCTTGCGCTGGAGATCACCTGGTTCGCGATCCCGCAGGTGATCGTGATCGTGTTGTTCGTGCTCTCTGCGATCACGCTGGGCCAGGTGAACGAGGAGGAGCCTGAGGCCGACGCGATCGTGCACGTCACCGGCTTCCAGTGGGGCTGGCGTTTCGAGTACGAGGGCACCGAGGCCGAGGTCGTCGGCACCCCGGAGGACCCTGCAGAGGTGATGGTCCCAACCGGCGACGTGACCTTCCTGCTGACCTCCTCCGACGTCGTGCACAACTTCTACGTTCCCAAGTTCTTGCTGAAGCGCGACCTGACGCCGGGCCGAGAGACACGGATAGACGTCGACATCGAGGAGACGGGCAGGTATCCCGGCGTTTGTGCCGAGTTCTGCGGGCTACTGCACCACCAGATGACGTTCACGATCGAAGCCGTCTCCCCAGACGAGTTCGAATCGTGGCTGGTCGAACAGGAGGGAGGCGTCGATGGCGACGGTTGACGCGCCGGTGCCTGCGCACGCCGAACCGCGAGGAGCGGTGGCGTGGCTGACCACCGTGGACCACAAGCGGATCGGGATCCTCTATCTGGTGACCGCCGTCGCGTTCTTCATCGTCTCGGGTCTGTTGTCGCTGTTGATGAGGGCCGAGCTGGCACAGCCGGGCATCCAGCTGTTCGAACAGTCGACCTACAACCAGCTCTTCACGATGCACGGCACGGGGATGATGTACCTGTTCGCCACACCGGTCGTGGCGGGGTTGGCGAACTACTTCATCCCGTTGCACATCGGTGCTCCGGACGTGGCCTTCCCGCGCATGAACGCGCTCACGTATTGGCTATTCCTGCTCGGAGGACTCGTCGTGTTCTCGGGCTTCCTGACCGCGGGCGGTGCTGCGGCGTTCGGATGGACCGCCTATCCGCCGCTGTCGGACTCGACCTTCAGCCCGGGCGCCGGGGCCGACCTGTGGATCGTCGGACTGATCCTGGTGGGCACCTCGAGCGTGCTCGGCGCGGTGAACCTCATGGCGACGATCTTCGGCATGCGCGCACCTGGGATGACGATGTTCCGGCTGCCGATCTTCACCTGGAACCTGATCGTCACGCTCGCTCTGATCATGTTCAGCTTCCCCGTGCTGACCGCAGCGCTCGCGGCACTGTTCATCGACCGCAACCTGGGCGGCGGGTTCTTCGATCCCAGCCAGGGTGGCGACCCGATCCTGTACCAGCACCTGTTCTGGTTCTTCGGGCACCCCGAGGTCTACATCGTCATCCTTCCGTTCTTCGGCGTCGTCAGCGAGATCATCCCGGTCTTCAGCCGCAAGCCGTTGTTCGGCTACAGGGGATTCGTGTTCGCAACTCTTTTGATCGGCGCGTACAGCTTCTCGGTGTGGGCCCACCACATGTTTGCAACCGGCGCCGTCGACAGTCCGTTCTTCAGCGCAACCTCGATGCTGATCGCGGTGCCGACCGGGGTGAAGTTCTTCAACTGGATCTCGACGATGTGGCGCGGCAAGATCCGGTTGCGTACGCCCATGCTGTTCTGCTTCGGCTTCCTGTTCATGTTCCTGATGGGGGGCATCACCGGCGTGTTCCTGGCGGCTCCGCCCATCAACTACGCGGTGCACGACACATATTTCGTGGTGGCGCACATGCACTACGTGCTGTTCGGCGGCAGCGTGTTCGCGATCTTCGCCGGCTTCTACTACTGGATCCCGAAGATGAGCGGCCGCATGATGCGCGAGGGCCTCGGCAAGCTCCATTTCTGGCTGATGCTGATCGGCTTCAACATGACGTTCTTCCCGATGCACCAGCTGGGGGCCGACGGGATGCCGCGGCGCGTTGCAGACTATGCGGCGAGCGGGAACTGGGACACGATAAACATGCTGTCGACGGTGGGGTCGGGCATCCTGGCGCTGTCCATCGCCGTGTTCGTCGCAAACTTCTTCGTGTCGATGAAGCGCGGAGACCCGGCCGGAGACGACCCATGGGAGGGCAACAGCCTCGAGTGGGCCACGACCTCTCCCCCGCCGCATCACAACTTCACGAGCCTCCCGCCGATCCGCAGCGAGCGGCCGGTGTTCGATGCGCGCATAGAGGGTCGCAGCGATGCCTGAGGAGGTCCGCTTCTTCCTGCGGATCGCCATCTTTACGATCGTCATCACGACGATCTATTGGTTCGTCAGCTACGAGGAAGCCGGCACCCTGCTGCTGGGCGGGATCATCGCCAGTGCCGCCATCTTCATGGGTCTCATGCTCGTCGCAGTGCGCGGCGCCCGCAGCGGGAGGAAGACGCCGAAGTCGCTGCTGGGGTTCGACGAGACCGGTCCCGAGCGGCCTCTCGAGCTCACCGAGGACGTCTTCCCGGCTCTGAGCCCCTGGCCGATCGTTCTGTCGCTCGGGGTCACCCTCGTCGGAGTCGGCCTGATCTACGGAGCCTGGTTGTGGATCCCGGGGGCCGCCCTGTCCCTCACGGCCGCCTGGGGGTGGCTGACCGAACGCTGACCCCCCAGCTTTCCGCGTACGTACTTGCGAAATCCGCGACTAGGTACGCGGAAAACGAGGTCAGGGGTGGTCGTCGAAGCCGCCGCGGGGGTTGCGGCGCAAGCGCACGGTGCGCGGGGGCCCAGGGCCGAGGCCGGTGCCCTGGAGCTGCACGGCCATGCGGTGGGCGATGAGGCCGCCGAGGGCCGGGACCAGGAAGACCGCGAGGCGCAGGACGTTGGTGACGGCCTCGATCTGGACGTCGAACATGATCGCCATCACGTCGTTGCCGCCGGCCAGCGTGAGGATCAGGAAGAAGAGGAACGCGGCGACGCCGATGCCGGTGCGCACGGGGACGTCGCGCGGGCGATTGAGCAGATGGTGCTCGTCGCGGTCGCCGGTCAGGCGCGCCTCGACGAAAGGCCAGACGGCCATCAGACCGAACGCGACGCCCGGCATCACCACGCCCGGGATGAACGGCGACGGGATCAAGATGCCGAAGATCGAGATATCGAGTGGAGGGAAGAGCCTCAGCGCGCCCTCGAGCCACCCGATGTACCAGTCGGGCTGCGCCGGCGCGCTGACGACCGTCGGATCGAACGGACCGTAGTCCCACACAGGGTTGATCTGGATCAACCCGCCCATGAAGGAGAGAACGCTTCCTGTGATCAGCAGAAGCCCAACCGACTTGAACACCTGGCCCGGCCAGAAGGGTTTGCCGACGACGTTGCGCTGATCGGCCCTGCCTCCGGGGAACTGCGCGTGTTTCTGGCGCGCCAGTATCGCGAGGTGCGCGCCGATCAGAGCGATGATCAAGCCCGGCAATAACATGACGTGCATCACGAAGAGCCGCGAGATGATGCCCTCGGTCGGGAACTCGCCGCCGAACGCGAGGAACGCTAGATACGGCCCGACGAGCGGTACCGAGATGAGCACGCTATACGCGATACGCAGGCCGGTACCCGACAGCAGGTCATCGGGAAGCGAATAGCCGGTGAAGCCCATACCCAGGGACAAGAGAAGCAGCGCGACACCGATCATCCAGTTGAGCTCGCGCGGCTTGCGGAACGCCCCCGTGAAGAAGATCCGCATCGCATGGACGACGATCGCGGCGATGAACACCAGAGCGGCCCAGTGGTGGACCTGCCTCATCACGAGCCCGGAGCGAACCTCGAAGCTGATCCGCATGACCGACTCGTACGCGGCCGAGACCTCCTGTCCACGAAGCGGCGCGTAGGGTCCTTCGTAGATGACGGGCACCGAATCGGGCCGGTAGAACAACGTCAGGAAGGTCCCGGTCGCCACCAGGATCACGAAACAGAACAACGCCACCTCGCCGAGGAGGAACGACCAGTGATCGGGAAACACCTTGCGCAGCCCCTTGCGCGCCATGGACGCGACACCCAGACGCTCGTCGACCCAGCCCAAGACCCTCACGACGCGTCGTCCCGGCCCAACTTTGGTTGCTGTGAAGGTCGAAAAACGCACCTGAGAGCAACCAAAACGTCATTCACGAGGCTTCGTCCTCGCCTTCGTCTTGTTCGAGGTTCCAGAAGCCCGGTCCGACGGGCTCGGAGAAGTCGCCGCCGGCAACGAGGTAGCCCTCGTCGTCGATCTGGATCGGCAGCTGCGGCAGGGGCCGGTCGGCCGGCCCGAAGTTCGGCTCGGCCCCCCTGAGCACGTCGAACGTCGACTGGTGGCACGGACACAGCAGCTCGTGGCTCTCGGCGCGGTAGAGGCCCACCGGGCAACCGGCGTGGGTGCAGATCTTGGAGAAACCGACGACGCCGTCGGGAGCCCATTCCTCACGGCCGTCGGGAAGCTGCAGACGCGCCGGATCCACGCGCAGCAGCAGGGTCTGCGCGTCGGCCGAGCCCACTTCCCCTTCCGGGAACACCGTCTGCACGGCACCCGCCTGCACCATGTCCGGAGTTACGGCGTTGCCGTCCACGTCGACGAGGCGCTTGCCCTTGGTCCACTGGGTGCGGAAGAGGCTCTGCCCGGGACGGGGGCCGAGCGAGAGAGCGGGGATCGCCAATGCGGCGGCAAGCGAAGCACCGGCGCCGACGAGCAGACGGACCAATAACGAGCGCCGCGTGAGCTCCTCGTCGGCGAGGGTTTCCTCGGTCGCATCTCGAGCTGCGTCGCTTCTCAGCACGGGTCGCTCCTCGACGACCTCGTCCTCGTGGAGGAGTCGGGTCGCCCACACGACGACGCCTAGGCCGAGGCCTCCCAACGCGACTCCGAGCAACGCGCCCTCGAGTTGCGGCTCGCCGCCCGCCGCGTAGAGCACCGCGAGCCCGATCGACGCCAGCACGCTAAGAGCGAAAGAGACGGCAACGACGCGTTCCGGCCTCACGCCGCCGCCTCCCCCCGCTCTTTTCGACTTATCTGCCGCCCTGCGACACTCAGGTCGAAGAGAAGGTTCGTCACTCTGCCTCCTCCGTCCGCTTCACCCGCGATCCGATCAGGTAGCACACGAGACCGAGCGACAGCATGCCGACGGTCCAGCCGACGAAACCTTCCGGCACGGGCCCGATCCCACCGATGTCGGCACCGCCGGGAGCGTCCTGAGTCTGCAAGTAGCCCAGGTAGCGCGCGATCGAGTCGCGCTCGTGCTCGTCGAAGTCGAACACCGGCATCTCGCCCGGCCCTGTGATCACGGCCTCGGCGATGTCGAGATCGCTTGCCGCGTAAAGGCTGGGGGCCAGCGCGCCCACGCCGGCGGCGCCCCCGTTGCCGGTCGCGCCGTGACAAGCCGCGCAGTTGTCCACGAACAGGATCTGGCCCTCGACCAAGTCTCCGGTCTCCGCGTCGACCAGCGGGATCTCGGGCCCGTCGCCCAACTCGCCGACGTGATCGACCAACGCCTCGATCTCGGCTTCGTCGAACGCAGCGGGCTTGCGCTGGGTCTGCCGGCCGGGGTCGGTCAGCGGCATGCGACCCGTGCGCAACTGGAAGTCGGCCGCCGCCTCGCCCGCGTGCTCCAGCGAAGGCCCGTACTCGGTCCCCGTTCCGTCTGAACCGTGACACGACGCGCATGACTCGAGGAACAGCTCGCGCCCGTCGGGCTCCTGAGCCGTCACCGGGATCGTGAACGCAGAGAGGAACGCGACCGCGGCGACGACGACCCGCATAGCAGCCCTCACGCGCCGAACCCTACCCGCCCCCTCAACTCGCCCTCCAGACTTTGGTCGTAATCAGGCCCGGAAACCGGGCTTGGTTTCGACCAAAGCCGCGGCGATCCGAGCTATCACTTTCTCCGGGTGTCGCACGATGTCGAGCCAGGGCACCTCGATGACCCTCCAACCTGCGAGCGTGAGGCGATTGCGGCGCTCCATATCGCTTAGCCAACGCTCCTTAGTGAGGTGCCAGCGCGCGCTCTGTCCCTCGATCACCAGCCAGTCTGCGGGATAAACGAAGTCGCAGCGACCGATGAAACCTTCGGCGTCGAAGATGACGAACTGGCGTTCGGGAAGTGGGAGATCGGAGGACGAGATGATCTGCCACAGCATCGACTCCAACTCGCTCGCCGTCGGAACCAGGCGCGGATCCCGATCACGTAGGACCGCTCTGATCACTCCGACGCCGTTGCGCCCGGGCCTTCCGACGGCGTCTAGACGATCGATCAGGTGCCAGATCGAGGTCAAGCCCAGCCGTAGGGCGGCCTCGAGTGCCCTTTCGACGTCCGGTTTGGACACCACGCCCCCGAGATCGATCAACGTTCGAGAGCCCGTCGTCACGGGAATCCCCCGCACCCGCGTGACGTCGCACGGCTCCAAGGCCTTCGTCCGATGGAACCTGACGCTCCGTGGTGATCTCTTGTTGCCAACCGAGACGATCTCCGTAGGGGCTTGGTTGAGCCCGAGCTGATGAAGGCGCGCCGCCGCTCGATGAGAAGCGGCGGCACCCGGCCCCGCCCAGAGGCAACCCGCCATCAAAGCCTGCTCCCAGGATGGCGGCGCCTCTCTCAATCTGTAGGTGGCGGGATGCATGCGCAGCCAGGCTCCCGAATGCAGTTGGCGTTGGATGGCGCTCGCTGACATCCCTGCGCCTCGCGCCTGCTCGTGAGTCAGGACCCCCCACTGATCCAGCGCAAGTGTCACGCACCTCTCGACGATCTCTCTACGACGTCCCACAGGGACAGACGAACGCATGGGCCGCGGGATTTCCGTGACGCTGCCCACACTTTGCGCGCCGTCAGACTCGGCTTTCGACCTTGAAGGCGCGCAAACGATGAGACGCTACGGAGCTCCCGGCTCGCCCGGAGCCGTCGGCGGCGCGGCGCTCTTAGGCGCTTGCAGCTTGGCCTTCGGGAAGGAGACGAAGAATGTGAGCGCTTCGTCCATGGCGTCGGAGATCACTATCTCGTAACCGTCTCCGTACGGCCTGATCGAGTGGCGGCCTGGTAGGAGCTTTCGCAGCTCCTCGATACCGTCGGAGTCCGAGCGATGAGCCTCTTCTCCCATCACCACATCCTGTCACGCCGGAGCTTTGCGCGCGCTGAAACTCGATTTTCGACCTTCACGGCGCGCAAAGCTCCGTTAGGGGACTACGCGCTGGATGCCTCGGTAGGCGAAGATGCCCAGGAACAGGGCCATGCCACCCAGGGAGACCAGGCCCGGCCACGTCGAGGCCCACGTGATGTCGCCCAGGAAGCCCTGGCGGGCGAGCTCGAGCACGTTCGTCATCGGGTTGAACCGTGCGATCGCGTGCACCCACCCGGTCAGCAGGTGCAACGGCAGCTGCGCGGTCGATAGGAAGAAGGCCAGGAACAGCGCCATCTGCATCAGCGGCGCCGCCTGTTGCGACCGAGCGCGCAAAGCGAGTCCCACTGCCCATTCGCCGGCGATCAGAGCGATACCCAGCCCGGCGATCGCGAGAGGGATCATCGTGAGGAGTCCGGCCTTGAAATGAACGCCGGAGAACAACCCCACGATCGAGAGCAACACGAGAGGCATTAGAGCGCGTAGGACGGAGGCCAGCAACGGTCCCGCGAGGATGGCCCCGCGAGGCGCGGGGCTCAGGATGAACCGGTCGAAGAATCCGTTCTCGAAGTCGCGTGCGATCGCGATCCCGGTGGTGATGCCGGCGAACGCACAACCTTGCAGCGTCGACATCGGCAGCACCCAGTCGATCATCTCGTCGGCCGGAAAACCCGGCAGGTTCGACAGTCCGGCGAACGCCCCGGCGAACGCGACCACGAAGAACACGGGCATCACGAGCGACGGGATGAAGGTCGAGGGATAGCGCGGGATCAGCATCAAGCTCCGCTGGGCGATCCCCCACGTCACTGCCAACGACGACATCGTTATGCCTTGTCCGCAAGTCGCGATCGCAGCGCGACCAAGGACACTGCGATACCGACGACGAAGATGACGAGAGCGATCGCCCAACCGGAGAGGAACTCAGACGAGTCCCATCCCAAGATCACCTGGTGCCTGGCGCTCTCGATCATGTGGGACAGCGGGTTGATCCCGGCCGCGGTCTTGAACCAACCCTCCATCAGCTCACGCGGGAAGAACGCGCTCGACAAGAAGAACGAGACGAAGATCAGAGGGAAGGAGCCCTGGACGACTTCGGTCGACCCGCTCTTCAGCCCGATCGCCACCGAGAGGGCCCCCATGCCTGCGCCGGCGGTTGAGGAGATCAGGGCAACTCCGAGGACACCGAGCGCCCCGCCTTCGACCTCGAGGCCGAACGGCAGCGCGATCGTGAAGAAAACAAGAGCCTGAACGAACGCCAGTAGCGTCGCGCCTGCAACGCGGCCCACCAGGATCGAGGTGCGCGACACGGGCGTTGCAACGAGACGGTCGAAGAAACCGCCCTCGATGTCGCGGGCCATGTCCGACCCGGCCGCGATCGCGCCGAAGAGGCCCCCCTGGATGATCGTCGTCGTGATCATGAACTGCAGGAACGAATCGACCGGAGGGAACCCCGGCAACCGGATCGACTCCGCGAGCGCCGCGGAGTTGAGGGCTAGGAATATGAGCGGGAACATGAACGCCGGCAGGATCGCGATCGGTTGGCGGATCGTGTTGGTGATCGACCGACGGCTCAGCGCGGCGTAGTGGGCGGCTACTGCACTCACGACATCTCTGCCCCCTCCTCGACGTCCACCCCGGGCTCAGCCCCCTCGAGGCGACGGCCGGTAACCGACTGGAAAACGTCGTCGAGGGTCGGGTAGTGGAGCTCGAGGCCCAGCATCTTGACGCCGTTCTCGTCTAGGGCGCGCACGACGTCAGTCATCTGCTCGGCGCCGCCCGGCAGACGCGTAGCGACGCTGCCCTCGGGCGCGGGCACCGACTCGCCGAACCGGACCAGCACCGTCTCGGCGGCGAGCTCGTCGGCATTGGGATCGAGGGACACCTGCAACGTCGGTTCGCCGACCTTGGCCTTCAGCTGCGACGGGGTGCCCTCGGCCACGATCAAGCCGTTGTCGATGATGGCGATGCGACCCGCGAGCTGGTCGGCCTCCTCCATGTACTGCGTCGTCAACATCACGGTCGTGCCCTCGCGGTTAAGGGTGCGGATCTCGTCCCAGATCGCCTGGCGGCTGTTCGGGTCGAGGCCCGTGGTGGGCTCGTCGAGGAACAGGACCTTGGGCTCGTGGATCAACGACAGCGCTAGATCGAGCCTGCGTCGCATCCCACCCGAGTAGGTGCCGACGCGCCGGTCCGCGGCCGCGATCAGGCCGACGCGCTCGAGCAACTCGTTGCCCTTGCGCCCTGTATCGGCCTTGGCGATGCCGTGCAGGATCGCCTGGAGCTTGATCAACTCGCGGCCCGTCATCAGCGGGTCGATCGCCGCGTCCTGCAACGCGACGCCGATCGAGCGCCGCACGTCGTCGGCTTCTTTCACGATGTCGTAGCCGGCGACCGATGCCCGGCCCTCGCTGGGCAACAGCAGGGTCGTTAGCATGCGCACCGTGGTCGACTTCCCGGCGCCGTTCGGGCCGAGGAAACCGAAGATCTCGCCGCTCGAGATCGCCAGGTCGATGCCGGCAACCGCTTCGATCGTGCCGAACCGTCGCTTGAGGCCGACCGCCTCGATGGGATGGGTCGATGCTGCCATGGCACTCCTTACACTGTTAGTTGCGTTGTCAACTTTCTATCCCTGCGCTCAAGCACTGTCAATCTCACAAATGGGGCATATCACCCTCCGTCACCGGTTCGCAGCGCTGCGTTTCGTATCCAGGCGGGAGGGAAGGATGGCGACAGGCAATCGAAGTCATCCCGAACGATGGCGAAAGGAGGGTCTCATGGGCCTCGTCTGGACCGTACTTGCGGTCATCGGACTGATCGTCGTCCTGCAGATGATCTTCTAGATCTCTCGAGACAAAGGAACAAAGCGGCCCCCGGTTCTCCGGGGGCCTTTCCTTTGTCCAACTTCCGGGCTTTGGTTGCCATGAGAGTCGTTTTTCGACCTTCACGGCAACCAAAGCTCGGGTCGGCGGCTAGACCCGAGCCTTCAGGGCCCCGACCAGCCACCTACTGGAGACTCAAGCCGCCCCGCGCCCCAGGAAAGGAGGACGCGGGAGTGGGAGGGCCGATGGCCCTCCCACGTCGTCCCCCGCCGCCTAAGGATCAGCAGTTGCGCTTGCGATTGACTCCCTGGTCGCCGCTGCACATGTCGCCGCCCGGCCCCCCGTCGAGAAGGTCGTTCTTCTCGTTGCCGTTCAGCTCGTCGCGGCCCCGCCCGCCGAGGAGCGTGTCGTCGCCGTGGCCGCCGAAGAGCTTGTCCTGGTCGGAGGCCCCCACGAGGCGGTCGTTGCCGATGCCGCCGCGCAGGAGATCGTCGCCGGCTCGGCCCTCCAGCACGTCGTCGCCGTCGAGCCCACAGATCCGGTCCGGCCGGTTGGTACCGGCGAGGTTGTCGTTCTCCAGGGTCCCGAAGCGCGTGCAGGCGATCAACGTCGCAGCGTCTACCGACTCGACCTGCTCCTCGCCGTAGTAGGCCCGGCCCTCGAGCGATGCAAGGCCGCCGTGGAAATCACCACGGCCGAAGGTCATCAGCCAGCGCGTAGGTCCGTCGCAGTCGTCGACCAGCGTGTGGCCGTCGACGTTCTCACCCTTCTGTCCCACCGAGATCTCGAGTTGCACGCCTTCGGCCGGTACGGAGCAGTCCAGTGTTCCGGTGATCACCGGGTTTCCGGAGATGCTGCTGAACCACTCCACCTTGTCGAACAGGAGGGCCATCTCGAGCTCCGTCGGGATGCTCTCCAGCTCGATCGCCAGCTCGCCCGACGCGCCTTTGTAACCACCGGCGGCGATGTAGTACGTCGATCCCGGCGTCACGTCCCATCTGACGATCGACGTCAGGGTCATCGAGTCGTCGTTGCAAGCTACGAGGTCGAGTGCGTCGGGGCTCCCGCTGTACACAGCGAGAACGGTGTCGAAAGAGCTGCCCGCCGTTTCCGCCTGCATCCGCTGCTCGAGCGTGGTCGTCACTCGATACCAAACGGCTTTGCCCATCGCGCAGTCCTTGGGCTCCTCGTCTGTGGTGGTCGCCGTTCTGGTGCTGAGCGAAGTCGAGAACGGCAACGAGGTGATCTCCTCGGCGTTCTCGGGGTCGTCGTTGTCTGGAGCGGCCAGCGCCGGCATCGCGCCCACCACGATCATCAGAACCGCCATCCCCACCATCGCGAACGTGCGCATGGATCTCTTCACGTCCCTCTCCTTCACTGCTTCGTCCGCCGGAGTTCGGACCCGGTCACCGAGCTGCCGCGGCTTCGTGCCGATGACCGCCGCCTTGTCACTCCGGACCGGTTCGTCCCGGTCATTGGTCATGACGACCGGCGACGCGGAAACGCTGCATCGTCCTGCGGATAGGTGCGCTACGCGCCGGACGCGGAGCGGGAGGGCCGAAGCCCTCCCGCTGCACGCTGCCTTCCGGTCGGACCAGGACCGGGTCAGCAGTTCTTCTTGCGGTTGAATCCCTGGTCGCCGTTGCAAGTATCGCTGCCCGAGCCTCCGTCGAGAACGTCGTTCTTCTCGTTGCCCCGAAGGGTGTCCGTACCGGCCTGTCCGAACAGACGGTCGTCGCCGAGGCCCCCGAAGATCAGGTCGTTGCCGTCTCCACCGCGCAGCGTGTCGTTGCCGTTTCCACCGCGCAGCGTGTCGTCGCCGGCTCCCCCGGTGATGATGTCGTTCCCGTCGAGACCGCAGAGCTTGTCCTTGCGGCTGGAACCGCTCAGGAAATCGGGTCCGAGCGTGCCGAAGCGCGTGCACGTGACGAGCATCACGGAGGCAGTCGCTTCAACGTCCTCCCCATCGAAGCTTGCCGTTCCGGTCAGGCCCGTGAGCTTGCCCTTGAAGTCGCCGCTGGAGGTCGACGTGAGGAACCGCGTCGGTCCGTCGCAATCCACAGGGGTGTCCGCGTAGGCGTAGGTGTTGTCCTGCTCCAGGTACAGGCTGACGAGGACGTTGTCCACCGGGACCGAGCAATCAAGCGTGCCCAGAACCACCGGGTTCTCGCTGGCGGCACTGATCCATTGAACCGGATCGAACTCCAAGGTCATCTCGAGATCGGTCGGAATGCTCTTGATGTTCACCCGGATCTCGCCGCTGCTGTACTGCGAGTACCCACCGACGGCGACCATGTAGGTGGTGCCCTGCTCCGCGTTCCACCTGATCAACGCGTTCTCGCCGTAGTACCAGTCGTTGCAGGTGATCATGTTCATCGACCCCGCCGTGCCGGTGTAGACGCCGATCACGGTGTCGACGTTGCCACCGGTCGATGCCTCGACCCTCATGTCCTGAGATGGCGTGAACGAGTACCAGACCGCCTTGCCCATCCCGCAACCCGTCGGCTCGGTCTGACCGGTGGTGGCCTCCGAGTTGTTCACGGTTGCACTGAAGGGCACCGAGGCGACCTCCTGCGCGGACTCGGGCGAGTCGTTGGCAGGTGCGGCCAGCGCCATGGCGACGTTGCTCAGCAACACCGCGAGCGCCAAACCCACGGTGCACGAGATGCTCAGGTATCGCTTCATCTTCGCTCCTTTACGTCCGATGCCCGCACAGATACACACGCCACCAGTCGCTCGCCCGCCGCGGCCTTCATGAGTCGGTTGCCGACTCGTCCCCGGATCGCTCATCGACCTCCTCTCCGGCCCGTTCGCTGGACCAAGAGCGCCACTAGATGTCGGGTGAAGTGCTCACAGCACTTGGCCGGCCGCTTCATGGGCACGCCGTCCCCGTGCAATTCATGTCGGCGTGGAGACGCGTCTTCAGTTCCCGGAGCACGTCAGGCGACGGATCATTCGCCGAGCTCGAGTCGCCGAGGAGATTGGAGAGCTGCCACGGGTCGCGGGTCAGGTCGTAGTACTCGCGGAAGACCAGACCGCCCTTCTTGCCGTAGTACTCCACGTACTCGTGCTGGGGCGTGAAGATGCCGGCCCACTTCGGAACGTCGTCGAACGGCGCCTCGTCCTGGAAGTACTCGATCAGGAGGTGATCGCGTTCGCTCGACTCCAGAAGCGACGTGCCGTCGACCGAGTGCGACGGCTCCACGCCGGCGGCCGACAGCAGCGTGGGAGCGATGTCGATGTTCGCGGCGATCCGGTCATCGGTGGTTCCGCCGAGCACGCGCCCGGGCCACCTGAGGTACAGCGGAACCTGCAAGGCCTGGACGTAGGCGCCGCGCTTGTCCTCGAGTCCGTGCTCGCCCCAGAAGAAGCCGTTGTCGGAGGTGAAGACCGCGATCGTGGTCGTATCCTCGCCGGTCTCCTCCAACGTCTCCACGACGTCGTCGACCAGATCGTCGACCGACATCAGGGTACGCAGCTGCAGACGACGCAACTTGTCGCCTCTGGCGTGGCTGGTGGATTCGTTGCGGACCCACAGCGGCTTGTCTTTGCGATTCGACTCGGCCGTCGCGGGGTTGCCTCCCCAAGCCGGGACGGGTGCATCCCGATAGCGCCACGACGGCTCGAACGGCGAGTGGGCCGCCATCGGGGCGATGTAGAGGAACCAGGGCTTCTTCGCTGCGGAGGCGCCCTCGATGAACTCTGTCGACTTCTCGGTGATGTAGTCGGTCGAGTACTCGTCGATGACTTTGGCGCGCCCGTTGACGTTGAACGTGGAGCCGGAGTACCGGAAATTCTGGATCGCCCATTCGTCGTACCCGGGCGGGGGTGTCGTATGCGGCCACTTGTTGAAGAACTTGCCGAAGATAGCCGTGGAATAGCCGGCCCTTTGGAGCTGTGACGCCAGCGTGGTCCGGTGATCCATGGTGTGAGCTGCGTCTTCGCCGTTGGCCTCGACGCCGTGGTTGTGCGTGTAGCGGCCGGTCATAATCGAAGCCCGAGAGGGGCAGCACAGCGGAGTCGTCACGTACGCGTTCGTGAACTCGGTGCCGCCGGCTCCGAACCATTCCCGAACCGTCGGCAAAACAGCCATCGTTCCGTCGAGCCGCTGGTCGTCGGTCACGATCAGCAACACGTTGGGACGGGTCTCCTCGAGAGGCGCTAGCTGCGCGTCGACCCGAGGAATAGCAACAAGACTCGAGAACACGGCGAACACTGCAGCCAGCACCACCGCGGTCGGTCGTCTCGCAGTTGTCACGGCCATCACCTCTTCGCGCCCTTCGCCTTCGATCAGTTCGCATTCCCGTCCTGTCGTGGTACGTGACGCACGGGCGCGCACGAACGCTGCTCGCGTCGAGAAAGTGATGACCAAAGACGCGCGTGACTACCGGGGAAGGCGCGCTCGTTCAGGTGATGTGCGCGGTAGACGGTCTCTGAAGGGCGAGTTCAGCGGCCAAACGTGTAGGCGACCAGGCTCCTACGATTGCACCAACGCGGGCGACCTTCGGCGATCGGGCCCAGGCGTCGCCCTCTGCTAGATCACCAGATGCAGGTACACGACTGCAGGCGGACCGGTCCCGCGAACTTCTTCTTGTCGTGGACCTCGTCGTGCGTGGCGGTAGCCAAGATGCGCAGCCCGATCAGACCCTGCCTGTAGGGATACTCTGAATCCGCCAGCTGGTCCGACCATTTCATTCGCTTTGGTCCACATTCCTTAGTCTGGAAGTGAAGACGGTCTCCATCTGCGGTAGCGATCCTGTTACCCCGGACCTGACGGGCACCGCCGCTCAGGGTCACGTGAGTGCCCTTGCGTGTGCATCGGAGCCATCCCGAGATCCTGGCCGCGCCGGTCACCGTGTTCACCATGCCGACTTCATTGACGGACAGACGAACGCGTAGCTTGGGAGGCGGCCGCTCAAGTGAGAAGTTGAGATTTCCACCGAACCCACTCTCGGAGCCCACCCCGAACAGATAGTTGCGCCCTTCTTGGGCCTCGAACCGAATGCGGGCCAGCCGATTCCTAAAGAGGTCGTCCATGCAATCCACGAAGACGGGCTCTCCGAATCGCATCACCCAAATCCCTATCGCGGTGTCGTAGTTGGACCTGCGCGTGGCCGCCAGCAAGGTCTGGTCCCGGATGCTCCGATGCGAGAACCAGACGGTATGAGTCGAGTTGGCACAACTCGGCTCCCCAGACGCGACAGTCGCTTCACGGGTATCGACCGTAGTCCTGAAGGGAAGCGAGGAAATGATTCGAGGAGTAGTCACGCTATCGATCGGGGGTGGTGGTGGTGGCAGCGTCAGGCTGAAAGTCAGAAGCGAGCGGTCCCCCTCGGGCTCGATCGCGCCCACCATGAAGTGATAGGGCTGACCCGCCTGAAGATCGGACCTGATCTCCCGGTCGCATGCCAGCGTCGTCTGACTGCCCGACTCGCCCGTGAAGAGGCCTACGGCGGCTTGGACGTTGCTGCCTGCGACGGATGCGATCACCCTGATGTCCTCGGTGGGTGTGAAGCGATACCAGACCGTCCTATTCATCCCGAAACAGCCTGGATCGTCGAACGAGACGGTAGCCTCAGCCAGGCTCTGTGTGTGGGTGAAGGGCACGCTCTCCACCACGACGGGCGACTCGAACGAGTCGTTGGCGGGAGGCGCGGCGGCGGCCGGCGCTGGAACGACGAGCGCCGCAATCATCCCCATGATTGACGCCGTACCTGCAAGCCCCCGCCTCATCCTCTTACCCCCAGCGGATGGTTTCTCTCCGTCAATGCAAGCTCGGCCGCAACCGCCGCGCAAGTGGCTTCACAGGAAATCTGGTGGCCCTCACCTCCTCGCCTTGCTATGGCTAGCCGGCACCACCAGCGGGTCGACAGCGCGACCGCGACGACATGAGGCCCGGTCGCATGCCGTCTCCAAGACGTGCCGGGTCCGGCAAGTCAAGCCGCCGACTTAGGCACTATTGCCTATGTAGCAGGGCACATCGGGCGCCGACATCTTGGTTATGGACCAAGCAGCGGTCGACCTCGACGTGCGGCGGGTATTTCGCGATTGGCTTTTCGACCTGCACCGCAGCGGCCGGGTCCTATCGACCCAAACTCAACGAGACGTCGAACACATCGCGTCGCTGGTGATCGCCGGTGGAGGCTCGTTACAAGAAGCGTTCTCGGCGGCCCGCAACATTCTCCCGCAGCCCACGTGGGGCGCGCCCGCCTAGTCAAACGAGTCGGACGCTGCACCAAGGCGGCAGCCAGGCGGCGTGTAACGAACCGGCGGAGCCACTACAGGGTCTGGCGGAAGACCTCGGTGCACATCAGGCCGTACGGACCGTTGACAACCCCGATGCCGACCTGGTCGAAGCTCGGGCGCAGCATGTTGGCGCGGTGGTCGGGCGAGGCAAGCAGACCCCGGTGGGCCTCCTCCACCGTCGGCGCGACCGCCAGGTTCTCGCCCGCCGCGGCGTAGGCGATCCGCGCCTGGCGCATGCGGTCGAATGGGTCGGAGCCCCGGGAGTCGACGTGCGAGAAATAGCCCTCCCGGTACATGTCCCTTGCATGGCCGCGCGCGACCTCCGCACAGGACTCGCACCACGCCAGAGGCTCGAGGCCGCGGCGCTCCCTTTCGTCGTTCATCAGAGCGAGCAATTCGCGCTCGGCCTCCTCCACCGCCGAGAGCGACCCCTCGGCCCCCACGAAGGTGACCCGATCGGAACCGACGCTCGGGCGGAAGCCGGTCTGCTGGCGCACGGACAACGTGAGAGACCGCATGTCGTCCGAACGGGCCAGCAGCGCGTCGTAAAGGTTCGTCACCGGCGACGACGGGTCGGCCAGCACCCGGCCCGAGACAGAGTCCACAACGCCCTCGGTGAAGCCCGGCAGTGAACGCTCGCTCGCCGATACGGCCAGCAGCGAATACAGCAGCAGCGCGGCCACGGTCACCGCTCGGAACACGCCGAGCACCGCGCCGCCGGCACGATCGAGCCAGCGGGGACCGGCGATCTCCAGCTCCTTGGTCTTCCGGATCCCGACGACGATGAAGGCGATCTCTATCAGGGCCACGACCGCGATCAGCGCGCTCAAACGGGCCGCCGTCAGATTCATGTTGGAGAAGCTCTCGATCAGCTCACCCAACGGGCCGACGAGGGCGGGGGCCAGGAGCACCCCAGCGATCAGTCCGAACAGGCCGAAGCCCTCACGAAGGGTGCCGTTGCGCCAGCCCCGGACGATCGCGAACAGGACGACGGCGACGACCACCAGGTCGACGATCAATCCACGCTGCATGGGCTAGCAGCCTCAGGCGATGCGTGGGGGGGCGACGAAGGCGTTCAGCGAGCCCGACCTGAACCCTCGGGGGTCCAGGCTCGCCGAGCGAAAGCCGAGCTCGACCAGCCGCGCCCGGATCTCATCCTCGACCGAGAGAGCGCGAGGCAGCTCGGCAGCTGCGACCTCGACGCGCGCGTCGCCGCCGAGATCGCGCACGCGCAACACCTCGAAGCCATAGGACCGCACGATCTCTTCGGCCCGCTCGACGCGTCTCAGGCCTTGCGGTGTAACCCTGACGCCGTAGGCGAACCGCGACGAGAGACACGGCGCCGCGGGCTTGCCGGCCGTCGGAAGCCCCTGGGCCGCCGAGAGGGAGCGGATCTCGGCCTTGGACAGCCCGGCCTCGACCAGAGGAGAACGCACGCCTCGTTCGACGGCGGCGCGCAGGCCGGGCCGGAAGTCGCCGAGGTCGTCGGCGTTCGTGCCCACGACGACCGTGGCCCCGAGCTCCTCGGCAACCGGGGTCAGCACCTCGAACAGCTCCGACTTGCACCAGTAGCAACGGTCCGAGGTGTTGCGGGCGTACTCCTCGCGACCCACCTCGTGGGTGGAGACTAGCCGGTGGTTCCAGCCGCGACGCGCAGCGGTTCGTTTCGCGTCCTCGAGCTCGCGGCGAGCCAGGGACGGCGAGACGGCGGTGACCGCCAGCGACCGGGGGCCGAGCACTGAGTGGGCCGACGATGCCAGAAAGGTCGAGTCGACGCCGCCCGAGTAAGCGACCACGACCGATCCCATCTCGGCCAGCCGGGCTCGCAGGTGGGACTCTTTGGTCTCGAGCGCTTCCTCCACCGGCCCATCCTCTCAGGGCCACGGCGTGTTCGGCGCGGTTGGAAGGAATACCCTGCGGCCCCATGAACCGGTTCGAGCTCGCCGTCAGGGGCGACAGGATCAACGAGTTCCTGAGCGACCCCATGCTCACGGTTGCCTGCGTGATGCTTGTGGTCGTCTCGGTCGGCTGGGTCATCGTGTCCCGGCTCATCGTTCGCAATCTGCGCAAAGCGGCCATGCGGGGCATCCGTAACCCCCGTGTCGATTCGATGCGGCCGGAGAGAGACATCTGGACGATGCCGCCCTAAGCTGAGGGCATGGCACAAGCTGTCGATACCGCGCGCTGTCCGATCTGCGGCATGGACGTGCCGATCGACACTGCGCCGATCGGCGGTCGCAAGACGGGGATCGTGTGTCCCAACTGCGGGACCCCCTTCAGCTACATAGACCCCACCGTCAAGCTAGAGCCCACTCTGATCACGCTGCTGCTCGACCATTACGAGATAGCCGGCACGATCTACGTGTCTCCCGAGTTCATCCGCTTCTCGGACGCGTGGGAATCTCTGATGGACGGTGAGCGCCACTTCATCCCCATCACCGACTGCGAGATCCGTCGCCACGACACGGAGCGCATCACCCGCGCTGAGTTCATGGAGGTCCAGAAGTCCGAGATCAGAGGCGCGGTGCCCAGCACCGAGCCGCGCCCGAACGCTAACGCCTAGGCGCCTCCGGCGCGGAAGTAACTTCCGCGCCCCGGGCGGCATGCGCCGCGACTCGCAAGGCGCGAGGAGAGGGGCGTACCTGGAAGGTACGTTCCCGACGAGTAACGCGCCATCGTCGATGCAGGGACGTACCGGCGCGACGGAACTTACGCAACGGTGCGCTAAGGCGAAGGCGCCGGCGACTCGCTGGGGGTGACCGTCGGCGTCATAGTCGGTGTGATCGTGATCGTCGGGGTCGGTACCGGGCCGCGTCCCGGGATCTGTTCCCTCACTCCACCGTCGTCTGGCGCATCGTCGATGCACACGCGGGCGCAGCCCGAGAACAGGGTTTGCACGCGCCAACCGTAGGTGAGCCGGTCCCCCCCGATCTTCATCTTGCGCAGCGGGATGCGCACCTTGACACTGGTCCTGGTCGGATGCCACGCCGTTATTGAACCGACGTTGAAGTCCGGCTTACTCCTACGATCGCGCACCAGGGTGCCGCGCATCGCGAAACCGTCGGAACGTACGAGGCCGTAGTAGTCGTAGCGAGCTTTGCCGAAAGTGTCGAGGCGCACCAGGAAGTAGCCGGCGTCGAACATCTCGACCACGCTCCAGTCGTTGAACGTGATGATGTTCCACGTCGGCCGCTCGGACCCTTTGAGCGAGACGCGCCGCACGTCGAGCAACCCCTTCGTGTCATTGGGGTCGCGAACGTCGACGTGGCTCGCGACGGCCAGAAGCGGTACCACCGACGCGACGCCGACGATCGCCGCCAGGAGGACGAGACCAAGACGCGCCGGTTTCCGGAACATGGCGCCGAATCCTACGAGCGAACGATGCCGCTCGATGCCAAGCAGTACGAGCCCGTCAGACGATCTTCTGGCCTTCTCTGCCGGTGGGCGGCGATAACCTGTCTCGCACCCGATGAGCTGAGGAGTCGCCGGTGGATGGTTGGTGGGCGGTGTCGTACGTGATGTTGTGGGGACTGGTCATCGCTCTCTGTCTCGTCGTCGTCGCCCTCGCTCGCCAGATCGGCACCCTCCACATGCGACTCGGTCCCCGCGGGGCGCTCGAGATGGACGACGAAGGCCCCGAGCTCGGATCCGAGGCACCGCCGATACCGACGCACGACATCACCGGTGAGCCTGTGGTGATCGGTGGAGCGGATCAACTCCTGATGTTCGTCTCACCCGGCTGCCATGTGTGCGAGCAGGTGCTGCCGTCCGTCGGCGCCGTCGCCGAGGAGGGCCGTCTCGCGCCCTACGTCATCACCGACGTCGACGAGGAAGAGACGACACTGACGTTCAAGCACAAGCGCGTAGCGGCACCGGTCGTTCCCGGGATCGGGGTGGCGCAGGCCTACGAGGTCCCCGGTACGCCCTACGTCGTGATCGTCGATCGAGATGGCCTCGTAGCCGCCAAGGGAACCGTTAACAACCTCGAGCAGATCGAGGGCCTGATCGACAGCGCCCGCCGGCGCTCCACCGAGGGCTTCCATCCCGAGAGAGAGACAAGCCGGTGACCGAGAGCCTCACCGAACGGGCCGCCAGGGCGCTCGCCCAGAGGACCGGTCGTCGGTCGTTCCTCGGCAAGCTTGGGACCGGCGTGGTCGCGTTGGTCGGAGGCTCGCTCGTCAGCGTTGCGGTGCGACCCGAGAACGCGGAGGCGTACCACATCTGCGGTCACACTTTTACGACGGGCTCGTGCCCCCACCCCTACTCGCCGCACTCCAGGGTGGATCGTTACGGCTATCCGCTGCACCCGAAGTACGGGTACCCCGTGGACGACAAGGGGGATATCTATCGCTCGCGCAACCAACGGCGCCGGAAGATGTGCGAGGAGGTCGTGCCGGCCAAGTACTCCTACGTGCGCCGCCCGGGCCAGGGTGGGGGCTGGTCGCGCTGCTGCAACGGCCGCATCCGGACGATCTACGACTGTTGCGCCTACACCAGCCGTCGCATCAACGGCGACGCGGCCGTCACCGGCTACTGCTACAGCGGCAAGAAGGTCTTCTGCATCGGCTATCGGGACTCGAACATCCGCTGCTAGCTAGCGGACCACCCTGATCCTGAGGCCCCGGTTGGTCGTCCGGTTGAACGCAGCGTCGATGCTCCCGATCACGACGGTGTAACGACCGGGCGCCACCCTTCTCCCGCGTGAGTTGCGGCCGCTCCAGAGGAAGTCGACCTTGCCGGGCCGGGGAATCGAGTAACGACCGAGTCGCTTCACGACCTTTCCGTTCTTGACGATCCTCACCCGTCCCCGCGCCGCCTCGGTCGTCGAGAAGACGATAGCGGTCGCGTCGTCGCGGCGGAGCTCGAACCTGGCGGGCAGCGCCTTGATGCCCAGCAGAACGGGAGCGGTCGTGTCGATCTCGATCTGACCCGTAGCCGGTGTCATCTCGACGCCGCGCCGGTTGGTAGCGGTGAGCGTCCACACGTACGTCCCATCGGGTGCCACGTCACCGGACGACGTCCTGCCGTCCCACGACTCCGTCATCGACGTCCCCTCGCCCGAGACCGAGTAAATGGGTGCAGCACCGGCGAGGAACGCGGTTATCTCCGGGGCCACACTGAACTCCCAGTTCGCCACCTCGCTCATCGAGGCCGACACGACGAGCTCGTCCAGTTTCCCGTCACCGTTCGGCGAAAACACGCTCGAGCTGACATCCATGCTGCTGACCGCCGGAGCAGTTGCGGGCGGCGGTGGGTCGACGTCCGTGCACGTGTCGGTCGTCGAGTCCGCAACATTGGAATACGGCGAGAACGCGTTGTCGCTGTGCCTGTGAGCGCGGACCCGGTACGAATAGGTGGTGTCACAGCTCAGGCCGGTGTCCGTCGCCGGACTGACCGGGTCGGTCAGGACCTCGGTCCACGAGGCCGCGTCACCCGGAGTGGTGGTGCGCTCGACGTGGAAGTCGTCTTCGGTCGCGCTGTTGTCGGTCCAGCTGAGCTCGACCGTGCCCGGGCCCGTCGCCGTCGCGATCAGGCCGGAGGGAGCAACCGGGGTCGGAAGCGGGGTCGGACCGCCCCCGGGCGAGCCCCCGTCGTCGACCGGGGCGACCGCGATGGTCACCGTCGCGGTGTCGGTGCCGCCGTTGCCGTCGGACACGTCGTAGGTGTAGGTATCGGAGCCGTTGAAGTCGGCATCGGGCGTGTAGGTGATGGTGTCGTCGGCCTCGACGGTGGTGGTGCCGTTGGCGGGATCAGAGGCCGCGGTCACCGTGAGGGTGTCGCCGTCGATGTCGGTGTCGTTGGCGAGCACGTCGGTGTTGACCGCGGTGTCCTCGTTGGTGGCGTCGGAGTCATCGGCCGCGTCGGGGCCGTCGTTTTGGGGGGAGACGGTGATCGTCACGGTGGCCTCGGGCGACTGCGTGGTCCCGTCGTGAGCGACGAACTTGAAGGAGTCACCGCCGTTGAAGTCGGCATTAGGGGCGTAGGTCACCTGGTTGGCGGGGATCGTGTGTGAGCCGACTCCCAAGACCAGGTCCGCAGCTGTGATCTCGTCGGCCGGATTGGTGGAATCGCCCTCGTAGAGCTTGCCGTCGGCGGGCAGCGCCGTGATGCGGAAGGTGAAGGAGTCACCGTCCACGTCGGAGCCGGTGAGGGTCACCAGAAGAGGCGTGTCCTCGTCGGTCGAAGGCGACTGGTTGTCCGCGTCGGGGCCGTCGTTTTGGGGGGAGACGGTGATCGTCACGGTGGCCTCGGGCGACTGCGTGGTCCCGTCGTGAGCGACGAACTTGAA
>DATFFR010000027.1:0-29431 GCA_035249925.1 Actinomycetota bacterium
ATGGCATGGCGCCGGCCCGAGCAGGATGCTCTGCGCGACGCCACCGAGCGGCTGGTCTCCGCGTCCACCGAAGACGAGGTCGTCGCGAGCCTGCTGCCGCACGTCACGAAGATCCTCGGGGCCCGCACCGCGGTCCTGAGCGACCACGCCGGCCGCACCCTTGGGACCCATGGCGATCCTTCGTCGGAATCGGTCGCCCCGGACGGCCCGCGTTCCCTCACGGAAGAGACGGTTCAGGCGGACCTGTTGCGGCTGGACTTCGATTTCGGGTCGCTGGTGATCTGGGCCAGCCCGTACACACCGTTCTTCGGGCAGGAGGAGGTGGAGCTTCTCCGGGGGCTCGGTGTGCTGACCGGTCTCGCTTTGGATCGCACGCAGCTGTATCGCAGAGAGCAGGAAGCTCGGGCCGCCGCGGAGACCGCGAACGCGCAGCTGCAGGAGGCGAACGAGGGTCTTCGCAAGAGTCAGGCACAGCTGGCCGAGGCTCAGAGCATCGCCCACCTCGGAAGCTTCACCTGGAACACCAGGGACGACTCGATCTCCTGGTCCGACGAGATGTTCCGTATCTACGGCGTCGAACCCGGGGCCTTCGCTCCGACTCTCCAGAAAGCCCAGGAGTTCGCGCATCCCGACGACCAGCTGGACGAGTCCCCGCTCGACCGAGCGATCCGGGAGCGCAAGCCGTACAGCTTCGACTACCGCGTCGTGCGGCCGAACGGCTCGGTGCGGACCGTGCACGCGCGCGGCAGCCTCGAGGTCGACGAAGAGATCGACGAAGTGGTCCGGGTCGTCGGCACCGTCCAGGACGTCACCGAGCTGCGCGAGGCCGAGCGCCGCATCTCCATGGCCCTCGCCAGCGAGCGCGAGGCGCGCCGCTCACTCGAGGAACTCAACGCCGAGATGGAGTCCTTCGTCTATACGGTGTCCCACGATCTGAACAGTCCGATCATCGCGATCCAGGGATTCTCCGACTTCCTCTCGAAGGACTTCGGTGAGTCGTTGCCCGAGAAGGGTCGCTTCTACATCGAGCGGATCGCGATCAGCGCTACCTACCTTCAATCCCTGATCAAAGACCTGCTGCAGTTCTCGCGGATCGGCCGGAGCCAGACCGAACCGGAGGAGGTCTCGCTCCACGACATCGTGGCGCAGGCGACCGATGAGATCCGGGCCGGGCACCCCGGCCTCACCGTGGAGGCCGCCGATCTGCCCACCGTGAGCATGAACCCGTTGAGGGCGCGCCAGCTCTTCACGAACCTGATGCAGAACTCGTGCCGTTACGCTGGGCGGGAGGACGTCCGGATCACCATCTCGGCCGGCCCGGCCGAAGGCTCGAAGGTCCTGGTTTCGGTGCGCGACAACGGGCCGGGTATCCCCAAGGAACATCACAAGAAGGTTTTCGGGGTATTCGAACGTCTGCAGCAGACGGGAAAAACGGAAGGCAGCGGGATGGGACTACCCATCTGCAAGAAGATCGTGGAGACCATGGGAGGCAGTATGTGGATCGAGGAGGCGCCTGATGGCCTCGACGTGCGCTTCACGCTGCCGACCGAGAGCTCCATGCCCGCTGCGGCGAACGAGGCGGTGCTCTGATGCCCGAGTCGTTGCTTTCGGGCGCGCCGATGCCGCGACGGATCCGTCTCCTGGTGGTCGAGGACGACGCCGATCAGCGGTTCCTGATCGAGCGCCGGCTCGGCGACATGGACGTCGACGTGACGATGGCCGCTTCCGGGGAGGAAGCCCTGAGGCTGCTGACCGACGTCGACCTGGTCCTCCTCGATTACCGCCTCCCGGACATGTCCGGTCTGGAGACCCTCCGCGAGATCAAGAAGCTCGGGGGGCCGTCGGTCGTGATGGTGACGGGCATGGGATCCGAGTCCGTCGCCGTCGAGGCCATGCGTAGCGGCGCGATCGACTACGTCGTCAAGGACTCGACCTACCTGAGAACGCTTCCCGAGATAGTCGACCGCGGTTGGAGGCAGCACGACCTCGCACGTCGTGCGGGGAGGCTCCAGAAACTTGCTCTTGTCGTCAGCGAGGCCGAGGACCGCGACACGATGTTGTCCGAGATCGTCTTCGGGGCCCAGGAGCTGCTCGACGCGCGCGCCTGCGCTCTGGCTGTTCCCGAGGATGACGAGGGGCCGCCGGTCGTGACGGCCAGCACCTCCGGCAGCGTCGAGATCTTCGCCGACCTGACGCCTCGTCTCGAGCAGGTGATGAGATCACGCGCCGTCGAGAGCGTCGATCACTTCCTTCTCGTGCCGCTGACCAAGAAGGATGATGAAGCGGTAGGGATCCTGATCGTCATGTCCTCGGAAGGTAGGACCTACAGCCAGGAGGAGACCCAGCTTGCTCAGACGTTCGCGTCGTTCGGAGCGCTGGCGTTCAGAAAGCTGCGCCGACAGGAGCTGGAGCAGTCGCTGATCAGCGAGCTGCAGGAGACCCTCGAGCTTCGAAGGGACTTCATCAACTCCGTGTCGCACGAGCTGCGCACTCCACTTGCTTGCATCTCGGGGTTCAGCACGACTCTCCTCAACTACTGGGGACGGCTCGATGCGGAGACCACACTCGCGTCCATCGACAAGATCAGCCACCATGCCTCGGACCTCGCCAAGCTGGTGGACGCGCTTCTCGACTTCGGAGCTCTGGAGCACGGTCGCTTCCGGGTCGAGGTCGAGACGATCGAGCTCAACAAGGAGGTCCAGACCGTCGTGGGAGACCTTCAGCCTCTGCTCGCCGAGCGCGAGGTGAAGCTCGAGGTCCCGGAGATGGAGGTTCTGGCCGATCGCGGGCTCCTGAAACGGGTATTCATCAATCTCTTGTCGAACGGCGTGAAGGCGACCGAGTCGGGTGGGGTCATCACCGTGCGGGCATCGTCGGCCGACGGGCTCGCCCGGATCGAAGTCGCCGACGAGGGCGTCGGCCTGACCGCCGAGGAGGCGGGCAGGGTGTTCGATCCCTTCTGGCGGTCCCGGGCCTCGGTCAAGGCGGCCAAGCGTGGCGCCGGGATCGGGCTGACCCTCGTGAAGGAATACGTCCGCTCGATGGGGGGCCAGGTCGGGGTCGAGTCGGAGCCGGGTCAGGGGGCCACGTTCTTTTTCACCGTGCCCCGGGCGGACGGGTAGTCCCGGCCCTGCGCGCTTCGTAGTTCCGACTGACTAATCCGAAAGATGGTCTCCTGAGACCATTGTGAGAACTGTCGCAATAGCCCACTCTTGTGCCAATGTGGAGACAAATATGACCTCTTCCGGGCCAGAGGGTTACAGATGACCGACGTTGAAGCTTCGGGACCCTGCCGCGTGGTGATCGCGGACGACACTCCCGACATCCGGATGCTGCTCCGGTGGTCGCTGGAGCCCGACGACCGGTTCGAGATCGTCGGCGAGGCTGCGAACGGGGTGGAGGCCGTGGATCTCATCTCCACGCAGGAAGTCGACGCCATCCTCCTCGATCTCGCGATGCCCGTCATGGACGGGTTGCAGGCGATCCCCCGGATCAAGGACGCGTCGCCATCCACCCGGATCGTCGTCCTCTCCGGATTCGACGAGGAGTCGATGGCCGGCGAAGCGATGTCTCGCGGTGCCGACGCCTATCTGGAGAAGGGGGTCGCGGTCAAGGAGATCGCAGACGTCCTGTTGCGCGTCTGGGGCAGAGACGTCGCCTGACGGGCCAGTTGTGTCCGAACCGCTGCGCGAGGGCTGGTACCTCATGAGCGTGCGGGATCTCGAGATCGAGCTCGCGCGTCTGCGCGAGCCCGACGCTGCATCGATTACGTCGCACGCCGAACCGCTCTCGACCGAGCATGCGCTCGCGTACCGGGACGCCGGCAACCTTCCGGATGAGCTCGACCGCTCGTTGCGTCTGATCCTTTCCGGCCCGCCGGAGACCCTTGCGGCGCGGCGGCTTCTTTTCGAACCCGATTTCCACGAGGAGCCGCGCTGGCGTCGGCCGGGGAGCAAGCCGGTGAACATCGTTCCGCTGCCGGAGCCCCGCACGCGTAGGGAACCCGCAACCGCTTCGGCGTGGTGGGAGCAAGACGATGTTGCTCCGCTCGAGATGGAGTGGAGACGTTCCGGAACGATCGAGGGAATCTCGGTTCCGGCCGACTATCGAAGTTTCGTGATCAAGACGGCCGCGTCGCTGCGGAAGGCCGGCAAGGAGGTGACGGTCGACTCGATCCTCGCATCGGTGGCACGTTGGTTGGCGCCCGACCAGGTCGACGAGCTCGCCCGCGCCTTGCGCGCCGCCGATCCCTGAAACAAAAAGGCCCCGGGTGTATGGCCCGGGGCCTTTTCTTGAACGCGTTTCTCTAGCTGTGGCTCTGGGGTACCTCACCGCGCCACGCGCCGGTCTCCTGGCCGCGGCTCTCGATGAAGCTCTTGAACCGCTCGAGGTCGCCCTTCACGCGACCCTTCACGATGCCGAGTGCGTCGGCGGCCTTCTCCTTGAACCCCTCCGGGTCGAACTCCATCTGCAGCATGATCCGAGTGGTGTTGTCGTCGATCTTGTGGAAGGTGACGACACCGGCATTCGTGGCGCCGTCGACGTTCCTCCACGCGATCCTTTCGTCGGGGAGCTGCTCTGTGATCTTGGCGTCCCACTCCCGATGCTGGCCGAGGATCTCGGCAACCCAGTGAAGATTCACGTCGTCGACCTGTACGACCTTCTCGACGCCCTCCATGAAGTGAGGGAAGTCCTCGAACTGTGTCCATTGGTTGTACGCGGTTCTGACGGGCACGTTGACTTCGATCGACTGTTCGATAGTCGACATCCAGCACACCTCCGTTGGCTTGACTGCACTTGCCACAGGTATGTACCCGGGGGACGGATCGCCACACTTCATCGGCGTCGCGGACGACGCGTAGGTGTGGCGATGCAGAGCAAGGGGTATCAAGGCTGCACCAGAGAACCGACCTGCAGACTTCTCACAAGGATCGATAACCCATGCCGAGGCTTCGCCGAGTTGACTGCGCCGACCCCGGCCTGACCCGGCGACGGCGCGGCAAGGGATTCGAATACCTGGACGAGAACGGTGACCGGATCACCGACGTAGCAACGCTGCAGCGGATCAAGGACCTCGGTATCCCACCGGCATGGAGCGACGTGTGGATCTGTCCGCACGAGAACGGTCATCTCCAAGCGGTCGGCACGGATGCGGCGCAACGCAAGCAGTACCTCTATCACGAGGCCTGGCGGACCCGCAGAGACGCCGAGAAGTTCGACAAGATGATCGAGTTCGCCAGCGCGCTTCCGAAGATCCGTCATCTGACCGACCTCGAGCTGCGGCGCGAGGGGATGCCTCGCGAGCGCGTCTTGGCGTGTGCGGTGCGTCTGCTCGACCGGGGCTTCTTTCGGATCGGGGGCGAGGCCTACGCCGAGACGAACGATTCGTACGGTCTGGCGACGATCCGCAAGGCCCACGTCCGTTTCGAGGGGCGCGAGGTCATCTTCGAGTACGTCGCCAAGAGCGGGAAGGAGCGGATCCAGTCGGTCGTGGATCCGGCCGTGTACGAGGTCGTGCAGGCTTTGAAGCGCCGCCGCAGTGGGGGAGAGGAGCTGCTCGCCTACAAGCGCGGTGCGCGCTGGGTGGACGTGAAGTCTGCCGACATCAACTCCTATCTCAAGGAGGTCTCGGGCGGCGATTACTCGGCCAAAGACTTCCGGACCTGGCATGGGACCGTGCTGGCCGCGCAGGCCCTCGCGGTCTCGGGCGAGGCTCTGGGCTCGAAGACCGGACGCAAACGGGCGGTGACGAGGGCGATCAAGGAGGTCGCGCACTATCTCGGCAACACTCCGGCCGTGTGTCGCAAGTCCTACGTCGACCCGCGGGTGATCGACCGCTACGAGTCGTCCTGGACGATCGCGCCGATCCTCGACACCCTCGCCCAGGACGAGCTCGACGAGCTCGAATGGCGGGAGACGGTCGAGGCGGCGGTCCTGGGCCTGATCGAGGAGCCACGCGAGCACGAGCTGGTCGAGAAGGTGGCGAAGAAGGCCAGTTAGCTTTCCCGGGTGCCGGACAAGCAGCGGTCGCCCTTAGCCGAAGCGTCCCTGATCGCGGTGTGCGCGATCTGGGGCCTGACTTTCGTCATGGTTCAGGACGCCGTCCGGTTGATCCCCGTGACGACCTTCCTCGCGTATCGCTTCATCCCGGCGGCTCTGCTGGTGGCGTTCATCTTCAGGAAACAGCTGGCCGCGCTGGGCTCGGCCGGAGTGCGGGCGGGGGCAGGGATGGGCTTGTTCCTCACCGCCGGCTATCTGTTTCAGACGCTCGGCCTCGAGCGGACCACCGCGTCCAACGCGGGCTTTATCACGGGGCTGTTCGTCGTGCTTACACCTTTGTTCGGCGCGCTGCTTCTGCGGCAACGGATCACCGGCTTGGCATGGATGGCCGCGCTCGTGTCGACGATCGGGTTGTTCCTGCTGTCCGGGTTCGGCTCGGGTGGTACCCATCTGACCGGCGACGCCCTCGTGTTCCTGTGCGCGTGCTCGTTCTCCATCCACATCCTCGTTACCGACCGCGCGATCGAGACACACCACTACGGAGCTCTTCTCGCGGTCCAGCTGGGAGTGACCGGTCTGGTCTCGCTGGTGCTCGCGATCGTCGGAGGCGATCTCGTGGTTCCGCGATCCACAACGGTGTGGTCCGCGCTCGCCGTCACCTCGCTTCTTGCCAGCGCGCTCGGCTTCTTCGTGCAGACGTGGGCCCAACGTCACGCGGCCCCCGCACGGATCGCCCTGATCCTGGCGAGCGAGCCCGTTTTTGCCGGCTTCTTCGCCTACGCGCTCCAGGGCGAGACGCTGACGGCTCTGGCGTGGCTGGGGGCGGGATTGATCATGGTGGCGATCCTGGTCGTCGAGATGGTCCCTCAGCTGCGCCTGGCCAAGCCCCTGCCCGAGCGCTGAGGCCTTGCCCTGGTTAATCGAACATACGTTCGATATACTCCCGAGATGGCCGAAGCCCTCTTCGAACTGAGGCGACGCACCTTCGACACCCCGCACTTCAAGGGGATCGAGTTCATAGAGACCGAGGCCAAAACGATCCTCAACCACGTCCCCGGCAACCGTCTCCCCTTCAACTGGAGCATCAACGCGTACAGAGGATGCAGCCATGCATGCCGCTATTGCTTCTCTAGATCGACGCATCTGTATCTCGATATGGACGCCGGGCGGGACTTCGAGACGAAGATCGTCGTCAAGGTCAATGCGCCGGTGTTGTTGCGCAAGGAGCTGCGCGCGAAGCGGTGGAAGGGCGAGCTCGTTGCTATGGGGACGAACACGGATCCATATCAGCGGGCCGAAGGCAAGTACAAGTTGACTTCCCGGATCATCGAGACCTTGACGGAGTACCGGAATCCGTTCTCGATCCTCACTAAGGGAACGCTGATCCTGCGCGACCTGCCCTTGCTGGAGAAGGCGGCCGCGGTCACCGACGTCACGACCTCGTTCTCGATCCCGACTTTGGACGAGGACGTGTGGCGCAAGAGCGAGCCGGGCACGCCGCATCCGCGCAAGCGGCTCGAGGCCGTCGCGCGGCTGAACGAGGCCGGTATCCCCTGTGGGGTTCTGATCGCTCCCGTGCTGCCCGGCATCAGCGATGCGCGGGACCAGTTGCAAGAGGTGATCGAGGGTGCGCTTGCAGCCGGCGCGACGCACGTGTATCCCATCCTGCTGCACTTACGGCCGGTGGTGAAGGAGGTCTACATGGAGTGGCTGGCCGAGACCTATCCGGACCTCGTCATGACGTACGAGTCGATGTACCGCAATCGTTCCTACGCTCTGCAAGGGGACAGGGACAAGCTCTCGAAGACGGCGTCAGAGATCATGGCCGGGAGACGCCCGCCCGGCCGGCGGCCGCGGCCGCCACGAGACTCAGGCCGCGCACGAGCCGAGATCGAGAAACTGCAGAACCAACAGATGTCGCTCCTCTAGCCCTGCGCCAAGGGAGCGCGCAGGCGCGCGATCCGCTCCTCCATGGGTGGGTGCGTCGAGAACAGCTTCGCGAACGAGACCTTGCGTCCGGTCAGCGGGTTGACGATGAACTTGGTCGCCTGAGCCGGATCGACCTTCATCGGGATCTTCTGCGCGCCGAGGTGCAGCTTCTCCAACGCCCGAGCGAGCGGCTCGCCGTTGTTGATAAGCGCGGCCCCCGAACGGTCGGCTTCGAACTCACGCGACCGGGAGATGGCCATCTGGATCAAGCCGGCCGCGATCGGGGCCAGGAGCAGGGTAGCGAGCGCGGCGATCGGGTTTCCCCCTTCGTCGTCGTCCGAGCCCCCGAAGAAGAAGGCGAGGTGCGCTGCGTAGCTGATCGCGGTCGCGATGGCGGCTGCGACAGAGCCGATGAGGATGTCGCGGTTCTTGACGTGGGCCAGCTCGTGGGCGAGTACGCCGCGCAGCTCGTCCGGGCTCAGCAGCTCCATGATCCCGCTGGTGACGGCAACGGCGGCGTGCTTCTCGTTGCGACCGGTCGCGAAGGCGTTCGGCTGCGGGTCCGGTGTCATGTAGAGGCGGGGCATGGGCATCTGAGCGGCCATGGTCAGCTCCCGCACCATGCGATACAGCTCCGGCGCCTCCTGCTCTGTGACCGGTTGGGCGCGCGAGGCCCGGATGGCCAGCTTGTCGGAGAACCAGTAGGAGCCTCCGACCATCACAAAGGCGATGACGAGGCCGATCGTGGCTCCGCTCGGGCCCAGGAAGGTCCGGCCCAGGAAGACCAGGAAGCCTCCCAGCGCTGCGAGGAGGAGGTAGGTCTTGAGAGTGTTCTTGTGCATGGAACCATTATGGGCCGATGTCGCGCTTAGAGATGACCCTCGAGACCGAGATCCGACGGCTGGAGCTGGCGGAGCCCTTCACGATCGCGACCAAGACGTGGGAGTACGCGGAGAACGTTTTCGTCCGCCTGTCCTCGAACGGGGTCCAGGGCATCGGGGAGGTCAGTCCGGAGGATCGGAAGGGAGAGTCTGCCGGCGGCGTCGTGGCGACCCTGAAGGGTCTCGATCTGAGCTCGGTGTCGGGACCGTTCGATCTGGAGTCGATCCGGCGGCTCCTTCCGGCGGGCTCCGCTCGTTGCGCGCTCGATATCGCGGCCCACGACCTCGCCGCGAAAACCGCCGGCATCTCCGTTCTCGAGCTGATCGGGATGGCGGGTGCGCGGTGCCCGGCGACGTCCGTCACCGTGCCGATCACCGAAGAGGCCGCGATGGTGGCGCGCGCCGGATCGTTCGCCGATCATCCCGTCGTAAAGACCAAGGTTGGTTTCGAGGGCGACGTGCATGCGCTCGAGCGGATCCGCGAGGTTTTCCCCGGCAGGATCCGGATCGACGCCAACGAGGGGTGGGACGTCGACACGGCCGTTCGCTCGCTTAAGGCGATGGAGCATCTAGATATCGAGTTGTGCGAACAGCCGATCCCCGCGGGTAACCGGGACGACCTGGCCCGCGTCACGGAGTCGACCTCGATCCCGATCTACGCAGACGAGGACGTGGGCACCGCAGCCGACGTGGCCGCCCTGGCGAACGCGGTCGACGGAGTGAACCTCAAGCTGCGCAAGACGGGCGGCATCCGCGAGGCTCTCCACGCGATCGCCACCGCGCGGGCGATCGGACTCGGCGTGATGATCGGATGCGACCTCGAGTCGGGGGTGGCCACTTCGGCGGAAGCGGCCGTTGCGACGCTGGCGGACCACTGCGACATCGACGGACCGTTACTCCTCGCCGAGGACCCGTTCCCGACCGTGCGGTACGAACGCGGCGAGGTGTTGCTCCCCACCGGCCCGGGACTGGGAGTGGTCGAACGGTGACCCGGTCGTGGATCGTGCTGACCGACGGCTACACGACATCGCGCAACGCGAAAACGGCTCACGGTGTGTTGCGGTATTCACGCGATCCGGTGGCCGCGGTGCTCGACCGCGAGAACGCGGGCCGCTCGATGGCCGAGGTGATGCCGGAGCTTCGATCCGAAGCGCCGATCGTTGCGAGTCTCGGAGAGGCGCGCGAGCTGGGAGGGAACTCGTTGCTGCTCGGTGTCGCCACTCCCGGTGGTTGGCTTCCGGATCACTGGCGTTCGTGGATGCTCGAAGCGGTCGACGACGGGTTGGAGATCGCGAACGGGCTGCACCGGTTCCTGACCGCCGATGCCGAGTTGGTGGAGCGGGCGCGGGCAACGGGCGCGCATCTGTGGGACGTGCGCCAGCCGCCGGACGACATCCCCCTCTTCAGCGGCAAGAGCCTGGAGGTGCCTCAGAAGATAGTGGCCACCGTCGGCAGCGATTGCGCGGTGGGAAAGATGACCGTCAGCCTGGAGCTGGTTGAAGCAGGCATGGCTGCCGGTAGGAAGTGCGAGTTTGTCGCCACCGGTCAGACGGGGATCCTCATCGCCGGCAAAGGGATCGCGGTGGATCGGGTGATCTCGGACTTCCTCTCCGGATCCGCAGAGATGTTGGTGTGCGATGTGGGTCCCGACGCGGACGTCGCCGTTGTTGAGGGGCAAGGCGGTCTGTGGCATCCCGCGTATGCGGGGGTGACGCTGGGCCTCCTTCACGGAAGCGCCCCGCACGTGCTGGTGCTGTGTCATCAGGCCGGCCGCACCGAGATCGAGGAGCCTCCTTACACGAAGTTGCCCCCACTGGCCGAGATGAAGCGCGTGTACGAGGAGACCGCGGCGACGGTGCGTCCCGCGCGGGTGGCCTGCGTCGCGGTGAACTGTCGTGGTCTGGACGACGACGAGGCGCGCCGGGAGATCGCAGCGATCGAAGACGAGGTCGGGGTCCCCGCCGGCGACGTGTTCCGGGACGACGCCCCGCGACTGTGGGCCGCGGTCGAGGAGGCTCTCGCCTAGGTCGACCTAGTACCGGTGATTGACCGCGCGCTGGATGCTGAGCGCGAGGCGCCACGTTGCCAGACGCCGCGCCACCACACGCAGGACGACGAACGCCAGCGCGGCGTTGGCCACCGCCAGGACGGGCTGCTGCCATCCGATCTGCAGTCTGGCGAGGATGGCATCGACGATGAAGTACGACGTGGCGGCCAGGAAGGTCGTGGCCGCGACCACCGCGAATGCCGGGCCCCACACCCATCCGAACGCGAAGCGCGTGCGCAGAGCTGCGGGACAGGAGTCGAGGGCTTCGGTCACGGGTTCGAACGACGGCAGGTGATCCAAAGGACGACGCACGGGTTCGAGAAGGAGCTCGACCGTGCGGCGGACGCGACGCCGGCTCGTGATGACCAGCACAAGCGCCATGGCGACTACGCCGGCGAGCGCCCACCACTGCAACGACGCCATCGGTTTCATGCCGGGCGAACCGAATCGCGACGGCGAGACGACGCCGATGATGCCGAGGAGGATGAACGAGAGCCCGAAGCAGAACCTGAGTACCCGTCGGGTGAGTCGCCCGGCATCGAGCCCGGGCGGCCGGGCTCGCTTCATCCATCTGATCGCGTCTGCATAGGCCCGACGGGCCGCCATCACCATGCGACCGAGGTTAAGTCTCGAAGGTGCCGCGGCTCGTGACGGCCGGTTCTGGGGGCGTCCACCTACGATTCTTCGGAGTTGCGATGAGCCGGAATAGGTGTCTCGGCGGGTAGGTTGCCACCCCCATGAGCCCTCCGCGTCAGCAGACCGCGCCCTCGTGGATGGTGTGGGCGGCTCTCTGGACCGTCTACATCGTGTGGGGGTCGACCTATCTCGCCATCCGCGTCACGGTCGAAACCCTGCCCCCCTTCCTGACCGGAGGGGTTCGCTTCATCATCGCCGGCACCCTGATGTACGTGTTCCTGCTGGTGCGTCGCGGGCCGAAGGCCATGCGTGTGACGTTCGGCCAGCTTCGAGCAGCCGCTCTGGTCGGAGCTCTCCTTCTGATGGGCGGCAACGGGCTCGTGATGCAGGCCGAGCAGGACGTTCCGTCGGGTCTCGCCTCATTGATCATCGCCTCGACGCCGCTGTGGGTGGTCCTCTACCGGTACATCGCACGCGAGCAGATCTCGTCGGGCACCCTCGTCGGCGTCGCCATCGGTTTCGTAGGCGTGGCGGTTCTGGTTCTGCCCGGAGACCGCCCGGACGGGGCCTCGCTGGCCGGGATCTTCCTGCTCGTGATAGCGGCTGCGTCGTGGGGCAACGGGTCGTTCCTCTCGAGTCGACTCGACATGCCACCGGACCCGATCCTCTCGACGGCGTATCAGATGCTCCTGGGAGGCGCGGTGTCGGCGCTCGTCGGTGTGCTCCTCGGTGAGGCTTCGGGCTTGGAGGTGGAGCGTTTCTCGACGAGCTCGTTGCTGGCGCTCGCGTATCTGATCGTCATCGGGTCACTGGTGGCGTTCACGGCCTACGTCTGGGTGCTGCAACACGCCCCGGTCTCGAAGGTCGCCACGTACGCCTACGTCAACCCCGTCATCGCGATCTTCCTCGGCTGGTTGATCCTGTCCGAAGAGATAACGCCTGCGATCTTCGTGGGTGCCGCGATCATCGTTGCCTCGGTCGCCTTCATCGTGCGCAAGGAGGCCGGCAGCAAAGCGAGCGATGACGCGGTCGACGTCCCGGCCGCAGGTCTAGCAGGAGCCGACGTCTCGAGCTAGGTGGCCCTCCTCCTTTAACGTGAGGGACATGAGATGGCTCGCATCGACCGTTCTAGCCGTGACGTTGGTCGCGTGCTCTGGTCCCCAGGGAACCGCTCCGGCGGGTTCGCCCGAGCCAAGCCCGACCGTCACCCGCACCGAGCTGCCGTCGCCGGCCCCGAGCCCGGTGAAGCGCGAGATCTCGTTCCCGGGCCCCCGAGCACCGTTGCCCCGAGGCGCGAGAGGTCTCTATCGCGAGCTGACGTCTGTCAATCGCGACCTGAAGAGAGCCATCGATCGTTGGCAGCGCGATGGTGGGTCGCTGCGTAACAGGTCGTCGCGTGTGGTGGCACTCGGTGCCCTGCGCCAGCAGCGCATCTATCGCGAGTTGATCGTCCATCCCCGACGTGCTGCCGCGGTGATCGAGCGCGCGGGCCCGTCGCTCAAGACGATCATCCGCGATCACATCGAGGCGGGACGAGGGCTGCGATCGCTGGTGACGCCGCTGAAGCGGGCGGGAGAGCTGCCCGTCACTCGGCCCGACGATCCCCGGCTCTTGCGCCGCATCTACAACCGAGCTGCCAAGAGGTACGGGCTCGACTGGCAGATCCTCGCGTCGCTCAACTTCGTGGAATCCAAGTTCGGGCGCTTCATGGGCCCGAGCTCGGCCGGGGCGTTGGGGCCGATGCAGTTCATGCCGGCCACCTGGGACGCCTACGGTGGCGGCGGCAACGTGATGGATCCGCGCGACGCTATCCCCGCGGCTGCGGCCTACCTCGTGGCGAGCGGCGCGCCCGAGAACATGAGGGGAGCGCTGTGGGCTTACAACCACAGCTACGCGTACGTGGATGCGATCCAAGCGTACGCGCGTCACATGAGACGCAACCCGCGCAACTTCTACGCCTACTACTTCTGGCAGGTCTTCGTGATCACCACCCGCGGCGACGTGCAGCTGAGCGGGCCGGGCACCGGCTACCGCTAGTCCCGGCCACTACGCACGGACTCCGAGCCGCAACGGAGAGGAATCCCCTGGCTGATTCTGGGTATGTCATTTCCGGCGGAGAAGGAGGGAGTGATGAAGGACAAGCTTGCTCGTATCGCTCTCGCGATCGCGCTTGTTCTCGGTTTCGGCGTGGCCGCCGGTTGTGACGCTGAAGACGAGGCTGACGTCAGAGAAGGCGTCCGAGACGTCCAGCGAGAGGCCGAGGACGCCGGACAAGAGGCCGAGGACGCGATCGACGAAGCCGACACCGACGGCAAGGACGATTAGCTACATCACCGATCGAGGCTAGACACCGGGCCGTCCCGCTCCGACGTAATCGGAGCGGGACGTGCTGGTTACCCGCACGTGGCTGCCGGTGTATGGGGCCTCCACCATCTGTCCGTTGCCGATGTACATGCCGACGTGGTGGATGGGATTCCCGAAGAAGAGCAGGTCGCCCGGCTCCCAGTCGGATTGAGCGACGCGGCGAGTGGAGGCGTATTGCTGCCCCGAGTTATGGGGTAACGACACGCCGCCGTGTGCCCACGCCCACATCGTCAAACCCGAGCAGTCGTAGGAGTCCGGCCCCGACCCACCCCATTGGTAGGGCTTGCCGACCTGGGAAAGCGCCGCGTCGACCGCGGCCTGGGCCCCGGCGTTCGGTGCGGGGGCCGGTTTGATCGGACCGATGTCGATCGGGCCGAAGGCCTGCGCTGCAGCCTGCCGCGCCGCTGCAGCCGCCGCTTCGCGCGCGCGAGCTCGCTCTAAAGCTGCGTTGAGCTCTGCGATCTCGGCCTCTTGGGTGTCGAGCTTCAACTCGACGTCCCGCCTGAGCTCGGAAAGGCGCGCCTCGGCCAGCAGTGCTTTCGCCTTCTGCTCTTCGAGAACGGCCAGGTGCTCGTCCAACTGCACCCGGTCGACGGCCAACAGCTCGAACACCTCGGCCTGGGCGTCGTTGGACGACTCGAGGTACTCCACACGCGTTTCGATCTCGGCGATGGTTTCCGACGAGAGGACGGCTTCGACCGCGGCGCCGGTCGGTCCGGCCTTGTAGAGCTCGACGGCCAGCGCGACCGCGGCCGACTCCTTGGTCTCCATGCGCCTCGAGATCTGACGCACGACGAGTTGAGTCGAGACCATGTCGTGCTGGATGCGTTCGAGTCGTTCGTTGACGAGGTTGTACTCCTCGACCACGAGCTCGAACTCGCGCTCGATCTCCATGAGCCGTGCCTCGGCGGCATCCAGCTCGGCCTGGGAGGGCGCGGCAGCCGAGGGCCCCGCGACCAGCACGGAGATACAGAGCACCGTTGCTACGGCAACCCGGGCCGAGACGGCCCCAGGGCGCCGGCGAGCGATCACAACCCCACCTTAGTGTCCCGAGTCAGGAGTCATGCTGCGAATTCACCGAACTCCTGACACAGGCCATTAGTGACTCGCGCCCGCCTTGCGCCGGGATACCCACCAGAGGGCGGCGGCGATGCCGGCTACGCCGGCGACCGCCGCCAGGCCGTTGCTCCGGGAGACCTCGGGCGCCCGCAGCCGCGGCAGCCTGTCCCTGATCGAGACCGGGTGGCGGAAGAACTCCACCTGCCAGTCGCGGTCGGCTGCCAGCTTCCGGAGGCCCTTGTCGGGGTTCACGACGACGGGGTTCCCAACCGCCTCCAACATCGGCAGGTCGGTGACGGAGTCGGAGTATGCGAACGAGCCGGCAAGATCGATCCCGATCTTCTCGGCCAGGTCGCGGATGGCGTCGGCCTTGAAGGGGCCGTATGCGTAGAAATCGAGCTCGCCCGTGTACTTCCCATCGACGATCTTTGGTTTCGTGGCGATGAATCTGTCGATGCCGAGCAGGCGCGCCATCGGCTCGACAACTTCTTCGGGCGATGACGACACGATGCAAACAAGTCGCCCGGCAGCGCGGTGGTCGTGCATCAACTCGAGGGCTTCGGAGTAGATCAGCGGCGACATGACGTCTTCGAGCACCTCGGTGACGACGCTTCTAACCTTCTCCTGCTCCCATCCGGCCGTGAGCTTCGCTGCCTCCTCGCGCATCCGCTCCATCTTTTCCTCGTCCGCGCCCATCAACTGGAACATCAGCTGCGCGTAGAGAGACTTCAGGAGGAAGGACCTGCTGATCAGCCCTTCCTTGAAGAAGGAGCGCCCGAGCGCGAGTGGACTCGAGCGGGCGACGATGGTCTTGTCCAGGTCGAAGAACGCAGCTTCCATAACCCTAGTTTGGCCCCTGTTCGTGATGCGCGCCACAGTCGCCCGCGCGCGGAGGCATTCAAGTGGGCGCGTGAGGCAACCGCACGTTGCGATCGTCTGCGCCGACGAGCCCCGCCGCATGGAGGCGGTTAGAGCGTTCGACGGTGCCCCTCCCGAGTGGAGGATCACGTTGCATGACGTTCCACCGCCCGACGCCGATCTCGTCGTGAGCGCGGATGGATCAGAAGGAGACGTTCGATTCGAGCCCGGCCGAACCCAAGGACTGCTGGCAGAGGTGAGTGAGCTGCTCCGGCCGCCGCCCGCCGTGATCGGGGTGGTGGGAAGTTCGGGAGGCTGCGGTGCGACCAGCGTTGCACTTCACCTCGCCGCATCGCTCGCGGGGCCCGTCTGTTTCCTCGACGCGTCGACCGATGCCGCCGCGTCATTCCGGTTGGGGATCCACGATGATCTCGATATCGAGGGCGCCGCACGCGACGAGCCGGTGCCGGTGTGTGGTGGGTTCCGATACGTTGCCGCGCGTTCCGAGGGACTGGCTGAGGTCCTTGCCCGAGCGTGTGCCGGGTTCGAGTCGGTGGTGGTGGACGCTCCGTCCGCTCGTCTGAAGGAGCTCGCGCCGCATGTGACGTCTGCCGTTCTGTTGATGTTGCCTACCCCGTCGTCCGCCGGCCGGGCGGCCGAGCTTCTGGCGCTCCACGATGAGTTGGAATGGGCCGTCGTTACGAACCGTCTCGGCCCGGGCGGCGAAACCGGTGCTGCAGAGTTGCGCCGGATCATCGGAAGACGGATCACTCTTCATCTTCCTTGCTCGCCGGGTCTCCGCGATGCCGAGGATGACGACGGACTGCTGACGTCCGGGTGGTCGCCTTGGCGGCGGGGCGTAGAGAGGTTGGGCCGCGCCGTCGTGGAGCACCGGTAGATGGATCGCCGGCTCCTCGAGTTGGTGTGCGATAACGACGGCCTCGCCGAGCTCGATCCCGCCCACCGCCGGCTGCAGCTTCGGGACCTGGTCGCAGCGGCGCACCCGGAGATGGATGTCGGATCCTCGGTCGAGGAGCTGTCGAACTGGATCGACGGCTTCGGCCCCCTCACGCACCTGATGGAAGACCCGGACGTCAGCGACATCCTCGTCAACGGGGTCGACGAGGTGTGGGTGGAGCGGGGCGGCAGCTTGGAGAGACAGCAGCTCCGGTTCGCGAGCCGCGACGAGCTTGCGCATCTGATCGAACGTCTGCTCGGGTCCTCGGGAGGACGGGCGGATGCCGCCAAGCCGATCGGGGACGCCCGCCTGGCCGATGGGTCGCGGATCCACGTCGTGCTCCCCCCCGTCGCTCCCGCCGGTCCGCTCGTTTCGATCAGACGGGTGCCGCGCCGCCCCTGGTCCCTCGACGACCTGGTCGCGCGCGAGCTGTTGACCGATCGCCAGGCCGAGGTGCTTCGCGGAGCGGTGCTGGCGCGTCGCACCATCGTTATCGCCGGCTCGACGGGAGCGGGAAAGACGACGCTGGCCAATGCCCTCTTGGGATGCGTGCCCGCCGTCGAGCGGGTCGTGATCATCGAAGAGACGCCGGAACTTCGTCCATCGTGCACCCACTGGATCTCCTTGGTCGCCCGAGAGGCGAGCGCGGAGGGCGTTGGGGCTCTCGACCAGAGTGCTCTATTGCGGGCGGCTCTTCGGATGCGTCCCGATCGCATCGTGGTGGGAGAGGTCCGGGGATCCGAGGTCGCAGTGGCCCTACACGCCATCGCAACCGGGCACGCAGGGTCGCTTGTCACCGTGCACGCGGGCGCTGCATCCGAGGTGTGCGATCGGCTGGTCGAGCTCGCGCTGATGGACCCCGCCATGCGGGAGGACGTCGCTCGCCGGCAGGTCGAGAGGTCGATAGATGTCGTCGTTCATCTGAAGAGGCGCGCCGGTCACCGTGAGGTAGCCGAGATCATCGAGCGAGACCGTGACGTCTGAATCGGACGCGATGCGCGCCCTCGCGGCGCTGATGAGAAGCGGCGCGAGCCTGCGTCACGCGTTGTATCGATGGCCCGATGAACTGGAAGGCGATCTCGCCGTTGAGACGCGGGTACTCGCCCGGCGCGTTCGGCTGGGATGTCCCATCGCGCAAGCGGTAGAGGGATTGCCGTTCGCAGGCAAGCTCCAGACCGCCTTCGCTCTGCATCTCTCGGAAGGTTTCGCTCTCGGCGAATGGCTACAGCGAAGCGCGATCGGGTTCGAGGCTCGTTCCGCCGCCACCGCGTCTGCCCGGGCGGCCGCGGCCGGCGCGATCGCCTCCGGGCGAATGGTGGCCGGATTGCCCTTGCTGTTCGTGCCTCTGGCCCCGATGAGCAAGGCGCCGGTGACCGATGCACTCGGCATCGCGTTGCTCGTCTCCGGCCTCGGCCTCGCCGCCGCCGGGCTCCGATGGATCCGCCGGTTGGTTCCTCGTCCCGAGCCCGAGGATGAGACGGCGGCGTTCTGCGATGCGGCCGCGTCGCTGCTCGAAGCCGGCGCGAGCCTGCCCAGAGCCCTGGAGGTCGCCGCCGCCGGCCATCCGTCGATCCGGACCGCCCCCGCCCTCGTGCGTCTCGGGTGGGCCTGGCCGGCCGCGTTGGCTGCCGTGAGAGACGATCTCGGCGAGGTTGCCGGCGCACTGGAGCGGGCCTACCAGCTGGGCGTCCCGGCCGCGTCCGCTCTGAGGCGCGTGGCGGAGGAGCGCCGGGTTGCCGCTTCCATCTCGTTCGACAGGGCGCTCCGCCGCGCCCCGGTGCTGATGGTGGTCCCGTTGGTGTGCTGCGTGCTCCCGGCTTTCGGGCTCTTGGGACTGGCCCCGTTCCTCCGAAGCATCGCTCTGGGTTGACGCGCGCTGGTGCGAAGCTTGCAGATGCCTCGGGCAGTAACGTTGGTGATGTTTTGGCGACGCGAAAAGCAAGTATCGCAAGGCCGCAGGAAGCCCGAATAGTGGAGCTATTCGGGCGACTGAGAACGCCGCGAGACGCAGCCTTTTCGCCGCCAAAACGCGGCATATGTTGCTGGTCGAGGCACTAAACGATGAATGCGCGGGTCGTGGTCTTGGTGGTCGCTCTGGCCCCGGCGCTGCTCGGCTGCTCACAGGAGGAGCCCGGGTCCGCGCTCGCGCCCGCGCCGACGCCGGCTCCCGCGGAGAGCGTCCCGGCAACCGTCTCCAGTGCTCCGCCGGGAACGCCGGCACCGGTTGCGACGCCGGCGTTCGAACCGGCTCGTGTGTTGATCGACACCGACGACGGCTCGGTCCTGATCGACGCCGAGAAGGCCGAGACACCCGAGCAGCGCAGCTTCGGGTTGATGTTCCGTCGCGAGCTGGATCCTGATGCGGGGATGGTGTTCCTCTTCTTCGAGGAGCACGGCGGCGCCTTCTACATGAAGAACACTTTGATCCCCCTTTCGATCGCGTTCTTCACGGAGGACGGACACATCCTCGACATCCTCGACATGCAGCCGTGCGAGCGCGATCCGTGCGAGCTCTACTATCCGACCCTCGACGGGACCAACCCGATCCCCTATTGGGGCGCGCTCGAGGTCAATCAAGGCGCGTTCGAAGAATGGGGCGTCGAGGTGGGGGACCGGATAACCGTTACCCACTGAGGACGCGGTCCTGTGAACGGCGTCACTGACTAGCTTCCCGTTTCGTTCTTCGATGTCTCCGTCGCCGGGCCCAAACCGTGGGCCCCCTTCGATGGAGGTGCCATGGGAACGATCCGATCGATGCTCCGCGATGAGAGCGGACAGACCACCGCCGAATACGCGCTCGTGCTTCTGGTAGCCGGCCTCATAGTTGGCGTCTTTGCGACCTTCGTGAAGTCGGGGGCCCTCACCGACATGTTCCAGACCGTCATCTCCTCGCTCGTAGAACGTGCAAACGGGTAGCCGGGATCTGTCGTGCCCAAGACCAGGATCGAGTCGGGTCAGTCCACGGTGGAGCTGGCGCTGCTGCTCCCGGTGCTGGTGCTTCTGCTGGCAGGTCTCGTGGAGATCGGTCTCGTCGTAGCGGATCAAGGACGGCTGTGGCATGCCGCGCGCGAGGCTGTACGCGTAGCGGTGGTCGATCCCGACTCCGCCGACGTGAAGGCCGCCGCGGAGCGCGGCGGTCTTAGCCCGATCGAGGTCACGGTAGATCCCCCCGCCCACCTCCGCAGACAGGGCGACGCGCTGACGGTTGCCCTGGTGCACCGGCCGCGCGCACGCCTCCCGTTGTTCGGGACCCTGTTGGAGCGCGTCGAGCTGCGTGCCGAGGGGACCATGCGCATCGAGCAACCATGACGCTCCTGTTCGGAGCGCTGGCCACGACGCTCGCCCTTCTCCTGTCCGGGTTCGCGAGCCAGATCGCGTTGGTATCGGCGAGAAAGGCCCGCGCTCAGCTCGCAGCAGACTCGGCGGCTTTGGCGGCGGTTGCGGAGTCCGGGCCCTATGGGAACGGCCGCCACGAGGACGTTGCGCGGAACTATGCCACCGAGAATGACGCCGAGCTCCTGGAGTGCCTGTGCGAGCCCGCGGCCACCGCGGTGCAAGTCAGGGTGGCCGTCGATGGTGTCGTGGCCGAAGCGCGGGCGATCTTCGACCCGGCGTTGATGGTGCAGCTTCCCGGGACCACCGAGGCCGGCGGGCTCCATCCGTTGTTGTCGGCGGCCGTCGACCGGATCCTGACGGAAGCCTCGGGACGGGTGCATCTCGTGAGCGGATGGCGCTCGCGGGCGGAGCAGGCGATGTTGTGGGCCGACGCGCTGGCGCGTTACGGCGACGCCGAGACCGCCGACGACTGGGTCGCCCGCCCCGGCGTCTCGATGCACGAGAGGGGGCTCGCGGTCGACCTCGGCGGCGACATCGACTTCGCCGCCGCCATCATCGAACGGTTGGATCTGCCGCTCCATCGACCGCTGACCAACGAGCCGTGGCACTTCGAGCTCCGTCCTTGATCCTCCCACCGTGATCGGTCCTCGTGTCACAACTGTGGGCCGGACCGCATCCCGGCCCCCTTTAGGATGCGCCGCATGGGGGTCGGACGATGAACCGCGCGCCGCACAGGCTGGTCGACGGATTCGAGGGACGTCTCGAGCCGCTCGAGACGGAGTTCCATCGCGCCTATTGGGAATCCCAGGTCCGCGCCACCCCCGAGAACGACCGCCGGCGCGCCGACCTGGAGCTTCAGCTTCGCGCTCTCAAGGGCGACGCGTCGATGCTGTCCTCGGTGAACCAGGCGTTGGCGGAGGGCATGCACGAGCCGGCGCTTCGCCGTCAGCTGGAGGTCCTTCGTCTGTCGTTAACGGCCAACCAGATGACCGATGCGCAGCGCGAGGAGATGGTCGAGCTGGCGAGCGGCATCGAGAGCGACTTCGCTACTTTTCGCCCCGATCTCGATGGGGAAGCGCTGACCGAGAACAAGATCGTCGAGATCCTCGAGCGGTCGGATGACGTCGAACATCGTCACCGCACGTGGCTGGCGTCGAAGCAGATCGGTCAGCGCGTTGCTGGTCGCGTCAGGGAGCTCACACGGCTGCGCAACCACGTGGCGTTGGAGCAGGGGTACGCCGACTACTACCGGATGGCCCTCGACCTGCAGGAGATCTCCGAGGAATGGCTGTTCGGGCTCTTCGATCGTCTGGACGAGCTGACCCGGGGCCCGTTCCTCGAGTGGAAAGGTGGGGTCGATCGATCGCTGGCGGATCGCTTCGGCACCCGGGACCTCCGCCCCTGGCACTACGCGGACCCCTTCTTCCAACACCCGCCGCGCGGAGCTGGGATCGATCTCGATCCGTTCTTCCAGAAGGTGTCGGCGGTCGACCTAGCCGCCGGCACGTTCCGCGAGTGGGGGTTCGACCTCGGTCCGGTGCTGGAAGCCAGTGACCTGTTCCCGCGCGCCGACAAGTGCCAGCATGCCTTCTGCATCGACGTGGACCGGTCCGGTCGCGACGTTCGGATCCTGGCGAACATAGTGCCCGGCGAACGATGGGTCGAGACGATGTTGCACGAATCAGGTCACGCGGCGTACGACATATCGATCGATCGTCACCTGCCCTACCTATTGCGCCGGCCCGCGCACACCTTCGTCACCGAGGCCATCGCGATCCTTGCCGGACGTCTCACCCGTGACCCCGAGTGGCTGGTGCGGGTGGCCCGCGTGAGCGATGACGACGTCGCTCCTCGTGCCGCCGAGCTGCGCCGGTCGTCGGCGATCCAGAGCATCCTCTTCGCGCGCTGGGTTCTCGTGATGGCGCATTTCGAGCGGGACCTCTACTCGGACCCCGAGGCCGATCTCGATCAGAGGTGGTGGGAGCTCGTCGAGCGCTATCAAGACGTGCGGAACCCCGGCCAGGAGGTGCGGGGCGCGTGGGCGGCCAAGATCCACATCGCGGCCGCGCCGGTCTACTACCACAACTACCTGCTGGGCGAGTTGCTCGCGTCGCAGTTGGAGGAGACGCTGAGCGAACGCGCCGGAGGCGTGGTCGGCTCCGAAACGGCAGGCAAGCTGCTGAACGATGGGCTCTTCCGGCACGGCAACAAGCTGCGCTGGGACAAGGTGATCGAGGAAGCTACCGGTCGCCCGCTGTCGGCCGAACCCTTCGCGCAGCAGGTGAGGAGCACGTCCCCGTCCGGGTAGTGCTTCCACGCTGCGGACCTGCGCAACGAGACAGTTAGAGGCTGCCGTTCTCCTTGAACCGCTGGTAGATGTCGCGCGCTCCGGGCGAGATGAAGACGACGCTGGCAGCGCCGACGCTGCCGACCGAGACCGGCACGGTCACGTGCCCGACATCCTTCGGCTTGATCTGCGTCGCGAGGATGCCCAGACGGAACATCTCGTCCGCCGAGATGTCGAAGCGCGCGTGTTGTTTCGTCACCGTGATCCACTTCAGAAGCGCGGCCGGGCTTCGAGAGGTCTGCTTGTGGAGCTTCTTGAGCAGCGCCAGCAAGATGTCGCCCTGGTGCGTGCTGCGTGCGACGTCCCCACCGCTGAAGACCTTGCGCGCCCGCGCATAAGCGAGGGCTTCGTATCCTTTCAGCTTCTGTACGCCCGAGCGCAGGACCGAACCCGACGCGCCGGTGTCGTTGTGCGCGGTTGGGATGTTCATGACGACGCCGTCCAGCTCCTTCACGATCGACTGGAAGCCGACGAACCCGGTCATCACCCAGTAGTCGATCCTGATCCCCGTTAGGTTCTCGACGGTCTCTGCGACACGCTGGGGGCCGCCGGCGATCAGGCCCTCGTTGATCTTGGCCGACCCCCATCCGGGGATGTTCACGTACGAGTCGCGCGGGAAGTTGAGGACGCCGGCCTTCATGGTCTTCGTGTTGATCCCGATCAAGTGGATCGCGTCGGCCAGCGAGCTATCCGGGTTGCCGGCGCGCGCGTCGTTCCCGATCGCAAGGACGAAGATCTTGCCGTTCTCGGGCTGGAACGTTTTGTGGACGCGACCGAATTGAGGCACGGCAGCGTTGGTCCGAGCCGGATGCCCGATCATCGGCAACAGCGTGCAAACGAGGGCCAGGAACGCGCCCAGAGCCACGGTTCTCCTGATCACTTGCGTTTGCCCTTCCTCTTGCCGTCGCCCTTGCCCTCACCGGCGTTCTGGCCACCGAGTTCTGGGATCGGCCCTTGGTCTACGTCGAAGGCGACCACTTTCCAGCCACCGTTCGCGCGCTGCATCCAGAGGGTCGCCTTGTGGCGGAGGGGGGCCGCGTCGGCGTCGGGCCGCGCGGCGCGCACCGTCACCGACGCGATGGCCAGCCGGGCGCCTCCGCTTGCCTGAAGTCCGATCCGTGCGGTTCGCAGGGTGGTGGCGGCCGCGCCGGCCTCGGCAACCCCGGCCCCCGAGCGCTTCAAGGCGGTGGCCGCGGCCTGCGTGAAGTTCTCCTCGAGCGTGCCGTCGAGCCGTCCAGGATGCAGGAAGAGGGAGTCGTAGACCCGCTTGACGAGGGCGATGACCTCCGGCCGCCGCTTGGCGAGAACCTTCTCCTGGGCCTTCGTGACCTTCGCGGTAACGCCCGCCGGATAGGCCTTGATCGTCCACGGCGCCTGCGGAACCGCCTCCTGCACCGCCGGGGCATCGTCACGGCCCGACAGGATGTGCCGGCCGGGAAGATCCACCAATACCAGGGTCGTCACGACGGCGATGAGCAGCGTGAGGCCGGCCGCGACGGCGATCCACGGCCTCCTCTGTACCGGAGCTACCAGGCTCATCTAACGCTCACCCCTTTGGTGCCGGACGTCCCTGTTTGGGATAGACGTAGCGAGGGTAGCTAACGATGCTTGGCGATCGACGGATATCCAGATCGCACGCGGGGCTCCCAGCCACACACTCGCAGTCATACCTTCGGCACCAAACCGGGGCGGTTTAGGATTGCCGCTCTCTCGATCCTTATCTGTAGCTAAGAGGAAGGAACTCCCTGATGGAGCTTGGTCTGGACGTACGCAAGGTCGACTCGCATTCCGTCGTCGACGTGAAGGGCGAGATCGACGTCTACACGGCGCCGAAGCTGCGCGAGAAGCTGATCGAGCTCGTGTCGGAAGGCTCGTACAACGTGGTGGTCAACCTGGAAGGCGTCGACTTCCTCGACTCGACCGGGCTCGGCGTGCTGGTCGGCGCCCTCAAGCGGGTCAAGGCCCACGACGGCAGCCTCTCCCTCGTCTGCACCCAGGACAAGATCTTGAAGATCTTCAAGATCACGGGGTTGACGAAGGTGTTCCCGATCCACTCGTCGGTCAACGAAGCCGCGGGCGGCGCCGCCTGAACCTCACCGTGCGACCGGTGGAGATCGCGATCCCGCCGGGCTCGGCTTACGTCGGGATCGTGCGTCTGGCGGTTGGTTCGCTGGCTCGCTCCGCAGGTTTCGACGAGGAGCGCGTCGACGAGATCCGTATCGCGGTGTCCGAGGCCTGTACCAACGCGGTGCTGACCAACGACGAGGCCGGCTCCGCCGAAGCCATCGCGATCTCCTGGCGTGAGGAGTCGGACCACATCGTCGTCGAGGTGGGGGACCGCGGCGCCAGCCCCGAGCAGCAGCCCTCGGCCGCCGACAGCCAGGGCTTCGCTCCCAGGCTGGTGATGTCGGTCGCGTTGCTGCGAGAGCTGGTCGACGACCTTTCCTTCGACCCCCGTCCCGGGGGCGGGACGCTTACCCGGCTCACTTTCTCCCGCGCCGGCTAGCCCTCTTCGGTACCGAAGCAGGTCGCGACCGGCCGGGCTTGACGTTTTGAGGGACCAAAAGGTAGATTCCCGCTCTTGAAAATCATGGAGCGAACCCTCACCAGACCCGATCGCGAGATGCTGAAGGCCATCTACCGCCTGACCAAGGGCGCCCGGCCCCCGGTTCCGGCCGCCCACACCGGCGCTCTGGCCGAGTCCCTCGGGGTATCCCCGGGCACGGCAACCTCTGCGGTGAAGAAGCTCGCGGAGCGGGATCTGGTCTCGCATCAGCCTTATCGCGGCGTCGAGCTGACCGTGGCCGGGCGCAGGGCGGCCGTGGCCGCCATCAGGCGCCACCGCATCGTCGAACGGTTCCTTGCCGACATGCTCGGCTATGCCTGGAACGAGGCCGATCGGCTCGCCGGCTCCTTCGAGCACGAGCTGCCTCAGGAGGTCGAGGACCGGCTCTTCATGGCGCTCGACCGGCCTGCAACCTGCCCCCATGGCTTCCCGATCCCCGCGGCCGACGGCAGCGACATCCCCGAGATGCCGCCGCTCTATGCACTCGAGCCCGGGGATGTCGCCGTGGTCGCCGTGCCCGGCTCCACCGACCCCGAGGTCGTCGAGTTCCTCGACACGCTGGGCTTGCGACCGGGCGTCACCGTCGAGGTGCGCGAGAAGCACCCGTTCGACGGACCACTTGTGCTGCGGGTCGAAGGCGAGGACCGCACGGTCTCAGAGAAAGTTGCGAACCAGATCTACGTCAAGAAGGAAGTGTCGACCAAGAAAGGCTCGGCTGCCAAGCGCGCAGGCGAGCGCGATAAGAGAAAGGAGCGGGCCGTATGAATCACCTCCAACTAGCGGCGGAGGGGGGTTATCAGGAGTTCGAGCTCGGCGGTACCGAGATGTTCTGGCTCTTCTTCTCGGCCGCGACCGCGATCCTCGCGATCATCGTCGGCTTCTCGCTGATGCGCGGAGTCCTCGCGGCGGACCAAGGCACCTCGAAGATGCAGGAGATCGCGTCGGCGATCCAGGAGGGCGCCATGGCGTACCTCCGGCGTCAGTTCAAGACGATCGCGGTGATCCTGATCCCGTTGGTCGCCATCGTGTTCTTCACCTCGACCGCGGTTCTGAAGCCGGACGAGTCGGTGGCCCTTAGCTTCGCTGAGTCGGGCATCTTCCGAACGCTGGCCTTCCTCGCCGGCTGCCTGATGTCCGGGCTGACCGGATTCATCGGGATGGGCCTGGCCGTGCGGGGCAACGTTCGCACCGCGGCGGCGGCCCGTTCGGGCTCGCTTCCGGCCGCATTGAAGGTTGCGTTCCGCACGGGCGGCGTCGCCGGCATGTTCACCGTCGGGCTTGGTCTCCTCGGTGCAACCCTGATCATCCTCATCTTCCAGAACACCTCGTCCGCCATCCTGGTCGGTTTCGGTTTCGGTGGATCGCTTCTCGCGCTGTTCCTGCGAGTGGGTGGTGGCATCTTCACCAAGGCCGCCGACGTGGGCGCCGACCTCGTAGGCAAGGTCGAGGCCGGTATCCCCGAGGACGACCCTCGCAACCCGGCGACCATCGCGGACAACGTGGGCGACAACGTCGGCGACTGCGCGGGTATGGCCGCCGACCTCTTCGAGAGCTACGAGGTCACCCTGGTGGCCTCGATCATCCTGGGTGTCGCTGCGTTCGACTCGATCGGGGCCAACCCGGCACTCGGTCTGGTGTTCCCCGTCGTCGCCCGTGCGATCGGCGTACTCGCGTCGATCGTCGGCGTCTACGCCGTGCGTGCGACGGACAAGGACAAGACCGCGATGGCGCCGATCAACCGCGGCTTCCTGACCGCTGGTGTACTCACCGTCATCGGTACCGGCATCGTCGCGTTCACGTACGTGGGCGACAAGGGCGAGGGCGGAGGACACGAGGGCCTCAAGGTGTTCCTCGCGGTAGTGGCAGGTCTCGTCCTGGCCCAGATCGTGAGCAGGCTGACCGAATACTTCACCTCGACCGAGACCCGGCCGGTTCGCGAGATCGCAGAGGCTGCTCGGACCGGTCCTGCGACGACGATCCTTTCGGGTATCTCGTCCGGTCTCGAGTCGACGGTCTACGCGGTCATCGCGATCGCGGCCGCTCTGGGCGTCGCCATCGGTCTCGGTGGCGGCAACATCCAGTTCTCTCTGTACCTGGTCGCACTGACCGGTATGGGGATGCTTGCAACGACGGGTGTCGTCGTGTCCGAGGACACGTTCGGTCCGGTGTCGGACAACGCGGCCGGCATCGCGGAGATGTCCGGCGAGTTCTCGGGTGAGCCGGAGCGCATCATGGTCAGCCTCGACGCGGTGGGCAACACGACAAAGGCCGTGACCAAAGGATTCGCGATCGGGTCGGCGGTCATCGCGGCGGTCGCGCTGTTTGCGTCGTACATCGAGACCATCGGAGCCGAGAAGGAGATCGAGGCGGTTGGCTCCGCCCTGTTCCAGCACCCCTTGACCCAGATCAACGTCGCCGATCCGAAGACCTTCATAGGTCTTCTCATCGGTGGGTCCGTTGCCTTCCTGTTCAGCGCGCTGGCGATCCGCGCCGTCGGTCGGAGCGCCGCTGTCGTGGTCCAAGAGGTGCGCAAGCAGTTCCGCGAGAAGCCCGGAATCATGTTGGGAACCGAGAAGCCGGACTACGGTCCGGTCATCGACATCTGTACCGCTGCTTCGCTTCGCGAGCTCGCCACTCCGGCGTTGCTGGCGGTGCTGACCCCCGTGATCATCGGTTTCGGTATCAACTACCTGGCGCTCGGTGCGTTCCTCGCCGCAGTGATCCTGACGGGGCAGTTGATGGCGGTCTTCCTCTCGAATTCGGGAGGTGCCTGGGACAACGCGAAGAAGCACATCGAAGACGGCCATGAAGGCGGCAAGGGCTCGGAAGCCCACAAGGCGGCAGTCATCGGTGACACGGTGGGCGATCCCTTCAAGGACACGGCGGGTCCGGCCCTCAACCCGCTGATCAAGGTCATGAACCTGATCTCGCTCCTGATCCTCCCAGCGGTGATCACACTCGAGGACAACGACACGGCCCGCTTCGCGATCGCCGGCATCGCACTGGTCGTCCTTGCCGGAGCGATCCTCTTCTCGAAGCGCAAGGCCGAGGCGATGGACGCGGGCGTGCCCGCCGGGATCTCCGGCGAGGCCGTCATGGCCGATCAGAAGGCCGCGCTGCAAGCCGCACTCGATCGCTGGATGTTCGACCTCAGCGACGAGGAAGCCGAGCTCAAGACCCGGCTCCGCGAGGTGCGGGGCAAGATCGAGGAGCTGCCGGCAGGCAAGTAGCTCGATTGCAATCTGTACCTCGGAAGGCCCCGGCGAGTGCCGGGGCCTTCTTTTTGCTCCTATCAGAAGGTAGCGACTGGCCGAGTGGAAGTGCCAGCAGCATCACCACCAAGACGGATCCAACCGTCACCAGGCCGACGCGATGAAGAACAACCGCGGGCGGGCACCCTCGCCGGCTCAGATTGAACCTGCCTACTCGAGGTGATACGGCACGCTTGCTACGACGACCCCGCGCTCGAACAGCAGATGACGTTTGACCAGCAAGGCGGTCTGACCATGAAGGAGCTGATGCCGCGTCTTTCCGACGACGAACTCGGGAAGAACGACCGTCACGACCGTGTGTTTTCCGTCTGCGTTGAAGCGACGGATATAGCCGACGAGAGACTGGCCGATGTCTCGAAAAGGCGACTCCTCGAGCTCCAGGGGCGCCTGTACCCGCGCGTCCATCCAGTCGTCGGCGAGCTTCGCGGTGGCGTCCGGATCGATCCCGAAGGAAACGGCCCTCAGATCGGTTCCTCCCAACGTCTCGGCGTACTCGATCGCTTGCAACGTGGCGTTGTGTACGCCGGAAACGAGAACCACTACGTAGTTGCGCGCCGGCTGAGAGGCCTCGTCGTGAGCGGGATCGATCTCCTCACGGAGAATGGGGATGTCGAGCAACTGCACATCTCGCTCGGCAAGGAAAGAGGCCTTCAGGCGGTGCAGCCGCGGATGTGTGATCAGCTCCCACAGGCTGCGGCGCTTGAGTAGTTCGGGCGTCACGAGCGTGAGGAAGTCTGCTGGTCCGAGCTTCTTGCGCTCATCGGCGAGGTAGTGCTTGATCACCTCGGCTCGATTGCCCTTGTCATCGAGCACGTCGAGACGTACGTCCGGAGCGAGTCGCTTGAATGCGGCAGCATTCGCACTATCGAAGGTGATGGCCGACGTCCGACCAGGACGGACCGAGCGCACATAGCCCACGGCACGGGCCGTCGCTGCATCCACACGATCGACCAGGATGACCATCGCCTGGTCGCCTTGGCGACGATCGGCCGGACGGCGTGCTGCCTGCGCCAGCTGCCTACCGACGTCCTTGTAGTGAACGTTGATGGTACGCATCAACAGGATCAGAAGCGGGATCGCGACTACAACGATCCAGGCTCCGGGTCGAAGCGGACCCGTCTCGGGGGCACCGAGAAACTTTGTCGTGACGACAACGAAGAAAACGATCCCGGTCACGG
>DATFFR010000028.1:0-20759 GCA_035249925.1 Actinomycetota bacterium
GAAGATGACGTCACCCTTGTCGCCTCCGGACACCTCGTCGTTGCCTCCACCTCCACAGAGGGAGTCCCTTCCGTCCGCACCCGACACCTCATCGTCACCCGGACCACCGCAGAGGTCGTCTCTCTCCGTTCCGCCGTTGACGTCGGCGTCGAGACCATTGACATCCACTGTGTCCCGTCCGCCGCCGCCTCGGACGGTGCTGTTATCGCCCTCGACAAGGACTATGTCATCGCCCATCCCGGCGAACACCGTCACGTTGTCGCCGAGCACCGTGATGTTGTCGGCTCCGCTGCCGGCGAAGAGGGTGACGCCATCGCCGTCCACGACGATCGCGTCGTCCCCAGGAGTGGCACAGAGGTTGGCGTCGTCACCCGGGCAGGGGCTTGGTCCCGGGTCGGGGGTCGGCTCCGGGCTCGGTTGGGTGGTCGGGACGGCCGCGGGGGGTCCGGCACCGCCGCCGCAGGTCGCAGGCGGCGTGACGGGGGCGTCGTCGTCGAAGATGAATCCGGTACCGGAAGAGGTCTCCAGAACGACGCTCGGATCGGCGGCGCCGTTCAGCTCGGGATTCGTCAGTGTGACAGTGAAGGTCTCCGTGCTCTCCTCCGCCGCGTCGTTGATCACAGGGACCGACACGGTCTGCGAGGTCGGCGAGGTGTCGGTGAACGTAACCGTCTCGTTCGTCGCCGTGTAGTCGTTGCCGGCGGTGGCCGAGCCGTCGGAGGTAGCGAAGTCGACGGTGATGGTTTCGGTACTTGACGGAACCATGTTCAGACTCACCGTGAAGTTCATCGGCCCGGTGTCCTCGTCCTCGGAGCCGAAACTGCTAACGGATATGCGGAACGTGTCGTCGTCGAAGATGGTCCCCTGGCCCGAGCCATCCTCGATCACGAACGCATTCGTGGCACTGGTCGTGGTCGGAGTGGACAACACGAGATCGAAGAACTCGTCGTCCTCCGGCGCCGTGTCGCCGTTGACGGTGACGACTACGGTCTGGCTCTGGTTGGTCTGAGTGTCGTTCCACTCGAGGGTTCCGGTTGCCGGCTCGTAGTCGCCGTTCCCCGGTGTGGTGCTCTCAGTCGCAGTGTCGGCGACGGTCGAGAAGTCGACCAAGTAGTCCTCGCCCGAAACGTCGTCGGGGACGTGGCTGAGCGAAACGGTGAAAGTCATCGTGGGCGTCCCGCCATCCCCCTCGGTGACCGACGCGTTGCCGACGGACACGCTCACGGTGTCGTCATCGGCGATCTCGGTGAACTGTGACGAGCCGCCGATCAGCACGCCGGGATCGGCCACTCCGTTCAGCTTGGGATCGGAGATCGTCAGACCGAACTCCTCGCCGGGTTCGGAGGCGGTATCCCCGACGACGGGAACGGCCACGGTCTGGGACGTCGGGCCCGTATCGGTGAAGGTGAGCGTGCCCGACTGAGCCGTGTAATCCGAGGGATCCGTCGCGCCCGAATCGGTAGTGGTGAAGGCGACCGTCACCGTCTCACCCGGCTGAAGCGCCTGGTTCAGCGCCACGGTGAAGTTCGCAGGGGTCGTCCCGGTGTCACCCTCTGTGATCGAGAAGGGCCCGGATACAGACACGAAGATCCTGTCGTCGTCGAAGATCGTCCCGGTGCCGGTGCTCGTTCCGATGTCCGCGCCGCTTGCTCCGCTTAGGATCAGGCTGAACGACTCGTCGGACTCGCGCGCCGTATCTCCGTTGATGGTGACCGGGACGGTCTTGAGCGTCTCACCCGGGTTGAAGGTCAGCGTGCCGCTGGTGGGCACGTAGTCGCCGTCGGCCGCCGTCGCGGTGCCGTCGGCGGTGGTGAAGTTGACGGTAACGGTGCCGGGGCTGCAGTTCAGGGAGACACCGATGTTCAAGGTACTGGTCCCGGAGTCGCCCTCGCTTTGACTGCCGCTACCGGCGAAGAGAGTGGGCGTCAAGGTCTGGGCCCGAGCCGAATCAAGGTTTGCGCCCGGGATCACGAGCAATGCCGCGAACAGCACCAGAGCGGCCAGAAACGCAACATGTCTACGGTCGAAACGCAATTTGCCGACTCTGCCCATCGTTCTCTCCCATCCGCGGCGATTTGAAGTGATTCAAACCGGGCTCGACCCGGGGCGGAAGGGGGTAAGAGCTTTGTCGCTTTTGTACTCTTGTCGACGCGCTCAGGTTTGGTGGAGCAAACCGGCGGCCCCGGAGCGCAAGATCGAGATCTGTTGGTCGACCCTGGCGGCCGAGCTCGACCCCGGGTTGGCCCGCGCACGTACGCTGCGGCCGGGCCCCTCGGCTGCCTGGGGCGCCTCCGCGCGGAGATCCAACTCCCCCATCTCGACGCCGGCGACCAGCTTGCCGGCGGCAGCGTGCGCGTGCCGGAACGGCGTCCCCTCGAGCACGAGCAACTCCGCGACGTCCGTGGCCCACATCGAGCCCTCGCCGGCGGCGGACTCGAGCCGATCGTTGTCGAACTCGAGCGCGGCCATCAACTCGTTCATGCCATGGAGGCAACCGTCGAGCCGGTCCACGGCCGCGAAGACGCGCTCCTTGTCCTCCTGCAGATCCCGGTCGTAGGCCAAAGGAAGTCCCTTGAGGAGGCTCAAGAGGGCGGTCAGGTCACCGATCCCACCGGCGCTCCGTCCGCGCACCAGCTCGGCGAGGTCGGGGTTCCGCTTCTGCGGCATCATGCTCGAGCCCGTCGACCACTCATCGGGTAAACGCACGAAACCGAACTCGGTGGTGGAGAAGAGCACGATCTCCTCCGCGAGCCGAGAGAGGTGAACCCCGCAGAGCGCGACGGCGTACAGGAGGTCGCACGCGAAGTCTCGGTCGGAAACCGCGTCCATCGCGTTGACGAACACGTCCGAGAACCCAAGCTCGTCGGCGGCCACGCGAGCGTCCAGGGGAAGCGTCGTCCCGGCCAGCGCCCCGGCGCCGAGCACCGACACGTCGGCGGCTTGCCTCGCGCGGGCCAAGCGGGTTCCGTCGCGCAGCAGAGCGACGCCGTGCGCGCAGAGATAGAAACCGACGGTGACCGGGATCGCCCGCTGAAGGTGGGTGTACCCGGGCATGAGGGCATCACGGTGCTCGCTCGCACGATCGGCCAGTGTCCGCACCAATCTCGCGCACAGGTCTGTCAATCGGCCGGCCGCATCGCGACACCAGAGGCGGAGATCCTGGGCGACCAGGTCGTTGCGGCTGCGGCCGGCATGGATCCGGGCGCCCACGTCGCCCAGCCGCCTGGTTAGTTCGCGTTCCACCAAAGAATGGACGTCCTCATCAACCGGGTCGACGGTCAAGATCCCCTCCTGCCACTCGCGAAGCAGCGCGTCGCAAGCGGCATCGATGACCTCAAGGTTGGCCGCCTCGAGAAGACCCGCTTTCACGAGCACGCGCGCGTGGGCTTTGGTAACGGCCAGGTCCTGCGGCAGCAACCGCATGTCGACCTCTATGGAACGGGTCAATCGCAGCATCTCCGGATGAGGTCCGCCGGCGAACCGCCCGCCCCACAACGGTTCAGACACGTTTCTTCGCCCACTCTTTCGTCGGAAGACCCCAGAGACGCACGAAGCCGGCCGCGTCCTCATGGCGGAACGAGTCGCCCTCGTCGTAGGTGGCGAGAGAATGGTCGTACAGCGCGCGGGGGGAGCGACGGCCGGTCGGCTGGCAATGGCCCGGCCCCAGCTTCAATCGAACCTCACCCGAGACGTCGAGTGCCGCGGTTCCGGCGAAGGCGTCGATGGCCTCCCTGAGCGGCGAGAACCACAGACCCTCGTAGACGAGTTGCGTCCACGTCGCGTCCAACTTCCTCTTCTCGCGCGCGTAGGCGCGTTCGAGGGTGAGGTTCTCGAGATCACCGTGTGCTGCGATCAACGTGAGAGCCGCCGGAGCCTCGTAGATCTCGCGCGACTTGATGCCTATCAGGCGATCTTCGACGAGGTCGATGCGTCCGAACCCGAACGACCCGGCGATCTTCCCCACCGTCTCGATCAACTGCACGAGATCGAGCGTCTCCCCGTCGACCGCGACGGGTCGCCCGGCGTCGAAGGAGATCTCGACCTCGCGGCCTCCCGGCGGCGCCGATCCGGGGTCCTGGGTCAGCTCGTAGACCTCCTCCGGAGGCGCGGCCCAGGGATCCTCGAGGATCCCGCACTCGATGCTGCGTCCCCACAGGTTCTCGTCCACAGAGTAGGGCGACGACTTGGTGGTCCTTATCGGCAGATCGCGTTCTTGTGCGTACGCGATCGTGTCGTCGCGGCCCATCCCCCAGTCGCGCACGGGAGCCAGCACCTCCAGATCCGGAGCCAGCGCCCCCAGTGCCACCTCGAACCTCACCTGGTCGTTGCCCTTACCGGTGCAGCCGTGGGCGACGGCCGAGGCCCCGGTCTGCTCGGCGATCTCGACGAGAACCTTGGAGATCAATGGACGCGAGAGAGCCGAGACCAGCGGATAGCGGCCTTGATAGAGCGCGTTCATGCGCAGCGCGGGGAGTACGTAGCTCTCGGCGTACTCGGCGCGCGCATCGACCAAGCGGGCGTCGACCGCGCCGAGCTGATCGGCCCTGGCAATCGCTTCGTGGAGGTCACCGGGCTGCCCTACGTCGACGGCGGCCGCGACCACCTCCCAACCCTGCTCGGCGAGCCACGGGATCGCGACGGAGGTATCGAGTCCGCCGGAGTATGCGAGGACAACCTTCTTCGTCATGAGACACCTTTCTCGTCGGTTCCTTGGGGGTGGAGCCACTGCTCGCTGATCCTTCGCGCCGTATCCGGGTCTGGAGTCGCAACAAACACGGTGTCGTCACCGGCGATGGTGCCGGTCGCGCCGTCGATAGCCGCCAGATCGATGGCCCTTGCGATCGCGGCCGCGTGGCCGGGGAGAGTGATCACGACGACCAGCGTCCCCGCGACCCTGATGTCGATGGCGAAGTCGGCGAGCTCCCGCATCAGGCCCCGTTCGGCCCCTCCGTTCAGAGGCGCCGCGCGCACCAGCTCGTCGGGGAAGCGGTACGCGACCTGGTCGCCGACCCGCACCTTGACCGCGCCGAGCTCCTGGAGGTCGCGCGACACGGTGGCCTGGGTTACGTCGTGGCCGGCCTCTCTGAGGGCGTCGACGAACTCCTGCTGCGTCGAGGCATGACCCTGGTACAGGATCTTCAGCAGGTCCCTACGCCTTGCCGATTTCATCCCACACCTCCTCGAACGTGCGAAGGGCTTCGGTGACGTCCTTCTCGCCGATCACCAGCGGAGGCAACAAGCGCAATGTGTCGGGAGCGGGATCGTTAACCAGGACACCCCGCTCGAGCGCGGCCGACGCGAACTCGCGCGCGACCGGGCGGCCGACTGCGATGCCGATCATGAGTCCCCGGCCCCGCACGGCTTCCGGCCCGAAGATGTCGCGTAGACCGGCCTGCAACGTCGCTCCGATCGAAGCAGCCCGCTGCACCAGGCCGTCGTCCTCGATCGCGTCCAGAACCGCGAGCGCCGCGGCCGCCTGAACGGGCCCTCCGCCGAAGGTGCTGCCGTGATCGCCCGGCGCGAACGCCTCGGCGACCTCGGGGGTTGCCAGACACGCCCCTAAGGGCAGACCTCCGCCCAGGGCCTTAGCCAGACAGAGGATGTCGGGCGCGATGTTCGAGTGCCGGAACGCGAACCACCGACCGGTTCTGCCGAGACCGGTCTGGACCTCGTCGAGCACGAGCAGGGCCCCGGCCTGATCGCACAGGGCGCGCGCTGCCGGCAGGTAACCATCGTCGGGCACGATCACACCGGCCTCGCCCTGGATCGGTTCGAGGACTACGGCCGCGACGTCGTCGCCCAGGGCGGCCTCGAGCGCGCTCGGGTCGTCAAAGGGAACGTGAGTGAACTCCGGCACGAGCGGCTCGAACGGAGCCGACTTGGACCCCTGTCCCGTGGCCGACAGCGCTCCGTATGTTCTTCCGTGGAAGCCGCCGGCTGCAGCAACGATGCGGGAGCGGGACGGCCCCGCGGACTTCCTCGCGAGCTTCAGCGCGCACTCGATGCTCTCGGCGCCCGAGTTACAGAAGAACGTGCGCATGCCTCCGGTGAGCTCCGCGAGGCGTCGAGCCAGCAGCTGCTGCGGGGCGGTCTCGTAGAGATTCGAGACGTGCAAGAGTCGGCTGCTCTGATCCGCTATCGCCGCGGCGACCGCCGGGTGGGCGTGGCCGACACTCGCAACGCCTATGCCGGCGACGAGATCTAGGTACGACTTCCCGTCTCGGTCGATCAGCCGGCAGCCTGCCCCGGACACGAACTCGACCGGCCATCTCTTGTAGGTGTCCATCATCGGAGCGGTCACGCCGGCCTGATAGCTCACGGCGTCACCTGCGTCCCGATTCCCTCGGGCGTGAAGATCTCGAGCAGCAGCGCGTGCTCGACGCGGCCGTCCAGGATGTGCACCTTCGAGACGCCGTCCCCGAGTGCCTCCAGCGCGGCCTCGGCCTTCGGTCGCATGCCGGAAGACAGCGAGGAGACGATCGCCTGCAGATCGTCTCCCTTCATCTCGGAAACGAGCGAGTCCTTGTCACCGAGGTCTCGGTAGAGGCCCTCGACGTTGGTGACGTAGACCAGCTTCTCCGCGTCCAACGCGCCGGCAACGGCTGCGGCCACCGCGTCGGCATTGACGTTCAACGTGACGCCGTCGGCCGTCGGGGCGACCGACGCCAGGACCGGAGTGAAGCCGCCATCCAGCAGCGCGGCCAGGTAGTCGGGCCTCACGGCGGTAACGCGGCCGACGCGGCCGAGATCTTCGTCGGCCTCGCCTGTAACGGGCTCGGCGAGCATGCAGCCGGCATCGATGCCGGACAAACCCACCGCCGCGACGCCGGCCTGATTCAGCTTTCCGACCAGACCGGAGTTGATCTCTCCGATCAGGATCTGCTCGACGACCTCCATCGAGGCGTCGTCGGTAACCCTCAGGCCGCCTAGGAAGCGCGGGACGATGCCTTTCGCCTCCATCGCGCGCGAGATCTGTGGTCCGCCGCCGTGAACGACGATCACCTTCACGCCGACCAGCGCCAGCAGCGCGACGTCGTCGACGACGCGCGTCGCCAGCTCCGGGTCGTCCAGCGGCTCGCCCCCCAGCTTCACGATCACCACACGGTTCCGATAGGAGCGGATGTACGGCAGCGCCTCGATGAGCGTGCGCGCCTTGTCGGTGGCCGAGGCGAGCCTCATGAGGTCCCCGACGCGTTCAAGGTGACGTACTCGGGTGAGAGATCTGTGGTCAGCACCTCGACGCAGGTGTCCGCCGGACCGACGCGGCAGTCGACGATCAACTCGTCTCCGGCCATCTCCGCGGCCGCCGCGGCGAGGGAACCCGTCGGCGATCCTTGCTGAAAGACCGACTCGGAGCCGAGCGCGACGTCGACGACATCGAGATCAAGGTTGCGATCGACCGACCCGAGAGCCGCCAGCACCCTTCCCCAGTTCGGATCGGCACCATGAAGCGCCGCCCGCCACAAGGTGGACGCCGCAACGGCGCGCGCCATGAGAACGGCATCGTCTTCATCGCGGGCTCCGCGCACCCGGATACGCACGAAACGGGAGCCGCCCTCGGCGTCGCGGACCATCTGTTCGGCCAATGACTTGCACACGTTCGCAACGGCATCGGCGAAGGCGTCCGACGCGGCCGGGCCGGCGGTACCCGCTGCGAGCAGGAACACGGAGTCGTTGGTGCTCTCGCAGGCGTCAACCGAGATCCGATCGAACGAGGTACGGACCGCACCGCCGAGCGCCTCCTGCAGTCCGGCGTGGTCCAGCGACGCATCGGTCGCGAGGAAGGCCAGCATCGTGGCCATGTTGGGAGCGAGCATCGCCGCGCCCTTGGCGACCCCCACAAGGTTGAAGCCGTCCCGTGCCTCGACCGCCGTCTTGATCGTGGTATCCGTTGTCATGATCGCTTCTGCGAAGGAGGTCGTATCGGAGGCCACCGAGCCGAGCGCCTGAGGCAGCGCGCCCACGATCCTCTCGACCGGAAGCTGCACGCCGATCGGACCCGTCGATGCCACGAGGATCTCGTCCGGGTCGCACCCGATCTCGCGTGCGGCCGCTTCGGCTGTGACGCGGACGTTCTTCATCCCCTGCTCGCCGGTGCACGCGTTGGCGTTGCCGCTGTTGACCACCACCGCACGTACGCTCGCACCCAACAGCGCGCGGCAGTGGTGCACCGACGCCGCGGCCGCCGCGTTCTTCGTAAACGTGCCGGCCCACGCCGCGGGCCGATCCGTGACGATCACGCCGAGGTCGGCGCCTCCGCCCTGCTTGATCCCGCATGCGACGCCGCCGCTCCTGATTCCGCCGGGCCAGCTCACGGCCACGCGGCCACCGCCTCGAGACCGGCCGCCTCGTCCAACCCGAGAGCGAGGTTCGCGTTCTGGATCGCCTGCCCGGCCGCGCCCTTGCCCAGGTTGTCGATCGTCGCGGAGCAGATGAGGAACCCGGCGCGTTCGTCGACGCGGGCGGAGACGTGCGCCATATTGGTGCCCGCCACCGCCTTGGTCGACGGCCACTGCGCGACCACCTCGACGAAGCGTTCGCCCGCATAGCTCTCGGTCAAGACCTGGAGGGCCTCGTCGTCGGTGATTGACCGCGTCAGCTGGGCTCGCGCGGTGACGAGGAGGCCACGGCTGATCGGGATCAGATGGGGCGTGAACGAGACCGTCGTCTCGAGGCTTCCGAACGCCGCGAGGCCGCGCTCCATCTCAGGGATGTGGCGGTGCGCGACGGTGCCGTAAGCGGCGGCGCTGCCGTCGAGCGTGGCGAACAGCAGGTCGTCGCGCGCGGCTCGGCCGGCCCCGCTGACGCCGGACAGCGCGTCGACGGTGATGGGTCCCGCGATCAGCCCACGGCGCGCGAACGGAACCAGGCACAGCAACGCGGCGGTCGGATAGCACCCGGGGTTGGCGATCCGGCTCGCTCCGGCCAGCATCGAGCGGTCCAGCTCGGGCACGCAGTAGATCCACCCCGGGTCGGCGCGGAAGTCATCGGCGAGATCGACCAGCACGCCCGATGAGATCGCATCGAGGTGGTCGGGAAGCACCCCGTGGGGCAGACAGGAGAAGCAGATGTCGGCGCCGGCCGCGGCCTCCTCGATCCCGACGAGCTCCAGTTCCAGGGAGCCGCGCAGCTGAGGATGGACGTCCTCGACCGCCTCGCCGACACGGGTAGCGCCGGCCGCGGCCCCCACGCTCATGACGGGATGCCCAACCAGCAGGCGCAGCAGCTCTCCGCCGGCGTATCCCGATGCACCTAGTACTGCAGCCGTAGCTCCCATGGGCTGCATACTAATGCATATTTCTGCATGCTACGCACGAGGCTCAGCCTCCGGCCACCGCCGGGATGATCGCCACGGCCGCTCCGGCCGCCACCGGCGTCTGGAGCCCCCCCAGGAACCTGACGTCTTCGCCGTCCACGTACAGGTTCACGAAGCGGCGAAGCTCGCCGGCGTTCAGGATGCGCTCCCCTATGCCCGGGAAGCGGCTCTCGAGGTCGTCGATCACCTCACCGAGGGTGGCTCCGGCTGCGGCGACCTCGCCGGAGCCGTCGGTGAGGGTTCTCAGTTGGGTGGGGATCCGGACGGTGACGCTCATCGCAGTACCTCCTCGAGTACTCGGTTCACTTCGTCGATGGACGGGCGGACGGTTGCGGTCGGGACCGGCGGGGGCAACGCGTCCAGGGTCTTCAAGCCGATCCCGGTAATGAGCGCCACGGTCTCCTGTTCGCGCCCGATGGCGCCCGAGGCAACGAGCCGCTCGAGGGCCGCGATCGTCACGCCGCCCGCGGTCTCGGTGAAGATCCCCTCGGTGCGGGCCAATAGCCGTATCCCCTCGGCGATGTCTGCCTCGGGGACCGAGGCGATCGCACCCCCTGAGGAACGGACCTCTTCCAAGGCGTAGTGCCCGTCCGCGGGACTCCCGATCGCGAGCGACTTGGCGATCGTCGACGGACGTACGGGCTGGACCTCGGAGGCGCCCGATTCGAACGCGGTGGCCACGGGCGAGCAGCCTGCGGCTTGGGCTCCGTGGACCGTCACGGGGGCTTCGGCCGGGACGAGACCGGTCTCGTCCAGCTCGCGGAAGCCCTTCGCTATCTTGGTCAGAAGCGAGCCCGACGCGATCGGAACGACCACCGCCTCCGGGCGGCGCCAGCCCAGCTGTTCCGCCACCTCGAAGGCCAGGCTCTTCGAGCCCTCGGCGTAGAAGGGCCTCAGGTTCATGTTCACGAAGGCCCACTCGCGCTCGCCCGAGAGCTCCGCGCAGACCCTGTTCACGTCGTCGTAGGAGCCATCCACGCCGATGACGGTGCCACCGTAGACGGATGTTGCGGCGATCTTCGCCGGCTCGAGGTCCGCCGGGATGAACACAACGCTCCGCATCCCCACCGCGGCGGCATGGGCTGCGACCGCATTGGCGAGGTTCCCCGTCGACGCGCACGAGGCCACGTCGTAGCCGAACGAACGAGCAGCACTGAGGGCCACCGACACGACGCGGTCTTTGAACGAATGGGTCGGATTGCCTGCGTCGCTCTTGATCCAGAGCTTGTCCAGGCCGAGCTCTGCGGCCAGCCGGGGAGCAGGTCGCAAACGGGTCCACCCGGCCCCGATGTCGACCCGCTCGGCCCCCACCGCGGGCAGGAGGGCCTCGTAGCGCCAGATCGACTGGGGCCCGGCCTCGATAGAGGCGCGCGAACAGGTCGCGGCGATCCGTTGGTAGTCGTAGACGACCTCGAGGGGGCCGAAGCACATCTCGCAGACGTGCTGGGGAGAAACGTCGTAGGTCCGGCCACACTCACGGCAGCGCAAAGCCGCGATGTTCGACGCGCTGTCGGCCACCAGGGTGGCAGTCGTGGGATCGCTCACTGCGGGTCCCTCCTCGATCCATCGTGTGCCGAGGAGGAGACGCTAAGAGCGTCTACTCATCTCTCCCCGCACGTTACCGGGCCAGATTTGGCACCTTTCCTCGCAGCGACGCGAGGCGGTTGCCGGGGCTTCGCAGGGCTGTTCCCTCCACCCCTCTTGATGAGTGCGGAATTTCTACTTCAGCAGTGCGATCTCGTCAACCGCGCTGCGCCGCGAGGCTCTCCTCCACGCGCTTCGCGAGCGCCTCCAGATCTTCGGAGAGCTCGACGGGATAGAAGGCTCGGTCGGGCCCGAGGCTTCGCAACGGATCCGGCAGCTGCTCGAGTGACGACGCGCACCGATCCCGGATCACCTCGAGGCTCTCGATCTCCTGCATCCGGCGCCCGTCGCTCATCACCCGTTCCAGCAAGGGCCGGCCCCCGGGCACGCGTTCGCCCTCGAGGGTGATCACGTCGCGTTCGAAGTGCCCACGGTCGCTCACGCGATGGACCTGTTTCAACCCGGGGAGAGTCACCTTTCCGGCCGACAGCTTCACCTTGGGAATGTCTTGCTCGGCCACCAACTTGTAGACCGCCCCCAAGAAGGGCGAGTCGGCGCTGGTCCCCATCTGCGTGCCCACCCCGAAGACGTCCACGGGCACCTCCAGACGAAGCATCTCCTCGACCCGATATTCGTCAAGGTCGCCCGAGAGGATGATCTGGGTGTCTGGGAAGCCGGCGGCGTCGAGGATGCCGCGCACGGTGCGGCTCAGCTCGGCGAGATCCCCTGAGTCGATCCGCACCCCCCGAAGGATGAAACCTTCGGACGAGAGCTCGTTTGCCACGTCGACGGCGCGGCGCGCACCCTGCGCAACGTCGAACGTGTCGATCAGCAGAACCGCCTGCTCGGGGAAGTCCCGTCCGTACGCCCGGAACGCTTCGATCTCACTCTCGAAAGCCATCACGTACGAATGGGCCATGGTGCCGCTGACCGGGATGCCGAACATCTTGCCGGCGAGGACGTTCGACGTCGCAGACGCTCCCGCGATGAACGAAGCCCGAGCGGCCTTCAATCCGGCGTCGGCGCCGTGGTCCCGCCGCAGCGAGAAGTCGATGAACTTCCGGTCGCCCGAAGCCAGCGACACACGCGCCGCCTTCGACGCGACCATGGTCTGAAAGGTCACGCAGTTGAGCAGGAACGTCTCGACGATCTGGGCTTCGATCAGCGGCGCGGTCACGCGTAGTAGAGGTTCCTTCTCGAACGCGATCTCGCCCTCGGGCATCGCCCATACCTCCCCGGAGAAGCGGAATCCGCCGAGGTAGTCGAGGAAGGACGCGTCGAACATCTGCAACGACTCGAGATAGCCAAGCGAGCCGTCGTCGAAAGCGAGCTCCTCGAGGTATGACAGGGCTTGTTCGAGACCGGCCACCACCATGAAATTCCGTCGGGCAGGAAGGTCTCGCACGAAGAGATCGAACGTCGCCGGCGCGTTCATCCCGCGCCGGTGGTAGCTCGCGGCCATCGTGAGCTCGTAGAGATCGGTCAGCAGCGCAGCGTTCGCAGAATCGACCCAGGTCATAAGGTCAGGCGGAGAAGGGGGCCATCAAACGATCTCGGCGCCGGCCGACGTCATCGACTGCAGCGCCCGCTCGCCATCGCCGGCCTCGAGATCTACCGCCCGGATCGCGTCCGTGAGCACGACCGTGGCGAAACCCTTTCGGGCCGAGTCGATGGCCGTCTCCTTGACGCAGTAGTCGGTCGCCAGTCCCACGACCACCGCGCGTTCGACGCCGCGGTCGCGCAGGATGGATTCGAGCCGGGTGGACTCCGTCTCGCCGCTCGACGGGTCCCGCACGGTGAATCCGGAGTACCCGTCCTGTCCATCCGTTCCTTTGCGCACCACATCGCCCACCACCTCGAGATCGGGGTGGAACTCGGCTCCCCACGTGTCGTGCACGCAGTGAACCGGCCATATCCCGCCGTCCTTGGCGAAGTGCGGCGTCGACTCCGGATGCCAGTCCTGCGTGTACACGACGAGCGCGCCGGCCGCCTGAGCGCGCCGGATCTCGTCGTTGACCAGCGGCACCACGCGCTCCCCCTCCGATACGTAAAGCGACCCGTTGGGGTCGGCGAAATCGTTCTGCACGTCGACCACGATCAGGGCTGTGCTCGCGTCGTAATCGGTCACGGCCTCACCATCGCGTCATCATATGGAGTCGCTCGATTCCAGCGTCGCGATCGTCGCTACCTCGTCGGGGTCGGGCTCGGTGGAGAACCACGCGTTCAGCATCTCTCGGGCAACCGCGGGACTCGTCGACCTGAGGCTCATCACGAGCACGTTTGCGTCGTTCCACCTACGGGCCCCGGCTGCAGTCTCGGCGTCGGCGCACAGCGCCGCGCGTACGCCTCGGACCTTGTTGGCGGCGATCGATGCGCCGGTGCCCGTCCAGCAGAACAAAACCCCCGCGTCGGCATCGCCGCCCGCGACCGACTCGCCCACCTTGCGACCGACCGCCACCCAGTCCCGGTCGTCGCCGGCGGGCGGACCGACGAGGGTCACGTCGTGGTCCAGCTCGCGCAGGAATCTCTCGACCGCGTCGGTCAGCTCCGTCTTCTCGTCCGAACCGAGAACGATCTTCACGGGATCCGCCGCGGGTCCTCTTCCATCTCTCCGTCCACGCTCTCGGGCACGGGGTCTGCCAACCGCTCTTTGATGCCCAACACCACCCCTTGCGCGCCGAGGAAGACGTCGAGGAGAACCTCGTCGAATTGCGTCCCTCGCCCGGAGCGAAGCATCTCGATCGCCTTGCCGGAGGTGACCGCGCGGCTATACACGCGGTGTGACGTGAGCGCGTCGAACACGTCGGCGATGGCCGTGATGCGTCCCTCCAACGGGATGTCTTCCCCTTTCAGACCCTGGGGGTAGCCGCTGCCGTCGACGCGCTCGTGGTGGGTCAGCGCGACGGTCGCCGCGGTGTTGAGGAGCTCCGCACTGGTTCCCGACAGCAACCGGTGCCCGATCTCGCAATGGCCCTTCATGATCTCCCACTCCGGGTCGGTAAGGCGGCCGGGCTTCATCAGGATGGAATCGGGGATCCCGATCTTGCCGACGTCGTGCATCGCCCCGGCCGCGCCGATCATCTCGCAGCGCTCCGGGTCCTCCCCGATCCGCTCGGCGATCAAGGCGCAATACCGGGTGACTCGCTGGACGTGCCTGGGTGTGTCGTCGTCGCGGAACTCGGCCGCCATAGACAGTCGTTGGATCGTCTCGCGCTGGAGAACCTTCATCTCACGCTCGGCCTCCTCCAACTGGCCGACGTAGCCGAGGACCTCCTGGGTTCGGTCCCGGACCATCTGCTCGAGACGCGTCCGATGGTTGCGGTTCTCGATCTCGAGCCGGCGACGACGGAGCGCGCTCGCCACGTTGATGAGGATCTCGTTCAGAACGTAGGGCTTGATGATGTAGCCGTAGGCACCCATCTCCATCGCCGTCTTGGCGATGTTCGGGTCATCGATGCCGGTGACGAGCACGGTCGCGACGTCGGGAGCGGCTCCGACGCTCATGAGAAGGTCCAGACCGGAGCCCCCAGGCATGTCCATGTCGGTCAGGACGAGGGCGAACTTCTCCTCCTGCATCCGCTCCCTGGCCTCGGCGATGTTGCCCGCCGTGATGCACGGGTAGCCGTTTCGATCGAGGATCTTCGCCAGCAACCTGCGGCCACCGGGATCATCGTCCACGACCAATATGAGCTCATCGTCCCGCTGTTCTTCGAGCGCGGCCACTGTTCCTCCTCGGTCCTAGTCGTTCAAGGTAGCGCACGGGGATGGCCGGAAACCCCCCGCGAATCGCCATGCCGCGAGGCGGCCGATCGACACGGTTCGGGTCCTATAGAGAGGAGAGTTCCTCGTCCATCCCGAGGGCCAGCTCGGCCGGTGCGGGGGGGGCCAGAAGACCCCTCGCCGCAAGGCGCGCAGCGGTCGCGGCGGTCCGCGGATCGCCGCGCTCGGCGGCCCAGGACCCCTGCTCGCACAGGAGCGCGCAGGCATAAACGGTGGCGAGGCTCATCGCCAGGCTGCGGGCCTGGGCCGCCGCCTCGGCCTCGGAATCGAAGACGGAGCGGTCCCGCACCTCATCGCACGCGGCCTGTGTTGTTGCCACCACCGGCCCAAGGGAGGGATGGGTGGCGCGCTCGAGCCGGGCGCGCGCATCCTCGAGGACGACGCCCAGCGCGCCGGAGCGGGCCGACGCCCTCAAGAAATCGAGCGCCATGACGTTCGTGGTTCCCTCCCAGATCGGGATGACGTGGGTGTTGCGGACCAGGGCCGGCATCCGCGAGTCCTCGCAGTAGCCCACTCCACCGATGGCCTCCATCGCCTCGGTAACCGCCGCGATCGACCACCGGCCCGTGGACATCTTGGTGAGAGGCGTGAGACCACGCAGCAGCGCCGTCTCCTCGGCACTCGCCGAACCGTGCTCGACCTTGCCCATCAGCTCGCAGCAACGCATCGTCAGCGCGAGCGATGCCGCGTGGTCCACGGCCATGTCGGTGAGGGTCGCCCGATGCGCGGGAAGTTGCGCGAGGGTCGACCCGAACGCCGACCGAACGCGCGCGTAAGCGCGGGCGTACGCGAGGCCGCGTGCGATCGCGCCGGTCGCACCCAGCGAGTTGTGGATGCGAGTGATGTTCAGCATCGTTGCGATCCTGCGAACGCCGCCCCCGTCCAGCGGGTCCCCTACGGGGAACGCCAGCGCGCCCTCCAACTCGAGCTCGGCGGTCGGAAGAGCGCGCGTGCCGAGCTTGTCTTTGAGTCTCCTGACGAAGATGCCGTTGTTCTCTCCCGAGTCAACGCGTCTGTGGATTCGGAACAGCGCGAGACCGCGCGAACCCTCAGGCGCCCCGTCGGGCCGCGCCAGCGTGAGGGCCATCTCCGATGTCGTGGCGCTGGTGAACCACTTCGTCCCGTACAAGCGCCAGCGACCGGCCTCGTCCCGGCGCGCGACGGTACCGGTCTTGGATACGTCGGAGCCTCCTGCCGTCTCCGTCATCCATTGCCCACTGGTCCACGCGGAGGCGGGATCGCGCGAGGTAAGCCGGCCCACCACCGCGATGTCGTCGAGATCGCCGTGCAGCAGCAACGTGCGCGCGGCCCCGTCGGTCATCGCCACCGGGCAGCTGTAGAGCGCGGACGACGGCCCCCACAGATGGATCAGCGCCGCCCAAACGACCCGTGCTTTCGCCGCGTAAGCGGAATCCTCGTAGGGCAACCCGGTCACGCCGGCGCGGACCCCGATCCGCCCGAGCTCGAGATATCCGTCGGAGACCACGATCTCGTCGATGCGCTCGCCCCAGGCGCTGTACGGGATCAAGCGCGGCGGCTCGGACTCTGCCTTCATCGACAGAGCAAGGGTCTCGGACGATGTCGCGATGCGTCCCATCTCCGCGAGCTCGGAGCTCGCCTGCTCGAACGACTCGTCTCCGAGGTGGAACCGGACGGACTCGCGCAGGACGCGATCGCCGTCCCACGCGTTCGGCAGCGTCGGAGGGGTCTGAAGGAAGGTCGCCATCGTCGGAGCTTATTCTCCTGCCATGCAAGTGCCTTGGCGGGAATCGTGCCTGAGTTTCGGCGAGTGAAAAGCAAGCCTCGCAAGGCCGCAGGGAGCCCGAATAGTGGAGCTATTCGGGCGACTGAGTACTGCCCCGAAGGGGGGAGGCAAGCTTGCTTGCAACGACCCCCGAGGTAAGCGGCTTGCGCAAGCAAGCCGACGCCGCGAGGCGCCGTCTTTTCGCCGCCGAAAGCACGCAAAGGTTCCTGCCATGGCACTAACACGAGCGATCCAAGTGCGCGGTTTGAGGAAGTCCTACGGCGATTTCGAAGCCGTAAGAGGGATCGACCTCGACGTCGCGCAGGGCGAGATCTTCTCGCTGCTGGGCCCCAACGGGGCGGGCAAGACCACGACCGTCGAGATCCTCGAGGGTCACAGGCGTCGCACCGCCGGCGACGTCACGGTCCTCGGCCACGACCCGGGGAAGCAAGACCGAGACTTCAAGGCCCGTATCGGGATCGTGTTGCAGGAAACGGGGGTCGAGCGCTTCCTGACCGTCGCTGAGGCCGTCGATAGGTTCCGCGGCTTCTATCCGCACCCTCGGCCGCTGGACGAGATCATCGAGGTCGTGGGCCTCGGTGCCAAGCGCGATGAGCCCGTTCGCAAGCTGTCGGGGGGTCAGCAACGCAGACTTGATGTCGCGATCGGTCTCGCCGGCGATCCCGAGCTCCTGTTCCTCGACGAACCCACGACCGGCTTCGACCCGTCGGCGCGCCGCAACGCGTGGAGCATGGTCGCCAATCTGAAGGAGCTCGGTAAGACGGTGTTCCTGACCACCCACTACATGGACGAGGCCCAGCACCTGGCCGACCGCGTTGCGATCATCGTGAACGGCGGCATCGTGGCCGAAGGCCCTCCCGCGGCGCTCGTCGGCGCCGACGCCACCAAGACGCTGATCGCGTTCAGACTCCCCGAGGGGGGGCAGCTGCCATCAGACCTCGTCGGTGGATCCACCCGCGATCACGATCGGATCGTCCTGGAGACGTCCGATCCCGTTCGAACGCTGAACGCACTGACGACATGGGCCATCCGGAGCGAGGTTGCATTGGTCGGTCTCTCCGTAACGCAGCCCTCCCTCGAGGACGTCTACCTGCAGCTCACCGCTCCACCGGAGGGGGCAGGAAGATGAGCGCCGTCGCTCTCACGCTGCGTCAGTTCGGCTACGAGAACAAGGCTTTCTGGCGGAATCCGGCGGCGGCGTTCTTCACGTTCGGGTTCCCGATCATGTTCCTCGTCATCTTCAACGGGCTGTTCTCCGAGGACACCGAGTTCTACGTACCGGCGATCGGCGCCTTCGCGGTGATCTCCGCTTGCTTCACGAACGTCGCGATGGGAGTAACCATCGCGCGCGACCAGGGAGTCCTGAAGAGGGTTCGGGGGACGCCGATGCCGGCGGTGAGCTATCTCGTCGGGCGCGTCCTCCACGCGATCTTCATCGCCGCGATCCTCGTAGCCATCACGGTGATCGCGGGAGCCGTTCTCTACGACGTGAACGCTCCGAGCAACCTCGGTCGGTTCCTGCCCACGTTGGTGATCGGAGCCGCCACGTTCTGCACCCTGGGACTCGCGATCACCAGCCTGATCCCGAACGAGGAGGCCGCCCCGGCCATCGTGAACGCTGCAGTATTGCCACTGTCCTTCATCTCCGACATATTCGTGGACTCCACCGAGGCACCGCGCTGGCTGCAGACGGTCGCCGATATCTTTCCGATCAAGCACTTCGCCCAGGCGATGTCTGCGTCGTTCGACCCGACCTTCCGCGAATGGTCCGGCACCGATCTCGTCGTCCTTGCGATATGGGGGGTCGTCGGACTTCTCCTGGCGGCACGCTTCTTCTCGTGGGAACCGCGCCGCTGACGGAGCGGACGCCCGGCGCGCCTTTGGCGCCGCTCGTCCGTGACGATCACGTCATGTTCCGCCTGGCGGACTGGGACGCAGCGATGCAGGTCGTCGAGCTGAGTCAGGAGGTGATGCGGCCCCGACTCGGCCCCCGTTTCGACTTCGACGACGACGCCGGGGAATGGCGGTTGCGCTTCGCGCGGCCCGACGCGGATCGCATGGAGTACATGTTCCATCTCGTACACAAGGACGGCGGCGAGGAATGGATCAACGACCCGGGCAACTCGTTGACCGCGCCCGGCCCCTTCGGGGCAAAGTCCGTGATCGAGTGGCCGGAGTACGTCGCCCCATCCTGGCTCGAGCAAGAAGCTCCGCCCGGCACCAAGAACGAGCTCGTAGTAACGACACGCTCGCCCCGCGCGCCTTTCAGGATCATCGTGTGGGCCTCGCCCGGCCTGAGCCACGATCGTCCGGCTCCGCTCCTGGTCGCGCACGACGGGCCCGAGTACGACGAGCTGTCATCGCTAACCCGCCTGTTGGAGGTCCGGTGCGGTTCCGGCGACCTTCCCCCGATGCGGGCCGCCCTCATCGCACCGGTCGCCCGCGATCACAGCTACTCGGCATCGGCGGCGTACTCGCGTGCGTTCGCCTACGACCTGCTCCCGGCGATCGAGCGCGCCGCCCCGATCCCCCACGGACGATCGATGAGGGTAGGGATGGGCGCCAGCCTCGGCGGCCTCGCCATGTTGCACATCCATCGCACCGGGCCGGCCACGTTCGGTGGCCTGTTCCTGCAATCGGGCAGCTTCTTCAGACAGCGCTTCGACAAGCAGGAGTCGGGGTTCCCGCGCTTCCGTCGCATCTCCAGGTTCATGGGTCAGGTCCTGACCGCCGAGATGTGGGCGCACCCGATCGCCACGATGATGACCTGCGGCACGATCGAGGAGAACCTCGCGAACAATCGCGCGACGAGGGACGCCCTGGCACGCCAGGCGTACGAGGTGCGGTTGGTCGAGAACCGCGATGGGCACAACTGGGTTGGGTGGCGTGACACGTTCGACCCGTATCTGGTGGACCTGTTGCAAAGGATGTGGTCGTGAGAAGGGACCATCTCAGTCTCCACGCTCCCGCGATCGGTGGCGACGGCGACCTGCTCGTGTACGGGCACTGGGGCAAGCCCCTGTTGGTGTTCCCTTCGCAGCAGGGCCGGGCGTGGGACTACGAGAACAACGGGATGATCGGCGTGCTCTCGCATCTCATCGAGGCGGGCCGCCTGAAGGTGTACTGCGTCGACAGCTACGACGCGGGCACATGGGACCGGCACGATCTGCCGCTCGAGGAGCGCGCCCGGCTTCACGGGAGCTACGAGGACTGGATCGTGAACCACATCGCGCCCTGGATCCACGCCGACTGCGGCGGATTCACCGAGATCATGACGACGGGTTGCAGCTTCGGTGCCTACCACGCGGTGAACATCGCTCTCAAGCGAGCCGACCTCTTCCCTCTCGCGATAGGCCTGAGTGGCGTGTACGACGTATCGGCCGTCGGATGGGGAGACCGCGGCGACGCGGTCTATTTCAACAACCCGATGGACTACGTGACCCAGCTCCATGGGGACCATTTGGAATGGTTGAGAAGCCGCGTTAGCTTGTTGCTCGTCTGCGGCCAAGGGCAGTGGGAGGACACCACGGGGTCACTGGAGAGCACCAAGGCGTTCGCCGGCGTGCTGGGGTCCAAAGGGATCCGACACGAGATGGATCTGTGGGGCCACGACGTCGCCCACGACTGGCCTTCGTGGCGCAACCAGATCGCTCACCACATCCCGAGGTTCGTATGAACCATCTGATCGGGCTCCTGCTGGGCACCGAGGAGGACTGGCCGAGCGCGTTCGAGGCCGTGATGCGGCGGCTCGACCCGACGCTCTCACTTAACGGGACGGAGCACCGCTTCGCCACCGAGCGCGTCACCATCGAGCCGTTCGACCTGCGCGCCAGGCCGAAGTACTCGCTGGTGATCGATCGCCTGTCGCACTGGTACTACCACCCGCGCGAATGGCTGAAGAAGGTCGCGCTGATGAACGACGTCTACCTGATGAACAACCCGTTCACGTTCCAGTCGATGGAGAAGCACGCGGCGTACTGCGCCATGATCCGGCTCGGGCTCAAGGTCCCGGAGACCTGGATGATCCCGACGAAGAAGCCGCCGGAGAACCCCCGCTTCCCCTACACGGCCGAGCGCTACAACGAGCCGTTCGACCTCGAGGAGGTCGCCGCGAAGGTCGGGTACCCGCTGTTCATGAAGCCGTTCGACGGCGGCGCGTGGGTCGGCGTCACGCGCATCGGGGACGACATCGAGCTCCACCACTGGTACGACCAGTCCGGCGAGCGCCTGATGCACCTGCAGGAGGCGGTCGAGGACTTCGACGTGTTCTCGCGGAGCCTCTCGATCGGTGCGGAGACGATGGTGATGCGGTTC
>DATFFR010000029.1:0-51687 GCA_035249925.1 Actinomycetota bacterium
GCACAGAAAGAGGGGCGCTGTCCCCGGCTGTGGCCTTCGCCGTTCTGGTGATCACCCTGGCGGCGATCCTGGCGGCCTTCGGCATCTTCGACCGCAGAGGTTCCGACCGCGAGCCCACCCCGGCTCCCGCCCCCACAGCAACCCCAACCGAAGAAGACCTCTCCCTAACCGACGCCGAAGCCATAGCCCGCTTCGAAGATCTAGATGCGCTCCGGATTCGCGCCCTTGAGGATCGCGATCTCACCAGGCTGGGGGAGACCTTTACGCCGACGAGCCCTATGGCCGAGCGCGTCACTCGCACGGTTCTAAGCCTTCGTCGGCAGAACACAATTGTGCAGGAGCACTGGGACCTCCGCCAGGTCGAGGTGCTTAGCAATGGGACAGCCGACGTAGAGATTGGCGCGATCGCCATCTCGGATGTCACCTTCACCACCGAGGAGGGGGATGAGGTAACAGGTAGGGCCCGTCGGGAAGAGAGGACACTCGAGTGCACCCTGCATCTAGTTGGGGATGCGTGGTTACTGCATGAGTGTGATGTGGTCCGGGTTAAGCCGCTTGCATGAAGCTCGTCGCTGTGGTGGTTCTCGTAATCGGAGTTTCAGCGGCTACCGCATACGGGCAAACGCCTAAGCCTCGGACGTTCATCTACGACGAAGGTCTAAATGAGCGGCCAGGAATAGGCGCAAGTGTGAGAACCTTTGTCGATTCGGCAAGTCTCCCTGGTCCGTTTGCGGAGTCTGGTTCGTTAGGCACAGACACTGAGCCGCCCCCCTATCGGTATCTGCCTCTTACTTGTGTTGCGGTGGGGCGGGGGAGTGGGGACTCGGTTATCTCGCTCGATCAGACGGCCTGTCGGACATCGCCGCCCGATGCGGATGACATCGACGCTCGCGAGCGGTTGCCCTCGCCATCGGAGCTGGCCTGGATCGCGGCAGATCGCGCGATGCGGGTGGCCGAGTGGCCGCAGCTTCAGGTGGCGCCGCGGCGCGCGGGGCTGACAGGGCTGCGTTCCTACTTCTGGCTCGATCGGAGGCCGCGGCCGGTTACGGCGAGCGCATCGGTGCCGGGGATGGTCGTGACGGCCTTCGCGACGCCGGAGCGATTCGTGTGGGACTTCGGCGACGGACCCGTTCGCGCGACAACCCACGTGGGCCGACCGTGGACGCGTCGCCGCGCCGGCAGCATCGGGCACCTCTACGAGACGCGCGGCACGTATGCGCTGGGCCTCGAGGTGGTCTGGCGCGCGAGCTGGCAGATCAACGGTGGCGCGTGGCGGCACCTCGGTTACTTCACGAACGGCGACGAGGCGCGCTACCCGGTGCGTCAGATGGTGGCGATGCTCACGCGACGGCGCTGATTCCGGCGACGCGTTGCCGTCGGGTCGCGATCGTGGTTGCGCGCCGCCGTTCCGTGTCGCCGCCACGGCCCATCCGCTTTGCGCGCCGTGAGAGTCGAAAGTCGACCTTCACAGCGCGCAAAGTGGGAAAGAGTTAGCCGCCGGCCTGGAAGTTGCGGTCGAAGTAGCTCTGCATCTGCATCGCGAACATCATGTCGCCGCTCAGCTTGAGCTTGCCGCCCATGAAGAGCTGCGGCCCTTCGGCCTGGCCGAAGATCAAACGCACGAAGTCGACGATGCCGAGCGCCAGCGTGAGCCGGGGGCCGTCGGCGGGACCTTCAGAGGTCGTGCAGGTTCCGTTGTCCACGGTCACGGTCCATTGCTTCACGCCGCCATCGGTCGCGATGTCGTACTGCATGACGGCGGTGACGCCCTTGGCCTTGTCGGGCAGGAACGCCTCGGGCATCCGGTCGAAGATCTCCTTCAGGACGACGTCGTTGCCCAGCTGATCCAGCTGCGCTTTCAGGTCCTCGTCCGACATGCCCTTGACCAACTCGGCGAGCTGTGCGGGATCCGGCAGTTGTGCGTCGGCCATGGCTCTCTCCTTCGTGCGGGCGGCTTCGGCGGCACAAACTACCGGCTGTTCGAGACCGTCACCACGTCTTTGTCGGACCCCGTGGCTAGCCTGACGTCATGCGAACCTCCCGGCGGCTCTGTGTTTCCGCCCTGGTCCTCGCCCTCGGCCTGGGCGCGGGGTGCGGCGAGAGCCATCAGGTGGTGCTGACGTCGCAGGCTCCCGCCACCTTCGGCGAGGAGCCCGAAGGCTTCGAGGAGGCCACCGTCACCAACGTTGTCGACGGCGACACGATCGACGTCGAGATAACGGCGCGGACCGACGGGCCGGGCGCCGGCGAAGCCGACATCGGGACGGAGTACCGGGTAAGGCTGATCGGGATCGACACGCCGGAGTCCGTGAAGCCGGGGACCCCGGTCGAGTGCTTCGGCAAGGAGGCCTCAGCCGCTGCAGCTGCATTGCTCGAGGGCGCCGACGTTCGCCTGGTCAAAGACGTCGAGGAGACCGATCGCTACGACCGGCTGCTTCGCTACGTATATATAGAGGCCGAGATGGCGAACGCCCGCCTGGTAGTCAACGGCTACGCATCCGCCTACACGTATCCACCGAACGTGCGCCACAGTGATCTGTTCGTCGACCTGGAGCGCGACGCGCGCGAGAACGACCGAGGGCTGTGGTCGCCCGACACATGCGGCGGGGAGTCCTGAGCGTCCGATACGGCAACGCAGGTAGATCTCGACCGCGAGACGAGGCCGTGCTTAGACCTTGTTGAAGGTGACGATGATCGTGCCTGAGGTTGCGATCCCGTCGGTGCAGCTCGTGCTCGGCAGCAGGTAGGGGAAGACGTTGTACTGGGTGCCGGGCAGCATCTCGACGGGCTCGGGCGTCGACCCGCACACGTCGACGGTCGTGTCGTTGAGCCCGTCACCGTCGGAGTCGTAGCTGAACCCTGCCGATGCCTTGGGCGTGTGGTCGTCGATGATCTCGATCGTGGCTAAGACTTCGCCGGCGCCCGGGATGAAGTTGACCGGGGCGATCAGTCCGAAGGGATTGACGGCCGGAGTGTCGGCGCCGCCGATCGCAGGGCCCTCGTAGGTCAGCTCGACCACGCGACCCGGGACGAATCCGGTCTCGGCCGGCGGGCACTTCTTCTTGGCCTTCTTGCTCTTCTTGCATCTCTGGGCCGCGGCACTGGTCTTGGCATCGGTGCCGCGGGCGGTGGCGGCGAAAGCGCTTGCGCCCGAGAATGCGAGCGCTCCGGCGGCCATCACGGCCGTGATCTTGTTGGCCGGCCCTGCCCTCATGAGATCTCCTCCTCTATCCGGCTGGGGTGAGGTGATGCGGACGGCGCAGCGGGATACGTCCGTCGCTCATTTGCTTCTATGCCCGCGGTTCGAACTCCTCCCGGGCCGCGAAAGCCCTTCTTGGGGGGCCGAGGGATGGTCCGACGAGGAGCGCCACCCGGCCGATGTCGACGGCAGGCGTCCGTCGGCCGGGCCCTATCTCTGCAAGCCGGAGCTGCTGCGCAGGCTCTCGGGCGCTTCGGGCGAAGGCCGCCCGTCGCCGCCGCAGGTCGTGCGGTACTTCGGCACCGGCATGAAGACCGGCATCGTCTCGCCGCTCCCCGACAGGGTCTTGACGAACGTGTACTCGAGCCCCTTCACGTCCAGGTTGCTCACGCAGTGCAGATGCGTTTCCGGAGAACCGATCGGGTCGGCGTAGAAGCCGTTCATCACGTCGTGCTCCGGGTGCTTCTGCTCGGATGTCGGCTCGACGCCGCCCTGGCTCCCGACGTGCCCAAGCCCGAGACAGTGTCCATATTCCTGTCCCATGACGTTGTACATGTCGGCGTAGTTGAAGCTACGAGTGAACATCTGCGAGTTGTTGACGATGCACGGCTCGCCGCCCAGGGCGAACCCGAGGACCGGCCCCTTGTTCTCGTCGGTCACGACGAGGATGTCCGGCATCGATTGATCCGGCAGCTCGTCGCGTCCGATGACGTAGACGGTCGCCTTGAAGCGCTTCTTCAGCTTGGCGGAGCCGAACATCTCGATGCCCCGGTTCCACTCCTTGATCGAGTTCTCGATCGCCTTTAGGTAGCTGTTCTGGAACGGCGTGACCTCGTTGGGGTCGCCGCCCGCGAGGGGCCCGTTGCCGTTGTAGAGCTGGCCGTGCATCGGCGGCACGATGTAGACGGTGAGACGAGCCTTGTCCCAGTCATCCTGGGCAGGCAACTCGTAGATACCGTCGTCGTGGTCGGCCAGAGCGCTCGCGGGAACGATTCCGAGCAGCAAGGCGATCATCGCAACGAGACACAAGATCGCGCGGGGGGACACTCCGATGTTCATTCTGGCTGGTTCGCCGCCGGGCGAGACGTTCCTCCGGCCCGCCGTGGCAGTCCGCTGTCACCTGGGGCGGCACCTCGGCTCCAGGGGATCCGGGCTAGGTGGGAGTGGTTACGCCCACGACCTCGCTGGACGGCTGCTCGCTCCACAGGTGCGCGCCGAGCCAGATCCACCCCAGCGCGAAAGCGCCGTTCAAGATCGTCGGCGAGACGCGCCCTACGTCGACGCCGGAAAAGGTGCCGCCGATCGCGAGGATCATGCTGACAACTAAGCCGGCGATCCAGATCCTGATCGGCCCGCGCGGTACCACGCCGGTCCTGAGCGCGCCGATGAGAAACATCGCGAGACCTACCAGCACCGACAGGACTCCCACCAGCACACCGGGCCCAAAGAACAGGCGCGTGCTGACCGTGGCGATCACGATGCCGGTCAGGGCCAACCTCGTTCCCGTGCGACCGTACGGAACCAGCTTTCCCCTGACCCGCAGGTAGAGAGCAACGAGGCTGACGAAGAACAGCGCACCGAAGGTCAGCGCGGCCTCGGCGAACCAGTCCTGCCTGAACGATCTGGATATCTGCTCCAACAGCATGCTTGCACCCAGGCCCGCGGCACCTACGACGCCGGCGAGACCTGCGAAACGCGTGAATGTGGTGGGCACTCCGACTCCCTTCGATTCGGCCCATGTCCCGAGCACTACCTCCGGGGGGCCGAATTCTTCTATAGCTTTGGCTTGCGCGGCCTCCAGCGAGAGACCGCGTGCGTGATGCCGCTCGGTCGCGTCTTCGAGGTGACCCGTCATCTCTTCGGCCAGCCGGCGTCGGAGCCGAGCGTGGCCGACGATGTCGGGCTCTAGCTTCGCAACGAATGTTCCGATCGCGTCGAGCGGCGTGGCTCTAGCCACCGGCGCCGTCCAGGACCGCGCTGATCGCCGAGCGGAACCCTTTCCATTCCTGGCGCTTGGCTTCGAGCACCTTCGCGCCCGCCCGGGTCAGCACGTACACACGACGCCGTCGTCCCTCGGACTTATCCCACCGGCTGGACAGATAGCCCAGTCGCTCGAGTCGGTGGAGGGCGGGGTAGACGGTTCCTTCGGGGAGATCGAACTCACCACGGCTGCGGCGCCGCAGCTCCTCGATGATGGCGTAACCATGCAGCGGGCCCTGCTCCACGATGGCCATGACGAGGGGGTCGAGGTGACCCTTGATGATGTCGTTCCCCATACCTAGAGAGCCTAGGCCTAGAGAACCTAGGTGTCAAGATTTTCCTCGATCAGCCTGAGCCGAGGATGTCCGCCAGACCCATCACGAGGCCGGGAGCGAGGCGTGGCCCAGACGATGCTTCGAGTCTGTGTTTCCAACGGGCCGCTGTCTATGACTCGTCGCGTGCGGCGTGGTCTAGGTGGCGGCGTTCCGGATGATCTCTATGCCTTCGCGGATGCGCTGCGGGTGCGAGCGGTGCGACAGGATGCAGATCCTCAGGTACTCGTGACCCCGGAGGGTCGCCGACGAGAGCCACATCCGGCCCGTGGAATTGATCCGGTCCAGCAGAGCGCGGGCATCGGCGTCGCCGCCGCGTGGACGAAAGGCTACGAGCGATAGCTCGGGCGCCCACGGCACTTCGAGTGCCTCGATCGCGCTCAGTTCGTCGTAGACGAGCCGCGCGAGATCCAGCTTCTCGTCCAGGGCCCGGACGAACGCGTTGGTCCCGTGGAGGTGTAGCGGGAGCCAGAGTCGCAGTCCGCGGAAGTCACGCGTCAACTCGGGTGAGAAGGACGCGAAGTCGGGCAAGCCCGGGTCCTCGGATACCGCCGGCAGGTAATGAGCGCGCACCTCGTGAGCGCGGCGCAACTTGTCGGCCTCCCTCACCAGCAAACAACCGGTGCCGTAGGGGAGGAACAACCCTTTGTGTGGATCCAGCGTGATCGAATCCGCGCTCTCGATACCTCGAAGAAGTAGCCGGCCGCGTTCGGTCAACTGGAAGAACCCTCCGTAAGCGGCGTCGACGTGGAACCACAGGTTCTCTTCTCGCGCGACGGAGGCGATCTCCGAGAGCGGATCGACCGCGCCCGTATTGATCGTGCCTGCGCTGCCCACCACCATGAAAGGCGTCAGCCCACGGGCTCGGTCGTCTACCACCATCCGGCGCAGCGCCGCAACGTCCATGCGAAGCATGTCGTCGGTCTGAACCACGCGCACGGCGCGCTCCGGAAGGCCTGCGAACCGCGCCGACTTGGTTATCGAGTGATGGACCTCGTCGGAGACGTAGATGCGTCCATCGGAGAAGTCCTCGCCCATCACGCTGGTGCGCGCCGTGACTATCGCCGAGAGATTGGACATCGAACCTCCAGGCGTGAGGATTGCCTGGGAGTTCTCCGGCAGGCCGAACACGTTGCATAGCCAGCGGAGGACGGCTGCCTCCATCTGGACCAGTGCCGGCGCCGGCGCCGCCACGCCCGTGTACCGATTCAGCACGCAGGCCAGAAAGTCCGCGAGCGCCGACGCGTACAGTCCGCCGCCGGGGATGTAGCCGACGAACCCGGGGTTCGCCGTGTCGAATCCCTTGCCCGCTGCGGTCTCGATCGTGTGCAACAACGAGGTCAGCTCTGCCGGCTCCGCGGCAGGAGGTTGAGCCAGGGTCGCCAGGAGGGGCGCGAGCTCGTCATAGTCGGACGTTCGGGCGGTGTAACGCTGCTCGACGAACGCCGTCGCGAGCTGAAGGACCTCGGCTCCCATCGACCGCATGTCCTCGAGCGACGGGTCGAAGGGCGAGCGGTCGTCCGGAGTCATCGGCGGCATCCTAGTAACCACGTCGGCCGGGGAGGCCGGCCCGCAGGTGCTCCGGGCTCGGTCGATGGCTCACCCTTAGCATGACCAGGATGCGGCTCACTCCCGGCGTGAAGGCGATCGTCGCCCTATTCCTGGTCCTCGGCACGGTCGGGTACGCGTTGCTGCTCGAGTTCGCGGTGAATGCAGGGCGCGTGCATCGGGGCGTGCGCGTGGAGGGCTTCGACGTGGGCGGCCTCAATTACGCCGAAGCGGTTGAGGAGCTGGAGGCTCGTGGCGACGAGTTGAAGGTAGCGCCGATGATCTTCACGACCGAAGGGTTCGATTGCCGCTTCACACCGGAAGATGTCGGCTGGGGTCCTCAACCCGCCGAGACGGCCGATGCCGCGATCGAAGTGGGTCGAAGCGGCGGTATCGCCGACGTTCTCGGCGACCGTCTCGACGCGTGGACCGATGGCGTCAACGTCGAGTGGGCGGGGAAGCCGGATCCGGCACGGGTAGGACGCGAGCTGAACCGATGCGAGGAGACGGCCGCGGGACTGGGTGTCGACATCGACAGGCCTCGTCTGCGATTCAAGATCAAGCGAGCGATCGTTACATGGCCGCGCCGCCCCGTCAGGATCCCCGTCGAGGGTTAGTGCCCTCAGACGTGTCCTCGGACGTGTCCTGACTCGTGGGCGCCGGAGTTGGTTCTGTCGTGGGCTCCGGAGACGGCTCGGAGGTGGGCTCCGGACTCGGCTCCGTCGTCGGCTCGGGCTCCGGCTCGAAGGAACCGCCGCCGCCACTGCGATCGCGGTCGCGCTCGGGCCGATCCTCTTCGGGGGTTTCGGTGGGGCTGGGAGCGACCTCGGTCACCGGGACGGCGACGTCCGTCGACCCGGTCGGCGTCGGGTCGGGCCTCGGCCTTCTCCGAACGGGATCGACTCCTCGATCCACGGTTTCCTGGTCGTAGGACTGAGGGCGTTCGTCGCCGTCGGGGCGAACCGCGGCCCACACTCCGACGCCCAACAAGGCGAGAACCAGCACCACGGTCAACACACCGGTGAGAACGCGCCGTCCCAGGGTCGGCTCGTCGTTGAGGTCGGCCTCGAAGTCGGTCGGGAACAGGGCCGCCGCCTCGTACGGATCGTCGAGCGCGATGGCTAGGGCGGTGCCCTCCGGGTAGCGCTGTTCGGGATCCTTGGCCAGACAGCGAAGCACCAGCTCCTCCAGAGCCGGGTCGATGTCGGGCGCCAGCGCGCTGGGGGGCCGAGGTGTCTCGTCGACGTGAGCGATGGCGATCGCGGTGATGTTCTCGGCATCGAAGGGCGGCCGCCCGGTCAGGAGCTGGTAGAGAACGACGCCCAGCGAATAGACGTCAGAGCGCGGTGTGCATCCGGCACCAGAAGCTTGCTCCGGGGACAGATAGTGAGGGGAGCCGATGGCCTGGCCGGTCGCGGTCAGTCGCTCACCGCCGCGGGACGACGCGATCCCGAAGTCGGCGAGTTTCCCGATGCCCTCGGGGGTCAAGAGGATGTTGGCCGGTTTGATGTCCCGGTGGACCAGTCCGACGGCGTGGGCCGCTCCGGCTCCCTTCGCCGCGTCGCGCACGATCTCGCAAGCCCGTTCCGGCAACAGGGGATCTCCGGTCAGGTCCGCCACCGAGCCGCCTCCGACGTACTCCATGACGAGGTAGGGGCGACCGTCGTGCTCACCGAAGTCGAGAACCGCTACGACGTTCGGATGCGAGATCTGAGCGACCGACTGGGCCTCGCTGAAGAAGCGGACGAGGAACTCGGCATCCTCGTGGAACTGAGGGGCCAGGAACTTCACCGCGACCGATCTCTCCAGGCGACGATCGCGCGCGCACCAGACCTCGGCCATCCCGCCCTGCCCAAGGGGATGATCGAGGTCGTATCGCTCCTGGATCACGTCGTGCTTCTGCATTGCGCTGCCTCGAACTCCCCGCTCTTTTAAGTCTGTGTCTTCCCTAAAGGCCGTACCCTACGCAGGAGAAGCTCGAGAAAAGGGGAAAATCTTCCTTTTCGCCCATAACCCGCACCACCCGCGGAGGTCGCATGCGTCGTCTCATCACCCTCGTCCTACTGGCCACATTCATGTCGGCATCTCTTCTTCAGTCTGTAGGGGGCGCGGCGCCTCCGGCGGTTCCCGACCACCTCCGGGCCTTCTCGATCGTCCCTCCCGGCCAGGAGGGCAACGTCACCGCCGACGAGTTGCTGATGATGGACTTCGGCCCCCATTACGAGGATCAGCTGGAGCCCTACGCGGCCCTGATCGAGGACGACGATGTAACCGAGGAAGAGCTGTCGAAGTACTTCCATTCGATGCAGTTCGGCCCCGGAGCCGACATCGAGAGCGAGTACTCGCCGATCGACGGCGTGACCGTGTACCGGGACTCGATGGGCATCCCGCACATCTACGCGGACACGCTGACCAATGCCAGCTACGCCCTGGGCTACGTCACCGCCGAGGACCGCATGTTCGAGATGGACGCGTTCAGGCACGCCGCCCGCGGCACGCTGGCCGAGTTCGTCGGACCGGGGGAGGACGACGCCAACCTCAAGATGGACATCGCCACCCGCCGTGAGGGCTACACCGACGCAGAGGTCCAGAAGATGTACGACGACCTCGACGACAAGTTCGGGGACGTGGGAAAGACCGTCCAGGAGGGTCTGCAGGCGTACGTCGACGGGATCAACGCCAAGATCGCCGAGATCCGCATGAACCCGCCCGAGTGCGACGCGGCCTACCAAGCCACGGGCAACGCGTGCCCGCCGAACCCGGACGACTGGGAGATCCTCGACACGCTCCATCTCGTCGTGTTGCAGCTCCGGGTCTTCGGCGAGACCGCCGGTGGCGAGCTCGAGCAGGCGGGGCTGTACTCACACCTCAAGAAAGACCTGGGCAAGAAGCTCGGGGTCAAGGTCTACAACGACCTCGCGCGCCAGAACGACCCTCGTTCGGCCACATCCATTCCAGCGTCCGAGGGAAGGTTCCCCTCTCAGAACATCGGACCCGTGAACAAGGCATCGTTCGCGATCCCCGACAACGCCGAAAGCCTGGCCCAGCGACAGGCCGCGGCGCGGGAGCTGAGGCTCGACGTGCTGAGGAGCATCGGGTTCCCGACCGGGCCGACCTCGAACGCGCTCATCGTGTCCGGCGCCGAGTCGAGATCGGGCAACCCCCTTCAGATCGGAGCTCCTCAGGTTGGTTACGCCGTGCCGGCGTTCTTCATGGATATCGACGTCCACGCTCCGGGTGTCGACTTCCGCGGGCCTGCGGTACCCGGCGCATCCGCCCTCATCCCACTTGGGCGCGGCGCCGACTACGCGTGGTCGTTGACCACCGGCTACTCGGACGCGGTCGACACGCGGGTCGAGTTGCTCTGCGATCCCGGCGGCGGGGAGGCCCAGAACGACTCGAACGGCTACATGTTCAAGGGCGAGTGTCGCGAGATGGAGTCGCGCGAGGAGACCTTCGTGGTGACCCCGACGCCGGTGGATCCCGGCCCGCCGCGGGAGGAGACGCACACCTTCTACCGGACCAAGCACGGGCCGGTGTTCGCGCGAGGCAAGGTCAAGGGAAAGCCGGTCGCCTTCGTCAAGCAACGCTTCTTCTGGAAGAAGGAGATCGACTCCGTCCCGCAGTTCTATCTGTGGAACACCGGGATCGAGGATGTCGAGGACTTCGTCGCCGCGGCGCGGGACTTCACGATGTCGTTCAACTCCTTCTACGTCGATTCCAACGACATCGGTTACTTCCACGTCGGGCTCTACCCGAAACGCGCGCGAGGCGTGCACCCATCGCTGCCTACTTGGGGGACGGGCAAGTGGGAGTGGCGCGGCCGCCTGCCCTTCGACATGCATCCCCAAGTCATCGATCCGGCCCAAGGATGGATAGCGAACTGGAACAACCAACCGGCCCGCAGCTGGAAGAATTTCGACGGGCTCAAGTTCGGTGCAGTGCATCGAGTAGAGCTGCTCCAGGACCAGATGCGCAGGTTGTTGGCGGGCGAGAAGACCGCGCAGCTGTCGGACCTCGTCGACGTCATCAGGGTCGCTGCGACGCAGGACACGCGCGGCCTGTACCTGGGCCCGAGGATGGTCACGGTGACCCAAGACGCGCTCGCCGGTGGCGACGCGAAGGACGCGGAGGCGCTGGAGGCGGTCGCCAAGTGGGTGTCGGATGGAGCCCATCGCAAGAACCTCGACCGCGACGAGAACATGGATGACGGCGCGGCTCTGGTCCTCTTCGACGAGTGGTACAAGACGCTGGTGCGTCGGATCTTCGACGACGAGATCGGGGCGGACGACTACGACCTCGTTCCGGCTCCGATCACGGACTACGTTCCCGACCAGGGCTCTAACTTCTGGTTCGATTTCTCCTCCTATCTGGAGAATCTCTTCAAGGCGAGCAGTCGCAAGGCGTACGCGCGCAACTACTGCGACGACATGACCACCGGCAAGGCGGAGTCCTGCAACACCCAGATCGTTAGGGCGTTCACGGCGGCGCTTGCTCAGGTGCGCGAGGAGCAGGGCGCCGACATGAGCGCGTGGGCTACGCCTGCGGAGAACATCGTGTTCAGCGAGTTCGGGGCGGGCTCGGTCGACCCGATCCCGTGGCAGAACCGCGGCACTCACAATCACGTGGTCGAGGTCCTCTCCGACGCCGGAAGGTAAGCAAGCAAGAGAGTGTGGTTGCGCGGCCGTATGTGGGTATAACGGTCGAAACGGACAACAGAGGGGGAATAATGCCGCGCCATGACAACCACATCCCGAAGTCACTGATCATCCTAGCCACCGCCGTTATGGGGGCTGTGGCCGTGACGCTCGCGATGATCACGGCACCGCTGTTGAGCGGCGTGCGGGGTGACACGGCCCTCGCGGGTACCCGCTGCAGCGGGGGAAGCGGTGGCCAGGCGACGCCTACGCCGACGCCGACGGAGACCGAGGATCCCAACCCGATCCCGCCGCTCCCCAACCCGCTCGAGTCGGAGTCGCCCACACCGACCCCGACATCCACCTCGGGTGGTGGCGAGACCGAGCGCTGTCGATCCGAGATAAACATCGCCTACAACTCTGCGCAGCAGCGGTTCAGCGGCGCGGTCCGCTCCGACAAGGCCGCTTGCGAGCGTGGGCGCCGTGTGACTCTCAAGCTGGATCGGTCCGGTAAGGACCGCACCGTGGGCACGACGACCACCACCCGTCGAGGCAAGTGGACGATCCCGTTCGACGGCAACGGCAAGCGCTACTACGCCAAGGCCGCCAAGCGCTCGATCGCCAGGAGCGGCGGCAAGATCGTCTGCCTCGGCGACCGGTCCAAGACGATCCGCGCCAGGTAGCCGGCAGATTCCATCGTTCAGGTCTCAGCTCAGGGTCCGGTCCGTCTCCAGGACCGGGCCCTGACTGCCGATTAGCTGAGGATGAACCGCCGGGGGCTCATCCTCGTCGCGGCCGGACTCATAGTTGCCCTGGCCGCGCCGTCGCACGCCCTGCGCTTACCAGAGGCACCCGACTGTCCCGTGTTCCCGCGCAGCAATCCATGGAACCGGCCCGTCGATGATCTTCCCGTAGCGGAGAACTCGGACGCGATCGTCGCCTCGATCGGAGCCGATCAGGGGCTTCACGCCGACTTCGGATCCGGCCGCTGGGAGGGAGCACCGATCGGCATCCCGATCACAGTCGTCGGCCGTCGCCAGGACAAGTCGCGAGTGCGGTTCCAGTACGCGGACGAGAGCGACCCCGGGCCCTATCCGATCCCCGACGACGTCGCGATCGAGGGAGGCCGAAGCTCCGACGGCGATCGTCACGCCGTCATCGTGGACAAGTCGTCGTGCAAGCTCTACGAGCTGTTCGCGTTGTACCCCACAGATTCGGGTGGGTGGCGTGCGGGGTCCGGCGCGATCTGGGATCTCACAAGCAATCGCCTGCGTCCCGAGGGATGGACCTCGGCCGACGCAGCAGGGCTGCCGATCCTCCCGGGGCTGGCGCGCTACGACGAGGTGCGTCGGGGGCGTATCAACCACGCCCTTCGTTTCACCGTCGAGCGTTCCCGCCGGGCCTACGTGTATCCGGCTCGGCACTACGCGAGCTCGCTCACCGACGAGGACCTGCCTCCGATGGGTTTGCGCCTGCGCCTCAAGGCCGACTTCGACATCAGCGGCTATCCCCGCCAGGCGCGGATCGTTCTCAAGGCCCTGAAGCGCTACGGGATGATGGTGGCCGACAACGGATCTGACTGGTACATCACCGGCGCGCCGCACCGGCGCTGGAACAACGATGCTCTCCACGACCTGGGCGACGTTATGGGGTCGAACTTCGAGGTCGTCGACACGTCGTCGCTCGAGCCGTAGTCCTCCTTGACCCTCTAGTAGTCTCGGCTCCATGACGGATGCAAGGAAGCTTCCGCCGATGCCGGAGCTGATGATCGCCGGTCCCGGCGAGCTGCACGAGCAGGACCTCGAGGTATTGGGCCGCCAGGTCATCGCTCATTACGGAGACGTCTGGACCAAGATCCACACCGACGCTGTCGCTGCGATGGGCAAGTTCCTCGGCGCCGCGGACCTTCCCTATCTGATCCCCGGCACCGGGACGACCTGTCTCGACGCCGGTTTCTTCAATCTTTTCGAGTCGGGCCAGAAAGTGGTCGTCGCAAATACCGGCTTCTTTGGTGTTCGGCTGATGGAGATGGCGCGCCAGCACGGCCTCGAGGTTGTCGAGGTCCCCGTCGAGGTGGGCAGCCCGGTGGACCCCGCCCGGATAGGGGACGTCGCACAAGGGGCACACGGTGTGCTCAGCACGCACGTCGACACCGCGACCGGCGTGCGCCATCCGATCGCCGACATCGCACGGGTTGCCCATGACGTCGGCGCGGTATGCATGATCGACGGCATCGCGTCGGTCGGGGGCGAGGTCATACGCATCGACGAGATGGACATCGACCTGCTCGTCACCGGCACCCAGAAGGGCCTCGAGGCTCCTCCCGGGATGGGCATCCTCGTGCTCGGGCCGGGCGGCCGTCGGCGCGTCCAGGATCGCAGCGCGCGTCCCGAGTCCTGGTATCTCGACCTCGAGGTGTGGGATTGGTATCGCAAGGAATGGGGTGCCTGGCACCCGCACCCGGTCACGATGCCGACGAACCTGCTGATGGCCCTTGCGTCGAGTCTCGCTCGCATCGACGAGGTGGGCATCGAGGCGTGGGTGGCCGCGCGCGCCGACCTTGCTAAGCGTTGCCGCGAGGGCTTGCGCGACCTTGGTCTCGATCCGGTTCCGGAGGCCGGCGCGGAGGCGAACCTCGTCGTCGCCGCGTGGGCCGACGACCCTGCTGCGATCCAGAAACACCTGCTGGACAACGGCATCATGATCTCGGGCGGGCTGAACCCGACGATGGGAAAGGCCATCCGCGTCGGCCTCATGGGACGCACCGCTACTCCGGAGATGGTGGACCGGGTCCTCGGCCTGGTCGAAGAAGCACTACGCCGCTGACGCGCGGGCGCTAGCGTTCGGCTGCTTCCTCCAGTTTCCTCCGGACGTCTCCGACCACTGGGTCGGCGTGTCCCGGCCACGCCGCGACCGGCTCGAGTGCCGCCAGCTTCCTGATGCTCGCACGCGCCTGTTCGGTATCGAGACTGAAGGCGTCGAGGGCGGGCCGCGGTGATGCCTTGAAGCCCGTGCGCGCATCGAGCGTGTAGAAGACGTCGCTGGACAGGGCGAGCCGATCGCGTTCGCGCCACAGCGCGATCTGGCCGGGTGCGTGACCGGGTAGATGGACGACCTCGAACCCGGCGATCACGTCGCCTTCCTCGAGCGTCCCCTCGATCTTCACCGGGCCCCCATCCCATAGGCGCAGGAGAGGTCCGTAGACGTAGCGGGACGGAGGCGGCAGCTTCTTCGGATCCTGGTAGTGGCGGCCTCCGTCGGACTCCGCATCCTTCCGTTCGTCCGGATGGCAGTAGACCGGAGCGCCCAGGGCCGGGGCGGAGCCGCGGTGGTCGGTGTGGCTGTGGCCGAGCACGACACGCCTGATGCCTCCCAGCGGCGCGGCGGCGGCCTGTATGTGCTTGGCCATCTGCGCGACGCCCGTGTCGAACAACGTGACGCCGCCCTCGTCCTCGATCAGATAGGCGTTCATGCTGCGCGGCACGCCGCCGCGCAAAAGCCAGACACCGTCGGACACCTTCTCCAAACCACCCATCAGAAGCGATTCTCCTTCCTCAGCGCGCGCGGCCGGCCGTCGGGGTCCAGCACCGTGCGATAGAGAGGCGTCGAGAGTCGTCGCACCCAGGGGGGATCGTCCTCGAGCCGGTGAACCCTCACGCGTCCGCGGGGTCGCGGGCCGGTTCGTCCGGAGCGATACCACTCGTCCAGCGCGAGTGCGGTCCTCCGGAAGGCGTCGAAACCAGAGTGCAGATCGACGAGCCCGTCGTCCTTCGAGACTCCGAGATGTTCGCGCCACAATTCGAGTCTCAGGTCGCGGGCGAAGACGCGAGCCCCGTCCCCAAGTCCGGCGGGATCGCGCGGCTCCCGTTCGTCAATCGTTTCGTCGAGGATCGCGCAGGACAGTTCGGAGTCGTGCGTCCAGGAACGCACGTTCATGTTGTCGGATCCGACCGCGCACCACACGTCGTCCGCGATGCACACCTTGGCGTGGACGTAGATGGGCGTGCCTTGTTCGTTCTCGATGTCGTAGATGCCCACGCGATCCCCACCTGCTTCCATCACCGTTCGGATAGCGCTCCGCTGACCGGTGCGGTTGACCGGCCCGGCCGGCCAGCCGTCTCGCTCCGGGTAGCGAGGGAGCACGACGATGAGCCGGAGATCGGGCGAGCGACGAAGGGTGTCGGCCAGGACGCCGGGCACCTCGCTGGACCAGAAGTACTGGTCCTCCAGGTAGATCAGTTTCTGCGCTCGCTCGTATGCCTTGTGGTACGCCCGCGCGATGCTGCGCTCCCCGTTCGGCGCGAAGGGGAACGGTGGTCGTTTCGAGGGATAGGTGCGGAGCACCTGCACTGCATGCGGTCCGCGGGGCTTGGGCTCGTCGGGCATCGGGGGCAGGGGTGAGGGCTCGTCGGGCTCGTGCGCGCGATCGCGCATCGCCTTCCGCACCGGGTTGCGGTGGTCGATCGGTGTCGGGTCATCCCAGCGTTCCCTGAACGTGAAGGCGAGATCGTTCAGAACGGGCCCCTGTAGTTCGATCTGGACGTCGTGCCACGGCGGCCGGTCGCCGTAGCGCTCGTCGAGTGGATACACCTGCGGATCCCCTTGATGCGAGTCGTCGTCGTGACGCCCGTGACAGAGGTCGATCCCTCCGACGAAGGCGATGTCGTCGTCTTCGTTTTCGGGACGCCGGATAAGGAACAGCTTCTGGTGGTGGGAGCCGGCACGCCGGACGCGCTCGTCGAGCAGCACCTCGCCCCCGGCCTCGTTCACCTTCTGGGCCAGCTCCAGGTTCTCGCCCTCGCTGAACTGCATGGTCGCGGGGTGCGACCGCCAGATCAGACCCCGCACGTGCACACCCTTCGACGCGACGTCGGCGAGGACGGCGCCCACCTCGGTGCCCGGCCCGGTCAACAACTCGTCGGCGTCACCGCGCCAATCGGTGAAGTGGACCCAGTCCCCGGCCTCCAGGCTGCAGAGAACCTCGTAGAGCCGCTTGAAGTAGACCGCCCCGTGGACAAGGGGCCGCACCGCGTTCCCGCGCGTCCATGCGGTGCCGTCGCCGCGGCGAGCATCGATCCTCGTCCAGGCATTGCCTCGCTCCTCGGGCGTGAGGAACCACAGATCGACTCGGTCGGTTGCTTCGGCTCGCTCGCTCGGCACGCGCAGACGATACGCGCTTTGGCATCAGACGTGCGTTAAGCGCACGTTTATTCGCAAAGCGTCGGGTCCGTGCCGTACGGTGTCGGACGGTTCGGGCCGATCGGAGGTGCGATGGCGTACGCGGATTTCCAGTACCAGACCTACCTCGCGGGGGTCGGCGGCACCAAACCCGAGTTCCCGATGTCGCTGCCGGGCATCGAGGAGGCGGCGCGGCAGAAGATGACGGAGCGCGCCTACGGCTACGTGGCAGGGGGTGCCACGTCGGAGGACACCGTTGCCGAGAACCTCGCGGCCTTCCGGCGCTGGCGACTGGTTCCACGAGCGCTCGAGGACGTCGGCACCAGAGATTTGTCCGTGGAACTGTTCGGGAGCAGATTCGAATCGCCCGTCCTGCTGGCGCCGATAGGGGTGCAATCCATCGTTCACGAAGATGGCGAGCTCGCGACCGCTCGCGCCGCCTCGAAGGTCGGCGTGCCGATCGTGCTCAGCACGGCGGCGTCGAACTCGATCGAGGACGTTGCCACGGCCTCCGGCGGGGGACCGCGCTGGTTCCAGCTCTACTGGCCGACGGGCGAAGAGGTGATGGCGAGCTTCGTTCGCAGGGCCGAGGCGGCCGGATACGAGGCGATCGTAGTGACGATCGACACGCGTCTGCTGGCATGGCGACCGCGCGATCTCGACGCCGCTTATCTGCCGTTCCTGTCCGCCGAGGGTGTCGCGAACTATCTGACGGATCCCGCATTCAAAGGCTTGCTCGAGAAATCGCCCGAGGAAGACATCGGAGCGGCGGTGATGCAGTGGGCGGCGCAGTTCGCCAACCCCGGTCTGAGCTGGGACCATCTGCCGCTGATCCGGAAGTACACCAAGCTTCCCGTCCTGTTGAAAGGGATCCTTCATCCCGACGACGCACGCCGGGCCCTCGACGTGGGGATCGATGGGATCGTCGTGTCGAATCACGGCGGCCGCCAAGTCGATGGTGCCATCGCGACGCTCGACGCGTTGCCCGAGGTGGTGGAAGCGGTGGGAGATCGCGTTCCGGTGCTGCTCGACAGCGGAATCAGGACCGGCGCCGACATATGCAAAGCCCTGGCCCTCGGAGCAAGGGCGGTTCTGCTCGGCAGGCCGTTCGTCTGGGGCCTCGGGCTCGCCGGCGAGGCAGGGGTCGAACACGTGGTGCGTTCGATCTTGGCCGACCTCGATCTGACCGTCGCTCTTCTGGGCTTGGACTCGATCCGGGGCCTCGACGCCCACATGCTTCGGCGGCCGGCATAGGAGTACGCAACCGTGCCGCTCAACGACTACTCGTTCCGGAGCACCTGGGAGCTCGCCGCGCCGGCGCGCAACGTCTACGACGTTCTGGCAGAGCTCGGCGAGTATCCGGCCTGGTGGCCCGAGGTGAAAGAAGCGGTGAAGCTGTCCGAGGATGCCTACGAGCTTCGGTGCAGGTCCTTCCTTCCCTATGACCTCCGCTTCGTGACTACCCGGTCGGTGGAAGACCCCGATCGCATGGTCCTCGAGGCGAACATGGTGGGCGATCTCGAGGGTTTCTCGCGCTGGACCATCTCGGGCACCGGCGACCGCACTGTGTGCGTCTTCGACGAGCACGTCATCACGAACAAGGGACTCCTCGATCGCCTCGCGATCGTCGCGCGCCCCGCGTTCAAGGCCAACCACACGCTGATGATGCGCCACGGGGAGCGAGGACTAAAGATCTTCCTCGCCGGGTATCGCATGGGCCTCGGCTAAGAGCGCACAGAGCGAGGAGCACGTGGAAGAGCTGGTAGAGGATCTCGCGAACGGCAACGTCACCGAGGTGAAGGTCGTGCTCGCCTCGGTCATCGTCGTGCTCGCGATCTACCAGGTGCTGCTGATGGCGGTCGGCTACGGGAAGCTTCGGCTCCCGTTCCTCTCGGGGAAGGCCGCCTCGACCGGCCACCGTTCGGTCGGAGACATGGTCGTCTTCATCACGATCTTCGTCTCGTTCATGTGCATCGGTTACTTCGAGATCGCGGACGGGATCGAGCACGCCGACGACGGCGAGACCACGCGCGTGGCGATCCATGTGGGCGCCGCCCTGGCACTGCTCGCCGTGTTGGCGCTGAAGATCCTCGTCGTGCGGAGGGGGAGGACCAGCGGACGGTTCCTGCCCCTCCTCGGGCTAACCGTGTTCTGTTTGTTCGTCATCACGTGGGTGACGTCGGCCGGCGACTACATCTGGGGGTACTGAGAGATGGCGGAAGAGAAGCGACGTTCGCACGCCGCACAGGTCCTGGGGTCCCTGGTGGCGGCGGTCATCGTTATCGCCATCACCGTTGCCTTGGTGACCGCGACGCTCGGCCCCGGGGTGGAGACTCGCGAGCGCGAGGAGGAGCAGGAGGAGCTCCTCGAACAGCGTGAGGAACGTCTCGACGAGCGCGAGGATCGCCTGGAGGAGGAACGAGAGCAGCTGGAGGACGAGCTCGAGAACGGCTAAGGCCGCGGGCCCCCTACGAGACGACCGGTTGCAGGCGGTGCTGGTGCTCGGCCGGAACGTTGATCCGGATCGGGTGCACGCGTAGCTTCCCGAGGCGCAGCTCTTCGCCGCACGACTCGCAGGTCAGCACCGCATGGGTCTTGTTGCCGCACGTCGTGTGCGTCAAGGTGACCGGGGGAGCGACCCCTTCGCCGGCCCAGCGGTCTCCCCAGCTCATCATCGTGAGCAGTACGGGAAGCAGATCGCGACCCTTCTCGGTCAGCCGGTATTCGTAGCGGGGAGGCCGCTCCTCGTACTGGGTCTTCTCCAGCACCCCATGCCCAACGAGCTTGTTGAGGCGGTCCGTCAGGATGTTTCGGGCGACGCCGAGGTCCTGTTGGAAGTCGTCGAAGCGCCGGACCCCGTAGAAGGCGTCCCTAAGGATGAGAAGCGACCACCGTTCGCCCACCACTTCCAGGGCGCGGGCGATCGAGCACTCGAGGTCGATCAGTTTCTTCGCGCTCATCGCCCCAGCTTAGACGGGTGGGTTGCAATCTGCAACTATCTATGCCTAGACTGGGTTGCAAATGGCAACCGACCAAAGGAGGTCGTCATGACGGACCTGCTGGAGAGATGGGTCGCCGACTGGCTCGGCGAGATCCCGGTCGATCTGCGAGACCTGGCTGCGGAGGTCGACGGCACCCCGGACATTTCCGAAGCGGCGGCGCTGCCATGACCAAGCTGCTGCAGTCGCCTGCTGCGCTGCGCGCGACGTGGGCGGCAACCCGGCTCGCAAGCACGTTCTCGACGAGGCTGGCCGGGCTCGCCGCAGCCCGCCTGTGGTTCACGCCCTGGCCCGTGCCCGTGTCCGACAGGGCGCGAGCGAAGCAGCGGTCCTGGCTCGAGGACGCGACTCCACTCACCTTTACCTCTCGGAGCGGGCACCGCCTGTCGGGCTTCAGCGTTGGAGAGGGTCCGGCCGTGCTGCTGGTACACGGATGGGGCGAGTGGGTCGCGAACCTGGGAGCGTTCGTCGGCCCGCTACGAGATGCCGGCTACCGCGTCGTTGGGGTCGACCTGCCGGCCCACGGAGGCAGTAGCGGCACCCAGACCGACGGCTTGTTGAACGCGGCCGCGGTCCGCGACCTGGCGGAGGAGGTCGGGGGAGTGTACGGAGTGATCGCGCACTCGATGGGCGCGCACGCCACCACGCTGGCCCTCCATGACGGGCTCGAGACCGAGCGCGTGATCCTGCTGGCGCCGGCCGTGCGGTTCGAACACGGGATAGACGCGTTCAAGGACATCTTTGGATTGTCCGACCGAGCGGTGCGGGGATTGGTGGCGACGATCGAATCGCGCTACGGGGCGGCGCTATGGCGCGACTTTGCCGGCGACGCGCTGGCGCGTTCCGTGCGAACGCCCGCGTTGATCATCCACGACCGCGACGACGATCAGATCTCTCTGGCCGATGCTCAGATGCTTGCCGAGGCGTGGGACGGAGCGATCCTCGAGATGACGAAGGGGCTCGGTCACGGCCGGATCATCCGCGATCCCGGCGTGATCGCGCGGGCGATCGCGTTCTTGGAGGGCGCGGCCGCCGGATCGGTGACGCTACCGGCTGAGGAACTTTCCTCGGTCTAACGCCCGGGCTGTTTAGAGCTTGATGTTGCCGAGATCGAGGACCTGGCCGCGGTTCAGGTGAACCTGCATGGTCTTCGACTTCGAGCCGCTGTCGATCGTCAGCGTGTAGGACTCGGACTTCTTCTCGTAAGGCCGGTCGGATGGGTTGAGGTGCCATTCGAAGCTTCCGTCGTTCGCGGTGCGGAGCTTGAGGGTGATCTTCTCCTCGACCGACTCCTGTCCGGTTGGGTTACCGGGTGAGAGCGGTGTGTTGAAGGTCTTGGTGATCGTGAGCTTCGCCGGGCCGCCCGGAACCTTGCCCTTCAGAACCGAGTGGTAGCGGGGATTCGCCACGACGTCGAGCATGACCTCGAACGCCTCCATGTGCTGCTTCCAGAACGCGCCGACCTCGTCCGCGTAGGGCGGGTGGAAGCCGATCGATCCGTGCTCGATCGTGAAACCGAGCGCGGCCGTCGCGGCGTAAGCCCAGTCGTCGGTGGTGCCGGTGGTCGGGTAGCCGACGCTCGGCACGCTCTTGTAGCCGAGGATGTCGGCCATCTTCTGACCGATGGCGCTGAGGAGCTTGTCCTCGGGAGCTTTTCCGCCGCCTGCCCTCAGAACCGTGGCCTGGTACGTGTGATTGGTGATGTCTCCCACGACGTTGCGGCCCAGGATGATGTCGCGGACGTTCTGGTTCTCGGGTTCGCTGAAGGGGGCCGCGCCCCGATAGGTCGTCTCGAACTGGATCCCGGACGATCCACCCTGCGAGTCCCCCCATAGATAGGAGTAGTTGCGGTTGTTGTCGACGCCGTAGGCGTCGGGATTCGTCTGGGCCTCGGGCACCGTCACTCCGGTCAACGAGCGCCGGTTCTTGCGCCAGTAACCCTCGAACCCGTTGACGGCGTGGAGGTTCGGGTTCTGCGCGAGAGCTTCGCGCGAATAGTTGAAGCCGTCGGGGTTCACGATGGGAACCATGATCACGCGAGCCTTGCGAAGCAGCGACGTGATCTCGCGGTCCTTCCCATAGTTCTCCACGAGGTGATAGATGAAAAGTTGCGTGTACTCCGCCGCGGGCCATTCCCGCGCGTGGTGGATGCCGTCCATGTAGAAGATCGGGCGCCCGTCCGTTGCCTGGTCGCGGACGTCGGAGGCGATCTCGACGCCGTAGATCGTGCGGCCTTCGAGAGAGGGCTGCTTCATCTTGAAGAGTTGCACCAGGCGTGGGTTCTTCTTGGCCAGCTCTTCGAGCTCGGCGTTGTAATCCGCTAGGCGCCGGTAGTCGGTCCGGTCGGGACCCGGGAGCCGGATCAGCTCGTTGGGGCTGGCGGCTTCCAGCGCGGCGTCGCGCGCGGACAGATCCTCGAAAACGACCTCGTAGTCCAGGCCCAAGAGGTCGAGACGGGCCAGGTCGCCCGGCCACAGCAGGAGCTCGACCTCGCCGTGGCTGTGGTTGTGGGTCTCGTCGAAGGAGCTCAGCAGATATCCCGCTTGCTCGGCCGACTCGACGAAGACCCGGACCAGCGTCGGGCGAGCCGTATCGGTGCGACCCAACGGCATGAACGCCATCACGAGCAGTGCGACGAGCGCGGCGACGAACGAACGACTCTTCAGGGACATGCCTGGAGGGTTCGATGGAGAGCCTGAACCTCCTGCCGAGTCAGAGGGCCGGATCGGGCCCGTGAGGCTCGTACAACCGACCGGGCGTTCGCTAAAACCGGCATGTCGGAAATGTGCCCGAATTACGTATCCAGTTCCTTACAGCACCCCATCAAGATGGCTTTATGGATGCCGATATCCCGTCCGGCTCAGTTTTTTCTGGGAGAGCCGGTTCGCTCGACTGGGAAGAGGGCACCGGAGGGAAACGATCAGTACTCGAGTAGCCGAGGGCGTTGCCGTTCCGGCAACCGACGCGGGCGTCAACCTCAACAAGTACCTGCCTCACGTCGTAGTCGTGACGGGCGCGGTAGCGGTAGCGCCTCTTTGGATCGGGATCTGGATCGCCGACGGCAATCCCCTTCTCTCGACCATCGTGTCGATGCTCCTGGCGCTCGCGATCGGCCGCATGGGCGCCGCCCTGTGGCAGCGTACCGAGGCCTCCGAGGACCTGGTATTCGACGACCTGCTTGCGTGGGGCTACCTGCGCCGGCTGCGGGCGCAGAGGGGGGTCCTGAAGAGTGTCCGTCGGCTGGGCCTCGACGGCGGTACCGGATACAAGAGCGACGCGCTGACGCGCGCCGAACAGACCAAGCTCCTCCGCAACCTCGCCACCGCCCTCGAGCGTGGTGACCCCTACACCCACGGTCACAGCCAGCGTGTCGCACGCCACGCCCACCAGATGGCCAAGGTTCTGCAGCTGTCGCGCAAGCAGAGCGAGAAGGTGCGCCTGGCGGCGTTGCTCCACGATCTTGGCAAGCTCGAGGTATCGCGCGACGTCCTTAACAAGCCCGACAAGCTTACGGACGCGGAGTTCGCGCACATCAAAACGCACCCCGGTGCAGGGGCCGACATGGTCGCGATCCTCGGTGATCAGGAGCTCACCGACATGGTGCGTTACCACCACGAGCGCATGGACGGCAGTGGCTATCCGGAGAAGCTCTTCGGCCGCGACATACCCATCGGCGCTCGCATCATCGCGGTTGCCGACACCTTCGATGCCATCACCTCCCGGCGGCCGTACCGCTCCGCGCAGAAGCACAAAGTTGCGATGGAGATCCTGCACAAGGAAGCGGGCGTCAAGCTCGATTCCGAGGTCGTCCACGCGTTCACGGTCTATTACTCGGGTCGGCGTTCGATCAGGTGGTGGTTCGTCCTGATGGCCGGATGGCGGCACGGGCTCGAGCTCGCGCTGACCGGTCTGCCTCGGGTCGGGCTGGTCGGCGTCGCCAACGCGGCCGCCGTTGGTGGAGCGGCGGTCGTGATCGCGGGAGGGAGCATGATGCATGTCCTTCCGGAGACCGAGCGCGCCAAGCCGCACGAGCGGCAGGGGATCGCCCGCGATGCCAAGGAGAAGGGCGAGAACCCCGGCCGCGTGATCTCGGGCGAAGCATCCGACGGAACCTCCACCCAACACGCGACCGATCCCGACACCGTCCGCAGCGCCCGAACGGCCGGAAGCGGTGGAACCGTGACAACCTCTCGGACGCGCTCGGCCTCGCGGCAGCAGGATGGTCCCGGCAAGGCAGAGTCCGACAAGGCCATCGAGAACGCCAACGTGGCAGCGTCTTCGAACGATTCGCCTTCCTCGAGCAAGACCAGCGCGCAGGATGCCAAGGGTCCCACGGCGGTGCCGACGCAGGCCAGCCGCCCCGAGTCCGCCGGACCGAAGGACAAGGTAGGGAAGGTCACCGACACCGTGGAGGACACGGTCGAGAAGGTGCCGGGCACCGGCGCCACCAACGCCCCGCTCGACGCGAGCGGCGGCAAGACCGGCAAGGACAACTAGCCGGCTCTTATCTCGGTCTGAGCTCGAACAACCGGAAGCTGCGCGCCGTCCAGCCCGTGTAGGTGTCGAACGCGGGATAGGCCCGGACGAGTTGTGGCCACAGCCTCGCGCGCTCCTCATCGGAAGCCAGTCGCGCCTCGACTGCCACGGTCCGGTTGCCGACCTGAACCGTCGCGGTTGTGTCGGCGAGCAGGTTCGAGGTCCAGGCCGGGTGATGCTGCTGCCCGAAGTTGGATCCCATGACCCAGTAACTGCCGTCGTGCTCGACGTACATCAGCGGGTTGCTTCGCGGGATGCCGCTCTTGCGCCCGGTCGACGTCAGCAACAGCACCGCGCTCGCTGGTGCCAGCCCGCGCCTGCCACCGGTCATCCGGTACAGAACGCGATCCACCGGTTGATAGAGAACCCGAACGAACCAACTGCCCCAGCGCCGGCTGCCCAACCAACCGGCGAGTCGCCGATACCAGTTCAGCATCTCCCTATAGATCCTTTCGAGCGAAGGCGAACAGGGTCGCGGCCCATACCGCGCCCAGGTACGCGAGCGTCCAGAGCGGAAGCCACGGTCCCCCTTCCTGGGCGCCTCCAAGTGGGCCGAGTTGCACGATCACCCGCGTCAGACCCGTGGCTCCCGCCGTCAGCGAATTGAGGCCCGCCTGATAGAGAGCCTCGAACGGGAGAAGCCAGGAGGTGATGCGGCCCGTCGTGCGCAGCGCGGACGACGTGATGACCTCGCCAAGCTGCGCCAGAAGCCCTCCAAGCAGGCCTGCTCCGTACACCATGAACATCACGATGCCGTTCGGCAACGCCGATAGGAATACCGAGCCCAGCAGAGATAGAGCGATGACGACCACGACGCCGCCCATCACGGCGAGGCCGGGCGTAAGGAACGGGGTCGGCCACCAGCCTCCGATCGATCCCGTTACGAGAACGCAAGCCAGGTACAGGAACAGCGCGTAGCCTGCGCACAGCACAGACGCGCCGAGAAAGCGTCCGGCCAGCAGCCGAGTCCGCGCAACCGGTCGCGCTACCAGCTGCTGCAACAAGCCGATCTCCGCATCCCCTCGGACGGCGCCGAAGGTAAGAAAGATCCCCAGCGACGACGTCAGGAACAGCGTCACGAACATGGACAGTCCGACCAGGGTCGATCCGACCAATGCCGTGGCGTCGACCAGCCCGGGTTCGGCTTCGATCGTCCCCTCGGTGCTGCGGAACGCGAAGTGATTGCCGATCCCGTAGAGAACGACGAAGCCGATAGTGATCAGGGGCACGATCAGGAAGATCTTCCGGCGCGTGCATTCCTTGAACGTGTGTCGAGCGATGATCCAGACGGTCCTCATCGGATCTCGGCCTCCTCGAGGACCTCTATATAGATGTCTTCGAGCGACCGGGTGATCGGGCGAACCGCGAAGACCTGCTCGCCGGCCGCGACGAGCTCGGCAACGAGCTCCGGAGTGTCGGCGCGTGCGGCGTCCGGCCACCGCTTGATTCCCGCCGACGTCTCGATCTCGACGCCTTTCGTTGCGGAGAGATCGGCGGGGCTGCCCTGGGCGATCACGCGGCCGGCGTTAAGGATGACGACCCGGTCGCACACGAGCTCCACCTCGCTGAGGAGGTGGGAGTTCAGGAGGACGGCGATCCCTCGCCCGCGGATCGTTTCGAGAATCTCCCTGACCGCTCTGCGACCCGCGGGATCGAGCGCACTGGTGGGCTCGTCCAGCATCAGCAGGCGCGGAGATCCCACCAACGCCTGCGCGATACCGAGCCGTTGCTGCATCCCCTTGGACATGGCGTCTACCCGGCGCGATCTGACCGCGCCGAGGCCTACGAGGTCGAGCAACCGGTCTACCTCGCCGGCCCCACCGTCCGACCCCGCCAGCTCCTGATGGAGCTCGATCACCTCGTGCGCGCGGAGCCAGCCGGGAAACCTGAACAGTTCCGCCAGGTACCCGATAGAGCGGCGAGCGACATCGGAACCGGCCGGCGAGCCGGAGACCGCGACCTCGCCCCCGTCTGCCTTGACGAGGCCGCAGCAGATCTTGACCAGCGTCGACTTCCCCGCGCCATTAGGCCCGAGCAGACCTACGAGCTCGCCCGGTCCGACCGAAAGGCCGACGCCGTCGAGGGCGACCGTCGCGCCGTAGGTCTTGACCAACGCGCGAGCGTCAAGGACCGGTTCCATGTCGGCGACCCTATCGACGCGATGCACGGAAGTTGTGAAGGCTTTAACTCGCCTTCGTGAATCGGGCTCCGAGGATCCTCGCGGCCTCCCGCGCGACCGGCCGGCTCGTGATCACCCACCAGTTGTCCTTGTGGGCCGTGTCGAAGGGCCAGTCTTGGAATATCTCCTCGGCCCCCTCGAGAGTGCTCGGTTCCAGATAGATATTGATCTGTACGTGCGTACCGTTGCTCTGGCAGCTGCCCGTTTCGAGGTACTTGTCACTGGTGTCGACCACCGTGTCTCGGCATGGGAGCCCGCCGGCTCGCAGGTCCCGTACCAGCGCGGGGATGTGCCGGTAACCCCTCGTTCGGGGCCCGAACTCCTCGGTAACTTCAACCTCCTCCCCTCCGTCCGGGATCGTGTCCTGGATCTCGTCGACCCTGTCGCCGAGCTCGTCGATGAACTCGTCGACCGGAGCGCGGAACAGAAAGATGCCGCCGCCGACGAGCAGGAGGAGGGCCAGAAGGCCGATCGCCCTCGGGGACGCCGAGGACGCCGGGCTCGCGTAAGGACTGTTGCGGAAGTACGGCCTCAGGTCGTTTCCGCAGTTGCCGCAGGTCGGCGTGCCATAGGGGACGCGGTGGCCGCACTGCGGGCACCCGAAGCTGTTGTCTGCCATCGAGAGCATCGTCGTGCAGGCGAGGACGCGCCGCAACCGGGAAGGCGCCCTCGTCGTGCCGAGGGTTACTGGTGTGGGTCGCCGGCCTGGGGGTCGGTCGGCCGGTGGCGGCCCAGCCACATCGGTGGGAGACCCACCTGCCGTTCGGCGAGCTCGGGCATGCACTCCGACATGCGATCGGCCAGGCTCCGTACCGCGGTGGTGATGCCCGGCAGAGCCTCGGGCGCGTCCGGCCTGGCCGACGTGGCCTCGACGAACGCGGCGAGCTCCACCAACCGCTCGTGGATCAGGAACCACGCCGCGCGGCGGTGCGGCAGCATGTAACCGCTTCCGTAGAAGAGCTCGAACGAAGGACCCGCGGTGACCCCGTGATGGCTCGGCCCCACAGGCATAGTCGTAGCCAGTTCCCCGAGCGGCTTCAGCACGGTGATCATCAGCATCACCGCTACGTCGGACAGGCACCGGACCTGCTCGTCGGTCTCCTCTCCGTGCCCGAAGAAGCGTGCGAGCACGTGGAGCAGGATCTCGTTGGTGACGTTAAAGGCGTCTAGAACGCGCGCAGTCATCGGATCGGAGACCAGCGGGCCGTCGGCGTCTGCGGCGCGACGGACGAACACCGGTAGCACCGGCCGCGCGGGTTCGAAGGCCGAGTCCTCACGCTTGAGGGTTAGGTACTCGCCCAGCACCTCCAGGAAGCGCCCGTAGTGTGCGTCCCTCCAGTGGCCCCTCGGCCCCTCGCCCTGTTCGACGATGACTTCGAGGCCGCGCAGCGCGCCGGCGAGATCGGTCACCTCAACGAGGTCTTTCCACCGGAACAGCTCGGGCGAGGCCTGCGCCTTGGGCGTCCCCACGAACAACCACCGTTCGCCGTGACGCTCGACCAGGTTGCGGATGCCCTCCTCGATCGAGCGGTACAGGTGACCGATCGTCGCGAAGTCCTGCGGGCGAGGGACGATGTCCTCTTCGGTCATCAGCGGTTCGGATTCGTCGACCACGTCGAAGCCCTCGGCATCCGGAAGGTTGATGCCCTCGGGACGTTCGAGGTACAGGAAGTGCCGGAGGGCACGCTCTCCGAACGGCAGCAGGGCCAGCTGAACACCCGGCGGATAGTGGCGCGCGTGCTGGGGCAGGTTCGGACGACCGACCCGCGGCGCAGCCCCTACGGCCAGGAGCAGGTTGTTCACCTGCGCCAGGTGCAGCATCTCCTCGGCGGCGACGTTGCGGATGATGCGATCCCAACGGTGGATGCGGTCCAGCTGCCGGTCCGTCACACCCTCGTCCACGTTCTTCTTGAGACTGAACGACGCGAACAGGTACTGACACATGATGGCGTGCTCGAGCTCGGCCGCCTCGGTCAGCATGTAGATCAGCGAGTCGCGATGCTCGATGACGATCGGCGGCTCTATCTGCGGACCCCCTTCATCGCACCGTCCTAGAGCAATGCCTTGTACAGCCGCCAGCGGCCCTCTACCCCTCGGAGCTCGGTTTCTTCGAGCTCTTCGAAGGGGATGCCGGACCCGGCGACGAGCGAGGGGATCGCGCTCGAGACGATGAGCTCGCCGGGTCCCGCTCTCTCGGCCACGCGCGCGCCGATGTGAACGGCGATGCCTCCGACGTCGTCTCCTCTGATCTCGACCTCGCCGGTGTGCAGGCCGGCGCGCGTCTCGAGACCCAGGTCGGCGACCCGCTCGCGGATCCGGCACGCGGCACGGATCGCCCGCGCCGGCCCATTGAACGTCGCTAACGCGCCGTCGCCAACCGTCTTGACCAGCTTCCCGTTCGCACGCGCCAGCTCGCTGCGGAGGATCTCGTCGTGGCGATCGAGCAGCTCTTTCCACTTCCGGTCGCCCAGATCCGTCGCCTTCTGGGTGGATCCGACGATGTCGGTGAAGAGGATCGTCGCGAGGACACGGTCGGGCTCGCGCTCGGGACGACGTCCGGTCAGGAACTCCTCTACCTCGTCGACGATCGTCTGCCAGTCGCCCAGGAATGGGATGTGATCTTCGCCCTCGAGCTCGACCATCTTCGCGTTCGGGATCTTGTCTGCCAGGTAGCGGCCGTTGTCGATGATCACCAGAGGATCGTCGCGGCGGTGGAGGACCAAGGTCGGGACCCGGATCAACGGCAGCACGTGACGGACGTCGGTGCGCGCCAGCACGTCGTACGCCGCGGGAAGCGCGTCGCGGGTGACCGAGTTCCGTTGCCATCGCGCCGACCATTCGCGGAACGCGGGATCGGACTGACTCGTCGGATTCAGCACGAAGGCGAAATCCTCCGAGCCCCAGAGCTCGATCATCACCTTGATCTGTTCGTCGCGTTCCTCCTTGGTCGGGGCCCACGGGTAATCGTCCTGACGAACGGTCGCGGCGAACGATCCGTAGAGGACCAGTCCCGAGACGCGATCGGGATGGGTGGCGGCGAGCATCGCGCACAGCGAGCCGGACTCGTTGAGGCCGATGAGGGCTGCCTGCTCGCTGCCGACCGCGTCGAGCACCGCCAGCATGTCGTCCATGCCCTCCTCGAGGGTCGCGATGCCGTGGGTGCGGTCGGAGAGCCCCGAGCCGCGGCGGTCCACCCCGATGACTCGGGCGAAGCGCGTCAATTCGTCGAGGCTTTGCGCGACCGGGGCCCAGGAGTCGTACATGTCGAGGTTCGAGGTCCAGATCGGCACGAAGAGGACGTCGATCGGCTCATCGCTCGCGCTCTCATGCACCCGGTACGCGATGTGCACATCACCGTTCTTGGCGTAATGGATCGGCGTGCCCATAGATGACATCTTCCTATGGCGTCCGCTCGTGCTACCCATTCTCGAAGGCCATCACGTGTCAGCCGGGACACGACGTCTGAGATGCAGAAGAGGCGGCCCGTAGGCCGCCTCTTCTGGTGGTGGGACCTCTTACGCCGCTTGGTGGGGCCGATTCCTCAGGAAGGTTGTCGAGGCCCCCCCGATGACCAGGGCGGCGACGGCCAGACCGCCGATCACCCAGGCGAGCTCGGCACCCGACGAGTCGGGAGCCGGCGGAGAGGTGTGCTCGTGGGCGGTCTCTTCCGCGACCGAGCCCGTGTAGGAGCAGATCCCGGGCTCGTTCTTCAGAACCTGACGGTCCAGCGTGCAGCTGCCGGGGTCCGCAGAGTTCGCCACCGGACGGGCCGACGCCACCGGGGCGGCCATCAGAACCAGGATCACGGCCAGGCCGAGCGCGGCGCCAAGCCGCTTGTGAGCAGAAATCCCGCTCCCTAGAGTGTTCTTCATGTCTCCCACCTCCACCATCCGGCGGGTGCCCCTGTGGCATCCCGTCCTTGGTTCAGATGCTGAGGCCACGGCGACGCGCACACCACGGACGCGACCCGCACAGTGGCCACACAGTTCGTTCGGCGGGCGGGGAGAGGAGAGCGGACGAGGGGCGCTGCTTGTTAGGGGACCTGCTTAGGAGCTTTAGAGAATCCGCCGGGCTGAGCCAGGAAGAGCTGGCGGAGAGGGCGGAGATGAGCGTGAGCGGAGTGAGCGCGCTCGAACGGGGGGAGCGCAAGAGGCCCTATCCGCACACGCTCCGCCGGCTGGCCGACGCCCTCGGCCTGGCCGAGGGTGATCGGGGGCGCTTGATCGCGGCCGCCCGCGGCTCCAAGGGTCCCGCGCCCGCGCCGACCCAGGTGGCGGGCGGCACGAGCGCCGTCTTTGTCGGCCGAGGCCGCGAGCTCGACGAACTGACCGAAGTGCTGGTGGCAAGCCGGCTGGTGACCCTGCTCGGCATGGGAGGCGTCGGGAAGTCGCGCCTGGCCGAAGCGCTCGTGCAACGGCGAGGCTCTCTCGCGACGGAGGGCGCTTTCATCGTCGATCTCGAAGCCCTCGTCGCATCCGAGCTGGTCACCTCGACCATCGCCACGGTTTGCGGGGTCCGCGAGGAGGCAGGGGCCGTCACGCTCGACGCGCTCACCGCGTGGATAGGAGAGCGCGAGCTGCTTCTGGTGCTGGACGGTTGCGAGAAGGTTCTGGAGGCGACGGGAGAGGTCTGTACCCATCTGATCGGGCACTGTCCGGGTCTCAGGATCCTTGCCACGTCGCAAGAACCGTTGAACCTGTCCGTGGAGACGCTGTTCTCGCTGGGACCGATGGACCTGTCGACGCCTGCGGGCATCGAAGCGGCAACCGCCCTGTTCGACGACCGTGCGCGCGCCGCCGGCGCGACCTCGGTCGATCCGGGCGCCAAGGTGATCGAGGAGATCTGCCGGCGGCTCGACGGCATCCCCCTGGCGATCGAGTTCGCCGCCGCCTGGTCTCGACTCATGTCTCCGGCCGCCATCCTGAAACGGCTCGACGATCCCTTGGGTTTCCTCGTCAGAAGCACGACCGATGCCGCCGATCGCCGGAAGACGCTGCGCGCGGCGCTGGAGCACACTCACGCCTTGCTCGATCCCGATGAAGAAGTGGTGTTCCGGCGCCTGGGGGTCTTCACCGGCGGGTTCTCCATCGATGCCTTCGAGGTCGTGTGCGGCACAGCCGTGGAACAGTCTCTGCTGGGACTTGCCCATCTCGTGGATCTGTCGCTGGTTGTTGCCGAGGGTGACGACCGCTTCAAGATGCTGGACCCCGTGCTGCGGTTTGCCAAAGAACGGCTGATCGGCACCGAGGGCGAAAGCGACGCGATCCACGATGCCCACGCTCACTACTTCATGGAGTTCGCAGAGGACGTCGCTCCGGCGATCAAGAGCACCGAACAGCAGACTGCCCTCGACGCGATCGAGAACGAGATCGATAACCTGAGAGCCGCCTTGAACCGGTTCCTTCAGGTAGGGGAAACGGGATCACTTCAGCGGCTGGTAAGTGCGCTCGGCACGTTTTGGTATCGGCGCGGTTACATCGAAGAGGGACTGGGGTGGGTACGGGCGGCCACCGATGGCGAGCATCCGCCTACCGAGGCTTTGATCGGTGCCCTCTATGGCGGATTGTGGCTGACGTGGCAGAAGGGTGACGAAGCGGAGTACCGACGGATCAGCGCGCGCCTCCTGAGCATCGCGGACAACAGCGGCGATCTTGCTTTCAAGGCTCTCTTCATGCACGACCTGGCCATGATCGATTCCGCCACAGGTACCGATGACGTCACCCCACGCCTCCAGAAGGCGCTGGACATGGCACGTGAGGCGGGCGACCCCTGGACCCTGGCTCTGGTGCTGAACGATGCCGCACAGGTCGGTCCGAGCGGGATGATGGTGACCGACGACGTCGAGGCTCTGGAGGAGGCCCGCTCGATCGCCCGGAGTGTCGGAGATCCCTGGTTGGAGGCGGTCGTCCTCGACAGCATCGCGCGCGCCGAGCTCGCGCGGGGCGATACGGACGCCGCGCTGAAGTGCTGGCAGGAGTTCGTCGACGTATCCAACCCGGCGCGCGATCCCTGGCTGGCCATCGCATGCCTCGAGGGCGTGGCGGAACTGGCCCTGATCGAGGGTGACCCCGCTCGCTGTCTCCATCTGCTCGGGTTGGCGGCCCGGGCCCGGGCGCGCAGCTCCATCGCCGACATGGACTGGCTTCGCAGCCACGTTCGAGAGATCAAGGAGACGGCCGAGAGGCTCCTGTCGACGGAGGAGGCCTCCGCGGCCTGGGACCGGGGGTCGGCGCAGACGCTCGAGCAGGCTCTGTCCGAAGCGTTCGAGGTGCGCGCCTAAGGCCGCTGCAAAGAGGGATTCGAGGTCTCTCGGAGAACTTCACGTCCACCGGTAGGCCTAAACCCAGGAGATCTCTTCATGCGGCGCTCCCTGTCCCTGCTCGTCGTGCCCGCGCTCGTCGCGGGGCTCTTATCCGCCCCTCTGATCGCCGAGGCCCAGGTGGCCGAGGAGCCGGACCACGGACCCATCACGGTGAAAGCCGGCTACGGCGAGGCCGACGCCACGTGGCACGTGGGGGCCGGCGCCGGGCAGTACAGCCGGAAGAGCCCGGACAACGTCATCAACTCGGTCTCGGGCGGCGATGTCGATCCCCATGGCCACTCGATCGCCCAGCAGGACAGCTACGGGGTTCACTCCCGCCTGAGCTACCGCGCCATCGTGGTGCAGGACGCCGAGGGCGATCAGGTCGCGGTCGTGAAGTCGGATAGCTACCTGGCCCAGGACTATCTGTTGCGGAGGGCCGCCCAGATCCTGTTGCTGGACGGCTCCGGCATCTCCTACGACGAGATCTTCCACATGGCGAGCCACAATCACTCGTCGCCCTACTACTTCACGCCGTCGCCCGGTCCGTGGGTGTTCCAGGACGCGTTCGACATCCGGGCCTTCGAGTATCACGCCAGGGCGATGGCAGACGCCATCCGGGCAGCTGAAGGCGCAATGGTCCCGGCACGGATGGGCGCCACCACGGTCCAGCACAACCTGTTCAAAGGGATGATCCAGCGGAAGGGCATCTCGGACGACGGCACCCCGCGCGGTTATCCGGATGACTTCGGCGACCTGGGGCTGTCGGTCATCCGCTTCGACGACATGTCGAACGCAGCAGCTCCGAAGCCTCTCGCCACGCTGATCAACTTCGGTCAACATCCCGAGGGACTCGACGATCACGACCTGATCACCGGTGACTTCGTTGCTCCGCTGGAGCGATTCGTCGAGCGCGAGACCGGCGCCCCCCTCGTCTTCGGGCAAGGTGACGTCGGAAGTGCCGAAGCGGGCCCCGGCCGCCCCGACCTCGTCGCCGAGCTGGGCATCCCGGCCCGGTGGTCCCATGCCGGCCACGCGCAAGGAGAGCGCGGCGCGTACCTTCTGGCCAGCGACGTCGCCGAAGCATGGCGGCAGATCGGCGCTGGCACTCCACTCGTTCCGTTCTCGGGCGACTTCGACGTCGCCGCGGGCAACGCCTTCGTCGCGGGGCCGTATTCGCACCCTTATCCGAGCGTCAACGCGTGCCGGACGGAGACGACCCTCGAGGGGCGACCCGGGGTCGGAACGGCGGCCGAGTGCACCCGCGGCCCCCAGGGGCCCCAGCCCGATCCCCAACTGTGGGAGAAGCTCAAGGCCGCCGGGGTCCCCATCCCCGACAACTACGACACGCCTTCCTACTTCGCGCTCGAGGAGAACTTCAGACTGAAACTGCAAGCCTTCAAGATGGGCGAGGTCCTCCTCGCCTCGTGTGCATGCGAGGCGCAGGTCGACCTGATCCTTAACTTCGAGAGCCGCGCGAACGAGGTTCAGGGCGATATCTGGGACGGATTCGATTGGACGTCAGAGAACCGTCTGCCGCAGACCGGCGAGGTCCTTCCCGCCAGGATGAGCTGCACGCAGGAGAACCCGCCGGACGGGAACTGGACCTGCACGCGCAATCCGAACGACCCCCGCCCGCGCGCTGTCTTGGGATCCTTCGAGGCAACCGACTACGAGTACCGGCGGATGAAGGCGCAGATCCACAACGATGCCGCAGGGTGGGACGCCGCCGAGAACATCGTGCAGGCGCTCAGCGAGCCCTTCGACACGTCGAAGATCTACGGCAACTTCACGAAGGAGGAGTTGTCACCCGCGGAGGGCTACAAGCTGGCGGTCGGCGTTGGCCATGGGGGCGACTACAACGGATACACGGTCAGCTACCGCGAGTACCAAAGTTGGGATGACTACCGGAAGTCGCTGACGTCGTACGGCCCGCATACCGCCGACTACATGGTGACCAGGATGGTCCAGCTCGCTGCATCCCTGAACGGGGTTCCCCAGCCAGAGCTGGAGGCCGACATCGCGCGCGGTCTCCCGGACGAGGGCCGCCAGGTCGCGATGTCGACCGCTCTCGGCGCGACGTCGTTGGCCGCGTGGGAGGCGTGGACGAAAGCTCTCCCGGCCGACAAGGGCCCGGTGGGCGAGGCCATAGACCAGCCCGAGGGGATCAAGCGGTTCGATGCCGCGACGTTCAAGTGGCGCGGCGGCTCGAACGCCACCGACAATCCGGTCGTGCGGGTTGAGCGACTCGTCGACGGAGCGTGGACGCGGTACGCCGACAGTTCGGGCGAGGTGCAGACAAAGGTCGAGTTCCCGGACGGAGCGAACGCCTTCGTCGACACCTACAGCGGTGATCAGGAATGGATCTGGACGGCGAACTTCGAAGCCTTCAACGCGCACCCCGCCGGCATCGGCAGCACGCCGGAGGGTGAGTACCGCTTCGTCGTCGAGGGCACTCACCGGCCTGCGCCGGCTGCGGACCTCGTCGACTACGACCTCGAGTCCAAGCCCTTCACCGTGACCGCCTGGAATGGGATCGCGGTCCGTGACCTGACGGTGGGGCCGGACGGCTCGATCTCGTTCGACGTCGACACGTCGTACCCGAAGACGTACGAGTCGGAGTTCCCTTACATCCGTTCGAGCGGAGAGACGCCGGGGGGCGACGACGTGGTCAAGAACGACGAGCTGGGCAAGCCGTTCTGCACGACGTGCAGCTTCCGGCCGTGGGCCTCGAGCGGCACGGTCACGTCAGCGACCGTGACCATCGAACATCCGAGCGGCAAGACGGACACGGTTCCTGCCACGTGCGATGGGACCTCGTGCCACGCTCAGGCAACGCTCCACCCGAACGACCGCGTCTACGTCGAGAGCGGTGGCGTGGTCGACAGCTACGGCGAGGTCAACGGCGATCGTTCCGACGAGGTCGTGGTCGCGCCGGGTACTCCCGCCCAGAACGCACCGGGGAAAGGTCCGACCGGGACCTCCGAGCCCGTCATAGACGGTTGGGCGCACGCCGACATACAGGCGGCCGGCCGCTAGCCCACATCGGCGGCAAGCGCTCGCTAGAGGCTCAGATGGGAGCGGCGCGAGTCGCTCCTTCCTTGCCTAGCCCCCGCTGAACGTGGCCGTGACCTCTCCTCGAGTCGCAAGCCCTAGTGCCTCGCCACAGGGCGTGGTGCTCACGTAGATCCACACCTCACGTCGGGGAGCGACTCGCACCGGGGCGTCCGTTTCGCCGCAGAACTCGTGGAAGACGCGCGGGCCGTTCTTCGACCTCGCCTGCCGGATGTAGCCACCGACCTCGTCGTGCACCTCGTCGCTAACGGCCACGCTGATGTGCTTTTCGCCGGCGCGCGTCTTCAGCTTCATGCCCGGCGATTGCCAGCTTCCGTGGCCGAAGGGGTAGTCCCACTCCAGCGAGCCCGGCCCGATGTATTCCCTCGTGACCCGGCGGCTTTCGGATTCGGCCGCGTGCGTCCCCGTAGCTCCTAGAACGAAGATCGCTGCGGCCAGCGCAGCCGACAGCGCGGCTCCCATCGATCGCTTTTTCATGCTCGCCTCCCCACAGGGTCCGGTTTCTGGCTAGAGATACTGCCGAGCCAAGCGGGCGGTAACGCCTTCCATAGCCGAGGTCCTGATCGAGAGGTAAGTGCGGGCTGGTACGCCTTGGCTCGGACCCGCGATCCCATCGGCTTCCTCTGCTCCGCCGGCCGGAGAAGATTTCGCGGCCCCCGGCTAACTCCGGCTTTCTGTCCTAGGCCCTAAGTAGGCTGGTCGCATGGCGGTCCAGGCGGTGCCAAGGGGGTCTCGGGGTGGCTGAAACGGCGTCGTCGGGCGAGGAGATGGTCGGTCGCGTCCTGGGCACCGAGCCCTCGACCCCTCTCGAGTTCTGGGTGGGTGTGGCCGAGGGTCAGTACCTCCAGCTCGACGAGGTCGTGACGACCGAGCGGACGCCCCCCGGCGGCGAGCCGGTCCAGATCGCCGGCGTCGTAACTCAGGTAACGGCAAAGATCGACGGCGCCCGCTTCGACTCCGACATCTTTCTGATCGAGGAGGGCATCCTGCCGGGCGAGATGTCCGAGGCCGCTCAGGTCACCGCGACGCGGGTCGAGCCCGAGGTCTACGTTCCACCGCTGCCCGGCGCCCCCGTGATCAAGGCGCGGGGCAAGGAGCGCGAACGCGCGCTGTTCTTCGACGGCATGACGAAGAAGCTCCCGGCCGGGGTGACGCGCGACAACGAGCCGATCTACATCAACCTCGAGTTCCTCGACGGGACCAAGGGGGCGCACGTCAACATCTCCGGCATCTCGGGGATCGCGACCAAGACCAGCTACGCGACCTTCCTTCTCTACAGCCTGTTCAATTCGGGAGCGCTGGGCCGCGAGGCACTGAACACGAAGGCGCTCATCTTCAACGTCAAGGGCGAGGACCTGTTGTTCCTCGACCACCACAACATCGAGCTGACCGACGACGATCGGGCGCGCTTCCGTTCGCTCGAGCTCGAGCCCGGTCCCTTTCCGTCGACCTCCTTCTTCGCACCACCCAAGCTCGACGACAAGAACGCGTCGCCCGATGTGGCCACACGTCAGCGCGGCGTGACATCGTTCTTCTGGACGATCGAGGAGTTCTGCAAGGACGAGCTCCTGCCCTTCGTCTTTGCCGATGCCGAGGACGACCGCCAGCACTACACGATGGTCGTGCACAACGTTGCGGCGAAGCTGAAGAACGAGCACACGCCGCTCGGCGAGGGCGGAGTATCCATCGAGGGCACGGCGATCCGGACCTTCGCCGAGCTGATCGACTTCGTCGTCGGCAAGGTGCAGGTCGACGACTGGGCCGGGCCGGTTATCGGCGCCGGGACGATCAACGCGTTCGTGCGGCGTCTCGTGGCGGCCCGCCGGCCCCTCGAACGGTTGATCCGCGGCGACATCTCGAACGCGGAGAAGCACAAGGTCCGCCTCGAGAAGCAGGTCACGGTCGTGGACCTGCACAACCTGCCCGACCGGGCGAAGCGTTTCGTTGTCGGCGTCATCCTGCGACGTTCTTTCGAGGAGAAGGAGCGCTCGGGCAAGCCTCGTCCACAGCTGTTCGTCGTGCTCGACGAGCTGAACAAGTACGCGCCGCGCGAGGGCAACTCGCCGATCAAGGAGATCCTGCTGGACGTCGCCGAGCGCGGTCGCTCGCTCGGCATCATCCTGATCGGCGCGCAGCAGACGGCCAGCGAAGTAGAGGCCCGCATCGTGGGGCAGTGCGCGATCCGAGTTGTCGGTCGTCTCGATTCGGCCGAGGCCGAGCGCGGCCAGTACGGGTTCCTGCGCGGCCCCCAGCGCGACCGGGCCACCATCATGAAGCCCGGCACGATGATGCTCAGCCAGCCCGAGATCCCGCTACCCCTGGTGCTCGAGTTCCCGTTCCCGGCCTGGGCGACCCGCCACAGCGAGGCCGGCGCCAACCCGGACGCCGCCGATCATCCCGACGACCCGCTCGAAGGTCTGCCCCGGCCCTAGCCCGATTCCCGCTTTCTGTCACAAGGCGTCGGTAGGGTGAGTTTGGACGTCATGAAAGAGGGTCGCAGAGGGGAAACGAGCTGAGCTACCGCAACCAGAACGAGCCCGAATGAAGATCCTTCACACCGCCGACTGGCACGTCGGCAAGACGCTGCAGGGTCACAGCCGGGCGGCCGAGCACGAGGCCGTGCTGGCCGAGCTCGCGGATCTAGCGCGCCGGGAAGCCGTCGATCTCGTGTTGGTTGCCGGCGATCTCTTCGATACCTCGGCCCCCACGCCGGAGGCCGAGCGGATCGTCTACCGCGGCCTCCTTCAGCTGTCCGAGGTCGCCCCGGTCGTGGCGATCCCCGGCAACCACGACTCCGACCGGCGCCTCTCGGCTCTCGCGCCGCTGTTCGACCTCGCGCGCGTCACGATCCGCGCCGGCGTTTCGACCGAGCCGGTCGAGATCGAGACCGCGGCGGGCGAGACGGCCCTGATCGCGTGCGTCCCGTGGCTCTCCCAGCGCTACATCGTCAGGGCCGCGCACCTGATGGACGAGGACGCCGCCGAGAGCAGGCAGCGCTACGAGGAGCGGATGGACCTCGTCGTCGAGAAGCTCACGGCCGGCTTCCGGCCGGACGCGATCAACATCGTCATGGCGCACCTCGCGATCGTGGGGGCCGAGATGGGCGGGGGCGAGCGGACCGCGCAGACGATCTTCGACTACTGGGTGAACTCGACCTTGTTCCCCGCCGACGCGCACTACGTCGCGCTCGGCCACCTGCACAAGACCCAGCCCGTGATCGGGCCGTGCCCGATCCACTACCCCGGGTCGCCGCTGCAGCTCGACTTCGGCGAGACCGATCTGAACCGCTTCGCGCTGATCGTCGAGGCCGCGCCCGGCACGCCGGCGACGACCGAGCCGGTCGAGCTCAAGAGCGGTCGCAGGCTGCGGACCCTGAGAGGAAAGCTCGACGACCTCAAGCCGCTGGCCGGCACGACCGGGAACGACTACCTGCGGATCCTGGTCAACGAGAAGAGCCGGGTGGGCCTCGGTGAAGAGGTGCGCGAGATGTTCCCCAACGCAGTCAAGGTCATCGTCGAGCACGAAGCCACCGGCGGCGACGGCGCCAAACAGCTCGACCGGACGAACCTCACCCCGCACGAGCTCTTCCTGCTCTACCTCGACGAGAAGGACGTCGAGGACGAGGGCCTGATCGCGCTGTTCGACGAGCTGTACGAGGAGGCACATGCGTCCCAGACGGCTTGAGCTCTCGGGCTTCACCAGCTTCAAGGAGCCGACCGAGATCGACTTCGAGGGCAGCGACTTCTTCGCGCTGGTCGGCGCGACCGGCGCGGGCAAGTCCTCGGTGATCGACGCGATGTGTTTCGCCCTGTACGGCAGCGTGCCGCGCTACGAGAACCGCAACCTGGTAGCGCCGGTGATCAGCCACGGCCGTGTCGAGGCCAAGGTGCTGCTCGAGTTCTCGATCGACGGCAAGGACTACACCGCGGTGCGGGTGGTGCGCCGTTCTGGCAAAGGTGCGACCACCAAGGAGGCTCGCCTCGAGGCTGGGGGCGAGGTCCTTGCCGGCAACGCCGACGAGCTGACCGAACGGGTCACCGAGCTGATCGGCCTCAGCTTCGAGCACTTCACGAAGTGCGTGGTGCTCCCGCAGGGCGACTTCGCCCGCTTCCTCCACGACAAGCCGAGCGAACGCCAAGATCTCGTCGTGAAGCTGCTGAACCTCGGCGTCTACGAGAAGATGCGCCACCTCGCGACCGCACGCGCGACCGAGAAGAAGTACGAACGCGAGCGGGCCGAACGGAGACTCTCCGACGACCTCGCCCTCGCCACCCCGGAGGCGCTCGCCGAGGCCAAGGCACGCGCCAAGCGGCTGGCCGACCTGCGCAAGCGGGTGACTCAGGCCAAACCTGCCCTCGACGAGGCGCAGAGGAACGCGCGCGACTCACTCGCGAAGGCCACCGAGGCGCTGGGGATGCTGAAGCTCGTCAACGCGCTCGAGATGCCGCGAGGGATCGACGAGCTCGGCGAGAGGATCGAGGAGGCCGGAAAGAAGCTGGCCGCACTCGAGAAAGCGGCGGGAGCTGCGCGCAAGAAGGTCGAGACCGCGACGACCGCGCGTAAGAAGCTCCCCGAGCGGACTCCGCTGTCCGTGGCATTGGCCGCGCACGATCGCAGATCGAAGCTGGCTGCATCGGCCGAGCCGACCCGCAAGGCGCTGGCGCGCGCCGCCAAGGAGCACGAGGCCGCGAGCAAGGAATTGCAGCAGGCCGAGACCGCGGTCCCGGCGGCCGAGCAGGCGAAGGCAGACATCGAGCGAAAGCACGCGGCCCTCCACGTCGCCACGACGCTGGAAAAAGGCGAACCCTGCCCTGTTTGCCTGCAGCCGGTCGGCAAGCTCCCGAAGCATCCGGCCGTGCCCGGCCTCGACGCCGCGGAAAAGACCGTCGCGGAGGCGCGCTCACTGCTGGCCGAGGCCCGAAAGCTGGATGGGGACGCGGCCAAGGCTCTGACCAAGGCGCAGAGCGAGGCCGATCTCCTGGAAAGCCAGATCGCCGAGCTCGATGCCGAGCTTGCCGATCACCCCGATCGCGCCCGGCTCGAGAAGCAGCTGGTCGCCGTCGACGAGGCGGAGGCTGCGCTCGATCGGGCGCGGGCGGCCGAAGACGAGCTCCGCGCGGAGGCGGACGACGCGCGCAAGCAGCTCGACGCGCTCCAGCGTAAGGAGACCGAGGAGCGCCGGCGTTTCGAAACCGCCCGCGACAAGGTGTCCGCACTGAGGCCACCACCCGCAGCGCGCGACAGCCTCGCTACGGACTGGGCCGCCCTCGTCGAGTGGGCGACCGAGCGCGGTAAGGAGCTGGCGGCCGAAGCCGAGGCGCTGGCGAATACGGCGCAGGACGCCGAACGCGAGCGCGAGAAGCTGCTCGACGAGCTTCTCGCGGCGTGCACCGACTGCGAGCTCGATGTGAAGCGTGACGAGGATCCGCTCGAGGCCGTGGTCGAGGCCCAGGCCGAAGCCAAAGCCCAGGTCGCCGATGTCCAGGCCGCCATCGAGACCGCCAAGACGCTGCGGCGGGAGCTGAAGCGTCTGGAGATCGACCACAAGACCGCGGAGGACCTCGCGCTGCATCTGTCGGCGCGTGCCGGTCGGTTCGAGAATTGGCTCGTCAACGCCGCGCTGCGCCGGCTCGTCGATGGCGCCACGCACATCCTGAACCAGCTCTCGAACGGCCAGTACGCCCTGACGATCGACGAGCAGGGCAGCTTCCAGGTGATCGATCGCCACAATGCGGACGAGACGCGCTCCGCCAAGACGTTGTCGGGGGGCGAGACCTTTCTAGCGTCGTTGTCGCTGGCGCTTGCCCTCGCCGATCAACTCGCCGATCTCGCGTCGGACGGGGCCGCCAGCCTCGAGGCGATCTTCCTGGACGAGGGCTTCGGCACTCTCGATGCCGACACCCTCGACACCGTTGCCGCGACCGTCGAGAACCTGGCCGAGAGCGGCCGGATGGTCGGGATCGTGACCCACGTGCGCGAGCTCGCGGAGCGCGTGCCGGTCCAGTTTCGAGTCAAGAAGGACCTACGCACGTCGACCGTCGAGCGGGTGATCGCATGAGGTTCGCGGTCGAGGCCTGGGCGACCGAATACGGCAGCCCCATGGAGGCCGAGATGCTGGAGCTCTCCGAGGACAAGGTCGATCTCGAGGTCGAGCGCCCGATCGACCGCTGGGAGCCGCTGCGGCCTCCGGCCCAGGCGGCCCCGGAGCGGATGCTCTTCACCGACGGCGTGCGCCGGATCGACGCACGGGTGTGGATCGACGACGAGTCGGGGCAGAGCAGACCCGGCGTGTGCGCCACCTACGCGGCCGGAGCGGTCTGCTGTGACGGCCGCGCGAAGCTGCTCGACTTCACCGTCGAGCGCGGTTTCTTCTCGGCGGTGCGCGACGCGAGCTCGATCGAGTGCAAGCACGTGACCTACAAGGTCAGGCGCTCCGACGGCGACGCTCCGGAGCAGCTGTGGCTGGCGATCCAACAGCGGATGGGTGAGCTCGAAGCCAAGATCGCGGCAGGAGTCGACGCCGAGCTCGTCGTTGTGGACGGACCGCTCAAGGGGGGCCAGTCGCTGCCGAACGCGGTCGGTTACGTGAAGACCCACCACGTGTCGTACCTGCCGCCGACCGTGTCGGGCGTGGTCGCGCAGCTCGAGGCGGGCCAGCGGACGCCGTTGTTCCTCACCCTGGGTCGGTGGGGACGCTTCTCCTGGTACCTGAAGCTTCCGGGGGGGCCGGGCGGACATCCGTGGTCGGGAGTCGTCCGCTGCGAGACCTCGGCCGACCACGAGACCGCGGCGGCCATCGCTCTGGCCGACAAGGTCAGCGCCGCGCTGCCTCGCTTCGCGTCGCACGAGCACAAGGACCCGCGCGCCCCGCAGAACCTGTATCCGATAGCGGGGCTCGAGCGAGACCTCCGCCGTCGACTCGGCGACCCGGCCCTTCTCTATCGTGGCCTGCGCATCGCAGCGCGCGAGCAAGCGGACGCGGAACCGGCGAGGACCTTGACCGCCTGAGGTGCACCGTTGCGGAATTCCCGTCGCGCCAGTACGGCCCTGCATCGACGATGGCTGCCTTGCTCCTCGGGAACGTACCCTCCGGGTACGCCCACCTCGTCGCGCCTTGCCCTCGCCCCTTGCGAGTCGCGGCGCATGCCGTCCTGGACGCGGACGCGCCTTCCGCGCCGGAGCACTAGCGGGCCTCGGGTAGCCTCTTCGGTCATGAACCCGAAGCTGTTCGAGTCCCGGAAGCAGCGTCTGCGCGACGCCACGGTGATCGCGATCTTCCGGTCGCGCTCGGCGCAAGATGCGATCGAGTCCTCGGCGGCCGCAGTCCGGGGCGGGTTCGAGGCCCTCGAGGTCACCATGAACACGCCCGATGCCACCGATGCCATCGCCGAGATGGCGACCAGGGGAGAGGCGATCATCGGGGCGGGCACGCTTCTCGCCCCCGAGCAGGTGAAGGAGGCCTACGACGCGGGCGCCGAGTTCGTCGTCACGCCGGTCGTGATCCCCGAGATCGTCGAGGCCGCCCACGACCTGTCCATCCCCGTCTGCATGGGGGCGTCGACGCCAACCGAGATCTTCCACGCCCGTCAGGCCGGGGCCGACTGGGTGAAAGTGTTCCCCGGAGAGAGCCTCGGGGGCCCCGACTACATCGCCGACGTGCTGGGCCCCCTCAACGGCACGCCGATCCTGGTGACCGGGGGACTGACCGCCGAGAACTACCTGGGCTACCTCGACGCTGGGGCCGAACTGGTCGGCTTCGCCAACACGATCTTCGACGCAGACATCGCGGCGGAAGGCGACTTCGAAGAACTCGAGCGCCGCGCGCTGGAGGTAACTCGCCGTCTCGACATGTGGACGCCACCCGACCAGCGGGAGTAGTCCGTCTAGCTGTGCCACTTCTCCATGTGCTCGGCGTGGGTTCGCAGGTAGCCGCCGGCCGCGAAGTGATGGTCGTAGAAGTCCAGGTCCAGGTGGTGCGCCTGTAGGTACATCAGCGAGAACATGCTGGGTACCGTTGCGGGGAACTTCCCGTAGGTGTCGTAGCAGTACTGCGCCTGCAGCGTCACGCAGTCCTTGAACTCCTGATCGTGCACCTGAGCGCTGCCGCGCACCTTCGGGCTGTCGCTCCACGCTCCCGGGGTCTTCGCGTTGAACGGCCCGCCGGCCCCGAACTTGCGCTCGACGAAGGCTTCGACCGCGGCGGCCATGTCGGGGTAATGCGGCGGGCAGTGACCCTCGAACACGCCGGGGATGCCGGTGACGTTCGGGATCGGCCAGCGTTCGTCGGTGTCGTAGCGGAAGCCGAAGCCCGGCACCGCGGGATCTCCAGTCGCGCCCAACGTCGTGTGGCGGTCGACGCCGTCGAACATCCAGCCACCGAGGCCCATCGCCTGGAGCATCAGCATGCCGGCGTAACAAGCCGTCGCGATTTCGGCCGTCGCCTCGGTCAGCATGTACTGATCGAAGTAGCTGAGCGGGAAGGGCTCCTCGACGTTGACGAGTGCCGAGTACTTCTCGATGCCGGGGATCTTTCGGTCGTTGAGGTCGTCGTAGATGCACGCGCCGTTCTGAACCAGGAAGCACAGTCCTGCGATGGCGTGCTGCGCGAGGTCGGCGACCGGCATGATCAGCGTCGAGCCCGGACGGTTGACGCACCAGGTGTTGTGGCCCTCCATGTAGGGCTCCTCGGCCGGGATGTTCATGCGTCCGTCGTAGAGCTTCCGTATACGACTCCGGTGGGCGTCCAGGAGTGCCTGGACCTCCATGGATCCGTCCGAGCCACGCTCGACGAGCGCCGGCGCATCGCGCGTTTCGAAAACGTAGGTGCCGTCGTCGTCGGTGAAGAACAACTCGCTGGTATGGAACCCGGCTGCGGACGGGAACGTGCGACCTCCAGCTGCGCCTGCGTAGTTCGCGAAGTGAGGCGCGTACGTCGCGTTACGCGTGATCGCGTAGTGCCATCCCGTGTTCCCACCCGCGGCGGTCAGAACGAGGATCTGCTCGAGCTCAGTAAGTGGCATCGGCTCATGCCTGGATTCGTACGCGAGCGGCCCGTCTGGGATCGTGGCCCCCATCGAGAACCGCCGGGCGCGCCGCCCGAACAGAGCCGCCGAGAGCGGAAAGGACAACACGTCCTCGAAACCCGGCGGAAGCGTCGTGGGTGATGCCTCGACTGTGGACACGGCTACCTCCCATGCATCTCGGTCCGCAGTGACAAAGCAAACATCGGTGAAGCACCGACGCAATGGGGTTGAGCCGGCCTCTAGGGGAAGTCGGATCCCGGGGCGCACTCCGCAAGTGCGGTGAGTCCCGCGAAAGAGGGACGCCGAGGGTCTCGCGATCCGTGCCGGAGTCCGAGGAACCTTCCAAGATTGGGGTTGGGTAGGGGAGCGCCTCCCGGCCTCATCCTGCTCGGCTCGGCCGCGCCGGTGCGGTCCAGGACGGGGGTCGGGTCCATCAGCGTGGGGTCACATATCGCGATCGCCACAGCCACGTCCGCATCGTGCGAGATCGACACCCTCACCTCCTTCTGCGGCATCGTCCGTATGGAGGCGTGGGGAGCCCCCGATGCATCTCGCAATATCTCGATCCGGCTCGCCCACGCAGTGATAGGGCCGAGACGCGCCGCCTTGAGGACGGCCTCCTTCGCGGCAAAGGTGCCGGCGAAATGGATGATCGGGTCCGGAAACCCGTTGCAGTGTCGCCGTTCCGCCTCCGTGAAGAAGCGCTCTTCGCCGTCTGGATACCTCGACAGCAGCGCGCGCATGCGCTCGACGCTCGTCACGTCTACCCCAACCGTCACGCGACCACCCCGGCCCCGCCGTCAACCACCAGCACCTGACCGTTCACCATCGAGGCGTCGGAAGACACCAGGAACGAAACGGCGTGCGCCACGTCTTCGGGGGTCACCAATCTGCCGCTGGGATTCTTGCGCGCCTGATCGAGCATCTGTTCGCGCAGCGGGAAGTGCGTCAGGGCGTCGGTGTCGACGACACCGGGCGACACGACGTTGGCCGTGACGCCCACGGCCGCGAATTCAACGGCTATGTAGCGGATGAGCGTCTCGACGGCGGCCTTCGAGGCTCCGACGACCGCATAGCCGGGCAACACGCGCGTCGAGCCGAGGCTGGAGAGGGCGACGATACGGCCCCCGGGACTCATCAAGGGCCTTGCCGCGCGCGTCCCCAGCAACAGGGCGCGAGCGTTCGCGTCCATGGTCCAGGCCCAGGCTTTCGAGTCGAGCTCGTCCAGTCCGCGGATGACGCCCGTCGCCGCGTTCGACACGAAGATGTCGAGGCGACCGAAGGTCGCTCCGATCTCCTCGAACAGGGTTTCGATCTGGCTCTCGTCGCCGACGTTGGCGCGTACCGGCATCGCCTTGACCGCGTGGTTCTCGGCCTCCCGGCATGTCTCTTCGGCCGCGGTCCTGTTTCGCAGGTATGCCACGACGACGTTGGCTCCTCGCCGAGCAAGCATCAGGGAGATCGCTCGGCCGATGCCGCGGCCCCCTCCCGTGACGAGGGCAACCTTCCCTTCGAGATCTCGCTCGACGAGCATCAGACGGCCTCCACGACGAGACATGCGTTCTGTCCGCCGAACCCGAACGAGTTCGACATCCCCACCCGCGCCTCCTCGTTGCGCGGGCCCTCGGAGACGTAGTCGAGGTCGCAGTCGGGATCCGGAGTGTCGAGGTTGATGGTGGCCGGGATCACCTTGCGCTGCAGGATCAACGCGGTGGCTGCCAGCTCCACGGCACCCGCCGCCCCGAGGAGGTGACCCGTCTGCGACTTCGTAGACGTGACGGGGATTCGTTTCGCTTCGTTCCCGACCGCCTGCTTGATCGCGGTCGTCTCGATGCGGTCGTTGAAGGGCGTGGAGGTCCCGTGAGCGTTGATGTAGTCAACCGCACCGGGGGTGAGTCCGGCGTCCTCCATCGCAAGGCGCATGGCTTCGCTCGCACCGAGGCCTTCGGGGTCGGGTTGGGTCACGTGGAACGCATCCTCGGTGGCGCCGTAACCGGTGAGCCTCGCGATGGGCTCGGCTCCTCTCGCCTCGGCATGCTCGGCTCGTTCCAGAACCACGACGCCGGCGCCCTCGCCGAAGACGAACCCGTCACGGTCTTTATCGAACGGCCGGCTGGCGGCCGCTGGATCCTCGTTGCGCGTCGACAGGGCACCCATGCGGGCGAACGCCGCCAGCGCCAGGGGAGTGAGCGCCGCTTCGCAACCTCCGGCGATCATCACGTCGGCGCGGCCGGCGCGCAGAGCCTCGAGCGCTTCTCCCACCGCGTGCGCACCCGTGGCGCACGCAGACGAGACCGAGTAGTTCACGGCTTTGACGCCGAATCTCATTGCGATGGCCGCGGCTGCCGCATTCGGCATCAAGCGCGGGACCATGAAGGGACTGACCCGACGCGGCCCTCCTCGAAGCAACGCGGAGTGCTGTTCTTCGATCGTGGACAGGCCTCCGATGCCTGATCCGACGATGACACCTATCCGGCTCCCTTGGGGGTGATCGTCGAGGGCCGCGTGCTCCCATGCAAGACAAGCCGCAGCGACCCCCATCTGACAGAAGCGATCCGTGCGGGCCGCCTCTCGCGGTTCGATCCAGTCGGTCGCGTCGAAGTCGTCGACCTGAGCTGCGATCTTCACGGCATGGCCCTCCGTGTCGAACCGGGTTAGCGCTCCGGCCCCGGATCTGCCTTCGAGGAGAGCGGCCCAAAAGCTCTCGACCCCGATCCCGATCGGTGTGACCAAGCCAAGTCCCGTGATTACGACGTCATTCATGCGGGAACCGTCCGCATCCTCTCGATGAGACCGACCGCGTCGCCCACCGTCACCAACTCCTCGAGCTCTGCGTCGGGTATCTCGATCTCGAAGCGTTCCTCCATCCCCAACGTGAGCTCCATCGTGTCGAGCGAGTCCAGATCGAGATCGCGCAGAAGCTCGGCCTCCATGGTGATCTTGTTGGGATCCAGACCCCTGCCCTCCAGGTGCTCCCTGACCGCCTCGAAGATGTGCTGATCGTTCGTCATCCACGCGCTCCTTTCCTCATGCCGTCATGCCTCCGTCGGCCACGACTACAGCTCCGGTGATGTAGCTCGCCCGCTCCGAGCACAGGAAGGCCACGAGTTGGCCCACCTCTTCCGGGGTCCCTGCCCGGCCCATCGGGATCTCGTCGATCAGTTGCCGTCTTTGCTCCGATGTCAGTGAGACGGTCAGGTCCGTGTCGATGAGGCCGGGGGCGATCGCGTTGACGGTCACGCCCTTGCGGGCGACCTCGCGCGCGAGCGTGCGTGTCAGGCCGATGAGGCCAGCTTTGGCCGCGCTGTAGTTCGCCTGGCCGGCACTCCCGCGAAGGCCCGCTACCGAGGCCACGTTGACGATGCGCCCCCAGCGCTGTCGGATCATCGATCGAAGAGCTCTCCGACAGCAGGCGAAAGGACCGGACAGGTCCGTCTCGAGCACCCGACCCCAGGTCTCATCGCTCATCCGAACCGCAAGACCGTCGGCGCGCACTCCGGCGTTGTTGACCAGGACGGTGGCCGGACCGAGGGCGTCCTCGACGTGGTCGAACATCTCTTCGACCGCAGCGGGCCGCGAGACGTCGGCCTCGACGGCGATGCCCTCGCCGCCGATACTCTCGATCAGCGCGAGTGTCTGTTTGGCCCCATCGGTGTCGGATCGGAAGCCGACCGCGACCCCAAAGCCCGCTTCGGCCAGAGCGACGGCGGTCGCGCGGCCGATGCCGCGCGAGGCTCCGGTGACGAGCGCGATCCGTTCAGGCATCGGCCGTCCCGGCTCCAACCAGCTCAGGTAGTCCGTGCGATCCCGTTCCCCACCGCAGGAGACCTGCGCCCCAGACGAAACCGGCTCCGAAAGCAGTCAGCACGACCAGGTCGCCGTCCTTCATCGATCCCTCGCTCTGAGCCTCCGCGAGCGCGATCGGGATGGAAGCCGAGGACGTGTTCCCGTAGCGGTCGATGTTCGAGTACATCTTCTCGACGGGCAGGCCCAAACGGCTCGAGACTGCGTCCAGGATGCGGCGGTTCGCCTGATGGGCGATCACGAGGTCGACCCGATCCACCGCGGTACCCGTGGCGGCCAGGATGTGGCCGACCGATGCCGCCATCGCTGCCACGGCGGCGCGGTAGACCCGCCTGCCTTCCATCCGGATGGTCCCTGCGTCCTCGTCCACGAACAGCAGATCCGGCTCGCTTCCGTCGGAGAAGAGTTCGAACGGTCCGAGCGCTATCGGGCCTTCGGTCGCTTCCAGCAACGCCGCTCCGGCGCCGTCCCCGAACAAGATCGCGGTCTTGGGATCGCCGTAGTCGGTGATCCGGGACATGACCTCGGCGCCGACCACCAGGACGCGCTGCGCGGCGCCGGAGCGGATCGCCGCGTCGGCTTGGGCCAACGCGACGAGGAACCCGGAGCAACCTGCGTTGAGATCGAAGGCGGCAGCCTTGCTGTCCAGACCGGCCTGGATCAGGCAAGCGGTTGCGGGAAAGCGCGGCTGCGCGGTGACGGTGGCGCAGATGATGAGATCTACGTCACTTCCCCGACGTCCCGCTGCAGAAAGCGCTTGCCGGGACGCGTCGAGCCCGAGCGTGGCGGCCGTTTCATCTGGCGCCGCGATCCTTCGCGAGCGGATCCCGGTGCGCTCCTCTATCCAGGTTGCGTCGCGACCGATGCTCCGCGAGAGCTCCTCGTTGGTCAGTGCTCGGGACGGCAAAGAGGCACCGAGGGCCACGATCCTCGAGCCGGTCACGGCCGTATCCGGAACAATGCGTCCCCGGTTGTTACGGGTTGGCCGGCGATGGCCAGCATGCCCATCATCCAGCCGGTGAAGGCCGAGACCACGGGTACGGATCCGCTCCCGTTAGCGATCTCGGCGACGATCTGTCCTTCCTGAACCCACTCTCCTTCGGTCGTGAAGATGTCCGGCGGGTGCGGGATGAATCTGCCCTTCGCGGGCGCGACGACGACCCGTTCGTGGATCGTGGTTACCTCGGCCGTGCCGTAGATCTCCTCGAGCTCAGGCATCGACGGGCTCCGGCAAGGAGCGCTGGATCGATCGGACGATCCCTCCGACGACTTCGCCCGGGCCAACGTCCACGAATCTGTCGACGCCGCGTTCCAGAAGGTAGAGAGCGCACTCGCGGAAACGCACTCGCCCGGTCAGCTGGGTCTCGAGAAGCCGGCGGATCTCGCCGGGCGCGCGATAGGGCCGGGCGCTTACGTTCGAGATCACCGGAATCGATGGTGTTCGGATCTCTATCGTGAAGAGAGCCCTGGACAGGGCATCCGCGGCAGGCAACATCGCCGTGCTGTGGAAGGCACCTTCGACGGGAAGCAACACGCACCGGCCGCCCTCGGTCCTCACCTGGTCTGCCAGCACTGTCAGCGCGTGCGGATCGCCCGATACGACGACCTGGCGAGGTGAGTTGTCGTTGGCCACGGTCACTTGCCGGCTCCGCGCTATCGCTTCGACACGCTCGAGGTCGAGACCCAGCACCGCGGCCATTCCGCCCGCAGACCGAGCTCCGGCCCTCTGCATCGCCGTCCCTCTTGCGGCCACCAGAGCCAGGCCGTGCCGGAACGAGATCGACCGGCCGGCAACGAGCGCGGTGTACTCCCCGAGACTGTGACCCAACAGATAGTCGAACGTCTCGCCGCGTTGCAGCGCCGACTCGAAGGAGGTCACGCCGGCTACGAAGATCGCCGGCTGCCCCAGCGACGTGGGCATAACGCGCCGGGGTTGGCGGGAGATCTGCTCGACACGGTGGACCAGGTCGTAGCCCAGCAGGTCACTTGCTGCCGCGGTCAAAGGATGATCGCGGTCCAGCGCCGCGAGCACCTGTCCGGCGTCGATGCCCTGTCCTGGAAACAGTGCTGCGTTCATGAGCCGTGCCTCCTCTGTCGGTGGACGCTGTAGAGCGCGATCGACGCGGCGGCACCTGTGGCACCGAGGATCACGGTCAGGTCCTTGGCGTTCAGCCGCTTTGCGAGAGAGCGCTTCGATCGGTGCAACAGCACGCGGATCGAACCACTCGTGCGACCGGTTACCCGCGCTATCTCCTCGATCGTGAGGTCCTTCCAGTAGCGAAGGCGTACGACCTCCCGTTGCGCTTCCGGAAGGTCCTCCACCGTGTCCCAGATGAGGTCCCGTTCCTCGCGGGCCAGCGCGATCACCGTGGGTGCGTCCTCGGGATCGGGCTCGTCCGGGATCGTTTCGACGGGGATCTGGAGACGGGCCTTCTCCGCGAACCAATTGGTGAGGGTGTTACGTGCGATCCGGAACAGCCACGACCGGTAACTTCCGTCCGCGCGAAAGCTGTCTGCCGACTTGAGCGCGTTGAGGAACACCTGAGCGGTGAGATCATCGGCGGTTGCCCGATCCGGCACGCGCGCTGCGAGGTAACGCCTGATCGGATTCCTGTACCTGACGTAGAGCTCGGCGAACGCTTGGAGATCTGTTGCGGTGTGTCCTGCAAGAACCTCGTCGGGCACGCCGTCGATGGGACGACGTCCTTCAGCTGTGATGTGGATGGCTCCTCCCTTTGCCCACCTACGTCGTAGACAGGCAGAGTGCAACGCGCGTTACACGAAGAGGCAACAAAGTCGCGTTGCGCTTGACCCGTCGGTCAACCACAGGGGGCCACGATCACCGACCCCGCGAAACTTTCTGGGAAAGTTGACCGACGGGTCGGAGCCTTGAAGG
>DATFFR010000030.1:0-4139 GCA_035249925.1 Actinomycetota bacterium
CCGCCTCGAGCTGCACGATGTCGCCTGGCACCAGGTCGACCGCCGGGATCAGCGTGAGCTGCCCGTCGCGGAGGGCCTTCGCCTGCGGGACCTGGAGCTTGGACAGAGCATCGACGCTCGCCCTCGCCTTGAGTTCCTGCCGCGTTCCGAGGACGACGTTCAACAGGATCAGCAACGCCACGATCACGCCGGTCGAGACCTCCCCGATCAGGAAGCTCACGACCGTGACCGCGACGAGCATGATGTTCATCGGATTCATGAACTGCCCGACAGCGATCGCCCACGTGGAGGGCGGCTCCTCGGCGGTGATCTCGTTCGGACCGTAGGTCCTGCGCCGCGACGTTGTCTCCGTCGCCGACAGACCGGTGTCGACGTTCGAGCTCATCGCCTCGACGACGTCGTCGGACTCGCGAGCGTAGGGTTGCGGGTCCCGGTCCTCCACGGCTGTGCGTTCCTCCGAGGCCATCGTCTATCGGACTCCTCTCACGACAGCGCCGCGCCGGCGATCAGCACCACGACAGTAAGCACTGCCAACAGCGCCAGCAGCGGCCAGACCCACCGCAGGTACCGGCCGTACGGTATCCAATCCGTTGAGGTGCGGCAGTGAGTGCGCCAGTATCGGTGCGCCAGCATCGGGGTATGCAGAGCAGAGCGCAGTACACCCTCGGTGACACCGGCGTCTCAGCCAGCCCCGATCTTTCTCCGGCGGACCCGAGGCTCCGGTGCGTCCAAGAGCTCGGGCAGACCGTCGGCATCTTGGATCCGGTGTCCGTAGATACGCGCGAGCGGGCCTGCTGTGAGCCCGTGGGCCACGACCGAGAGCAGGATCGTCCACGTCGCGACCTCGACGAGGGCGTCGAACGCCGCATCCGACCGATGTAAGGTCTCGACCGCAACGAGCGTGAAGACGACGGAGGCCAACCCTCGAGGGCCGAACCAGCCCATGAACGCGACGGTGTCGCGACGGAGGTTCGTGCCGACCAGCGAGATCGCGACAGGCACCATGCGCACGAGGGTAAGGCTCAACACGGCATATGCGATCGCCGCCGCGTCGATCCGTGTGGTCAGGACCGGACCGAGGAACAGCACGCCGAACACGGTCCACACGAGGAACGAGGCGAACAGCCCCACGGTCTCGGTGAACTCGGTGGGTCTGTGCAGCGCTCCCCGGGTCGAGGCGCCGAACGCGAGGCCACCGACGAACGCCGCGATGAAGCCGTTCCCGCCGATCGCCACGGACCCGAGATAGGCGAGCAGCGCGAGCGAGCCGATCCCGAGCTGCTCCGACAGGTCCGAGGCGTAGCCACGTCGACGCGCGACCAGCAGCAGCGTGCCGCCGGCGACGCCGACGCCGACGCCCACGGCGAGGGCCAACCCGATCTGCTTGCCCGCCTCGAGCAACCATTGGCCGCTGGTTCCAGCTTCCTCGGATACGACCACGGTCAGGAACAACGTGAGGAACGGAGTGACGATGCCATCGTTCAGGCCACTCTCGACGTTGAGGGCGCGCCGGATCCGGACCGGAACGGCCCGGCTCGTGAAGATCGCCAACCCGAGTGCGGAGTCGGTCGGAGCGAGGATCGATGCGATGAGCGCCGCCGCTGCCCACCCCGCAGCCGGGAACAGCAGCCCGCCGATCACGGTCCCGAGGGCGATCGTGAGCGGGAGGCCGATCAAGAGGAGGCGCATGGGGAGCCGAGCATCGTCCCGGACCTCACGGAGCCGCACTGTGGACGCGTCCGCGAACAAGAGGAGCGTGAGCGTCAACTCCACGAGCAGCAGCACAGGCTCGCTCGTGAGCGAAATATCGATCATGTCGGTGAAGCTCTGGCCCAGCAGCGTGCCCGCGACCACGAAGACCATCGGCGCGGTGATCGAGAGTCGATCCAGCCGCGACGCCACCAGGGCATAGAGCAGGAAGACGGACGTCACCACCACGAACCCGTTCACGACGTTCGGACGGGTCGTGGCGTCATCGGACGACGCAGCGGAAACCGATATGGGCCGTTGATATATCGACCGCCTCGCTCTGACGGGCCGCGGGCCGGTAGCGCAGGCAGTAGCTGGGTGCGCATGGGAGCGAGCCGCCCTTGATCACCCGGCGTGGGATGTGGGCGTCCGCCTGACCGGGGACCAGATTTGCCTCTGGTGAGGTCGCTCGCGGGGTTCCTAGGGACGCAACAAGCTGTTCGGTCTGGAACGCCCTGAAGTAGTCGCTCGTCCATTCCCAAACGTTGCCGGCCATGTCGTACAGGCCGTAGCCGTTTGGCGGTAACTCTTGACCGGTGAGGTGCCCATCGAACCGGTCGGTCAGCAGGTTCTGCCATGGGAACTCACCCTGCCACGTGTTCGCCTTCATCTTGCCGTTCGGGGCGAACACCTCACTCCACACGAACGTCGCGCCCGGGAGTCCGCTTCGGGCCGCGAACTCCCACTCGACTTCGGTCGGCATCGATTTCCCGACCATGCGGACCCCCTCCGAGCACGACGAGCGACAGCCTGACGAGCCACCGCATGACGCGAGCCTATTGCGACGGACCGGTCCGTGGCAGCGGTCTCGACAACGTTGGCCGTCGCAATCCGGGCCACCTCGTCGCCCGACGGCATCCGGCGCTGGGCCCGATCGGCGGAACGGTGCCCGCGAGCGCGATGACGTTGACATGACCGTATGCGGGTTTCCCGCGAGGAAGCTGTGGACATGGGACGATCGCCTCACCTTCCGGGCCTTCGCCTTTCCCGCCGCCGACCCCGCTCTGATCCCGCGCAGCTGGGATGATCGTGACGCCCTCCTTCTCATAGGCGTCGCCGAACACCCGTCGGACCGTGGGCTCTCCACCGCGAGTTGGTCCCGCGGACCTCGAACACCGTCGCGGGTTTCGGATCGGACCCCAGCGGGCATGGCAGGGATGCAGCCGATCCGCCGTTCGTGAAGGAAGGGACCCCATGCGACGTCACCTCTCTCGATCCGTCCTCGCGTTCGCAGCCACCGCGCTCGTGCTGGGAGTAGCGCCTGCGGGCGCCGGTACGGGGCAGCAGATCCCGCTTCCCAACGGGTCGCAGCCCGAGGGGTTGGCCATCACGCGTCGCGGCGTCTTCTACACGGGGTCGCTCGCCGACGGCACGATCTTCCGGGGAGACGTGGGAAGCGGGAAGGTCCGGGTGCTGGTCCCGGGAGGCGCGGGCCGCTCCGCCGCCGGTATCGAGGTTCGCGGGCCCCTCGTGTGGGTCGCGGGCGGTGAGACCGGCAAGGCATGGGTGTACCGACGCAGCGGTCGGCTGATCCGCTCCTTCGACTTCGATCCGGGTGGCTTCGTGAACGACGTCGTCGTCACCGAGAGCTTCGCCCTGTTCACCGACTCGGTCGCACCCGTCCTCTACCGGGTTCCGATCCGCGACGACGGCCTCCCGGCGGGTCGCGGCTCCGTCCGGTCGATCCCGCTCTCCGGCGACATCGCATACGAGGACGGCTTCAACGCGAACGGCATCGACGTCGACCGCGGCACCCGCAGGTTCGTGATGGTGCAATCGAACACCGGCGAGCTGTTCCTGGTGCGTCCGTCCGGGAACACACGTGAGATCGATCTCGACGGGAAGCGGGTCGCCTCCGGCGACGGCGTCCTCCTTCAGCACGACGTCGTCTTCGTCGTGCAGAACTTGCTGAACAAGGTTGCGAAGGTACGGCTCTCGGCGGATCTCCTCAGCGGTCACGTGGTATCTCGCACGTCCGATCCCGACTTCGATGTGCCGACGTCGATCGACGGGTTCGGCGACCGTCTCTACGTCGTCAATGCCCGATTCACGACGCCGCCGACCCCGGACACCCCGTACTGGATCGCACCGTTCGCTCGACCCTGAGCGAGGGGTTCAGACCGGACCAGTTGCCGTTCCCCGACCTCCGGGCCGAACGCTTCCCTCCTCCGGTTGCGCCCGCTCGGGCGTCACGGGAGATCGACGACCGCCTACAGCTGCCACCGACCCTCGATCCCCCTCAGGAGATTGACCCCGCGGTCCTCGAACGCCAGATCCGAGCCGATCACAAGGTCCTTGACGGTGTTCGAGACGAGGGTCTCACCGGGCTCGGCAACCGACATGATGCGCGACGCCAGGTGAACGGCGATCCCGCCGACGTCGTCGCCCCG
>DATFFR010000031.1:0-19721 GCA_035249925.1 Actinomycetota bacterium
AGCTCGAGGTCGTGCGTTACCTGCGAGAAACGGTGTTTGCGCGCCAGAGCCTTCGCCCACGTCTCGAGCTGATCGTTCGCCAGCTCGACGGTGTAACCGCACGCCCGGCAAACGAGGTGGTGATGATGTTCGCCGGAGTCGCACCGCCGGTACATCGACTCGCCGTCCTCACGCCGAACGTGGTCCACCTCCTCGAGCTCGGTCATCAGCTGGAGGTTCCTGTAGACCGTCGTCAGGCCGACTTTCATCCCCTTCGCCCGGAGCGCGTCGTGCATCTGTTGCGCGCTGAGGAACGACTCGGCCTCCTGTAGAAGGTCGAGGATCGCCGCGCGCTGCCTCGTCGCCCGATGACGCTGGATGGCTGCCATCACTCGAGCACTAGGAGCAAAGCCATCGTGGCCCCCCCGGCTAACAGAGCGATCAGCTGAAGCGCCGATCTCCCAGGTTCCGCCTCCTTGTGGAGGTCGGGCAGCAGGTCGGTGCTGGCGATATAGATGAATGCCCCTGCAGAGAACGGGACGAGCACCCGTTCGAGAACTCCCACCGAAGCGAAGGCCAGGACGAACACGGCTCCGGCCAGCGCGGTGAGTCCGGTGGCGAGGTTCAGCAGCAAGGCTCGCTTCGGCGCAAGTCCACCGTGGACGAGGATGGCAAAGTCCCCTATCTCTTGAGGGATCTCGTGCAGCGCGACCGCGATCGATGTCGCGATCCCGAGGGGGAAAGACACGGCGAACGAACCGGCGACGATGGCGCCGTCCACGAAGTTGTGGAGAGCATCCCCTACCAGGTTCGTGACGGCGACCGGATGCAGGACCTCCTCGCCCGGGAAGTGAGCGTGATGCCAGTGAACGATCTTCTCGAGGATGAAGAACGCCGTCATGCCTCCGAGAAGCGCCGTAGACGCGAACACATCGAACCCCCTCGGTCCCTCGGCGATCTCGGGGACGAGATGAAAAAAGGCATCTCCCAGCAACGCTCCGGCTGCAAAGGCCACAAGGAAGAAGAGGAGGACGCGAAGCTTGTCGCGACCGACGACGAGGCCGATAGAGCCCACCAGCGAGACGGCGCTGATCGCACCGACCGCAACCAACGAGCTCGCCCAGACATCACCATCCATGAGGATGGCTTCCTATCGCAAATGGAAACCATTTGCAACTAGGTGTGGGGCCTCCTCCGTTCTGATGTCGACCGGGGGCCTAGCGCCCGCAGTTAACAGAGAACGGCTAGGTGGGGATGGCGCAGCTGACGCCGGTGCCCTTGAGGCCGCAGTAGCCGTTCGGCACCTTGTGGAGGTACTGCTGGTGGTAGTCCTCGGCGTAATAGAAGGGCCCGGCCGCGGCGATCTCGGTCGTGATCGGCTCGAAACCCCGCTCGCGCAACGCCGCGTCGTATGCCGTCAAAGCCTCCTCGGCGATCGCCTTCTGGTCGTCTGTCGTGTAGTAGATCGCCGAGCGGTACTGCGTCCCGACGTCGTTGCCCTGGCGCATCCCCTGCGTCGGATCGTGCTCCTCGAAGAAAACGCGGAGGAGCTCTGCGTACGAGATCTTCTCGGGATCGAACACGACCTGCACCACCTCGGTGTGGCCGGTCCCACCGCTGCAGACCTCCTCGTAGGTCGGGTGCGGGGTGAATCCACCCGCGTATCCGGCCGCCGTGGAGTAGACACCGTCCAACCGCCAGAAGAGACGCTCGGCCCCCCAGAAACAGCCGAGCCCGAAGACGGCCGTCTCCATCGTCTCCGGGAAGGGCGGCCCGAGCGGGGTCCCCAACACCGCGTGGATGTCGGGGATCGGAAACGCCGGGGCGGCCCGGCCGGGCAGGGCGTCGGTGGCCTCGGGCATCTGGGTCTTCTTTCGCTGAAGGAACATCCGATCACCTCCGTCGGGGCCGTCGGGCGCACTCAAGTCGCTCGAAGAAGCTTGCCACGAGGTTGGGAACTACGGAACCGCTCCATACATTCCCACTCGAGCCCACCCGAGGTGCCGGTCGCGGCCACGCCGGCCACTGCAAGCGGGCGGGCATAAGCGATAGCTTCGCGCCATGACCACCGTGCATCTCCCCTCGCCGCTGCGCGACCTGGTTGACGGATCCGCCCAGGTCGACGTCGAAGCGGCGAACGTACGGTTGATGGTGGCCGAGCTGGAGGCACGTTACCCGCGCCTGACCGGACGGGTGACCGACGAACGGGGCTCGCTGCGCCCCCACGTGAAGATCTTCGTCAATGGTGAGCTCGTCGGTCTCGAGGACACGATCGGTGACGCCGACGAGGTACGCATCCTCCCCGCCATCTCTGGCGGAGCAGACGAGGCAGAGCTGCTGGTCGGCACTCGCAAGGGCTTGTTCGTGCTTCGCGGCCCCCGCGGCGGCCCGATGGAGATCGCCGGGCGCGCGTTCGAGGGCGCCGACGTCGAGTACGCGATCAAGGACCATCGCAGCGGCAGATACCTCGCCTCGGTGACCAACCCGTACTACGGCCCACGCGTGCATGTCTCCGACGACCCTCTGACCGGGTGGGAGCAAACGGAGGGACCCGCGTTCCCCAAGGACGCCGATGCCAAGGTCGAACGCATCTGGACGATCGAACCGGGCGTGCAAGACAACGTCGTCTACGCGGGCGTCGCGCCTGCGGCGCTTTTCCGCAGCGACGACGGCGGAGCGACGTGGAGCCTCAACCGGGGTCTGTGGGATATGCCGGACCGGGCCAAGTGGCAGCCGGGCGCCGGTGGGCTTTGTCTGCATTCGATCTGTCCCTGGCCCGAAGATCCGGACCGGCTCGCGATCGCGATCTCCGCCGCCGGGGTGTGGCTCTCGGAGGACGGCGGAGGATCGTGGCGGCGAGGCGTCAAGGGCCTCGTTCCGCTCTACATCCCGGAAGACGCGCGAGAGGGTGCGATGGACCTGTGCGTTCACGACATGAAGCGCAGCCCGGTCAGTCCCGACACCCTCTTCATGCAATTCCACGGCGGCGTCTATCGCTCGGACGATGCCGGGGAGAGCTGGAACGACATCGGCGTGCAACAGGGTCTGCCGTCCGATTTCGGATTCCCGCTGGTGATCGACGCGACCAACGACCGGCGCGCGTTCGTCATCCCGTTGACGGGGGCGGAGGATCGCACGACTCCCGACGGCAAGGTCCGTGTCTTCGAGACCACCGACGCCGGCGAGAACTGGATGCCGCGCTCCGATGGCCTCCCCGGCGACAACGCCTACCTCACGATCCTGCGTCAGGCCTTCTGCGGCGACCAGCGGGGGGGAGACCAGATGGGCCTTTACTTCGGCGCCACCTCCGGCGATGTGTTCGGATCCGCCGACGGGGGGGCGACCTGGGCGACCGCGGCCCGGCACTTGCCGCCGGTCCTGTCGGTGCGCTACAGCGCCTAACGTCTTCATCCGTCCCTCCGACGCCCCCTTGCCGCGGCCGACCGTGTCGCGGAAGCTGTACGAGCATCGAGCGCACACGCACCTAGATGAGAGGAGAGGACATGGCAGCCACGGCAACGTCCGGCCAACGAACCTCTGAGTGGGCCTTCGGGGACCTCCGGGCGCTCTACATCAACTGCACGCTGAAGCGCTCGCCCGAGCCGTCGCACACGCAACTGCTGATGGACAGGTCGATGGACATCATGCGGAACCAGGGCGTGCAGGTGGACCTACTGCGCGCCGTCGACCTGGATCTGGCGACCGGCGTCTGGCCGGACATGACCGAGCACGGTTGGAAGACCGATGAGTGGCCGGGCGTGTTCGAGCAGGTCCTCGCGGCCGACATCCTGGTTATCGGCTCACCCATCTGGTTGGGCGAGAAGTCCTCCGTGTGCACGCACCTGATCGAACGTCTTTACGGCAACTCGTCACTCCTCAACGAGCAAGGCCAATACGCGTACTACGGGAGGACGGGCGGCTGCATCATCACGGGCAACGAGGACGGCATCAAGCACTGCTCGATGAGCATCCTGTACGCGCTGCAGCATCTCGGGTACGTGATCCCCCCGCAGGCCGACGCGGGATGGATCGGGGAAGCCGGTCCCGGTCCGTCCTACGGAGACGACGGGATCGGGCTGGACAACGACTTTACGAACCGCAACACGACCTTCATGACGTGGAACCTTCTACACACCGCGCGGATGTTGAAGGACCGCGGAGGGTTCCCCGCCCACGGCAACCAGCGTTCGGAATGGGATGCCGGCTGCCGCTGGGACCAGCCGAACCCCGAACACCGCTAGATGGCGCGTGCGGCGGCGCGTCGGCACCGGCCGGACCGGATCCGTCTACAAACCGCGGAGCAGGCGGCGCGCCAGACCTTCGAGCGTCTCGGTCGCATACGCGTGACTGGGGCTATCGCCGATCAGGATCGCGACCGAGATCTGCCTCCGTCCGTCCTTGAGCACCGCGACCTGATGGCACACCCAGCCGGTACCGGAGCCCCATCCACCCTTGAACAACAGCTTCCATCCGTCCGGCTTCGCCTGCGGGATACCCCATCGTTGTGACACGACTATGTGACTGAGGAGGTAGTGCGCGTAGCCCTCGTGCATCCGCGGCAGGTAGTCGTCCAACCGCTTGAAGAATCGAGCCTGGTCGGCCGCAGTGATACGACTGAGCCCCCACGGGCGCGTGTAGGAGAACCGACGCATCCGGGCGTCGCGGGCCAACCGGTAGATCCGGGCGGGGCCCAGCCTGTTCGCGATGGCCGTCGCGGCGTCGTTGTCGGAGCGGCGGATCATCGGGCTCAACAGATGGCGCTCCTCAGACGTCAGCTCGCGAGCGCGCACAGAGCGCTGCCTCAGGTAGGCCACGAGGAACATCGCCTTGATCACGCTCGCGGATTCGAACTGACGGCGCGCCCGATACCTGAACATCCGGCCGCGCTCGTTCATCACGGCGAAGCTGATCCGTCCCGCTCGCGAATGCGCGTACTCGACGGCAGCCTCCCGCCCCGGCTGCCACGCGTAGGCGGTCGAGACGGGGGCGAGAAGAACGGCCCCCGCGACGAGAACGATCAGCAGTCTGCGCACAACTCGAGGTATATCAAGCTTGCTTCGCGCGAAGCGAGCCGCCCGGGGGGGTCGGAGGCGGCTCGCTTCGTACAAGAGCAGCGCTATTTCAGCGCGAAGGCACCGATCGTCACCGTCGAGGTGCCGTCCGCGGGGAAGACGCCGTGGAACATCTGGGTCCCGGTGATCTCCATCGTCAGCGTGAGCTCGTCCAGCACGGTGCCGTCGAGCTCCTCGGGCGGCTGGATCTCGAACTCGACCTCGTATTCGGACGACGCCGGGCCTCAACACGCGAAACCCTGCCAAAAGCCGTATTTCGTGCGGTGTGAGTGGCATGGAGGGGACACGGTGGTGGCATGCAGCGGACGGGGTCGGGCCCGGCTCAACCCCTGGAACCCGTACAAAAGCGGCATCTCTCGCGCTCGTCGTGGCAGGGGATGGACACGGGGTGCAGAAGAAGAGAGGGGCCGGCTAGAAGGAGGATCCTTTGCTGAGATCGGGCGCTCGCGTCGTCTGTTTCGCCGTGCTCGTCTCGCTCATCGCACTCGCCCTCGGAACCGCAGGACCCCCCACCGTTTCGGCGGCCTCCCCCGCCGACGGCTCCGGCGGCAAAGCCGTGGCACATCGCGCCAACGGGCGACGCGTCTCGGCCCGGAACGCGCCCGACGCGAAGCTCTATCGGATCCCCGACACCGAAGCGATCGAACCGACACTAGGCATCAACAAGAAGGGCCACATCTTCTACACGGCCGCCTCGGGCGCGACCAACGTCGACGTCTTCAAGAGCACGGACTCGGGCAAGACCTGGACGCTCGCGTCCCCAACTTTCCCCGGCGGGGTCAAGGCGCACCCCGTGACCCTCGATCCTTACGTCTACGTGGCCGAGCCAACCGGCCGCATCTTCAACATCGACCTGACCGTCGCGTGCTCGTACCTGTCGTTCTCCGACGACGGCGGCACGACGTGGATCACCAATCCGATCGCGTGCGGCAGACCGATCAACGACCACCAGACCCTGTTCTCCGGGCCGCCGGCGATCAGCCCTACAGGCGTCTACGAAGAGATCGTGTACTACTGCTGGAACGATTTCGGATTCGGCTCCTCGTGCTCCAAGTCGCTCGACGGAGGCATCAGCTGGACGCCGACCGGCAGCCCCGCCTTCCTCGGCTACGACCTCGAGGGCCAGGGCGACCAGTGTGGAGGGTTCCACGGACACGGCGTCGTCGGCAAGGACGGCACCGTCTACCTCCCGAAGGAGTACTGCGGTCAACCTTTCCTCGGTATCAGCAAGGACGAGGGCCTGACATGGGAACCGGTCCAGGTCGCATCGAACACGACCGAGCGTCTGGGTTCCGACACGAGTGTCGCGGTCGATAGGAAGGGCAACCTCTACTACGCCTACGAGACACAGAACCAGGAGCTGTACCTGGTTACCTCGCGGGACGGCGGCAAGACCTGGAGCAAGCCGATGATGGTCGCTCATCCCGCGGTCGAAGAGGTGACGCTTCCGACACTAGACGTCGGCGACCCCGGCAAGGTGGCGATCGGCTACGTCGCGACGGAGGACTCGCCCTTCGACAAGTGCGAACCCGACTGTACGAGCGCGCACTACGCGAAGACCGAGTGGAACGGCTACATCACGATCACGTCGGACGTTTTCGCCAACGACCCGCTGTTCTTCAGCAGCACCGCGAACGACCCCGACGATCCGATCTACAGAGGCCGTTGCGACTTCACCACGCGCTGCGGCCCGCTCCTCGACTTCATGGACATCGAGATCTCACCCGACGGCACCGCCTACGCGGCGATGGTCGATGCGTGCACGCTGGTCTGCGTGAAGACCGGACCCGCCAGCGGTTCGGACGCCATCGTGGGCCGGCTGGTCGGAGGTCCCAAGCTCCGCTGACGACTGGGGTCTAAAGGCACTTCCTGTTCGGGCCGCCCGTGACTAAGTTGTCCGTATGTCCCGAGCCGTCCAGGACCAGACGATCGAGACCATCAAGGGCTCCATCGCGATATTCCTGTCGCTCGCCGGCGTCGCTTGTGGGTTGACGATGCTGTACTTGGGCATGCGGGCCGTGATGGAGATCGGCGGCGCCTGCGCCGACGGTGGGCCCTTCGTTCCGGTGAGACCCTGCCCTAAGGGGGTTCCACTGCTGACGATCGGAGGCATCTTCGGCGGCATCGCCAGCTTCGCTTTCTACCTATGGCAGGCCTTCAAGCGGCACGTGCCCAACTTCGCGGCCTTCACGTGGCCGGCCTTGTTCCTCTCCCTTGGGTACAACTTCCTCGACTTCGGCCTCAACCCGCCCGGGCGCGATGGCCTCGAGTGGGGCTGGCTCATCTGCGCCATCCTTTTCGGGTTGATGGGCGGTCTCCCGCTGCTCGCTCTCGTTGGCCCCACGCTGCGTGGGTTCGGACAGGCCGACCCTCCGACACCTGGCTCGATGAAGCCCTTGGCCGCGACTCGCTTGGTGATCCGAAGGTCCGCCGCCACTTCGGCGCGGCAGTCAGATCCGGGGACCACACGAACGGAGTGGGTGGACGAGCTCGAGCGCCTCGCCCGGCTCCACGCGGCGGGGGAGCTGACCGACGATGAGTGGGCCGCGGCGAAACGGCGCCTGCTCGGGGAGGACGCCTCGTGAACCCGCGGGGCCTGTATTGGCTGCTGCTGCAGCTCGCCGCGATCGGCGCGGGGATCTCCGCCGGTCTCTGGGTCTACCGCGCCGTGGGCGCGTAGCAGATGACCGACCGGCAGCCGCCCTACGAGGACGACGAGCCCGAACTAACACCCGAGGAGGCGGAGGCCCAGATCAGCTCGTTCATCGACGCGACCGATCAGGCGTCGTCCACTCCCACAGCCCTCTTGGCCGACCAGGCCATAGAACACGTTCGAACCGCGTGGCGTGAGATCGACGCGATCACGTCGGCGCAGAGGAACAACAACGTGATCGCCATGATGCTGCTGGTGAGTCAGCGCGCAAGGGAGCTGGACCCCGCCGATCCGGACCACTGGATCTGCCTCGCGGCCTCGACGATCCTCAGTTCCCAGATACCGGGGCCTGGTCGACGGCCCTGAACAGCATCCCTCAAGAGCCATCCCTCAAGGGCCATCCCCAAGACATTTCGCGACTTCGTAAAGTAATTATTGTGCCCTGCCGTTTTAGGGAGTAAGTAGGAAGTAGCAGGGACGCCTGTTGGCGACAACCGGCGAGCTTCAGCTTGATGGGAACGAGGGACGGAACGCCGAAGCGTGCAGACAGTGCGTCGATCGCCCGGCTCGGACCTCTAGCGACCGTGGCCTAACCGCCCGTATGCCCCGCCAGGCGTCCCTTCTTCTTCTTTCCTTATCGATGCCCTCCGGCTCTTCGCGCCCGTCCTGGCGTAGCATCGCTAGCGATGGATGAGGGCCGGGCGTCGGAGGGGTCACGGGACACCGAGCAACCTGGTGTTCGCCCCGAGGACGCGGCCGACGAGCTCACAGACATCTCCGAGGACGACATCGAGATCACCGCGCCCGATGAGCTTCCGCCGGGAGCTCCCGACGACTCACCTTCGATCGTGAACGCAGACCTGGTCGACGACGCGGACGAGTTCGCGCGCGCCATCCAGGAAGCCACCGGAGAATCGGTCGAGGTCGTCTCCGAGAAGGAACAGGAAGAGCAGGCGGACTAGCGCTCCGACTCGATCACGGCGAAGACCGCGTTGTGCGGGTCGCTCAGGGTCCCGAAGGTCCCGACGCCCTCCATCGACATCGGTCCGAACAAGACCTTCGCCCCCAGCTCGGTCGCGCGATCGATAGTGACTTTGGCGTCGCCCGCCTCGAAGTAGACGAGCCAGTTCGAGGGGATCCCCGCCTCGGATGTGGTCATCCCACCCACCGCGGTGCCGTCCTCGAGGCGGAACACCGTGTACGTCCCGGACGGCATCTCGGTGACGTCCGCCTTCCATCCGAACACCGCGCTGTAGAAATCGCCGGCGACCGCGACGTCCGAGGTCCAGAGCTCGTTCCAGCCGAGCGAACCGTCTTCGTTCACCAGCCCGGCCCCCTGATGCAGGTTCGGCTGCCATAGGTAGAGCAGCGCTCCCGTCGGGTCGGAGACCACGGCCATCCTCCCGACCTCCATCACATCGAACGGGGACGCTATGACGTTGCCACCCACCTCCCCGGCACGGCCGACCGTCGCGTCCACATTGGCCACGCTCACGTACGAGTTCCAGTGCGGAGGTACGCCGGCATTGCGCTCGTCTTCGGGTTGACGGAAGCATGCAGCCACATTGCTCCCGGACCGGGCGAACATCGAGTACGTGCCGCCGCCGGGAACCTCGTTGTGCTCGACGTCCCACCCGAACAGATTGGTATAGAAGTCGACGGCGCCGGCGTGGTCACCTGCGGCGAGCTCGATCCAACAGAAGCGCCCCGGATCGTGCCTTTCTACGTTGGGCATGCGAGCTCCTCTCGACTGGACGCGACGATGCCGCGCCGGCTCAATCCTGGTCGCCGTGAAGCAGTGGGCGCAACTCGGGGGGTTTCTCGACGACGACGTAGCGGTCGTGCCTTTCCACGACGGCTTCGGCAAGCGGGATCTCGTGCCCCGGTTTGACAAAGAAGTGGAGCTCGTTGGCACGGACCGCGTGGTACTGATCCATCGACATGCCGATGCGTGCCTCGCAGGAGGTCTCGCCGCACTCGCAGACGAACTGCGCGTCGAGATGCCGTCCATCGCCTGAGACCTTGCGGATGTTCTCGTTCACCTCGCGGAACAACGCCTCGTTGAGCGCGACCCGTTCCTCGATCGCATTCATCGATCCGAGATTAGTCCTCCTGCGCGTCCGTCACCGGTTCACCCGAGGGCTGCAGGATCGTGGCTTTCTCGTCCGCCGCCTCGTTCGAGTCCTCCGGGTCGGGGTCGGCCCCCTCGTGCACCAGTGGGTGCTGGAGGCCGTCGTCGTCGCGCCGTTCGTCGGTCATTAGCTCTGCGTGCGGTACTCGGGATCATCCTGCGACCGAACGACGGTGAGTCCGGCCGACTCTAGGTCCTGGGCGACCGAATCGAGGTCGTCCGGTTCCTCGAAAACCATGTGGATACTGCGGAGCTCCTCACCGTCGCTGCCGCAGGTGATCTTCAACCCCCTCTTGCTGGCGATGAGGTCGCCTTGGATGTTCCCCTTCTCCTCGCGGCCGTTGGTCGATACCGAGACCGATCGGGACGCGGGATCGATCACAACGGTCGGGTTGTCGAAGATGTCACCGACATCCGCGTCCGCCTTGTCGGCTCGTAGGAACTGAACCTTCCGGGGGGACACGGTGAGGACGTCGCTCACGAGGCCACCGGCTCTCGGCGGGCCCTGGGACGAGGCCTGAGCGATACGAGCGCGGGCCTAGGCCCTCGTCCCGACACGACACGCAGCTTGCGCGCGTTCGTCACCGCGCTGCGCGCCGCGGCGATCGCTACACAGGTAGCGATCAGGGCGACGCCGGTTGAGATAAGCGTTACCCCCGTGAGCATGGCCGCCATGGACTCAGACATGTTGGACCTCCTGCTTGAGTGATTTGCTCGGTACCTACCCCCCGCGTCCGACGAGTAACGGTGCGCGGTCCGATTCCCGCGCCGATGCTGAAGAAAATCGTCCTTGGACTGCTTGGTGCGTCCGGGCGCAACCCGCGATCAGGAGCGCGCTTGAACCGGTTCGGGGACCCAGTCGCGCGTCAGGAAGAGCCAGAAGGCCAAGCCGGCCTGTTCTCCGTAGGGCTTGAATCGGCGCTCTATCGTCGAGTCCTTGACGGTTCTTCGACCGACCAAACGCGCGTATGTCGGGCGCGTCCATGAGTCGAGGATCAGACGAGAGTTCCGCCCCAGCATCATCATGATGTGGGCCGCCGCGTAGGGACCGACCCCCGGCAACGAGCGGAGCCGGTCGCCCAGCTCGTCGTCCGAAAGCTCGGCGGGAGTCGCCTCGCCCCATGCCTCCAGATCGATGTCGCCCGAGGCCACGGAGGACGCCAGCGAGATGAGGTAAGGACCGCGATAACCGGCACGCACGACGTCCCGATAGAAGTCCTCGCCCGCCGTAGCCATCGCGGCGGGAGCTGGGAACGCGCGGCCGTGCCAGCCGGTCGCCGGGGCGCCGGGCGCGCGGGGGCCGAGATGCTCGACGAGCGCTCGGACCATGCGCACGGTCGCAGACCATGCGCAGTTCGTCGTGCAGATGGTCTTGACCACGTCCTCGAAGACGGTGGCGCTCCGGATCATGCGGCCCGCTCCCCCGGTGACCCAGCCCAGGCTCGGATCGCGGGCGGCCTGCTCGTAGAACCGGGAGAGATCGCGATCGAGCGCCAGGATGTGCCGGACCCTGGCGATCAGCTCGGCGCGCGTCGTGGCCCCCGGTGCCCGCCCGGGGATATGCATGCGGGCGATCCGGGCGCCGGCCTGGCGCACCTCGAGCGTGCGAGCCTTTCCTCCCTTCAAAGGCACGGTCATCCGGAGCGCACGGTCTTCGTCGAGCGGCTCCAGGGGCGGAAGGGAGGCCAGGCCGTGAGAGCTGATCGTTCTGCGGAGATCCACCGGCTCGCCGCCGGCGCCGACGAGCCGCAGGTCGAGGTCGCTCATGACTCGAAGTGCGCGATCACCTCGAGGATCCTCAAGGTGAGGCCCACGTCGTCGCCGTATCCCTCGGTGGGGCTGAGCTCCTTCAGCTCGTCGACGAAGTAGTCGACGCTCTGATGCTCCGGAGGGATCCCCGCGCCGGCCCAGAACGTGAGCGCGGTCGCGTACTCCCACGGCCCCCACCATTCCTCCCGGTTCTCACGCGCCCAACGCAACGCCCACTCGGCCATCTCGGTCTTGGGACCCTCCTTCAACCAGTACGCGGCGCCGGCGGCGAACGTCGGATAGGCGCCGCCGGTGAAGCGCCCGGCCAGATCGGCCTCGCCGCGCAAGAGATCGACGGCACGATGTCCCGGTTCCCGGCCCACGGCCAGGAGTCCGCAAGTGGCCGACGCGGTTGCCCACACGCGCCCCGCCGCCGGGTTGTCCAGATCGCCCGGCACGTCGTCGGGCGAGTCCAGCCACGCCTCGGCCGGCGTGCGCGCCTCTTCCAGCCAGTCGGCGGCAACGACGGCGGGGCCCGCGTCGCCCAGGCCCAACATCGTCAGATGGCACAGCGCCTCGCCCGTGGCCCCCGGGGAAGGACGTCCGGTCGGACCGATGAAACCGCCTTCCGCCTCCTGAGCCGGGATCTCCGGTGAGGGCGACGGCGCCTCGTCACCTAGTCGCAACGCGCGCCACGACTGCCATTCGTCGCCCTCCGACAGCACGTGCTCCAACGCCAGATCCAGATCGATCGTCACGAAGCTGAGGATAAGAGGGCCGGCTCTGCAACCGGAACCGCGCCGCGGTGCCTCCAGGGCTAGTCTCTCGGCATGACTGCGAAGTCCGGCGGGCTGACCGTCGCGGTGACGGGGCCCACCGGAGCGATCGGCAAGGCACTCATGCGCTGCCTGCAGAAAGAAGACGCGGTCGAGCGGGTGGTCGGCATGGCTCGGCGACCGTTCGATCCTCTCGAACACGGATGGACCAAGGTCGAGTACCGCCGGGGCGACATCCTCGACGACGTCTCGGTCAAGGGTCTCGTCGCCGGCGCCGACGTCGTCGTCCACCTCGCGTTCCTGATCTTCGGATCTCATGACGAGACGGCCCGCGTCAATCTCGAGGGATCGCGCAACGTATTCCTGGCCGCGATGAACGAGGGGGCCGAGCGCCTCATCTACACGTCGTCGGTCGCGGCCTACGGCTTCCACGACGACAACCCCGAGCTCTTGCACGAAGACATCCCGCCGCGCGGCTCCGACGAGCACTACTACTCGGCGCAGAAAGCCGAGCTCGAGGCGACGCTCCTGGAGATGACGGCGAAGACCGCCACCGACGTGTTCGTGTTCCGGCCTTGCATCGTGGCAGGCCCTACAGCAACCGAGCTGATCGAGAACATCCCTTACGTCCAACTGGGCGAGAAGCTCCCCGACCCGGTACGTAGCTTGATGGGAACGATCCCGTTGCTGCGCCCCGTCATCCCCGATCCCGGGGTCCCGTTCCAGCTCGTCCACGAGGACGACGTTGCGCGCGCCCTGACCGCCGCGATCCTCGGCGGCCGCGTCCCGGGGACCTACAACCTCGCCGCCGACGGCGAGATCACGCTGTCCGATCTCGCGCATGCGCTCGGTTGGTACGCGATGCCGATCCCCGAGCTTGCGGTCGACCTGACGGCCCGCATCGTGTCGCGCATCCCGCTCATGCCGGCCCGCGCGTCGTGGATCAGCGCCCTAAGCGTCCCGGTGTTGATGGATACCGGCAAGGCCAAGATGAACCTCGGTTGGGAGCCGGAGCACGACGCCTTCGACACGCTTGCCCAGACCATCCAGAGCGCCCGCGACCAGGGCCTGGTATCGGTGGGCCGACCCGCCACCGCCTGATTTCCGTTAGAGATTTTCCAGGGCTCGGTCGAGGAGGTCTTCGGTTTCCTGCTCGTGCACCTGGTTGCTGCCGGTGGCCGGGCTGGCGCTCTCGGCGCGGGCCGCGACCTTCAACGTCAGCCTCTTGTCCAAACCATCGCGCAGCCGGAAGTGAACGAAGCTCCAGGCGCCCATGTTCTCGGGTTCCTCTTGGACCCACCTGACCTCCGTCGCGTTCGGGTACCGGGCGAAGATCTCGGTCAGCTCTTCCTTGGGGAAGGGATACATCTGCTCGAGACGCACGATGGCCGCGGGGGCCTTGCGCTCGTTGCGCGCTCCGGCAAGCAGATACGCGACCTTGCCGGTACACAGCAAGATCCTCTTCACCGCATCGCGGTCCTCGACCTGCACGTCGTCGAGCACTTCCTCGAACGAGCCGCGCTCGAACTCGGCGGTCTTACTGCGCGCATCGGGCAGGCGCAGGAGCCACTTCGGTGTGAGGACCACGAGGGGCTTGCGCAACGAACGGTGCAGCTGACGGCGCAGGACGTGGAAGTACTGAGCCGGCGTTGACGGTTGCACGACCTGCATGTTGTCCTCGGCGCACAGCGTCAGGAAGCGCTCGAGGCGGGCGGAGGAATGTTCGGGTCCCTGACCTTCGTATCCGTGAGGCAACAGCAGCACGAGGCCGTTCTCCTGTTCCCACTTGTCCTCGCCGGCCGCGACGAACTGATCGATCACGACCTGGGCCTCGTTCACGAAGTCGCCGAACTGAGCCTCCCAGCACACCAGTGCGTCGCCGTTGGCAACGGAGTAGCCGTACTCGAAGCCCATCGCGGCGAACTCGGACAGGAGGCTGTCGAAGGCACGGAACGGCGCCTGGTCCTCGCCGAGGTTGCTGAGCGGCACGTACTCCTCGCCGGTCTGGTGGTCGACGAGCACCGCGTGGCGCTGGCTGAACGTGCCGCGACGCGAGTCCTGGCCCGACAGCCGGACCGTGAACCCCTCCAAGAGGAGTGAGCCGAACGCGAGGGCCTCCCCCGCCGGCCAGTCGATGGCGTCTCGGTCGAGCATGTCGGCGCGCTTCTCGATCTGTTTCTTTAGCTTGGGGTGCGAGTTGAAATCGGCTGGGATGCTGGTGACGGCGCGATGGATGTGGTCGAGCCGAACACGTTCTACGCCCGTTTCAACGTGTGGCTGAACCCCTTCCGGCGGGGGCGGCGCCGCCGCCCGCACGTCGCTCTTCTTGTCGGCGCCCTTGGTCTCCTCGAAAGCCGTCTGCATGACGGAGCGAAAGTCGTCGAACGACTTCTCGGCCTCCTCCACGGTCAGCTCGCCCCGGTTCAGCAGCGCCTCCGTGTAGAGCTTGCGCACGGAGCGGCGTTGATCGATCTGCGCGTACATCAGCGGCTGGGTGAAGGCCGGCTCGTCCGCCTCGTTGTGTCCATAGCGGCGGTAGCACATCAGGTCGATGACGATGTCGCGCTTGAAGGCCTGGCGGTAGGCGAAGGCCAGCTTCATCACACGCACGCAGGCCTCGGGATCGTCGCCGTTCACGTGCAAGATCGGCGCCTGGATCATTTTGGCGACATCGGTGGCGTAGGTGGTCGAGCGTCCGGCGTGCGGTGCGGTCGTGAAGCCGATCAGGTTGTTGACGACGACGTGAACGGTTCCGCCGGTGCGATACCCCTGCAGGCGCGACATGTTCAGCGTCTCCGCGACGACGCCCTGACCCGCGAAAGCGGCATCTCCGTGCAGCAACACCGGCAGCACCTTGTCGTCGGCGTCCTCGCCGAGCAGGTCCTGCTTGGCGCGCGCCATGCCTTCGACGACCGGATCGACGGCCTCCAGATGCGACGGATTCGACGCCAGCACCACGGCGATGTCGTTGCCGGCGCGGGACGTGAAACGGCCGGTGATGCCCAGGTGGTATTTGACGTCGCCCGAGCCCTGGACGGTGTCGGGATCCAGGTCGCCCTCGAACTCCTTGAAGATCTCGCGCAGGGGCTTGCCGACGACGTTGGCCAGCACGTTCAAGCGACCACGGTGCGACATGCCCATCACGACCTCGACGATCCCCTGGTCGGCCGCGGTCCCAAGCAGCTCGTCGAGCATCGGGATCAGGCTCTCGGCCCCCTCGAGAGAGAACCGCTTGTGCCCGGTGTACTTGGCATGCAGGAATCGCTCGAAGCCCTCGGCCGCGTTGAGGCGCTCGAGGATGTGCTTCTTGTCCTCGAGGTCGAGCTCGGCTTGGGGCTCCTCGACGCGCTTCTGGATCCACCGCTTCTGGTCGGGATCCGAGATGTGCATGTACTCGACACCGGTGGTGCGGCTGTACGCATCGCGCAGCGTGTCGAGGATGCGGCGCAGTGGCTGCCGCTTCGGGCCGGCGAGACCATCGGAGAGGAACTCGCGATCGAGATCCCACATGCTGAGCCCGTAATAAGAGATGTCCAACTCGGGGTGGCTAAGTACCTCCCAGGCGATCGGGTTCAGGTCGGCGAGCAGGTGGCCGCGCACCCGGTACATGTTGATCAGCTGCATCACGCGCGCCTGCTTCTCGAGCTCGATCTCCTCTCCCGCCACAGGAGCGCGGTCGTGGGTCCAGCGCACGGGCTCGTAAGGCACGCGCAGCGAGGCGAAGATCTCGTCGTAGAAGCGCTCGTTGCCGATCAGCAACTCGTGGATCTGAGAGAGGAAGAGGCCCGACTCGGCTCCCTGGATCACGCGGTGGTCGTACGTGCTCGTGATCGACATGACCTTGCCGATCCCGAGCCGCGCCAACGTGCGCGGGTCCGAGCCCTCGTACTCGGGCGGGTAGCCGATCGCGCCGGTGCCGACGATCAGGCCCTGCTGCGGCATCAGTCGAGGCACCGACAGGCGCGTGCCGACCGTTCCGGGGTTGGTCAACGTCACGGTCGTGCCGGCGAAGTCCTCCGGCGTCAACTTGTTGCCGCGGACCTTGCGGATCAGCTCCTCGTACGCGGCGAAGAACTCGGCGAAGTCCAGGTCGTTGGCGTTCTTGATGTTGGGGACGAGCAGCACGCGGCTGCCGTCGGACTTCTCCATGTCGACGGCGAGACCGAAGTTGACGTGCTTGTGCTGGACGACGTGCGGCCTGCCATCGACCTCGGCATAGCTCGAGTTCATGGCCGGACGGGATTGGAGTGCCTTCAGGATCGCCCAGCCGATCATGTGGGTGAACGAGACCTTGCCGCCGCGATGTCCGCTCAACCAGCGGTTGACCAGACGGCGGTTCTCCTCGAGCAACTTCGCAGGCAGTGTCCGGACCGAGGTGGCGGTCGGGATCCCGAGCGAGGCCTCCATGTTCTCGGCGATCCGAGCGGCCACCCCACGGAGCGGGGTCGCATCTTCCGGCAGCGGCTGGGATTCGGCCGCGACCGGCTCGGGAGCCGCCGGTTCTGGGGGCCGAGCCGGAGCCTCGGGACGGGCGGCGGGGGTCTGGGCGCGGGCGACCGTGCCGGGCGGGACGTAGTCCTCGAAGAAGTCCCGCCACGACTCGGCCACCGCTTTCGGGTTCTCCTGGTAGCGGCGGTACATCTCTTCGACGAGCCATTCGTTCGGCCCGAAGGTCTCGGTATCTATCTCGTTCGGCTCCAACTCACTCATCACTATCCCCAACACCCGACTCACGTATCTCTTCCAGGGTAGCGCCCGACTTGACCTCTCCCGCCGGAGGCGTAGCTTGGGTGACGGTCCGAACCCACTCCCAACGAAGGAGGCGCCGATGTTCGTACAGATCATTACCGGCAAGGTGAAAGACGCCGAGGGCGTGAAGAGAGACATGGACGCCTGGGTCACCGAGCGCGGTCCGCAGGCCCATGGATGGCTGGGAACCACGTCGGGGGTCACCCAGGACGGCCGGTTCGTAGCGTTCGCCCGCTTCGAGAACGAAGAGATCGCCCGCAAGAACAGCGACGACCCCGAACAGGGGAAGTGGTGGGAGCGCTTCTCGAAGAACCTCGAGGGCGAGGCGACCTTCTTCGACTCCTCGCAGGCCTACCTGTCGGGTGGGGGCGGCTCGGACAACGCCGGCTTCGTCCAGGTCATGCACGGCCGCGTGAACGATATGCAGAAGGCCCGGGAGCTCGACGAACGCATGGGCAACGACATGGGCGGGCGGCGGCCCGACGTGATCGGCAGCATCACAGCCGGATCCGACGACGGGGAGTTCTGGACCGCGATCTACTTCACATCGCTCGAGGAAGCCCGCCAAGGCGAGAAGGAGATGAACGAGAACCCGCCGCCCGAGATGGCGGAGTGGGGTGCCCTGATGGTCGGAGACATGGAGTTCTACGACCTCGAGGAGCCCATGCTCGTCTCGAAATGAGCATCCCCGAGCTGTTCGCCCGCTCCGTCGCCGAGTTCGACGCACGCGTCGAACAGATCAAGGACGACCAGTGGCACGATCCGACACCGTGCAGCGAATGGGACGTGCACGCGTTGACGAACCACATCGTCAACGAGGCCCGCTGGGTCAAGCCGCTCCTCGAGGGCAAGACGATCGAGGAGGTCGGCGACTCGCTCGACGGCGATCTGTTGGGCGACGACCCCAAGGGTTCGTGGCGACGCGCTAAGGAAGAGGAGCTGGCGGCGACCGAGGCGCTGGGTGACCTCGACCAGGAGGTGCACGTGTCGTGGGGCGAGATCCCCGCGCGCGAGTACCTGACGCAGGTCCTCGTGGACCACACGGTGCATGCATGGGACCTGGCCCGGGCGATCGGTGCCGACGAGAAGCTCGACCCGGCCCTCGTCGACGCGTCGTACGAGATGGCCGTCGCGGTCGAGCCGATGTTGCGGGCCTCCGGCGCCTACGGCGACAAGGTGGACCACCCCGCCGGCGCCGACCTGCAAACCAAGCTGCTCGGCCTGATGGGGAGGACCGTCTAGGAATACCTCTCAGGCCTCGGCGTTTACGTTGTAAGTACCCGTCGAGGCCGAGAGGAGGCCCCCTTGAGCATCACCTTCAAGCGCACCCGCGCCCGCTTGGTGACGCCGGTGTTCCTCCTGGTGATGCTGTCGACGCTCGCCTACTTCACCGCCGTCGGCATGATCACGCCGACGCTCCCCCTCTACGTCGAGGGCCCGCTGAGCGGCTCCAACTTCGGCGTCGGCGTCACCGTCGGTGCCTTCGCGATCACCGCCGTGATGTTGAGACCTTTCGTCGGCAGGCTCAGCGACAAGCGCGGACGCAGATTGCTGATCATCGGAGGGGGCGTGATCGTCGCGATCTCGATCGCCGGTTACGCGCTGGCCGAATCCCTGACCACGCTTCTGCTCGCGCGCCTGCTGACCGGAGTGGGCGAGGCGGGCTACTACGTCGGAGCCGCCAGCGCGATCAACGACATCGCCCCGAACGAACGCCGCGGCGAAGCGCTGAGCTACTTCTCGCTCGCGTTGTTCGGCGGGCTGGCGATCGGACCGGTCGCCGGCGAGACGATCCTTCACGCAACCAACTTCACCACCGTCTGGATGGCCGCCGCCGCGTCGGCCGCGTTCGCGGGATTCGTCGGGTTCCTCGTCACCGAGACGAGGCCGGAGGAAGCCGGCGACGGTCCCATGAAGTTGATCAACCGGGGAGCGCTGCTGCCGGGCACGGTGCTCGGAACCAACATCTGGGGGCTGGCGACGTTCTCGTCGTTCATCCCGCTGTACGTGCTGCAGCTCGGCATGGATGGCTCGCGCTTCGTGTTCGCCCTGAACTCGGCGATCATCATCGCGATCCGGCTGTTCGGCGCTCGACTGCCCGACAAGCTGGGACCGCGCAAGTCTTCGAACCTCGCGCTCGCCGGCGTGTTGATCGGCTTCCTCCTCATGGCGGTATGGGAGGCCCCGATCGGTCTCTACGTCGGCACCGTCTTCTATTCGATCGGCCATGCGCTGCTGTTCCCCGCGCTCATGACGATGGCGATCAACCAGGCCCCTGTATCCGAGCGAGGCGCAGTCGTCGGCACGTTCACGTCGTTCTTCGACCTCTTCTTCGGCATCGGAGCCGCCAGCGCCGGTGCGATCGCCTCGGCGGTCGGCTACAACGGCGCCTTCGCCATCGCGGCGGTCGTGGCGGGCGGTGGCCTGTTGCTGCTCGGCTACGCGCGCCGGAGCTCTCGATCGGTCCCGGCCCCCGCAGGAGCAGAAGCGGCCTAGAGATCCACCGTTTCGCTGCTACGCTTTGAGTTCTCCATGGCGGCCGTAGCTCAGCCAGGTAGAGCACCCGGTTGTGGTCCGGGATGTCGCGGGTTCAAGTCCCGTCGGTCGCCCCA
>DATFFR010000032.1:0-30370 GCA_035249925.1 Actinomycetota bacterium
ATGGCGCAGCAGCTCCGGGCGGTAAAGCGGCGGATCGGGTCGGTCAAGTCGACCCAGAAGATCACGCGCGCCATGGAGTTGATCGCGTCGTCGCGGATCATCAAGGCGCAGCGCCGGGTCGAGGCGGCCAGGCCCTACGCAGAGCAGCTCCGCAACCTGATGGCGTCGGTCACACGCAACGCCGGGAATCTCGATCATCCGTTGTTGAAGGAGCGTGAGGGTCGCAGCCGGGTAGGCATGATCGTCATCACTGCCGACCGGGGTCTCGCCGGCGCTTACAACTCGAACGTGATTCGGGCGGCCGAGCGGGACATGCGGGAGCACGAGGACACCAAGCTCTTCCTGTCGGGCAAGAAGGCCATCTCGTACTTCAAGTTCCGAGGCTACGACTTCGCGGACGCGTGGGAGGGCTACTCGGATCAGCCGAAGGCCGCCAATGCCCGCAAGGTGGCGCAGGCGGCGGTGGAGGCGTTCTCCAACGGGGACATCGACGAAGTTCGGCTGGCCTATACGAAGTTCCAGTCGGCTTTGATCCAGCGTCCCGTGGTGACGAAATTGCTTCCGGCCTCGACCGAGGAGGTCACCGGCGACCAGAAGGAGGCTCCGCGAGCCAATTACGTGTTCGAGCCGGAGCCCGAGGACATCCTCAACTACCTCCTCCCGCGCTACATCGAGGGGGCGGTGCTGCAGGCGATGCTCGAGGCTGCCGCGTCCGAGCACTCCGCACGCCGCAGGGCAATGAAAGCGGCCACCGACAACGCGGACGAGCTGATCGAGGGTCTGACGCGGGTTTACAACCAGGCTCGTCAGGCCGAGATCACCACCGAGATCATGGAGGTCATCGGCGGCGCGGAGGCCCTCTCCGGAGCGCGACGCGACGCGGCGGCGGCAACCCACACGCAAAGACCAGAATTCGGACCCGATGAGCTAACGAAAGCAGGAGGTTAGGCAGTGGCGATCACCGAAGAGAGACTGTCCGGCGGCGACGAGCTGAAGACCAGCCAGGGCCGGATCCTCACGATCACCGGCCCGGTCATCGAGGTCGAGTTCCCGCCGGGTCAGCTTCCGGAGATCGGCTACGCCCTGACCGTCGAGCGCTCGATCGAGGGCACGACCGACACCATCACCGCCGAGGTCAGCCAGCACATCGGCGAGAGCATGGTCAAGGCGATCTGCATGAAGGCCACGGACGGACTGGTCCGCGGCACGAAGGTGATCAACACCGGGCAGCCCATCACGGTGCCGGTCGGTCCCGCAACCCTTGGCCACGTCTACAACGTCCTCGGCGAGCCGGTCGACGGCTCGACGATCCCCGACGACGTCGAGCGGTGGCCGATCCATCGCCAAGCCCCCGACTACGAGGACCTCGAGCCGCAAACGAAGATGTTCGAGACCGGAATCAAGGTCATCGATCTCCTCGAGCCGTACGTGCAGGGAGGAAAGATCGGGATGTTCGGCGGCGCCGGGGTCGGCAAGACCGTCGTCATCCAGGAGATGATCTACCGCGTCGCCGAGCAGCACTCGGGTGTATCGGTGTTCGCCGGCGTCGGCGAGCGCACGCGTGAGGGGACGGACCTCCTGATCGAGATGCGCGAGTCCGGCGTCCTCGAGAAGACCGCTCTCGTCTACGGACAGATGGACGAGCCGCCCGGTGTGCGCCTGCGTGTCGCGCTCAGCGCCCTGACCATGGCCGAGTACTTCCGGGACCGCGAGCACCAGGACGTGCTGCTCTTCATCGACAACATCTTCCGTTTCGTCCAGGCCGGGTCCGAGGTCTCGACGCTGCTGGGCCGGATGCCTTCGGCCGTCGGCTACCAGCCGACCCTGTCGGAGGAGATGGGCGAGCTGCAGGAGCGCATCACATCGACGAAGGGTCGCTCGATCACCTCCCTGCAGGCGATCTACGTCCCCGCCGACGACATCACCGACCCCGCGCCGCACACGACGTTCGCGCACCTCGACGCCACGACGGTGCTCTCCCGTGCTATCTCCGAGCTCGGCATCTACCCGGCGGTCGACCCGCTCGATTCGACGAGCCGCATCCTCGACCCGCGCTACGTCGGCGACGAGCACTACAACGTGGCCCTCACCGTTCAGAGGATCCTGCAGCGTTACAAGGACCTCCAGGACATCATCGCGATCCTCGGAATCGACGAGCTCTCCGAGGAAGACCGCATCACGGTGCAGCGCGCCCGAAAGATCCAGAGGTTCCTGAGCCAGCCGTTCTTCGTCGCCGAGCAGTTCACCGGCATCCCCGGCAAGTACGTCTCCGTCGACGAGACGATCACCAGCTTCAAGGGTCTTGCCGAAGGCGAGTACGACGACCTGCCCGAGCAGGCCTTCTACATGGTCGGCGGCATCGAGGAGGCCCAGCAGAAGGCGAAGGAGCTGGCCGACTAACGATGGCCATCACTCGATCCGGAGAGGGGCGCGGCTAGTGGCGACCCCGTTAAGCGTGTCCGTGGTGACGCCCGAGGAGGAGATCTTCTCGGGCGAGGCCGAGCTGGTGATCGCCCGTTCTCCCGAGGGTGAGTTCGGGATCATGAACAACCACGTGCCGTTCCTGGCGGCTCTCGTCCCCGGACTGCTAACGATCGTCTCCGGAGGCAGCCGGAAGGCTTACGTCGTCCCCGGAGGTTTTCTCGAGGCGTCCGGAGACGCCGACGGGTATCACGTCATCGTGCTTGCCGACGACGCCGACGAGGCCGGCGACATCGACGCGGCCGAGGCCAAGCGTCGGATCGTCGAAGCTCAGAGAGAGAAAGAGGAAGACATCGACCAGCTCGCAGAGGCTGGGATGCGGGCGGCGTTGGCCCGACCTCAGCTTGGTAGAGACTGACCGCGGTCTACACGTAGAGCTACAAGCGCACCCGTGGGAGGAGCGCGGTTGAGCGACCAGCCCGAGAACCTCCGGAACCGCGTCTTCTGTTCGTCCTGCGGCCGGTCCGAGCCGCGTCGCCACGGCATCGTTCCGCTGGGCTGGCAGGAGATGCCCGACGCGAACAACCGCAAGCTGGCCCTGTGTCCCGAGTGCGTGCGACGCAATCTGTGGTTGATCGAGGCCCGCCTGGACGTCGACCCAGGATCAGGGTTCTAGAGAGCGGCTCCGAAGGCAACCGCGGCGGCGCCGAGCCGGAACTCCTCCAACTTCTCGCGCTGCGATCCGGCCCGCGCGATCAGGTCGTCGAGCTCGGTGACGGCGAGCATCGGATGATGGCCGGCGACCTGCATGAGCGATCGCCACAGTGAGAGCTTCCCTTCCACTCCCAAGCACAGCCCTTCGAGCTCCAGGAGCCGGCTGAGGTCCGAATAGCCGGTTATCTGACCGTTGAGCTTCACCCGGCCCGCCTTCTCTGCGATCCACGCCGCCATCTGCTTGAGGCGGTCGGGAGTGGCGTCGATCGAATCGAGCAGTCGTTCGACCGCCGCCTGGTCCTCTCTAAGCTCCTGCATGAATCCGATCAGATAGTCGCCGAGGGGGGTGCCTTCGTTGTTCGATTGCGTGCGCTTGGCCAGTTCGTAACCTGCGACAGACCCTGCGAGGTGGTCGTTCAGATAGATGCGAAGCAGCTTGATGTCGTCCATGTTCGCTGTCATGCCCGTTGAGCACGGGTTCTCAACTTGTTTCTTACGTGATTAATGGGTAAACAAGTGCCTGTGTCTCTACACGCGTCAATGAAAGGGGAGTTGTATGGCTGAAGACCGAGGGTTGATCGACAGAGCGCGGGACACCGTTGCAGATGTCGCGGAGGGCGCGGCGAACGTGGTTCCCGAGAGTGGACCTGGACCGGTCGGCGCGGTCGGAAGAGTCACCTCCAACGTCGTGGAGACCGGCGCGGCAGTCGTCCGTCCATCGCGTTCCTCCGGTGGGGGTTCGACACGGCGCAAGTCGTCGGCGGCCAAGAAATCGACGGGGCGAAAGAAGTCGACCGCCCGCAAGTCCACCGGACGTAAGAAGAGCACCGCGCGCAAGAGCCCGGCCCGCAAGAAGTCAACGGCGCGGAAGTCCACGGGACGCAAGAAGACGACGGCGCGGAAGTCTCCGGCGCGCAAGTCCACCGGCCGTAAGAAGAGCACCGCGCGCAAGAGCCCGGCCCGCAAGAAGTCCACGGCGCGCAAGCCCACCGGACGTAAGAAGTCGACGGCGCGCAAGTCTCCCGCCCGCAGGGCGACAGGCAGAGCGAAGTCGACCGCTCGCAAGACCACCCGTCGGGCGAAGTCCACGGCCAAGAAGACGACGCGGCGAGCCGGCTCCACCGCGCGTAAGACCACGCGTCGGGCGGGGACCGCAGCCCGCAAGACCACCCGGGGCGCAGCCGCCGGTGCACGCACCGCTGCCCGTGGATCCCGTACCACGGCACGCAGAGCAGCCGGCGCGGCGAAGTCGACCGCGAAGAGAACCGGACGAAAGAGCACTCGCCGCCGCTGAAGCAATCGGGCTGAACAAGCTCCAACACCGGAGGCGGTCTCTCACGGGAGGCCGCCTCCGGCGCGTCTGGCCCGGCATCTGGTCACTAGGATGAAGCGATGAGGCACTACGCGCTCAGCGGGCCGCAGCCGCTCGAAGGTGACGTTCATATCAGCGGCGCCAAGAACTCGGCGCTGAAGATGATGGCTGCATCGATCCTGGTGCCCGGAACGGTGACACTGGAACGGGTGCCGCGCATCACCGACGTGTTCCTGATGGCAGAGGTGTTGGAGCGGTTGGGCGCGCACGTGTCGTTCGGGGACGAGGGCCTGCAGATCGACGCATCCGGGGATCTCCTCGAGGAGACGCCCTACGAGCTCGTTACGAAGATGAGGGCGTCGATCCAGGTTCTCGGCCCCCTCCTAGCCCGGCTCGGTCGAGCCCGGGTGGCGATGCCGGGCGGCGACGCGATCGGTTCCCGGCCCATCGACATGCACCTCAAGGGCCTCGAGCGGATGGGTGCCAAGTTCACGTCACAGCACGGTTACGTGGAGGGCGTTGCGGATCGCCTGCACGGGACCCGCGTGCTGCTGGAGTTCCCCTCGGTGGGAGCGACCGAGAACCTCATCATGGCGGGGGTGACCGCGGAGGGGACCACCCAGATCGAGAACGCCGCGCGCGAGCCGGAGATCCAGGATCTAGCCAAGTTCCTGAACGGGTGCGGTGCTTCGATAACCGGGGTAGGCACGCCTACGCTGAACATCGAAGGAGTAGACGAGCTCCATTCCGCCCACCACGCGGTGATCCCGGACCGTATCGAGGCCGGCACCTTCGCCATCGGCGCGGCCGCCACGAGGGGCTCGGTGCGTCTCATCGACTTGCATCCGCAGCACATCGAGCTCCCGCTGCAGAAGCTCGAAGACGCGGGGGCCGAGGTCGAGCGGGGGGATGGAGAGGTACGGGTCTCGATGCGACGACGGCCGCGTTCGATCGACATGGTCACCCTTCCGTATCCCGGCTTCCCCACCGATCTCCAGCCGCCGATGATGGTTCTTCTGTCGCAGGCGGAGGGCAGCTCGATCCTGACCGAGAACGTCTTCGAGGCCAGGTTCCTGTTCGTCGATGAGCTCAACCGGATGGGTTCTCAGATCCGCGTCGAGGGGCATCACGCGGTCATCCGTGGGGTCGAGCGGTTGTCGGGCGCTCCCGTCAGAGCCCCGGACATCCGGGCGGGGGCGGCGCTCGTGCTGGGCGGCCTCTGCGCCGAGGGCGAGACGCACGTCTACGACATCGGTCACATCGATCGCGGGTACGAGGACTTCGTGTCCAAACTGCGAGGGCTCGGAGCGGATGTGAGATTGGAGGATCCGGCTGCATGAGTCACGCTCCGGCCTTCAAGCTTTTCGGTGGCGTGTTGAAGTGGTCGGGGCTCGCCACGGTGGCAACGGGGGCGCTCGGTTCCGCGTATGCCGTCATGACCGCGGTGCAGACGCGCACGGGATGGGGATTGAGCGCTCTGGAACGCTGCTGCATGCGCGGCGACCTCAACAAGGCTGCTCTTGCGCTACTGCTGGGCAGCATGTTCTTCGTGGTCGCAGGGTCGGGGATGATCCTCATCGCCCGCCCGCTGTTGGGAGCCCGGCCCCCGTCCCGTTGGCCGCGGTGGCTGGCGCGCTCGCTCTACGTTTACAGCGCTTGCAGCGTTGCTCTCGCCATCATCCTGATGCGCGAGTTGGGCGAGCACACCGTGCGCGGGGCGTCGCTGGCGGGCCTCGTGTCCTACTGCCTGTTGGTGGCCGTCGGGTTGCTGATCGCGTCATGGGGACTCAGACGATTCGCAGAGACCTCCGGCTGAGCGGCCGGTGGTTGTCCCGCCGAGGACGGTCGTGAGCCGGCTCTTGGCGTCGGCGCTCGCGATGGCGCTCGCGCTCGCGATGACGTCTCCGGGGGCAGGGGCGGCCCCCGCGCGGCGCCTGGGGGCCGCGGTGGCTCCGGTGCGCTTGATCCCGAAAGGCACCGCTCCGCTTGCGGTGTCGGGTCTGCACTCCTACTTCGGGACGATCGAGATCGGCGCCGCCGCAGACGGCCTCGTCATATCCAACCGCCTGCCTCTCGAGCGTTACCTGCTGGGACTGGCCGAGGTCCCGTTGACGTGGCCCGACGAGGCGTTGAAGGCGCAGGCCGTCGCGGCCCGTACCTACGCGTTGTTCACGCTGCGACAACCACCCGGCGGCAGCGCCGCGGTCTACGGCTTCGACATCTGTGCCTCGGTGGAATGTCAGGTCTATTCGGGAGCCGACGTGGTTGGCGGCGTGGGTGGGTCGAGATGGACCGCCGCGGTGGACGCCACGGCCGGACAGACGGTGCTCTACGAAGGCGAGCCGATCCTCGCCCGCTACCACTCGACGTCGGGGGGCCGCACGCTGGACAATCCACAGGCCTTCCCGGACGAGGGTGCCTATCCGTATCTGCGCGGCGTCGGCAGCACAACCGAACAGGGATCTCCGCTGTATCGCTGGACGGTCGACTTCCCGCTTAGGCGGTTGGAGACTCTGGTGCGACGAGCGGGCATCTGGTCCGCAACGTACGGACGGCTTCTTGACGTCCGCTCCCGGCCGTCGTCGCAGGGGTTCCATTATCCCGACGTCGTTTTCCGGGGGCGCAAGGGCGACACGGTGGTTACCGCCGAGGAGCTTCGCGACGAGGTGCGCGAGCTCGCGCCCCGGTTGTTCCCGGAGGCATATCCCTCGCCGTGGTCGACGGCGAGCGGACGCTTGCCCGAAACGTTTCCCTCGAACCGGATCGACGTCTTCACGACGCGCCGCGTGGTCAGGGTCGTCGGTCGCGGCTGGGGCCACGGCGTCGGCATGTCGCAGTGGGGCGCCCACGGTTTGGCGTCGCGCGGCGCCGGCCACCTCGACATCCTCGGCCACTACTACACCGGGGTTTCGGTGGGCGACTTCCCGGATCCAGGCCCCCTCGAGGTGGGACTCGACTGGGGCCGGTCGAGCGTGACGGTGCGCGGCGAGTTCGAGGTCGTCGACGGATTGGGCCGCACGCTCGTGAAGAACGCGTTGGGCGACTGGCGCTTCGACTTCGGTGGCGAGGGCGCCGTGGCGATCGACCCACCGCAGGGGTTCGGATTGCCTCTCCGCGTGGGTTTGGTAGACGCCCCGCGCCGCGTCCAGGTCGGCGAGACCGTCTATCTCACGGTGGCGCTGTCTCGGCCGGCGAAGGTACGGACGGTGACGCGTGCCGCCACCGCGTACGACGACCCCGGCGTCCGCATCGCGGCGGCCGGGCGACGCCGCATCATCTGGGCGGCCCCCCTCGAGGAGGGGAACGTCGAGGTCCACGTCGAGGCGCGCTCGCAAGCAAAGCGGGTACGGACCGAACCCGTCACGATCGAGGTCTTCTCGAAGCCCCTGGCGCAGGGCGCCACGCCGCCTCCGGCCGAGCCGGAGCGGCCCGAGACCCCCAGGTTCCCCTTCCTCCTCGTGGCTGCGGGGGCGGCCACCCTGCTCCTGGCGGGCATCCTGGTCTGGGCGAGAAGCGGTCGTAAACTGGAGCCATGAGCGTCGCAGCGACTTTGGAGGACCAGGTGCGCGACGCCCTCGAGCTGATACGTCCGGCGATCCAGATGGACGGTGGCGACATCAAGCTGGAGAGCGTCGAGGGCAACACCGTCACGGTTCAGCTGCTGGGAACCTGTGAGAGTTGCCCCATCTCTCCCGTCACCCTGAAGCAAGGGGTCGAGCGGATCTTGAGCGAACGGGTGCCCGGCATCACCCGCGTCGTCGCCATCGAAGTCTGAGCCTCCCCGTGGCCGATACGGACGCGCTCATCGAGCGCGCGCTGGAGGGCCAGCGGCTGGCCGTTGGACGCCTGATCTCGCTGGTGGAGGACGGCGGCGCCGACCTCGGTCGGATCATGCGAAAGCTCTATCCCAGGACCGGAGCGGCGTATTCGGTCGGGATCACCGGCGCCCCGGGGGCCGGGAAGTCGACGCTCACCGAGAAGCTCGTCGGGCGCGCCCGCCGGGACGAGCTCAAGGTCGGGGTGCTGGCCATCGATCCTTCCAGCCCCTTCTCCGGTGGAGCTTTGCTGGGCGACCGCGTTCGGATGCAGAGTCATGCTCTCGACGGCGACGTGTTCATCCGCTCGATGGCAACGCGCGGCCATCTCGGCGGGATATCTCTGGCTACGCCGGAGGCGATGCGCGTGCTCGAGGCTTCCGGAAAGGACCTGATCGTGATCGAAACCGTCGGCGTCGGTCAGGCCGAGGTCGAGATAACCGACGCGTGTGACACGACGATCGTCGTGGTCAATCCCGGGTGGGGGGATGCGGTGCAGGCGGCCAAGGCGGGACTGATGGAGATCGCGGACGTGTTCGTCGTCAACAAGGCCGATCGCTCGGGCGCGAAGGATGCCGTGCGCGAGCTCAAACAGATGCTGTCGATGTCGGAAGCGGACTGGACGCCGGAGATCATCTCGACAGTTGCGACCAAGGGTGACGGGATCGACGAATTGTGGACGGCCATCGAGAAGCACCGCGCCTATCAGGAGGAGAACGGGCTCCTGGAGATTCGCCGCAGGCGCCGGATCCAGCGTGAGATCAAAGAGATCGTCGCCGAGCGGTTCCGTCACCGCGTCGAGCTCGAATCCGCGGAGCTGCTGGAGGAACTCACCGAGGACGTCGTGATGCGGCGTCTCGACCCCTACGCCGCGGCGGACAGGCTGGTGGACGCGATCTCCTGATGGAGCGCTACTTGCGATTGAAACGAAGGATGTCGATGCCCCGGTAGAGATCGATCGCGTAGACCAGGTCCCTGCTCAACCAGTAGGACGAGAAACCCGATCTTTCCGCATGTGGCATGAACCAGCCGACCTCTTTGATCGCCCCGTCGGGCTTGACGTCGAGGAACCTCGTGCCCTCGCCGTACCAGCCGATGGTCACCAGGCCGCCGTTGTTGAAGTCGGGATGCTCGTCGAACCAGTGCGAGCTGGCGGTGGACCCCTCGACCGTGAAGCTATCGATCAGTTTGAAGCTGCGAGTCTCGCGCCAGGAGCGTGTGTCGTAGGTCATGAACGGGCCGTTCGTGCCCTCGCCCTCCATCAGCAGGAATCGGTCGCGCCCTCCGTTCGGCCACAGTCCCGAGTGGAAGAGCCACGAACCGGGGGCCGGGTGCGCGCCCCGGGCGAGGACCTTCGGCTTCAGCGGGTTGCGCACGTCCAGCAACATGAGCGGGCTGCTGATCGTCGACACGATCACGAAGCCGGGCTTGAACTCCTCGACGTCGTGAGCGTCGTCGGTGAAGTTCGTCAGTTTCCACCAGTCGCCCACGATCTTCGGGCTCGAGGGATCCCGAAGGTCCGTGATCGTCCCTTCTGAGCCGTAGGCGTAGGTGCAGTTCAGGATGCAAGAGGTCGTGTGATCGCCGGCACCCTGGAGAGCGGCCAGCTCGGTCGGGTTGGTCTTGTCCTCGACATCCCAGACATGGAGGATGCTGCGGGGCAGGGACTCCGAGAACAGCATGATGTTGCCGTTGGTCGAGACGTCTTCGTTCTCGAACGCGAAGCCGAACGGGACGGTGGTCACGAGCTCTGGATCGAGGGCATCCGCGACGTCGTAGATCGAAAAGTTTCGCCAGCTGGTCACGTAGAGGTACTTCCCGACGAGTCGGGCTCCGGTAGCCGTTACGGCGTCGAAGGGCACGTGCTTGAGCCACTCGACGTTGTCGGACGATGTCCCGCCCAGACTCGGGCCGGCAGGCGCCGCCCCGGCCGGCGCCACTGCTCCGGCAAGCAAGCTCATCCCTACGAGCGCCGCCTTGATCCTCATGGATGAGAAATTCTGTGTGCTCGTGGGGTTCCCTGCCCGTGCTCGACAAACTGCCCAGTTCGGCGGCTTCGGCAGCCCACAAGCTCCTCGGAGCCGTCCAGCACCACCCGTCGTCTAACGAGGTTGCGCGCGCTTAGGCCAGTCGGCGTTCGCGCTTCGGCCTTTCATCTCGGCCTTATCGAGATCGAGCGTGGGCACATCCTTCATCGCGTCCGCGGCCCCGCCGTCGAGGTTCGACTCCCGCACGTATTTGAGGAACGGCAGCTCGACCTTGCCCCCGGTGATCGTCACGGTCTGGCCCGTCGGATAGGTCTGGAACCACGAGGTGTCGCTCGACGACAGCAGGATCCCGATCCGGTGACCCGCACGAAGGACCCAGTCCTGCGGGTAGAGCTCATAGCTCACGCGCCCGGCCTCGGCGATCAGTGACGCACCTTCGGTGATCATGCGCGCGTTGCCCTTGGGATCGATGTCGTAGAGCAGTGTGATGAGGTTCGCGTTCGGCACCGTCGTCTCGACCTTGACGTCGATGATCGCTTCCCCTGCGAAGCGGATGTCGTAGGGCGCGGGTTGCGTGAACGTCCACGATCCCGTGCCTTCCGACGCGGAGTTGCCACCGTCGTCGGTGTACTCGCCCGGTTTCACCTTGAGGGACCCTCGGTCGTAGTCGGCGTCGGGCGGAGGCCATTCGGATTCGGTCCGCCACTTGCCCTCGCCGTCCTGCACCTCGACCCGCGCCGGGAAGTCCGGCAGGGGCTCGCCCTTGAGGAAGTGATCGAAGAACCCCATGGCCTCATCGAGGAAGCCGTCGCGCCCCACGAGCTTGTGCTCGTTGCCGCGTACGTGGTCGTACTGGCCGAACCATCCGCGGTGCCACCCTCGGTAGCCCTCCCAGGTGTTCATGAAGTTGTTCGGCTTCGTGTTGGCGTCCCGGAACCCGAAGCTCCACATAGTCGGGACGTTCGACAGGCGCGCCTGTCCGGAGATCTCGCCCTCCTGCCAGTACGGCGAGTTGCGGTTCGATGTCAGGTTCGACTGCGCCGGATGCAGGATGTAGCAGCTCGGATCGGTCAGTGTGCCCAGAGCGGGGTACAGGATGTCCTCGGGTGGCGAATCCGGTCCGGCCGAAGGCGCGAGGTCGTAGGCGCCGTAGAGGGCGGGCGTCGCGTACCAACCCGAGTTGTAGTGCACGCCGTTCATGAACGCGATGTTGTAGCGGTCGTCGATCGGGGACTGGACCACGGCAGCGGCGAGGCCCGACGGCCTGTTCGCGAGGGCCATCACCTGGGTCCACGCGTCATAGCTCTTGCCCCACATCCCGACCTTCCCGTTCGACCACGGCTGGCGCGCTGCCCACTCGACCGCAGCCTTGGCATCCATCTGCTCGCCTTTGCCGCCGTAGTCGTAGCAGCCATCGCTGCTCCCGAAGCCGCGGGAGTCGACCTGGACGTAGGCATAACCGCGCTTGAAGATGTCGCCGCCCTCGATCATGTCGGCGAAGCGATCAACGACCGGGCCGGACTCTGGGCCGCCGGCCCCGTTCAGGGCGTGCGTTCCGAAGTAGGGACCGATTGAGAGGATCACGGGATGCTGGTCGACGACGCGCCGGTCCTTGGGCAAGAAGACGTCGGCGTGCAGCATCGTGCCGTCCTCCGAGGGGAAGAAGACCTCGGACCACGTGGCGTCTTTCGGGACCTCGTCGGCGACGGCCGAGGTGGTTGGGACGGCGACGAGGGTCGCCAGCAACAGCAAACTGAGGATCAGCGCAGGTTTTCTCATTCCGGAGGGTTCTACGTGCGGCGGCGACCCCCTCCCCGATCCCGCACTTCGGCCCGTTCTTCGAGAACCGTCTGTACGACCGCTACCGACAACGTCGAGCGGGCTGCTTCCGGGCCGAGCCACCCCCTGATACTGCTCGGTAGACTCACTACATGGCCGACGACCTGCAGAAACGCTGGCGCGAGCGCTACGAGCAAGCCAAGCTCCGCGAGGACAAGGACTTCGACACGCTGTCGAGCGAGCCGGTGGATCCCCTCTACGGTCCGCCCGACGGCGAGCTCGACCCCGAGATAGGGGTCCCCGGCGAGTATCCGTTCACGCGCGGCATCTATCCGAGCGGGTATCGGGGCCGGCTGTGGACGATGCGGCAGTTCGCCGGCTTCGGGAGCCCTCAGGACACCAACGAGCGCTTCAAGTTCCTCGTCGACCACGGCCAGACCGGGCTGTCGGTGGCCTTCGACATGCCCACGTTGATGGGCCGGGACTCGGACGAGCCGCATTCCCTCGGCGAGGTCGGACGCTGCGGCGTCGCGGTCGACTCGCTGGCCGACATGGAGATCCTCTTCCGGGATCTCGACCTCGAGCGGCTGACGACGTCGATGACGATCTCCGGGCCGGCCCCCATGCTGTTCGCCTTCTACATCGCGGCGGCCGAGAAGCAGGGTGCCGACATCTCGAAGCTCGACGGAACCTGTCAGACCGACATCCTGAAGGAGTACATCGCGCAGAAGGAGTGGCTCTTCCCGCCCGAGCCGCACCTCCGGTTGACGGCAGACATGATGGCCTTCTGCATCGACCAGGTGCCGAAGTACCACCCGCTGTCGATCTCCGGCTATCACATCCGCGAGGCGGGCTCCACCGCGGTCCAGGAGCTCGCGTTCACGGTTGCGTCGGGCTTCGCTCACGTCGAACTGGGCCTTCGGCGTGGGTTGGACATCGACGACTTCGCCCCGGGTCTTTCGTTCTTCTTCAACTCGCACATCGATTTCTTTGAGGAGATCGCCAAGTTCCGAGCCGCCCGCAAGATCTGGGCGCGCTGGATGAAGGATCGCTACGGCGCCAAGAAGGAGCGGTCGTGGATGCTCAAGTTCCACACGCAGACCGCCGGCTGCTCGCTGACCGCTCAGCAGCCGTACAACAACGTCGTCCGCACCACAACGGAGGCGCTCGCGGCCGTTCTCGGTGGGACCCAGTCGCTGCACACCAACTCGCTCGACGAGGTCCTGGCCCTGCCCAGCGACGAAGCGGTCGAGATCGCCCTGCGCACGCAGCAGGTCATCGCATACGAGACCGAGGTGGCCAACGTCATCGATCCGTTGGGTGGATCCTGGTTCGTAGAAGAGCTCACCAAGCGCACCGAGGAGCAGGCCGAGGCGTACTTCGCCAAGATCGAGGAGATGGGCGACGGCTCGATCCTCGACGGGATGCTCTTTGGGATCGAGCAGGGCTACTTCCAGAAGGAGATGGCCGACGCAGCGTTCAAGTACCAGCAGCTCCTCGAGCAAGGCCGCAAGGTCATGGTGGGTGTGAACCGCTTCACCAAGACCGTTCAAGAGATGCCGGAAGTACTCGTCATCACGCCCGAGATCGAGGAGCGGCAGAAGAAGGCCGTTGCCGAGGTGCGCGCGAACCGCGACGCGAGAAAGGCCGAAGACGCGATGCAGGCGTTGCGCGAGATGGCGCACGATGAGAAGCAGAACTCGATCCCCGTCCTGATCGAGGCCGCCAAGGCCTACGTCACGCTCGGGGAGATGGTCGAGATCCTGAAGCAGGAGTGGGGCGTCTACACCGAGCCCCCGATGTTCTAACGCACCGTTCGTAGGTCCCGGTACCGGACGCCCCCGCTGCTTCCGCGAGGGCCTGGCGCTCGCCGGCCGGCCGCGGAACCCATCCGGGACCACGGCAACCCTCGAACACAGGTTGCTGTGGTCATACGATGCCCACCCATGAGCTCGTCTGTCGACCTCGATCTGGTCGAAGGGCTACTCGCGCGGGACGAGGACCGTCTACGTGAAGTGATCGCGCTCTACGGGGGAGTCGTACTCGGGATGGCCCGGCGCGTGCTTGCCGAAGGAGGGATGGCCGAGGAGGTTGCCCAGGACACGTTCCTCGCGCTGTGGAGGCGTCCGGGCGCCTTCAACCCGGAGCGAGGGACGCTGAAGTCTTTCCTGGTGACGGTGGCCCGGAACAAGGCGATCGATCTCGTACGAAAGCAGGAGAGCCTGAGGCGCACCAAAGACCAGCTGCTGGCCGACCTCCGGACGTCCGTGCAGCCCCCGGGCGCCGGCCTGGAGAACACAGAGGAGCTGAAGGGGTCGCTCAAGCAGATCCCGGCGCAGCAGCGAGAGGCGATCGTGCTCGCTTACTTCGGCGGCAGGACCTATCGAGAGGTTGCAGAGGAGCTCGGGATACCAGAAGGCACCGCGAAGACCAGGTTGAGAGACGGACTGCGAAGACTGAAGGAAGTCATGACGTCGGGTGATGATCGCGATGAATGACGAGCACGACAGGCTGAGATCGCTCATCGCGCCGTACGCCCTCGGAGCACTTCCCGAGGACGAGATCCGGTTCGTCCGCGCCCACATCCTCGAATGTGAGGACTGCATGGCAGATGCCGACGCCTACTTCGAGGCAGCGACTTCACTGTCGACGGCCGTCGAAGAGGTGCCGGTTCCCGCCGGCTTTGCCGACCGCGTGCTCGACCTGGCCAGGGGATCGGCGCAAGGGCCGGCGTCGGCACCGCGGCGCAGGACGTGGCGGTCGGTGCCGGCCCTCGCGATCGGTGCCCTGGCGGTGACCGCGCTGCTGTTGGCGGGGATGGTGATCGACACCCGCCGCGCTCTGGATCGAAGCGAGAACGCCTTTGCGGCCATATTGATCGGCGAGGAGCTCCGCGGGGAAGATGCGGTGGGGCGGCTGGCATCCACGGGAGAGGGCTCCACGCTCGTCATCGCCGGTTTGCCGGAGGCCGCCGAGGGTCGGTCGTATCAGCTGTGGTTCTTGCGCGGCGACGACGCGCCGGTGAGCGCCGGCGTGTTCGATGTTTCCGCCGATCCAACGGTCATCGATATCGATCTGCGGTTCGAGGGGTACTCGGGCGCGGCAGTGAGCATCGAACCTGAGGACGGATCGACCGAGCCGACCGGAGCGATCGTTCTCAGCAACGCATAGTTCGCACGCGCGAAGCGTCCGATAAGGCTGCGTTTGTCCGCGCGTTGTTCGGCTCTCGGCGACCAAAGGTCGTTTTCCACCATCCAGACCGACGATCGGTCACGAACCTCCAGCAACCGTTCGGCCGTCGGTGGTCGGACAAAGCGAAGGGAGGCTCCATGACCTCGTCAAGCGCGAAGCGCCCGGCGCGGACACTGCTCGTCGCCGCGGTAACGGCAGTAGTGGCGCTCTTGGCGTCGATGCTCGCACTGGCCCCGAAAAGTGGCCGGGCTTCCAGCCATCGAGAGGCGCCGCTCGTGTCGGCAGATCCTCAGGTGGATTCCACGGACCTGTACGCGTTCGTGAGCCCAGACGACCCGTCCACGACGACGCTGGTGAGCAACTGGATCCCCTTCGAGGAGCCGGCGGGTGGCCCCAACTTCTTTGCGTTCGCTCCCGGCGTTCGTTACGACATCAACGTGTCGAACGACGGCGATGCGCGGCCGGAGATCACGTACAGATGGCGCTTCAAGAACCACTACCGGAACCCGAACACGTTCCTGTACAACACGGGACCGGTGACCTCTCTGGACGATCAGGATCTGAACTTCTACCAGACGTACGATCTGGTGAAGAAGGTCCCGGGTCGGGCCGCCACGATGCTGGTCGATGACGGCGTCGTTGCCCCCAACAACGTCGGCGGTGCCTCCATGCCTGATTTCACGGCGTTGAGCGACGCTGCGATAGAGACGTTCGGCGAGAGCAAGACATGGGCCGGGCAGGTCGACGATCCCTTCTTCCTGGATCTCCGTGTGTTCGACCTTCTCTACGGCGGCGATTTCTCGGAGGTCGGCAACGACACCCTCAAGGGCTTCAACACTCATTCGATGGCGATCCAGGTGCCCAACTCCGAGCTTGCAATGGCCGGCGATGCTTCCGGCAACCCGGTCATCGGCGTGTGGACGACGGCGTCTCGCCGGAGCACTCGGATCCAGAAGGCGGATGGCTCGCAGTCCTACAAGGGCGAGTGGGTCCAGCTCTCCCGCCTCGGCATGCCGTTGGTCAACGAGGTCGTCGTGCCGGTCGGCCTGAAGGATTACTTCAACGGCTCGAAGCCCAAGGACGACGCGCAGTTCCTGGGAGCGGTGCAGGACCCGGAGCTTCCCCGCCTGATCGAGGCGGTCTACGGGATCGCGGCGCCGGACTCGGATCCCGCAACCGAAGGGATCCAGCGGGCCGATCTGATCTCGGTCTTCCTCACCGGGGTCGAGGGTCTCAACCAGCCGGCCAACGTGCAGGCGAGCGAGATGCTGCGCCTCAACATGAGCATCGCGCCGTGTGAGGAGAGTTGCGCGACGCACTCGTCGCTCGGTGTGATCGAAGGCGACACGGCCGGCTTCCCGAACGGGAGACGACTGGCCGACGACGTCATCGACATCGCACTTCAGGTCGTCGAGGGCGAGCTGCTCGGAAGCCTCACCGACCTAGGGGACGCAGTGAACGCCAACGACGTCGACTTCCGTTCGACGTTCCCGTACCTCGCGCCGGCTCACGCCGGTTCGACGGCCGCACCCCACTAGGACCGAAGAGAGAGAGTCCGGGCCTCCCCCGGGGGCCCGGACTCTCGATCACGAGGAAAGGCGTGCGGATGGGCAAGTCGAGAGCGATCCTGACGGTGGCCCTGGCGGCCGCTCTGCTGGTGGGTGGCTCGTTCGCGCCGGTAGATCGCGGCCGGACCGAGACGAAGGATCCCGCGACGTACGCGGAGCGGGCTCTCGAGGCATTGCAGACGGCTCGCGACACCTCCGAGCCGTCCTGGCTGATCGAAGCCGAGGAGCTTCTCGAACGCTCGTTCCAGCTGCAGCCCAAGAAGAACTTCGACGCGGAGCTCGGCATGGCCGTGCTCGCCAACGCGAGGCACGACTTCGGCCGGTCGGTTCGGTGGGCGCGAACGGCGATCGAGACCGATCGCTACGATGCCTCTCCGTACGGAGTGCTGGGTGATGCGCTCTTCGAACTTGGTCGTTATCGCGCCGCCGAGAAGGCGTACCAGTCCATGGCCGATCTGAGGCCGGACTACGCCTCGTTCATCAGAGCCTCGTACGCGCACCAGTTCCGGGGCGACACGCGAGGCGCCATCAGAGCGATGAAACTGGCGCTTCGTAGCGCGGGGCCGTTCGGCGAACCCGCAGCAGGCATCAGACACCAGCTCGGCGACATCTACTTCGGGCTTGGTGACCTGCGAGAGGCCGCCCGACAGAATCGGATCGCAGCTGAAGTGGCCCCCGGCTTCGTGCCCCCGCAGGTCGGGCTGGCCGAGGTTGCGATCGCCCGGGGCAGGCTCGAGAAGGCGACGGTCCTCGTCGAGAGCGCGGCAACCGCCCTTCCCAGTCTCGAATACCTGATCAAGCTCGGCGATCTGTTTGCGGCGACGGAGCGCATCGCCGAGGCTGCCGATCAGTATCGCGTCGTCGCACGCAAGCTCGCTTCGTACCGTTCTTCGGGCGTTCTTCCGGATGTCGACTTCATCCTGTTCTATGCCGACCATTCGTTGCGTCCCACCGAGACTCTTAGAGAAGCGCGCTCCATCTATGCCGACCGGCCGACGGGCGCGGCCGCCGATGCACTGGGTTGGGTCTTGTACAGACAAGACCGCCCCGCCGCGGCCTGGGACTACGCGCGAGAGGCCCTCGGATCTCCTCAGGTGGACGCGTCGGTAGAGTTCCATGCCGGGATGATCGCCCGCGCGCTAGGCAAGGACGCCGCCGCCCGACTGCACCTGGAACGTGCGTTGGAGATGCGATCGAGCCTCCCGCTGCTCGAGCTCCTAGAGGCCAAGAAGGCTCTGTAGCGCGCGCTTCGCGTGGAAACGTGCGTTTAACGCATGTTTGTTCCCAAAGCGACCCGTGGTGGTCGGGTTCAGACTTCGGCCTCTCGCGCCGACCTCTATATGAGAGAGAGCCCGAAGCTTCTTAGGAGCGGGATGGAGAAACTGGAGACCGCGCAAGCGGTCGCGCCCGGCCCCACGGATTCCTTCCGGACCGTTGCCGAGCGCCATCGGACGGACCTGCGGCGGATCCGCGAGCGGAACCGCCAGCGCCGCCTGCGATACCTGCTCTACCTGAACGTGCTGGTGTTCGCGTGGCTGCTTCGCCGCGTGATCGAGGGCCGCCCGCTGGAGTTCGGCCGTCCTCAGCTGGGACCCGATGCGTGGATATGGCTCTTCCCGGTGCTGATCCTGCTGATGATGGCGACTTTTCTGCTGCTGCCGTTGGCGAACGGACGCTCGCCTCACATCCGTTTCAGCCCCGAGCAGATCGGGATGGGCTTCGCCGACGTCCGAGGGATCGACGTTGTCCTCGAAGAGGTTGCTCGGACCCTCCAGATCTTCCTGACCTACAAGACGTTCCGGGACGAGCTCGGAGGGAACCCCCGCCGCGGCATCCTGTTCGAGGGTAAGCCCGGGACCGGCAAGACGCATCTGGCGAAGGCGATGGCCGCGGAGGCCGGAGTACCTTTCTTCTTCGTGTCGGCGCCGGCCTTCCAGAGCATGTGGTTCGGGATGACCGCGTTCAAGATCCGCGCCTTCTTCCGGGCGTTGAAGAAAGCTGCCCGCAAGGAGGGCGGTGCGATCGGATTCATCGAGGAGATCGACGCGGTCGGAGTCTCACGGGGAAACATCCATTCCTCCAGCGGTTCGATCCGCAGCGACCGTATGGTCGACTCGGGCAGCGGCGGGATGGTCAACGAGCTCCTCATCCAGCTTCAATCCTTCGATGCCCCACCGTTCTGGGGCCGCGTGCGCAACTGGATGAAGGACGTCGTGAACCTGTTCCTCCCGGCGACCACCCAGCTGAAGAAGCGGAAGATGGCCTACAGCAACGTCCTGATCATCGGCGCCACCAACCGTGCGGATTCGCTGGACCCCGCCCTCCTGCGCCCGGGCCGCTTCGACCGCATCCTGTACTTCGACCTGCCGTCACGAGCGGGACGACGCGATCTAGTCGATTACTTCCTCGACCGGCGCGCTCACGCAGCCGAGATGGACCTGCCGGAGCGACGTGACGAGCTTGCATCGATGACCCTCGGTTATACGCCGGCGATGCTCGAGCACATCCTGGACGAGGCCATCGTGTGGGCGATCCGCGATGGCCGCCGCGAGATCACGTGGCGAGACGTTCAGCGCGCCCGGCTCACCGAGGAGATCGGGCTTGGGCAGCCGGTCGCCTACACGGAAGAGGAGCGCAGGCTGATCGCCACGCACGAGGCGGGCCACGCCGCGCTCGCATACCTCTGCAGCAAGGATCGCAAGCTCGAGGTTCTGTCGATCATCAAGCGCCGCTCGGCTCTGGGTCTGCTGGCTCACTCGGATGTCGAGGAGCGCTTCACGAAGAAGAAGTCCGAGCTGATGTCGACCCTCAAGGTGATGTTGGGAGGGATGGCCGCCGAACAGGTCTTCTTCGGCGAGACCGGCACGGGCCCGTCGTCGGACCTCAGCGCGGCAACCGCCCTGGCCGCGCAGATGGTCGGGACCTACGGGATGGGCAAGAGCCTCATCTCGTACGACGCGGTTGGCGGCGGTCCGCATGGCCCGAACGTCGTCGCCAAGGTCATGACGAACGAGGATTCGCGCCAGGAGGTGAACGACCTGCTGCACGACATCAAGGAGGCGGCGGTCGCCCTGATCGAGGAGAACCGTGACCTCGTGGAGGCGTTGAGGGATGCGCTACTGGAGCGCGAGGAGCTGCTCGGTGACGAGATCCTGACCGTGCTGGAAACCACGCGAGAGGGTCGCATCCAGGGTTAAGCGGGGCGATAGGGCGCCACCCTCACCGTGTCACCGGACCGAATGACACCGTCGTTGAGGATCTGCGCGCGCAGGCCCGCCCGATGGATCAATGGTTTCAGCAGACCCTTGCCGGCCACGCGCGCCAGGTGTGCGCAGGGTTCTGCCAGCTTGATGCCGCGCAGGCGCACCTCGCCGACTGAGAATTCGGTGTCGACCAGATGGTTCAGCGGTACGCCTCGGGTAACGATGTTCCGTCGTGAGTCCGCAGGGTCGAGCTGAACGCCGGCTTCGGCACCCGCGGCCTCTAACGACTCAGCCTCGATCAAGGTCACCTCGCGCTTGGGCAGGTGCTCGTCTTCGGAGAAGCTACCCCCGAGGTTGAAGTAGCGATCTCCTTCGAGGCCGCGTCCGGCGACCGCCTTGACCTCGTCGACGCGCTGCATGGGCTCCTTCGCGCGTGGACCGATGTAGACCGAATCGACCGTCCCTTGCCACATGCGCCCAGCCTATTGGGTGGTTACGAGGGGAAGTCCTGCGCTTCCTCGTTGGGGCACATGTCGAACGAGTAGTGGGTCGTGTTCGCGATCGACCTGAACCAGGTGGTGTTGGACTGCCAACGGAACTCGCGTGGCCCGTTGATGAACTTCCAGGGCACACGCATCACGATCGTGTCGCCCTCGATCATGAACTCGCCGGGGAACTTCCGGGCGCCGTCCTTCGCGCCGGCATATGCCTTCCAGCCGTCCTGGTTGCCCTGCGCGGTGAAGCCGTAGGTCTCGTTCCCGCCGGCCGAGATGCCGAAGCCGATCACCATGATCGTGTTCTTGTCCTCAGTCTTGTCGGGGACCTGGCCATCGAAGGTGAAGCGCATCTCGAAGTCCTCGCCGACGCCCTGGACCCCTGCCTCGAGCAGCTCTGCGTAGCTCGGAACGATGCCTTCCTTCTTGGCATCGCGTCCGTCCTCGACGAAGGAGGAGCGGTTGGCGAGCGAGGGGTCGACGGGGCTGGGCGGGCCGCTCGAGGCGAAGCTCCCGCCCTCGGGCGCCGCCTCGCCCGCTTCGGCCTCCGGTGGAGACTCCGGCAACGAGCCGGCACCCGAGCCTTTGGGGGCGCCGGGCACCGCGTTCCCGCCCCCGCCCTTGCGTTTGCCGCCGGCTTTCTTGCCCGGGTCCTTGGATCCCTGCCTCGACTTCTCCTTCTGTCCCAGCCTGCTTCCGTCGCCCTGGGCGGCCTCGGGCGTGGACGATCCGGCGCAGGCCGCAGTAAGGACGCTGAGCGCGGCAAAGAGAGCGACCAACGCCCTCGATCTCGTCCTTGTCCCGGTCACAAACCTCGACCCCCTCGGAGGATCCGATAACCCAGTATCCCCGCTGCCAGCGCTAACACGATCGCGATGACCGCTCCGGCGGTCTGGATCGGGTCGGCCGCCGGCAGATCGACCACGGTCGGCGACGGCGACGGAGTCGCGGCGCCCACCAGGAGCCCTAGATAGGCGATCATCGGGTTGGTATCGGCGGCGGCCACGCCGTCCATGAGGACGTTTCCCCCGGAGGCGCCGCCAGGCCCACGGCCGAGAGCCTGACCAGCAGCTCGCGCAGCAGGCGAGCGGTTACGCCCCAGATGATGTGGCCGTTCCAGACCCAGGCCTCGGTCGGGTACGAGCGACCCAATTCCGTGAAGCCGGGCTCGCGCCTGATGTCGTCGGCGAGCTCGGCCAGAGGGACCTCCAGGATCTCGGTCACCTCGGCGGGGTTGGGGGTCAGCGCGGGGCGCACCGAGAGGTATCCCACGACGGGACTCACCACGTAGCCGCTGACGAACGTCGGCATGTCGTCCAGGCAACCGACGACCGTCACGGCTTCCGGAGCAAGCCCGATCTCCTCGTCGGCCTCTCGGAGCGCGGCGGCTTCGGCGGAGGGGTCCGAGTCGTCGATCGAACCGCCCGGGAACGAGATCTGGCCCTTGTGGCTGGGGAGGTTCTCGCTGCGAACGGTGAATATGAGGGTCGGCTCGGGGGCCGGATAGATCGGGATCAGCACGGCCGCCGCCCGGGCGTCGTGGAGCGTCACGTTGGCGGGATCGTGACCTGCGAACGCCGCCTGAAGCGCGTCGAGGAGCTCGGTAGACATCGTCACCTCATCGTAGCCTTCGGTCTGTTGCCGGCTTCCCGGGCACGGGCGCCGCTTCGCACCGGACGTTTCCACCAACCAAGGAGTGAGCCGTGGGCGAGTTCGTGCACCTCGAGGTAAGCGACGCAGGCGTGGCAACCATCCGGCTCGACCGGCCCAAGCTGAACCCTTTGAACCGTCAGGTCGCGAGCGAGATCGGCGAGGCGGTCGACGAGATCGCGTTGAACGAGAAGGTTCGGGCCGCCATCGTCTGGGGAGGCGAGCGCGTTTTCGCCGCCGGCGCCGACATCAAGGAGATGGGGGAGCGCGACGCGGTCTCGATGTTCCGCTACATCGGCTATTTCCAGGACGTGTTCACGCGCCTCGAGCGGCTCCCCGTCGTGACGATCGCCGCGATCAACGGATACGCGCTCGGCGGTGGCTGCGAGCTCTCGCTCGCCTGCGATTTCCGCATCTGCGCGGAGGACTCGCAGTTGGGGCAACCGGAGATCCTGTTGGGCGTCATCCCGGGCGCCGGCGGCACGCAGCGGCTGCCTCGACTCGTGGGCGTCGGACGCGCCAAGGACATCATCTACTCGGGCCGTTTCGTGAAGGCCGAGGAGGCGTTCGCGATCGGACTCGTCAACAAGGTCGTCGCGCCGGACCGCGTCTATGCCACCGCGGTGGAATGGGCGGAGCGCTATGCCGCGGGTCCCTCGGTTGCGCTGCTGGCCGCGAAGCAGGTGATCCAGAACGGCCTCGAGGTCGACATGGCCAGCGCGCTGTTGCTCGAGCGCCAGGCCTTCGCTGCTCTGTTCGCGACCGCCGACCAACAGATAGGGATGAAGTCCTTCATAGAAGACGGCCCGGGCAAGGCCAAATTCGTCGGCCGCTGATGCTTCCGTTAGTGAACGCCATCGTGGAGGGTTCCGGGTGAAGGTTCATCGCATCGTTATGCCTACGCCCTACGCGGTTGGGCCGGTGAACGGGTATCTGATCGACGCCGAACCCGTCACACTCGTCGACGCGGGGATCAACATGCCGCAGGCGCAGAACGCGCTGGTTCTGGGGTTAGAGGCGGCGGGTTTCTTTCCCGAGGGCATCGAGCGGATCCTCATCACGCACGCGCATCCCGATCACTACGGGCTCGTCGGTTTCCTTCAGGAGCGCTCCGGCGCGACCGTGTACTTCCCCAAGCGGGAGATCGCGCGCGTGCGCGACCGCCAGATGCTGTTCGAGGTGGGCCGATTGCTGATGGAGGCCGGGATGCCCCTGGAGCTTCTGTTCAAGATGGACCAGCAGCGCAAACAGGGACCCAAACCCGGAATCGATCACGACGTCGTCGTGCCGATCGACGAGGGCGACCGGTTCGAGTTCAGCTCCGCCGACGGTTCCTTCGAGCTGATCACGCTGCACATGCCCGGCCACACCGGGGGTCACGTCGTGTTCCACGAGCCGGAGCGAGGCGTGCTGTTCGCCGGCGACCAACTGCTGCCCGAAGTGTCGCCAAACCCACTGCTCGAGCCCTCGCTCGACGAGCCGGGGGAGCGCCGCCGCTCGCTGAAGGAGTACCTAGCGTCGTTGGAGCGGATGGGGAACCTCGGCTTGACCCTCGCCTACCCGGGCCATGGCGGCGAGGTGACCGATCCCAAGGACCTGATCGATTCGACGATCGAGCACCATCTGAAGCGCAAGGTCCAGGTCGCCGGGTTCCTCACCAACGAGCCGCGGACCGTCTACGACATCGCGCAGGAGGTGTACCCGAACGTCCGCGACTACGACGTGTTCCTGGCGGTCTCGGAGGTCGTCGCGCACCTGGACCTCGTCGTGGAGGACGGCGACGCCACCGTCGAAACGGTCGAGGGCGTGACGCTCTATCGCCGGACCCCGGGCTGAGAGGACAGGTCTCCATGTACTGCGACGGACCCTGTGACTGGTGGGAACCGACCAGCCTTCTTTTCTTCGGGATGCTTAGCCTCTCGGTGATCGTTCCCTTGTTCGTCACCTACGGCATTTACCGATTGGTTCGGCGGATCCGGCGCGATCGGCACGACGAGGCTGGGTAAGGCAACCTCGATGTTGGCGATTTGGTAGGGTGCTTGCTCTAGCAAGCACCTATTTCTGGGTCGTTCCCTAAGCCTTAGGAGGTCCACGTCTTGAACATCGCCGTGTGCGTGAAACACATCCCCGATCCCAACGTGCCGCCCGAGATGGACGGCAAGTACCTGAAGCGCGAGGGGGTGCAGGGCGTCCTGGACCCGGGTGACGAGTTCGGGGTCGAGGCGGCGCTCCAGATCAAGGAGGCGCAGGGCTCCGGCGAGGTCACGCTCGTCTCGATGGGCCCGGCGAGCGCCCAGGAGGCCATCCGGCGCGGGCTGTCGATGGGAGCCGACAAGGGCGTGCTGATCACCGACGACAAGCTCAAGGGTTCCGACGCCCTGGTTACGGCGCGCGTGCTGGCGGCCGCCATCAAGAAGGCCGGCGAGTTCGACCTCATCATCGCCGGGGTCGAGTCCACCGACGGGTACACCGGCACCATGCCTGCGACACTGGCCGAGTTCCTGGATCTGCCCCAGGTGACCTTCGCGAAGACGATCGAGGCCGGCGACGGCTCGGTGAAGGTGAACCGCCAGACCGCCGAGGGCTACCACGTTGTCGAGTGCGCGCTGCCTGCCGTCCTGACGGTCACCGCCGGTGTGAACGAGCCCCGGTACGCATCGTTCAAGGGCATCATGGCGGCGAAGAAGAAGCCGCTCGAGAACTGGTCGGTAGCGGACCTCGATCTGTCCGACGACGACGTCGCGATCAAGCAGGACGTGGCCGAGCAGACCCCGGCCGAGGAGCGCAAGGCCGGCGAGGTCATCACCGACGACGGCACCGCGGCGGCGAAGATCGCGGACTTCCTTCAGGAGGCCAAAGTCATATGAGCACGATCTGGGTTTACGCAGAGATCCACGACGGCAAGCTCGACCCGGCCTCCCTCGAGCTCGTTACGAAAGCCAAGCAACTTGGTGACGTCGAGGCCGTCGTGTTGGGGTCCGGCGCGACGGAGGCGGCCGCGACGCTCGGCAAGTACGGCGCCGAGATCGTCTACGCCAGCGACGACCAGGTGTACGACGACTTCATCGCACAGCCGCACGTTCACGCGCTGGCCGAGCTGATCGGGGACAACGCGCCGGACATGCTGCTCTTCGCGATGAACTACGACTCCCGCGATATCGCCGGCCGGCTATCGGCGCGACTTGGATCGACGCTCATGAGCAACGTCATGGAGATCGAATCCGTCGATCGCGCGAAGACGGCCATCATCGGTGGCTCGATCATCGTGGACGTCGCCCTCGAGGGCGAGCCGAAGATCCTCCTCGCGCGGCCTAAGTCGTTCGTAGCCGAGGAAACCGGCGGAGAGGCGACGGTGGTTCCGGTCGAGGCCGAGATCCCCGAGGACGCCAAGAAGGCCAAGCGCGTCGAACGGCATGAGGAGGCGGCCACGGGGCCGAAGCTCGAGGATGCTCCCGTAGTCCTGTCGGGGGGCCGCGGTCTCCAGGAGCCCGACAACTTCAAGCACCTCGACGAGCTGGCCTCGGCGATCGGTAACGCGGCCGTCGGCGCCACGCGAGCGGTCGTCGACGCCGGTTGGGTGCCGTACGCCTACCAGATCGGTCAGACCGGCAAGACGGTGAAGCCGAGCGTGTATCTGGCTTTCGGTATCAGCGGCGCGACGCAACACATCGTCGGGATGAAGGGATCGAAGCGCATCATCGCCATCAACAAGGACGAAGAGGCGCCGATCTTCCAGATCTCCGACCTCGGCGTGGTCGGCGACGCGCTGAAGATCCTGCCCCAGCTGATCGAAGAGGTGAAGTCCCGCAAGGGCTAGATCGTGGCTTCGTTCGGCGACCGGATCCGGGGATTCTTCAGCAAGCGTTCCAACCCGGCGCTGCTGGAGCTCGAGTCGTGGGCGAACGGGCGCAAGGGCCTCGAGGGATTCGTAGAGCCCAAGACGGCCACCAATCCCGTCAGCTTGCTGTTGGTCGATCGGGACGGTGATCACCTGCGCGCGCCCGTGAAGGAGCCGGAGGACGCCGCCGCGTTCTGCTCCCGTTTGGGGATCCCCGTCTACGACGCTCAGGTGATCGGCTATCCGCAGCGGATGCATGACTTCGACAGGCGTCGCGCCTCGGGCGAGGCCCGAGACCTCGACGCGGATATCGAAGATCTCGAACGCCGCCTCGCCCAGGATGACCCGAACACCCCAGACCATTAGGGAGCTGAGCCTCACAGCCCTCGTATCCTGTAGGTGGACCGACCGCCCCCAACTGCCGCGCTGAGGCGGCGAAAGGACTGCGCCATGCTGCGTTCTCAGTCGCGAACGCACCTTCCAGGTGCGCCCGCTCCCTGCGGCCTTGCCTGGCTTGCCTTTCGCTCCCCTCAGCATCGGCGCCGGGAACGGACGGCCCACTGATGGAGCATTACCTGGATCACGCCGCAACTACGCCGGTGCTGCCGGAGGTGACCGACCTGATGGTCGCGATCCTGAGGGAGGACTACGGCAATCCGTCCTCCGTGCACGGGGCGGGGCGTCGCGCTAAGGAGCTGGTGGAGGACGCCCGCGACCGAGTCGCCCGGGCCATCGGAGCGCGCCCGGACGAGATCGTCTTCACGGGCGGGGGGACCGAGGCGGACAACCTTGCGCTGAAGGGTGCCGCCGCCAAGCTGCGAGGCAACGGAGAGCACGTGGTCGTCTCCGCGTTCGAGCACCACGCCGTGCTCGACGCCGCTCATTGGCTGGAAGGGCAGGGGTTCGACGTGTCGATCGCGCCGGTCACGCCCGAGGGGCGGGCCGAGTCCGAAGTGGTGGCCGGGCTGGTCGGGCCCCGCACCATCCTGGTGTCCGTCATGACCGTGAACAACGAGATCGGGACCGTCCAGCACATCAAGGCGATCGCCGACGCCGTGCACGGCAAGAATCCCCACACCGTCGTTCATACGGACGCGGTTCAGGCCCTCGGCAACGTCCCGGTGGACTTGCACGCGTGGGGAGTCGACCTTGCTGCGTTCGCAGCCCACAAGCTGGGCGGTCCGAAAGGCGTCGGAGCGCTGTTCGTTCGCTCGGGCGTTGCGGTCGACGCGATCGTCCACGGTGGCGGCCAAGAGCGTGGCATGCGCTCCGGCACCCTTAACGTCGCCGGGATCGCAGGTTTCGGTCTGGCCGCGGAGATAGCCGCGAAGGAGGTCTACGAGAAGAGCGAGCGGCTTCTCGCCATGCGCGAGCGGTTGCTGACGGGACTGCGTGAGTCGATCCCCGACCTCGTAGTGAACGGCGCTCTCGAGCATCGCGTCGCGGGCAACCTCAACGTTTCGATCCCGGGCACCGAGGGCGAGACGTTACTGCTACTGCTGGACCAGGCCGGGATCGCATGCTCCTCAGGTTCCGCCTGCGCGTCAGGCGCTTTGGACCCATCACACGTCCTGCTATCGATCGGGTCGTCCAGGCAGCTCGCGCGAGGGAGCCTCCGGTTCTCCCTGGGACGCGCCTCGACGGACGAAGACGTCGAGGCGGTTCTGGACGCGCTGCCGGGCATCGTGCAGCAGGCTCGGAGAGCTGCATGAGGAAGGCCGTCGTCGCGATGTCCGGTGGGGTCGACTCGTCCGTTGCCGCGGCGCTGCTGGTCGAGCGCGGCTACGACGTCACGGGGATCATGCTCAAGTTGTGGCGGGGTGAGACTGCAAACAACAACTCTGGATGCTGCAACCTGGGCGCGGCGGAGGATGCCAGGCGCGTTGCGGACGTTCTGGGTATCCCGTTCTACGTGCTGAACTTCGCGGAGCACTTCGAGGACACGGTCGTGCGCAACTTCCACGAGGACTATTCCGCGGGACGGACCCCCAACCCCTGCGTTCGCTGCAACCAGTGGGTGAAGTTCGGGGCGTTGCTGGAGCGCGCCGAGGTGCTGGGGGCCGACGTGCTGGCCACGGGCCATTACGCGCGCGTTCGGGGTACCGAGCGCGACGGGTTCCGGCTACTCCGCGGCCGCGATGCCAACAAGGACCAGTCCTACGTCCTGTGGATGCTCGGACAGCGCGAGCTTGCTCGGACCCTGTTCCCGGTGGGCGAGATGGAGAAGGCCGAGACGCGACGTATCGCGGAGGAGCTGGGCCTTCGAACCGCTCGCAAGCCGGACTCGCAGGAGATCTGCTTCGTGCGCGATGGGGACCTGGCCGGATACGTGACCGAGAACATCCCCGGCGCATCGGTTCCGGGACCTCTTGTCGACACGGGCGGCAACGTTGTGGGCGAACACGGTGGAGTGGCGCGTTACACGATCGGGCAACGAAAGGGGCTAAGAGTTTCGCTGGGCAGGCCGGTGTTCGTGACCTCGATCGATGCCGAGAGGAACACCGTCGTCGTCGGGGACAGGGGTGACCTCGCGGTGGGCGCCATGGACGTGATGGAGCTCCGATTCGTCTCGCAGGCGCCGGCACCGGGTACCAGGGTGCACGTCCAGCACCGCGCTCACGGCGAAGTGAACGAGGGCAATCTGACGGCGGACGCCCATGGCGCCCGGATCGAGTTCGACCGGCCGGTAGAGGCGATCGCGCCGGGCCAGTCGGCCGCCTTCTACTCGGCCACCGACCCAGATGAGCTCCTCGGCGGAGGCGTTATCTCCGCGACGGTCCCAGCCGCCGTTCCGGCGTAGCTAGGCAAGCAGGATTCGGGCCCGGCCGGGCGAATCTCCCTTTATCCCTGCCCCCTGACCCACGGAGCGTCCACGCCCATGAAGCGCACCCTGGCTCTGCTCGCCGTAACTGCCCTGATCGGCGCCGCCTTCACTCCGGTCTCGAGCCATGCGGCCGATTTCGACGGCTGCGGCCCCACCACCCTCGACGGCACCGTTCAGATCGGCGCCGACGGCACCCTCGAGTGCGGACCGGGCCAGGAGATCGTGGTGCGCGAGGACATCGTTGCGGCCGGCGAAGGCCGGACCGCCACGAGACGTCCCCTGACGTCGTTCGGCGCCATCGCCGACGTCCAACTAGCCGACGAGGAGTCGCCGCTCCGCGGTGAATGGGCCGACAAGTGCCCGCCCGACTCGCCCATCAGCGATTCGGCCTTCCGGCCACACGAGACCTTCGTCCCGCATCTTCTGAACGCGCACATCAGGGGGCTCAACGCGATCGCCGAGGCCGGCACCCCGGTTCTCGGGGACGACCTCGACCTCGTCATCGGGCTCGGGGACCTGGCAGACAACCAGCAGTACAACGAGCTCCGTTTGATCATCGATCTGTTCGACGGCAACAAGATCGTGGATACGGACTCGGGGAACGACCCGGTGCTGGGCGGCGACGGCTACGACGGCGTCCAGGGGGCCGATCCCGAGGGCTCCGGCGTTCCTCTGCCGGCTGCAGCCGAAGGGGGCCCGCCCGTCCACGACGATCTCAGCCCTCTCGACGAGGTGACCCTTCTGGATCTCGCCAACGAGCCTTTCTGGGCTGCCGGTCTCAACACGTCCGCCGGCCAGATCCCCTGGTACTCCTTGCCGGGCAACCACGACGTGAAGGTCCAGGGCACGATCCCGGACGACAACGCGGTCTGGCGGCACGCGGTACGGCGCTATGCCATCGGCCACGTGAAGGTCATGGATCTGGCCCCCGACTATCAGGCCCGGCTCTGCACCGCGATGACCGAGCAGGACCAGGTCGCGTTCCAGGACGTGATGATGGACATCATCGAGAACCCGCACCGCGCGGGGATCACGAAGGTGGTTCCTTCGGATGCGGGCAGGCTTCCGCTCTATCGCAGCGACGAGGCCAAGGAGACCGGCGACGAGGAAGCGTGCCTCGCCTCGACCCAGTTGGACCTCTGCAGCTCGTCGTGGATCGAGGAGCACTTCAATACCACCGGCGTTCCCGTCGGCCACGGTTACGAGACGGCCAACCGATGCACCGACGAGACCGGGGCTCTTCTCGATCGTGCGTGCTACGCCTTCGACCACGGCCTCTTCCGCTTCATCGGACTGGACACCAACCCCGGTGAAGGCCTCGAGAGCGGCAACATCGACGTCCCCCAGTTCGAGTGGTTGAAGCGAGAGCTGCGTGCGAATTCCTCGAGCTATTACGACGAGCAGGGGAACCTCGTGCAGAACCCCGATGGGGAGGACAAGCTGATCGTGCTGTGGACCCACCACACCATCAGCTCGACCCGCAACACCGGGACCCTGTCGGCCCCCGAGGAGCACGGCGCGCCCGAGGGTGCGCCACACAGCGATGCGAAGACCGGCGACGAGCTGAAGGAC
>DATFFR010000033.1:0-38414 GCA_035249925.1 Actinomycetota bacterium
GCGGGGACGCTCTTGGTTTGTTGGAATCACCGGATGAGCGAGACCGAATATCCCGCGGGCTGGTACGACGACCCGAAGGACGAGGAGCATCGGGAGCGGTACTGGGACGGGCAGGGGTGGACCCACGACGTCCGGGAGAAGGTCGCCCCGGGCTGGTACGACGATCCGAAGCGCTTCGGCGCCGAGCGCTACTGGGACGGCGTGGCCTGGACCGACGAACAGCGCTACGTGACCCGACTGGACGATGTCTTCACGGCGCCCACCATCCGCAAGAAAGAGTACCGACTGGTGGTCGCGGGCGATCATCTCTCGTGGCAGGACGACTCGATCGGATGGGATGACGTGACGTGGTTCGACACGCTGACGATGCTCTCCAACAACGGGCAGGTCGCGTTCTATCGGGTAGAGCTCCGAGGGAACGGCCGGAAGCTCATGATGGAGCTCGTGCCGGAGGGGAGCTCCGACGAGCGGACCGCGGATGCCTTTGCCACGATCATGGATCAGGCCCAGCGGATAGTGGCCACCCGGATCCTGAACGATCTCTTTGCGCGCGCCGACGCCGGCGAGGTCGTCGAGTACGAGAAACTCTCGATGTCACCCCAAGGCGTCGGGAAGGGGCGGAAGGATCCGATCCCGTGGTCCGAATACGCCGGATGGCGCACGCAGGGCGCGTACTTCGAGATCGATCGCAAGAAGGGTGACAAGGTCAAAACAGCCGTGAGGCTCCACACGACCCAACTCGAGAGATGGGTCTTCTCTGCCCTGCTCGACGACTACGCGCGCCGTCTCATCCCCGCGTGAGGCCAGGCGCGAACTCAGGAATCGAGCCCGACTTGGAGCGCAAGTATCGTGTCCGAGGACCGACTCAAGGGGGCGGGCATGTCACCTGTAGCTAAGAGCGCGGCGGCGTTCGCCGTCTATCTGTCCGGGATGGGTCTCGCGCTCCTCGCGATCCCGGGCAACTTTCGGGACCTGATCGGCCTCCCGCCGGCGGATGACCTCTACCTCCGCTTGGTCGGCGCGATCGCGATCGCCCTTGGCATCTACTACGCGGCGGCTGCACGCGACGAGAACGTTCCGTTCCTTCGTTCCACCGTGCCGGCGCGTGTCTGGGTGCTGGTCGCGTTCACCTCTATTGCGCTTCTTTCCGGCGAGCCGATCCTCATCCTGTTCGGACTGGCCGACGCAGCCTTCGCCGCGTGGACCTGGAACGCGCTGCGCGCAGCGGATCGCATAGTCGCTACCTAATCGGTAGAAAGCAGATCTTTAGGGCCGTCTAGCACTAGCCCATCGTGCTCATCTTCTCTACGTAATCGACGCAGGAGGGCCTTGCTGGGTTGTTCGACCGATACCGCGAGGCGCATGCTTGGATTGATAGAACAAAACAAGGAGGACGCAAGATGGGGCGCTACGCCGAGGATCTCGGCGCGTTCTCAGTAGACACGGAGGGCACCATCTTCATGGCCAGCCCTCGAACCCTCGAGATGACCGGCTACGACCTGTGGGATCTGTTGGGGCAACCGTTCGCCGGCTACATTGCCGAAGACAGTCTCAACGCGGCCATGGAGAACTTCTCGAAAACGCTGGCCGGTGAACAGACCGACGTGCTGCTGGGGATCCGCAGGAAGGACGGCTCGATCCTTCGGGTGCGGGCCCGATCGGCTCCCGACAAGGACGGGGAGCAGATCGTGGGCGCGGTCGGGACCCTGGAAGAGGTCGAACCGGGGAGCTGAGCAGGCCGAATCCGATCCGCCTGGTTAGCTCGGATCGTTCAATTCCGGCGCCGAGACGCCGACGTTCTGTTGATGGGAAACGAGATCCAGTGCGCCGCGTGTGGCGCTCGGAACCGCTCAGGCGCCAGTTGGTGCGCGCGGTGCCACGCGTCTTTCGCGGAGGCACCTGCGGCCGAGGGTGCGACGAGTCTCCCGTTACAGGTGGGCGATAGGTCCTCAGCCCGTAGCCCGGCGCGCCGCAGGCTGATGTCGTGGACTTTGACCCTCGTTATCCTGGCCGCAACGGCCGCCCGTGTCGTGGCCTCCGTCGGTCCCGACGTTGCTACCGGGTCGGTGGATCCTCGGGGGTTCAAGTTCACCCGGATCGACCGCTCGACGGGTGAACCCGTGCGGTTCGATCCCTGCGCTCCGATCCACTACGTGATCAATCCGGCATCCGCTCCGGCCGGCGGCATCGACGATGTGCACGCCACCTTCGAGAAGACGACCGAGGCCAGCGGGGTGAAGTTCGTCTACGACGGCACCACCGAAGAGGTCCCGTCGGTCGACCGGGAGACCTATCAGCCGGATCGCTACGGCGACCGGTGGGCGCCGCTGCTGATCGCATGGGTTCACGAGCTACCGAGCATCTCGGACCAACCCGAGGTCGACGGTCGCGAACGGATCGGCGTCGGCGGTAGTGCCCTGGTCGAAGGTCCCGACGGCGGCGCCCTGGTGACCGGCATGGCGATCTTCGACGCGGACGCGGACCTGCAGCCGGGCTTCGGTGGCAGCACCTGGGGCCAGGCGATGCTCCACGAGGTCGGGCACATCATGGGTCTCGACCACGTCGAGATCCCGAACTCGATCATGAACCCGCTGTTGGGCTTGCGATCGGCGGCGTGGGGCGAAGGTGACCGAGCCGGGCTGTGGGAGCTCGGCCTGGGCTCTTCCTGCATCCGTACCCCTCAACCGCATTAGCGCCGACGACCTGCACAACGGTCGGCATACCCCCTTCTCCTGGATGTCGGCGAGGTCTATCTTCGAGAACGCGGACGCCGGCTCCGAGCAGGGAGGTGCTTATGGCAGACCACACGAAGACGTTCATCAAGAAGAACTCGGACAGGATCCCTGACGGCGAGCGGGTGATCGCTGCGCTGATAGGTGCGTCCAAGGGTTCTGCATTGCGCCACGGCGTCCAGGTCGGAGCGGGTGGCCTCCTGGGCGCGGTGGCCGGTGCCAGAGAGGCCAAGGCCCAAGAGAAGCTGCGCGAGGAGCTCGCTCAAACCGGTGACACCGATGCCGCGGCGTGGCCCGAGGGCAACTACTTCTGGCTGGTGCTGACCGACCAGCACCTCCGAGTCTTCCAGGGCACCCCCGGGTCGAGCCAGGTGGGGGCGTCGACGTACTACTCGATCGACCGGATCGCCAGCCTGGACTTCGACAAGAAGATGGTGCTCTCGAAGCTGGGCGTCTGCTTCAAGGACGGTACGCGGATCGACCTCGATGTCGGCAAGCAGAAGTTCCAGCCGTTCCTCGACGAGTTCGGAAAGCACGTCCCGGTCAACTAGACCGGGACGCCGCCGCCCTATGCGTGGCCCCGGCGCGTCTTCTCGCAGCCCGTTGTCTTGTCGCCCTTGGTGATGAAGCAGAGGTCCTTGCCGGCGCCGCCGTTCAGCTTGTCCTTGCCCGGCCCCCCATCGAGGATGTCGTTGCCGCCCTTGCCGTTCAAGGTGTCGGCCCCAGCCCCTCCGTCCATCACGTTCTTGCCCGCCGTCCCGTTCAGCGTGTCGCTGCCGGCGGTGCCGAGCACCGGCGCGGTGACCTGTGTGTGCAGGTATGAGGTCCCATTCCCGAACGGGTAGTTGCCGACGAGGTCGAGCTTCCGGTTCTGCGCGTCACCGCTCAGCGTGTAGGGGTCGTCCAGGACTGCGTCGGGCGGCGAGGCGATGCGGATCTTCGGCGAGAAGAAGCTGACCGTGGGATCGGACTCGGTGGCGAACAACACGTCCTGGAAGGACCAGAATACCCAGATCCCACCGTCGGGGTCCGCCGCGAGACCGATGGCCCCGACCCCATAGAGCTGGCCCGAGTTCTCGACCACGCGTGAGGTCGTGTCAGGACCGTCGGGGCCGATCCGCCAGAGGAGCACCTTGTTGTTGTTGGGATAGCCCCCGGCGAAGGCAACGTAGATGTCGCCGCCGATCCGCGCGCTCATGGCGATGCGGCCGGTCGGCTGACTCGAGATCTCGGTGCCGTTGAAGACGGTTGCACTTCCGGGCATCCTCGTCGGCGTCCCGATGGGATTGCCGGTGGCGAGATCCACCTGTTGCGCGTACACGCCGCAGAAGCACTTCGAAGAATCCTGAGGATCGTTGGCGCTCGAGTACCACGTCATCCAGACGTTGCCGCTGACCTGATCCGTCGCGATGTTCGGGTTGTACGCGCAGCAACCGGGGATCTGCGCGGCGTAGTCGGTCGACTGGACGCCGGGCGTCGCGCCGACAACAACCCGGACGCCCTGGCCTCCGGGATCGTGGACCGTGTACGGGATGCCGTTCAAGCCGAGCGTGGAAGAGGTCCCGCCGCTCCCATCGGTCAGGTCGGTCGCCGCGCTCCAGGTGGCCCCGGTCGCATCGGCCGTGCGGGTGAACAATCCGAAGCCCTCGATATCCGACACGCCGTAGAACGCTCGCATCCCGGTCCCACCGTCGGAGATCAGATCGACGACGGCATTGATCAAGCCCTTCTCGGCCTCAACCACGGTCGTCGTCCCAACCGTTCCGTCGGGCTCGATCGAGGTGTGAACCGCGTCGTCGTCGATTCCGTTGGCACTGTCGCGGACCCAGAGCATGTGGAGGATGCCGTCGGCCGTCCGGTAGAGCCCGGGAACCCCGTAGTTGGCCGAGTTCTTGCCGACCTCGGTCCAGGTTCCCACGGAGCCGGCGGTTGCCGGGGCTACGGCGAGCGAGGCCACGCCGAGCGTCAGCACGGCAACGAGGGCAGCGATCCTGCGACTGGCGGGCACGGGTTGTCCTTTCGGCGATCGAACGGGTCGATAGCAACAAACCCCGACCCCACGGGCAGGTCAAGGGGGTTCGAGCCCGGGGGCCGGCCCCTCCCGCAGGATGCCCGGCTCCCACGGCGAACCGACACGGCAGCGGCCGGAGACCCGGCCCCAACCACGCCTGGAGGTATGCGCGCCATGTCCCGTGTCCGAACCGTAAGCGTCGGTCTGACCCTGGTGGCCGTGCTCGCCGCCACACTTCCCGCCGCGGCGGGCGACGACGGCTTCGGCCGGCTCCGCTCCGGTCAGTGCACGGACAAGGTGGACGGTGCCATCCCGCTGGAGCTGCAGGTCAACCGAGAGACGGCCACCGGGCACTACGCGCTTCCCTCCGGATCTCCCAAGGGGTTGGTCGTGTTCGCTCACGGCTACGGGCACACCTCGTTCTCCTGGATCGGCCACATGGTGCGAGCCGCTCGCGAACACAACGTGGTGGCCGTTGCTATGGATTACCGCGGGATCGAGATCAAGCCCGACTCGAACGGGGACGGCCTTCCCGAGTCGCGCGGCTGGAACGCCAGGGCCGGCGCGGAGGACCTTGTTGCAGCCGCTCGGTACCTCCGAGGCTTCTGCCGCTCCGTCACGACCACCACGATCTTCGGGGTCAGCATGGGCGCCAACATGTCCGGCCTCGCCGTTGCCCTTGCTTCCACCGAGAAGGCACCGGACGGCTCCGCTCTGTTCGACTACTGGTTCGACATCGAGGGTGCCGTCAACGTCGTGGAGACCTATGCCGGAGCGCGAGTACTGGCTCCGGCCAACGGCACTGCGGCCAACGCGCAGCAGGACATCGAGAAAGAGATGGGCGGTCCGATCGAAGCAACGCCCGAGACCTATCTCGATCGCGCCGTAGTGAGCCACGTGGACGAGATCGCGGCTTCGGGTGTCAAAGGGGTCGTACTGGTGCACGGGCTGGATGACGGCCTCGTGCCCTACAACCAATCGCGCGAGATGTCCTCGCTCTTGTTGCAGAACCAGGTGCCTCTCGACTTCTTGACGGTCGGCCGGCGGAGTCCCGAGTCCGAGCAGGAGACGACCGCAACGGGATACGTAGGAGGACAGCTCGACCCCGATTACAAGTCGCCGCTCGCCGGTCACGCGTCGGAGAAGAGCACCACGCACATCATCATGGTCACGGCTTTCGAGCGGCTATGGCAGCTGATGGACGAGGGGGAGACGCCGGGCGTCTACCGCGAGTTCCTGGTCGACGGAGAGCTCGGAACGTTCGGCCCTCTGTTCTAGAAGGGCCTTATCAGGTCGGCTGGCAGAGGAGGGCCGCGGCCTCCATCACGCCGTAACCGTCCAGGACCTCGTTCTTGGCCCGGACCGAATGAGCGCCCTTGTACATCAGCTCGGTCTCGTTGACGTCCGCGTCGGTGAGCACAAGGATCTTCGTCTCGGGGGCCCCCATCACGATCTGCGGGATCGCGTGGTAGCCGTCCATCAACGGCATCACCAAGTCGAGCACGACGACGTCGGGCTTCTCGACCTCCATCGCCCGCATCGCCGAGCGCCCGTCGTAGGCCTCGCCGACGACCTTGAAGCGAGGATCGGCTCCAAAGCTGTAGCGGAGCAGGGTGCGAATGGACTCGTCGTCGTCCACCAGTAGGACCTTTATCGGCTCACCCACACGTCTCTCCCGGATCGCGAAAGCTGTCCTGGTTACTTTCGGATATGCCGGCGCGACGGCATATAAGCAAGATTGACCAGATTCAGGGCCCGGCTTGGCTCGCTCGCTCCGTTTCAGTCGGCCCCCGTTGCGCCCGATTCACACATAGATGAGGGCAGAACCGGCTAGGGAGCTGTGGGTGGTCCGCGCCCGCGCGTGGATCGCGTTGGCCGTGGCGTGCGCTCTGATCGTGGGAGTCCTCTCGTCGATGCCGGGCGCCTCGGCGGCCTCCAGCGGTCAGGCCGTGGCCTTCGTCAGCGATCGCGACGGGGATCCCGAGATCTTCATCATCGATCCCGACGGGACCGGACAGCTACAGCTGACCTCTAACACCGCGTGGGACACCGACCCTTCGTGGTCGCCGTCCGGCTCGCGCCTGGCCTTCTCCAGCAACCGCGACGGCGACGACGACATCTACGCCATGGCTCCGGACGGGTCCGATGTGGTGAACGTCACCGACTCGGGAGCCGGCCGCGACGTACAGCCGGACTGGTCCCGGGACGGGTCTCGGATCGCGTTCGTACGCGACGGGTCGATCCATATCGTGCCTGCCACGGGTGGAGTGCCCACGCACTTGGCGCGGGGACGGACCCCTGCGTGGTCCCCGGTGGCATCCAAGATCCTCTTTGCTCGGAGCGGTGACGTCCACGTGATGGACGCCGACGGTACTGATGTTCGCGCGCTTACGACGGGACTGGACGCGGATCATCCCGACTGGTCTCCCGATGGACGGTTGATCGCGTTCGAAGCGGCGGATCCGACCACGGACGAAACGCGCATCTTCGTGATGCGGGCCGACGGTACGGGACTCGCGGTATTGCCCCAGAGCTCCGAGGACTTCTCGCCGTCGTGGTCGCCCGACGGAACGCGCCTCGTCTTCACGAACATCGTTCTCGACGCGAATATCGTGGTTGCCCGGCTAGACGGTACCGGCCGCACGGTATTGGTCGACGACGACGCTTACGACTTCCTTCCCGCGTGGAGCCCCTGCCTCGGCGCCGGCTGTGCAGGACCCTCGCCGAGCGCAAGCCCGACGGCAACGCCTACCTCTACCTCGAGCGGCTCGCCGACCGCGAGCCCGACGACTACCGACATCGACCCCGGTGAGCGGACGGCAACGAGGACCGCGCTGCAGTTCTTGCGGACCAAGCGCCGGGTCAGGGCGGTCGGACGCGTTACGCCTCCACACCCCGGAGTGGCCGCGCGCGTGACGCTCTCCAAGCGGCGGGCCGGGCGGTGGCGGCGGGTAGCCATGAAGATGCCGCTGATGGATAGCGAGGGCCGGTTCGCGACGCGCTTCCGGCTTCCCCGGAAGGCCGTGTTGTGCCGGCTCAAAGCCCGGTTCGACGGGGATGACGACCACCTTCCCAGCGCCAGGAAGCTCCGCCTTCGGTGCTGACTGCGTCGTTCCAACGACGGGGCAGTCGGGCCTGCGTCGTTGGTGCCTTCGGACCCAGCCGCGATACTCGCGGCCGTGGCGAGCACCGAACACACCTTCATCGAGGCGGGAGGCCATCGCGCCCGCGTGGTGGAACGCGGCGACGGCTTTCCGGTGGTCGTGCTGCACGGCTGGGGAGGCCGCATCGAGTCGATGGCTCCGGTCCTGGACTGCCTGGAAGCCTCCTTCAGGGTCGTCGCGATCGACCTGCCCGGCTTCGGCGAGTCCCCGCTCCCGACCGGCGTGTGGGGGACGCCCGACTACGCGACGTTCGTTAGGGACCTGCTGCGTGAGGTTGGCGTCGAGCGCGCCCATTTCGTAGGCCATTCCTACGGGGCGAAGACGTCGCTGTACCTGGCGGCGACGGTGCCGGCGCTGGTCGACAAATTGGTCCTGCAGGCGTCCTCGGGTCTCCGCACACCTCCGTCATTCCAGGCCCGTCTGAAGCGCGGGGTGTCGCGCACCGCCCGCGTGGCGGGGCGGTTCGGGGATCCGGGCGTCCGCGTACGCGACGCGCTCTACCGGCGGATCCAGTCCTCGGACTACCGCGACGCCGGAGATCTGCGTCCGATCCTGGTCAAAGTCGTCAACGAGGACCTCGAGGGCTTGCTACCTCGGGTGCAGGCCTCCACGCTCTTGATCTGGGGCAGCAAGGACGATGCGGTTCCCATGAGCCACGCCCGCACGATGGAGAGGTCCATACCCGATGCAGGTCTCGTGGTGTTCGAAGGGGCCGGACACTTCGCTTACCTCGACGAACCCGGCCGGTTCTGCCGCGTCGTACGCCACTTCCTCGGTGCGGCCGGCTGATGGGGCGTGCCGATCCGTTCGCGTACTACTCGGTGATCGTGAGAACCATCGTTTACGTCCTCGTCCCCGCGTTCGGCGTCCTGCAGTTCTTTCGATTGCGCCGGGCCTTGCACGTGTTCCAGCTCGAGGGTTACAAGCGGGCTCGCTTCCTGGCCTGGTTGAAGGCGAACCCCGGCCGGCGGTCGTTCCTGCAGTCGGCTCCACAGAAGAAACCGTTGGTGATGACCGGCCGGGCGTGGCGGATCCTCGTCACCGCCACGGCGTTGTCCGTTCTGGGCGTGTTGGTGCCATCGGGTCTCGTGCACGTCGCGTGGGGCGCGCCGTGGGACCTCATCACAAGCGCGGCGGCGTTCGCGTTCCTATATATCGGTCTCCCGAGGGTCCTGGTGGGGGCCGACATTCTGTTGACTCCGGTGCAGGGTGCGATCAACGCGCGCTACCTGCTGATGGCCCGTCGCAAGTTGAACGAGATCGCCCCCCGGGTCATCGGCGTCACAGGTTCGTTCGGAAAAACTTCTACGAAGTTCTCGATACAGAGCCTGGTCTCGCTGGCGGACGAGGTGCTGGCGACCCCCGGTTCTTTCAACACGCCACTGGGTGTATGCCGGACGATCAACGAGCAGCTCGAGCCTCGGCACCGTTTCTTCGTCGTCGAGATGGGGGCCTACGGGGTGGGAGAGATCGCCGAGCTGTGCCGTTTCGTGCGGCCGACGGTGGGTGTCCTCACCGCGATCGGGCCCGCGCATCTCGAGCGGTTCGGTTCGATGGATGCGATCCGAAAGGGCAAGTACGAGATCATCGAGAGCCTGGGCCGAGACGGGACTGCGGTGATGAATACCGACGATCCCGAGGTGCGCGCCCTCGCCGATCGCACCACCGACGTCCGGCTGCTTCGCTACGGGTTGGATCCGGAGGGACGGCCGGATGTCACCGCGCGCGATGTCGAGACCGGCTACGAGGGCACGTCGTTCACGATCGTTACCGGCAGCGACGAACTGCACGTCCGGACGCGCCTGTTGGGACGCCATGCTCTTGGTCACATCCTGGCCGCCGTCGCAGTAGCCACCTCGTTGGGACGTTCGCTCCGCGACCTGATCGAACCGATCGCAGCATTGCAACCGGTGGAGCACAGGCTGCAGGTCATCGAAGGGGCGGGCGGAGTGACTGTCATCGACGACGCCTACAACTCGAACCCCGACGGAGCCGCGGCCGCGCTCGAGGTGCTGGCCGCCATGCCGGCCCGGAACAGGGTGGTCGTCACCCCTGGGATCATCGAGCTAGGCCCTCTGCAAGCCGAGGCGAACGCGGAGTTCGGCCGGCAAGCCGCGACCGTGGCCGACACGGTCATTTTCGTGGCCCGGCTCAACCGCGACGCTCTGGTGACCGGTGCGGGCGAAGTGGACGATGCCGAGGTCATCGTGGTGGATTCGCTGGAGGAGGCGACCCGGCGCATGCAGGGGCTTCTGGGTCCCGGCGACGTCGTGCTGTTCGAGAACGACCTGCCCGACCAGTACGAGCACTAACCGGGCCCGGGGCCCGTCACACCCGACTACTAGACTGCCTCGCATGTCACGAGTGGGGGTGATCTTCGGCGGCCGCTCGGTCGAGCACGACGTCTCGATCGTCACCGCGCACCAGCTGATGGCGGTCCTGCGCGAGCGTCACGAGGTGGTTCCGGTCTACGTGGCGCGCGACGGCCGTTGGTTCACGGGGCCCGTCCTGGACGATCTCGAGGTCTACCGGGCCCAGCGATGGGAGGAGGCCGGCGACGAGGCGGTGCTGCCGCCGACCCACGGCTACGGCGGCCTGCAGGTCTCCGGCGGACGCCTCAAGGGAACCAAGAAGGTCCCCCTGGACGTGGTCGTGCCGGCGATCCACGGCACGTTCGGCGAGGACGGGACGCTCCAGGGCCTGCTCGAGCTGGCAGGTCTGCCCTATACGGGTTCGGGCGTCGCGGCCTCGGCGGTGGGCATGGACAAGGTCGCGATGAAGCGGGCCTTCGCTGCGGCCGGGGTGCCGGTAGTTGAGGACGTGTTGATCGACCTCGAGCGAAGGGACGCTCTGACCGCGGGTCTCGACGAGGTCGAGGCCACCCTGGGCTATCCCGCCTTCGTCAAGCCGGTGAAGGCAGGCTCAAGCGTCGGCATCGGCAAGGCGCGCGGGCGCGATGAGCTGGGCGAGCTCATCGAGGTAGCGGCGCGTTACGACACTCGCGTACTCGTTGAGAACGCGGTCGAGGGATGCATCGAGATCAACTGCTCGGTCATCGGCGGAGGGGGCCGCGAGCCGCGCGTCTCGGTGTGCGAGCAGCCGCTCGCGTGGCAGGAGTTCCTGTCCTTCGAGGACAAGTACATGCGCGGCGGCAAGGGCTCATCCGATGCCCCACGCGGCGGAGCGAAGACCGAGGGCATGGCGTCGCTGGACCGCCGCATACCGGCCCCCATCTCCGAGGAGTCGACGAAGCAGATCCAGGAGAACGCGCGCGCCGCGTTCGAGGCCGTCGGTGCGGCCGGAGTGGCCCGCGTCGACGCGTTCCTGAACGAGGAAACTGGGCAGACTTGGGTCATGGAGATCAACACCGTCCCCGGTTCCTTCGCGTTCTACCTCTGGGAGGCGAGCGGGCTCGGGTTCCCCGATCTCGCCGAGGAGATGCTCGCGATCGCGTTCGACCGCCATCGCGCCCTCTCCGACCGTCTCTTCACGTTCGAGTCGGGGATGCTCGAAGCCAAAGGCGGGAAGTCGGGTGGCTGACGCAACCCGCGTCGAGCTGAGCGCGGCAGACAAGAAGCGGTTCTACGAGGACGCGATCCCTCTGCTGGACTCTCTCTACGCGAGCGCCCTGCGCATGACGCGCAACCCGGCCGACGCAGAGGATCTCGTCCAAGAGACGATGCTGCGGGCCTACAGGGCGTTCGACCGTTTCGAAGCGGGGACGAACCTCAAGGCCTGGCTCTTCCGGATCCTGACGAACGCCTACATCAACGTCTACCGGAAGAAGCAGCGGGAACCGCAGAAGGTGTCGGCGGACGAGGTCGAGGACTTCGACCTCTACCAGGAGCTGAAGAACCATGACCCTCAGTTCACCCGGAGCCCCGAGACCATCGTGCTCGACTCGCTCGTGGACTCGGACATCATCGAGGCCCTCGACGACCTCCCAGAGCAATTCAGGCTTGCGGTCGTGCTGTCGGACATAGAAGATTTCACCTACGCGGAGATGGCCGAGATCATGGAGGTCCCCCTGGGGACCGTCATGTCCCGGCTCCATCGGGGAAGAAAAGCGCTCCAGAAGCGGTTGTGGGAGCTAGCTAAGGATCGGGGGATCGGCCCCGGTGCCCACGACCGAGCGGGTGGAGATGGGATGAGCAAGGACGGCAAGGCGCCATGAAAGAGGTCTGCCGGGAGTACCTGGCCAGGGCTTACCTCTACCTCGACGGCGAGGTCCTTTCGGAGACCGAACGGACCGAGATCCGGGTCCATCTGGAAGAGTGCTCCCCCTGTCTGGAGCGCTACGGCCTGGAGCGGGAGCTCGTGACCGTGATCGCCCGCCTCCGCACGACCACCCGATGTCCCGACGCTCTCAAGAACCGCATCGCCTCCCTCCTCGAGAACTCCTGAACCCCCTAAACCCCTCGTAGGGCCCCCCTTTTTCCCTTCCTGTTTCTGCCTCAGGTAGCCCCCCGAAACGGCCGATAGTCCCCATACGGACTAACGCGACAGACGCCAGGAGGCCGCACGTGGGTATGGCGGAGTTCCAGAACGGCTCGAAAGACGACGTCTATATCCGCACGGCCGAGGCCGCCCGGATCCTGAGGGTGTCGCCGAAGACGGTGTCCCGATGGGCCAAGGAAGGCAAGATCCCTCACGTCATGACGCTCGGCGGTCATCGCCGCTTCCCGTCGTCTGCCATCGAGGAGCTCGCTCGCCGTCTAGAGATCGTCTGATCTCTCTCCCGTAGATTAGGGCGCTTGAACGCGTCCGAGACCTCTTCCGTCACCTTCGATCGCCGCGAGCGCGCCGGCATCATCACCATCGATCGACCCGAACGCCGCAACGCGATCAACGCCGACGTCGTGCGTGGGATCGCCTCCGCCCTGACCGAGGCCGAGGCCGATCGCGATCTGAACGTCCTTGTGCTCACGGGGGCAGGCGAACGTGCCTTCTGCGCCGGCGGGGATCTCGGCGGGATGACCGACGCATCCAAGGTCGAACAACACTTCATCAGGGGTGAGGTCGGCGATCTCTTCGAGCAGATGCGCCGATCTCGGCTGCCGATCCTCGCGCGCGTCAACGGTCACGCGTTGGCCGGGGGCTTCGGCCTGATGCTGGCCTGCGACCTGGTCGTCGCGGTGGACGACGCCGAGGTGGGGACCCCAGAGATCAACCTGGGGCTGTGGCCGTTCATGATCACCGCGGTGATCCAGCGTGACCTGCCGCGCAAGATAGCGCTCGAGCTGATGCTGACCGGCCGGCGCATGAAGGCAGAGGAGGCCGCGCGCTGGGGGTTCGTGAATCGCGTTGTTGCGCGCGACGGTCTCGACGATGCCGTCGCCGAGCTCACCGGCGAGATCGCGTCCAAGAGCCCGCTGATCGCGGCGCTCGGAAAACGCTCCTTCTATCGCGCCGAGGACATGGCGCACGCGGACGCGCTGAGCTATCTCTCGGGGATGCTCACCGCGTGCCTCGAGTCCGAAGACACCGTCGAAGGCGTAACCGCGTTCCTACAGAAGCGAGCCCCGGAATGGAAAGGTCGCTAACCGAGGGGAGCGCTAGGCACTCAGCCTCGGTCTGATCGCACGAGCGACCAAGAAGATCACCAGGGCTATCACGGCCAGTGGCAGCACGACTCCGGTTGTGACGATCGCTCCTGCGACGAAGCTCTGCATCAGGTCGACCGCGCGTTCCCAGGCCCGCGCGAAGCGGCTGGGCGCGTCCGGCGTCACACCGAGCGGCTGGAACGTGGCCGTGATCGTGCCGAGGCTTGTCTGGTCGCGCAGGTAGCGGATGCGGCCGCGGAGCTGCTCGATCTCGAGCTGCACCCGGGAGAGCTCACCCTGAACGCGGATCGTGTCGGTGACGCTCTCGGCGCGGTCCATGAGACGGAGCAGCACGGCCTCCTGGGTCTCCCAGTTGCGCAGTCGCGCTTCGAGATCGACGAACTCCTGACCCACGTCCTCGCCGGAGATGTGCTCGGAGCGGACCCTGCCCAGGCCTTCGAGCTCGGCGAGGGCGGTCTCGAAGCGCTCCGACGGGACGCGCATCGTCAGGGTGCCTCCGGCGTCTCGCCGGCCCAGCTGCGACGAGAGGACGAAGCCGCCGTACCGGCCGGCGGTGGCGATGGCCTCGTTGATCGATTCGGTCAGGTCATCCTCTGCAACGCCGAGTGACACCGTCGCCGTCTTGATCACCGATGGCCCCACCCGGGGGAGCCGGGCCGCGGTGCCCTCGGACGACGCGGACGCAGTCGTTCCTCCGCCGCCGGAGCCTTCATCCAGCGCCGACTGCTCGGCTTCCAGCGCGAAGCGCTCGGGCTCCGACTCAGGGGCGTCCATGTCTGCGCCGGAGCCGCCGGACGCCGCGCTTCCGTCGTCGTCGCCTCCACATGCGCCGGTGAGCGCAACCACCGCGATCAACAGCGCGATCGCGATCAGCCGCTTGCCGTGCGTCTTGGTGCCGTGCTCGAGGATCGGTCCGCCCGCCATCTCACACCTCCCGGATCCACGCACCCTGCCGGTGCGCCTCTGTGGTTCTGACGGTCTCGGGCCGTCGCGTGTTCCCATCGGCACCGGTGTTGGGGGGCGGTCTGAGCTAGGTTCTGGGCAGCGAGGCCCGGGAAGGCATCGGCGAGCGCGCCGGCGAAGGGCCCCAGAGGAAGGTGGTTCGCATGACCGATGCTGAGACGCGCGCCGGCTCGGAGGAGCGCACGCAGGTCACCTATACCTACGAAGGCCCCGACCTGCGCGGCCATGCCGAGGAGCTCGCCAAGAAGAAGGACGAGTTCGTAGGGATGGGCGGACCCGAAAGGGTCCAGCGCCAACACGATTCCAACAAGCTCACCGTGCGGGAGCGTCTGGACCGCTTGTTCGACGAGGGCACCTTCGAAGAGCGCGGGCTCCTGGCTCATCACCAGTCTCAGTCCCCGGCAATGCAGGGGAAGTTCACACCGGCCGACGGTGTGATCACCGGCATCGGCGCGATAGACGGCCGCAAAGTCGCCGTCATCGCATACGACTTCACGGTGATGGCCGGGTCGATGGGGATGGTCACCGAGATCAAGGCGACACGCATGCGCGAGCTGGCGCTGCGCGAGCGGATCCCCCTCGTGTGGTTGATCGATTCGGCAGGGGCGAGGATCCAGGAGGCGACCGGTTCGATGTTCGCGCGCACGGGTGACCTGTTCCGCGAACAGGTGATCATGAGCGGCGTCGTCCCGCAGGTCGCCGCGATGATGGGTCCCGGCGCAGCGGGGACCGCATACATCCCGGGCCTCGCCGATTTCGTGCCGATGGTCAAAGGCAACTCGAACATGGCCCTGGCGGGGCCTCATCTGGTGAAGGCGGCGGTGGGCGAGGAGGTCAGCGCCGAGGACATGGGCGGCTCCAAGATCCACTGCAAGATCTCCGGGGTGGCCGACCTCGAGGTCGCCGACGATCAGGCATGCCTCGACGCGATCCGGCAGTACCTGTCGTACTTCCCGTCGTCGAACCTGACCGAGTCCCCGGTGATCGAGACAGACGACCCCAGCGACCGGAAGGTCGACGAGCTGCTGGACATCGTCCCGGCCAACCCCCGCCAGGCGTACGACATCCACAAGGTCATCAACGCGATCGTCGACGACGGCGTGTTCTTCCCGATGAAGCCCGACTGGGCGCGCAACCTGGTGACCGGCTTCGCGCGGATCGGGGGCCGGGCGGTGGGGATCGTCGCCAACCAGCCGAAGTTCCTCGGCGGCGCGCTCGACGTGAATTCCGCGGACAAGGCGGCGCGGTTCGTGTGGCTCTGCGACGCCTTCCACATCCCCCTGGTCTTCCTGATGGACTGTCCCGGGTTCCTCGTCGGCAGCGCGGTGGAGAAGCAGGGGATCATCCGGCACGGGGCCAAGATGCTGTTCGCGGTCTCGGAGGCGACGGTCCCGAAGATCACCGTCGTCCTGCGAAAGGGATACGGCGCGGGCTACTACGTGATGAACGGCCGCGCCTTCGAGCCGGACCTGATCGTCGGATGGCCGACCGCTGAGATCTCGGTGATGGGACCCGAGGGTGCCGTCAACATCATCTTCCGCAAGCAGATCGAGGCGATGCCCGAGGAGGAGCAGGCCGAGGCCCGCAACAACATGGTCGCGGTGATCCGCGAGCAGATCTCTCCTTACGTCGCCGCGGGCTGGGCCTTCATCGACGACGTTATCGACCCCACCGACACACGGCGCGTCGTCGCCCGTGCGCTGGAGTCCGCGGCAACGAAGAAGGTTGAGCGTCCGTGGCGCAAGCACGGCGTGCTGCCCGTATGACCCGCAACGTTCCCACTTTGCGCGCCATGAAGGTCGATTTTCGACTCTCACGGCGCGCAAAGCATTCGAGCCGCGCGGATCTAGCCTGATGCAGAAGCTCGGCTACGCGGTCGCGAACGGCATCCGTCTGTTCTACGTCGAGCAGGGCGAGGGACCGCTCGTGCTCCTGTTGCACGGGTTCCCGCAGTACTCGTACGCGTGGCGGCACCAGCTCGGCCCCATCGCGGAGGCCGGCTTCCGGGCCGTCGCGATCGACCTGCCCGGGTACGGCCGCTCGGACAAGCCGGACGTCGACTACGACGTCGCGTGGGTCAACGCATGCATCGCCGGGCTGATCCCGGCTCTGGGTCACGACCGGGCGGTGCTCGTGGGTCACGACTGGGGCGGGTTCATGGCGTGGCCGTTCGCCCGCATGTATCCGGAGCTGACCGCGGGCGTCGTCGGCGTCAATAGCCCGGACCTGCCGCGCCCACCGGTTCCCCCGACGATCTACATCCGGGAGTCGGGCGCGTCCCAGAACGACTACGTGCTTCAGTTCCAGCAGCGGGGCCCGGCGGAGAAGCTCTTCGAGGACGACCCCGAGGGATTCCTGCGATTCTTCTTCGTGGGCCCGGCCACGGTCCGAAAGGTGGTGTTCACGGACGAGGTGATCCGCGCGTACCTCGACCCGCTCCGGATGAAGGGCTCGATCACTCCGCCGCTCGAGTACTACCGGAACATCGACCGGAACTGGGATCTCACCGAGGACCTCGCGGAGCGCAAGGTCGAGGTCCCGTCACTGATGATCACCGCGGAGGGCGACCCGGTTCTCCATCCCGGTTTAGCCAAGGGGATGGACGCGCGCGTTCCCGATCTCGAGACCGTGTTGATCGAGAACTGCGGTCACTGGACGCCCGAGGAACAGCCGGAGGAGACGACCAAGCACCTCGTCGCCTATCTCCAGCGCGTGAGCATCTAGGGGTCGGTTCCGAAGAGGCGGTCTCCGAAGTCGCCGAGGCCGGGCTGGATATAGGCCGACGCGTTCAGCTCGCGATCGACTGCGGCGGTCACGATGGGCACGTCGGGGTGGTCCTTCTCCAGTGCCGCGATGCCCTCGGGCGCGGCCACGATCGAGACCATCCGCACGTCGGTCGCGCCCGCCGACTTCACCGAGGCCAAGGCTGCGCTGGCCGATCCGCCCGTCGCGAGCATGGGATCGAGCACGAAGGTCCTCGCGTCGTCCAGGCGCGGCAGCTTGGCGTAGTACTCGGAGGGCTCGAAGGTGGCCTCGTCCCGCTCCAGCCCCAGATATCCCACCCGCACGCGCGGGAACAGCTCGACGACCGCGTCCAGCATCCCGAGGCCGGCCCTGAGGATGGGAACCGCAACGAGGGGGGCACCCAGGAGGCGCCCGTCCGCCTCCTCCAACGGCGTTTGGACACGCGCGTCCTTGGTTGGGAAGTCCGCAGTGGCCTCGAGCATGAGCAGTGTCGTCAGCCTCTTGGTCACGTGCCGGAACTGCTCGGCAGGGGTCGTCTCGTCTCGCAGCGACAGCAACAGGTGCTGGGCCAGGGGATGCTCGACCACCGTCACACTCACGGCGGCGAGGATAATCGTTTAGCTTCTCGCCTCGTGGATGCCCTGACGGAAGCTTGCGTCATCACCTGCGCCATGAGTGGGGTGGCCGCCAACCGCGACCAGTGCCCCGGGATCCCTTACACCCCTGAGGACTACGCGAAGGAAGCTCGTCGCGCTCGCGATGCCGGCGCTGCCGTGCTGCACATCCACGCCCGGTACCCCGACGGGAAGCCCAGCTTCAGGGTCGAGGAGTACCGGGCGATCACCGAGGCGATCCTGGCCGAGGTCCCCGACGTGATCGTCAACCTCTCGACCGGCGCGGTCGGCATCCCGATCCAGGAGCGTGTTCAGCAGATCGTCGATCTCAAGCCGGAGCTCGGGGCTCTCAACATGGGCTCGATGAACTATGCGAAGTACTCCGCGAAACGCAAGGCGTTGATCTTCGACTTCGTGTTCGCCAACCCGTTCGAGGACATCATCTATCTGCTCGAGCAGATGAACTCGGTCGGCGTGAAACCCGAGTGCGAATGCTTCGACACCGGGCACATCGGCAACGTCATGCCGTTGATCGATATGGGTCTCGTCAAGACGCCGATCCAGTTCTCGCTGATCCTCGGCGTCCTCGGCGGCGCACCTCCGGACGCCCGGACGCTGGCGCACATGGCGCGGCTGCTCCCGGAGCGCAGCACGTGGGAGGTCATCGGGATCAGCCGCAAACAGTGGTCGCTGGTCTCGGCCGCCTGCTCGCTCGGGGGCAACGTGCGGGTTGGTCTCGAGGACAACTTCTATCTACCGACCGGCGAGATGGCCGGCTCGAACGGCGATCTGGTCCAAGCCGCGGCGCAGCTCGTCGAGCTGTCGGGACGCAAGGTCGCGGAGCCGTCCGAAGCCCGTCGCCTGCTCTCGCTGCAGGACCCACCCGACCGCAGCGCGTACGAGACGACCACGACGGGCTGATGGCCGAAGAGGTCCTGGCCGAGATGGTCGCCAACGTCTGGAAGGTGCTGGTGTCTTCCGGCGATGCGATCGAGGAGGGCGACTCGATCTGCATCCTCGAGTCCATGAAGATGGAGATCCCGGTGGAGGCGACCGCGAGCGGGACGATCACCGAGCTGAACGTCACCGAAGGCGGCGTCGTGCAAGAGGGAGACGTCATCGCGGTCATAGACCCGTGATCACCCTTCACGGCGACGCCGATGGACGCGTTGTCACCCTGACCCTGAACCGTCCCGAAGCTCGCAACGCTTTGTCCGTGGAGATGTGTGAGTCGATCGTCAGCGGCCTGGCGGAGATCGATCGCGGCGACGCGCGCGCGGTCGTGATCAAGGGCGCCGGCAAGGTGTTCTGCTCGGGCGCGGATCTCGCTGCGGTCTCGGGCCCGGGCGCGTCGGAGTTCCTACCGGCGTTCGAGCACATGTTGGACACCCTTGCCCGCCACCGGCTGCCGACGGTCGCGGCGATCCACGGCGCCGCGCTCGGCGGCGGTCTCCAGCTGGCCGGCGTCTGCGACTTCCGCCTCGCTGCCACCGACGCCAAGATCGGCATCCCGTCGTCGAAGCTCGGGATCCTTGTGAACTTCGAGAACATCGAGCGACTGGTCCTGTTGGTGGGCCCTGCGGTTGCCAGGGAGATGTTGATGACAGGACGGACCTACTCGGGCAAACAGGCCGAGACGGTCGGCCTCGTCAACCACCGCATCCCGCCGGAGCACCTCGAAGCCGCGGCCGATCAACTGGGGGCCGAGCTCGCGCAACGCGCTCCGCTGTCCGTGCAGGGAACGAAGGTCGCCATACAGGCGGTCGTCGACCACGTGGGCAGCACCCGGGCGGCAAGGAAACACATGGTCGAGGAGCTCGACAGACTGGTAGCCGCCGTCTACGCCAGCCGGGATCTGCAGGAGGGCCTGAGGGCATTAGCAGAGAAACGCCCCCCGAACTTCGAAGGCCACTAGCGTTCGGAGGGGCTCAGGCGACAGATAGCGTCGCTTTTGGTCCATAGAACTGGGGAATCTCGGGATCAGAGGCGGCGACGGCCGCGGAAGCCGTCGTCGGGGGAGTGCCAGTGGGCGATCTCGGGCTCACCGAGACGCCAGCAGAGGTACGCCTCCTGTCCCTCGACCACCGCGGGAAAGTCCACCAGCCCCGAGTCCAGGTCGCGGAGGACGATCTCCCATTCCTCGAGGCGCTCCGCCAGCTCCTGCACGCGCGCAAGCGTGCGAGCCCATCGTTCGCGTTGGGTCGAGCCTCCGTTCGACGCGGAGGCGACCTCCATCTGCTCCTTGATGCGGGCGGCTTCCTCGGAGCGATCGCGGAGCTCGACGAGGGTGGGAGCGAGATAAGGCAGCAAGGCGTTGGCCTCGTCGACTGTGTATCGCTTGTCCCCGGCCATGGTTATCCCAGCAGGTACCCGAGGAATCGTTCGGCCGCCAGACCTCCCAGCCCGTTCGCCTGCTCCACGACGGAGTCGACGTCGAAGATGACCTGGCGGTGCTGGATGGTCCATTGAGGTCCGTGTTGGTCGATGACCATGTACTGCGCCAGCCGCCCCTGGAGCGGGAGGCCTACGGAACCCGGGTTCACGACTACCGTGCCCTCCTCGAGCCGCCGCATGAAGGGCACGTGGACGTGACCGAAGACGACGAGCCCGGCCTTCCCTGCGTAGGGCGCGAAGGAGGCGGGTGGATCGCCGGGCAGCGGCGCCCGAAACGGCGTGTCCGGAGTGCCGTGAACCATCAGCAAGGAGCCGGGGCCTGGATGACCGACGGGAAGCGAGATCAGCCAGCGGGCGTCGTCGGGGGATATGGCGTGAGCCTCGGCGATCTCGACCACGCGCGATCGTTCGGCCTCGTCTTCGATCGTCTGAGGGTCTCCGGTGATCCAGACGTCGGTGTTGCCCTTGACGGTCGGCCAGCCTGCTTCCCTGACCACGGAGATGCACTCGGCCGCGCGCGGGCCCAGCCATCCGAGGTCCCCGGCGCACCAGATCTGGTCGGGTGATTGCTTCTCCAGATCCGCGAGCACGGCCTCGAGGGCCACGAGATTGCCGTGGATGTCCGCCAGGACCGCTATTCGCACGGTGCGGATAGTAGGTCGTCGGCAAGCCCCCCGCTTACGATGCTTGCATGGCGACCCTCGCCGACCGGATCCTGTCCGTCTCACCTCTCAGCCGCCCTCAAGCCGAGCACCTGCGCGCGCTGTGCCGCTCCTGGCAGGTTCTGGCCGACCTGTCCTTCTCGGATCTCCTCCTGTACGTGAAGGGGTTCCAAGACGACACTTTCGTGATCTGCGCTCAGCTGCGGCCCTTCACCTCGCAGACGCTTTATCCGCAGGACATGGTGGGCACGGTCCTGACGCAACCCGAGCAGCCGATCGTCGAGCGAGCGTTCAGGGAAGGGCGCGTATGGGCGCAGGACGACCCCGTGCTCGTGGATGGGATACCGATCCGGATGGACGCGGTGCCCGTTCGCCACAATGGCTCGGTCATTGCCGTCGTGACCAAGGAGGGGAGCCCCGCAACCTCCCGCCGCCCCGGACGGATGGAGCAGGTCTACCTCGACGCTGCCGAGCACGTCTCACACATGATCACGGCAGGGCTGTTCCCCTTCTCCGACACCCCGACGGGGGACTGGCCGCGCGTGGGCGACGGGCTTCTGACGCTCGATGAGGACGGCAGGGTGACCTGGGCGTCGCCGAACGCCGTGAGCTCCTTGCGACGGCTCGGCATCTCGCAGAACCTGCTCGGACGCGAGCTCGACGACCTGGGACTGGGCCGGACCCCGGTGCGCGAGGCGCTGACCGGACCGGGTGCGATGGACGGCGAGCTCTCGTACGGCGATACCCACGTAAACATCCGGGTCATCCCTCTGATCCGTGAAGGCGTCGTCGTCGGGGGACTGGCGCTGGCGCGGGATGTCTCAGAGCTCCGGCAGAAGGATCGTGTGATCTCGGTGAAGGACGCAACGATCCGCGAGATCCACCACCGCGTGAAGAACAACCTCCAGACCATCGCCAGTCTCTTGCGTCTTCAAGGTCGCCGCGTCAGTAGCGCCGACGCGAAGGCCGCCCTGAACGAGAGCGTCCTGCGTATCGGGTCGATCGCGTTGGTGCACGAAACCCTGTCCGAGAACCCCCAAGACGTCGCGGAGTTCGGCGAGGTGGCGCGACGCATCGGGAAGATGGTCGGTGACGGACTCGTGCTGCCCGATCAGCGCGTCGACGTAAAGGTTTCTGGTCGTGCCGGTCCGGTTCAGGCCGACCTGGCGACGCCGCTCGCCGTGACGCTCGCGGAGCTGCTTCAGAACGCGATCGATCATGCCTTCCCGGATGGGCGTTCGGGAACCATCAAGGTGGAGGTCGCCCGCGAGGGCGAGGACGTAGTGCTGGTTGTTTGGGACGACGGTGTCGGTATCTCGAGCAACGTGCTCGGCGGGGCCCGGCTCGGGTTGCAGATCGTCCGTTCGCTGATCGACGAGCTCGGCGGCAGCATGAGCGTGTCCGCAGAGGGTGGGACGCGTGTCGAGGTGAGGGTGCCCGCCGGCTCTACTTCATAGGCCAGCGCTCCGGCGCACAGGGGGCCCGTCCGGCGCGTCGGAAATACGCGATCCGGCTAGTCGTCGGTCGACTTGGGCTTGGGCTTCGGCGACTCCTCCTCCGTCGGCGTCGGCTCGGGCGACGCGTTGCCTTTCCCGGTGGGGTTGGGCGTCGCCCCCTTCCGTCCCGTGGGGGTGGGCGTCGGGGTGGCGGGGAGTGTCGGAGGGGGCGGAGGAGGCGGTTGCGGGCAGTAGGTCGTCGGCGCGAGCTGCCGCAGCATCGTGCGCGGCTCTCCTGCGCACCACGGCGCGGCCAGCAGACCGCTGACGGGGTCGATAAGGACGGTGACCATGTCACTCTGCGGCAGCTTGAACTTGCTTACCGGGGTGCCGCGCAAGGCCTCGAGCATGAAGTCCCGCCAGATCGCAGCGGGGAACGTGCCGCCGAAGACCCGGATCCCGTGCACGCTGATCATCGGTTCCGGATACCGGTAACCAACCCAGACCGCCACTGCCAGGTCGGGTGTGTAGCCTGCGAACCACGCGTCGTGATACTCGTTCGTGGTACCGGTCTTGCCGGCGGCGGGACGACCGATGTCGGCGGCCTTACCCGTCCCGCGCTGGATCACCTGCTCGAGCACCTTGGTCAGGAGGAACGCGTTGCCCGGCGAGATCGCTTCGTTGACGATCTTCTGCTTGGGCTTGATGATCTCGCCGTTCCCTGCCCGCACTTGCTTGATCGTCGTGGGTTCCACCGCCGTCCCCATGTTGGCCAGCGTGGCGTACGCGGTGGCCATGTCGAGAACGCTCACCTGAGCCGAGCCGAGTGCGATGGAGGGGTACGCCGGGATCCTCGAGCGGATCCCCATCAGTTTGGCCTGATGCACGATCGCACTCGGGCCCAACTCGAGCGCCAGACGCGCGTAAACGCCGTTGACCGATCTCACGGTCGCTTCGTCCAGTGGGAGCAGCCCGCCGGCCGTGCCCTCGGAGTTACGCACGGTCCAGGTCGACCCATCGGCGAGAAGAAAGCTCGCCGGCCCGGCGGCGAAGTAGGTGTCGAGCGAGATCCCTGTTTCCAAGGCGGTGGCCGCAACGATCGGTTTGAATGAGGATCCCGGTTGCCGGCCCGAACCGCCACCTGCCTTGCCCAACGCGAGGTTCACCTGAGACGCGTTCCAATCCCGTCCGCCGACCATCGCGACGATCTCGCCGGTCGACGGCCGGATCGCGACGAGGGATGCCTCGGGGTCGCCGGGCAGGCCGAGGTTCTGGTCGATGGCGGCAACGGCCGCCTTCTGAAGGTCGGGTTCGAGCGTCGTCTCGATCCGGAGCCCGCCTTTGTAGAGGTTCCGCGCGCGCTCGTTCTCGGTCTTGCCGAAACGGCGATCGCTCATGATCTCCCGCTTGACGGCCTCGACGAAGTACGGCTCCCGGGTGGGGGTTCGGGGAGGATCGGGCGCGACCCCTAGGGGTGCCTCCTTGGCCTTCTCGGCGGCGGCCTCGTCGATCTTGTTCAGCTCGACCATCCGATCGAGGACGTAATTGCGTCTGACGACCGCGCGTTTCGGGTGATCGCGTGGGTCGTAGAAGGACGGGGCCTTGATCACCGCCGCGAGGAGGGCGGCTTCCTTCAATGTCAGCAGCTTGAGACCATGGCCGAAGTAGTTCTTGGTTGCCACCTTGACCCCGTAGGCGCCCTGGCCGAGATAGACGGTATTCAGGTAGCGATCGAGGATCTCGTCTTTCGTGTAGCGACGTTCGATCTCGATCGCCAAGCGCAACTCGCGTGCCTTGCGCTTGAAAGTGCGCGGGGCGTTGCGGAAGAAGGTGTTCTTGACGTACTGCTGCGTGATCGTCGAGCCGCCCTGCGTGATCTTGCCCTTGTCGAAGTTGATGATCGCGGCGCGGGCGATCGCGCGGAGATCGTAGCCAGGATGTTCGAAGAAGCGGGCATCCTCCGCCGCGAGGACGGCGTCCTCGAGGATGGACGGGATCTCGTCTTCGTCGACCAGGGCGCGGTTCTGTTCGAACAGCCGCGCCAGGAAGGTGCCGTCCGCGGCGAGGACCGTGCTACGTACGGCGAGCGGTCGCTCCTTCTTGAGGTCGACCGGCTCGAGTGAACAGGCCGTTGCCGCCAGACACCAGAGGACCACCAGCGCCGCCGAGCGGTGTCCGCGGCGGCCCACGTCACTCCTCCTCGAGCGCGGTGCGCAGGTTGCTGAGGGTGCGGTTGAGCAATCTCGAAACGTGCATCTGGGAGATCTCGAGTCTGTCTGCGATCTCGGACTGTGTCAGCCCCTTGAAGAACCGCAGATAGAGGATGCGGCGCTCACGCTCGGGCAGCTTGGCCATCTCCGGCGCGAGCGAGGCGCGGTACTCGAGGTTCTCCAGGTGCTCGTCTTCCTCGCCCAACTGGTCGGCGAACGAGGTCGATCCGCCTTCGTCGGTGTCGATGGGCGCGTCCAGGGATGTGAAGTTGTAGGCCTGCGCGATCTCGAGGCCTTCGAGCACGGTTTCCTCGGTGGTTCCGGTGGCTTCTGCTATCTCTGCGACGGTGGGTGAGCGTCCCAGGTCCTGCCCCAGGTGCCCCACGACTTTGGTTAGCTCGAGGTGAAGCTCCTGAAGCCGGCGGGGGACACGCACGGCCCAGCCCTTGTCGCGGAAGTGCCGCTTGAGCTCGCCGACGATCGTTGGGGTTGCGTACGTCGAGAACTCGACCTCGCGGTCGAGGTCGAACCTCTCGATGGCCTTCAGCAACCCGATCGTGCCCACCTGGACAAGATCCTCCAACGGCTCGCCGCGGTTGCGGAAGCGGCGCGCGAGGAACTCGACCAAACCGATGTGCTGCTCGACGAGCTTCTCCCGCAGAGCGGGTTGCTCGTCGGGGGTTGCTTCCTTGTATTCCTGAAAGAGGCCGCGGACCTCGTCTTTGGAGAGGGTTGCGCGCTCGCTCACGACGCCTTGCTCTTCACAAGGTTGAAGGTCGGTGTGCCATCCATCTGCTCTAACGAAGCCGAGTCGGCGACGGTTTCAAGGATCATCCGGGAGAACTCCGTCAGCTCGGTCCGTACCTTCTCTCCGGGCGAGAACGTGCCGGCCCCTCTGATCTCGAGCCGGTCCTCCTGGACCGTGAACGTGACCTCGATCGTCCCGTCGCGGCCGTTCGAGCCGGTGAAGTAGGCGGACATCTCGTCGACCGCGATCTTCAGGTCCTCGATGTCATCCAGCGTGAACTTCAAGCGGGACGCGAGCCCCGCCGCGACCAGCCGGACGACCTGCAGGTACACCGGTGACGCGGGGATCTTGATCGCTACGGTTTCCATATGAGTGAGGCCTCCCTAGGAGGCGGATGCCTTCTTGCGGGTGGTCTTCTTCTTGGCCGGCTCCGCGGCGGTCTTTTTCTTCTTGGCTTCGTCCACCGATGCGCGCAGCGCCTCCATCAGGTCCACGACCTTGGCCGGCTCCTCGGACGGCGGCGGGGCGACGGTGATCTCCTCGCCCTCGACCTTCTTCTCGATGAGCCCCTCGATCGCCTTGCGGTAGTCGTCTTCGAACTCCTCCGGCTTGAACTCGTCGGAGAGTTGCTGGACGAGCTGACGGGCCATCTTCACCTCGGCGTCGCGGATCTTGACGTCCTTGTCGAGCTCCTCGAACTCGGGTGTCCTGATCTCGTCCGGCCAGTGCATCGTCTCGAGCACGAACACGTCATCTTTCAGACGGATGGTGGCGAGGTGCTCCTTCTCCCGAAAGGCCACCTTGGCGACCCCGACCTGGCCCTCGGCTTCCAGCGCCTCGGCGAGCAGACGGTAGGCCTTGAGGCCGGAGGGCTCGGGGGCCACGTAGTAGGTCTTGTTGAAGTACACCGGGTCGATGGCCTCGAGGGGAACGAACGAGACGACGTCGATCGCGCTCACCGAGTCGACGCCCAGGGCCTCGAGCTCGTCCTCGGTAAAGTCGACGTAGTGGTCCTTGGAGACCTCGTAGCCCTTGACCAGATCGTCCCAGGAGACCTCTTTGCCGCACTTCGAGCAGATCCGTTGGTACTTGATCCGGCCCCTGTCGTCGGCGTGCAGGAGGTGGAATTTGGGCCTTTTCTCCTGGACGGCGGAGTACAGCCGGACGGGGATGCTGATGAGCCCGAAGGTGATGGCGCCCTTCCACAAAGCTTTCACGCTTGAGATTCTACCGGCACCCCTTCCAGGCGTAGGCGAATACGGAAAGTAGTCGATTTCGAGAAGGTGGTTGACGCTCCGCGTCGAAAAACTCAGCATAGGTAGACGACCACGCACCGTGACCGGCCCCCAAACAGGATGCGGCCGGGGCGATGAAAAGGAGTCCGATCAGACATGAGCGACTACGCAGGGCAGTTGGGGGAGCGTCTCAGGAAGATCAGGATCCAGAAGGGGATGTCTCTCCAAGACGTCCAGCAGGCATCCAAGGGCAAGTGGAAGGCCGCGGTCGTGGGCGCGTACGAGCGAGGGGACCGCAACGTCACTGTCGCCCGGCTCTCCGAGCTCGCCGACTTCTACGGCGTGCCGGTGTCCGAGATCCTTCCCGACGACGACCGCCCGGTCAGCCCGGGTGAGCCCGTTGGTCGCCGCCGAGTGGTGCTCGATCTCGAAGGCCTGGATAGGGTTCCCGAGCACGACCGCGACCCGCTGTCTCGGTTCACGCACGCGATCCAGATCCAGCGTGGTGACTACAACGGCCGGGTCCTCACGATCCGCGAGGACGACCTCATGGCCCTGGCGCTGCTGTACCAGACCAGCGCCGACGAGCTGTCCCGACGCCTCGGCGAGTGGGGTCTGCTCTCCGCCAACGGCAACTAGGGGAACCCAGGAAACCTGGGCTCTCTTAGAGCAGGATCGCCGCAACCCCGATCACCAACAGCGTCGTCCAGTAGAGCGCGGTGAACGCGTAGTCGACGCGGGCCGGCGGCAGTGGGATCAATACCGCGAGGGTCCAGATCGGCATCACGACGACGCCGAATAGGACGGCGTAGGCCAAGGCCGGCCAGCGGGCCCAGTCACCGCCCAGTCCTATCGACAGCGCCAGGCCCGCCAGCAGCACGCCGAGCAGGGCCTGGCCCCACACGTCGCCGACGGGGCCCCCCTTCCGGAAGCGGTATAGCCGGTAGACGAAACCGGCCACGGCGTTGAGCCCGAGGGCCACGACCAGCAACAACCTCCACGCGTCTGATCCCATAAGGCGCGCACGATAGCCTCCGGGGCCGTGGCCAAGAAGAAGAAGGACAAGAAGCGACCGCCCCCGGGCGTCGACCCCAACGAGAAGCGGCGCGAACGGCTAGAGGCGAAGCGAGCCGCCAAGGCCGCTGCGCTCGCAGCCAAGCGCAAGAAAGAAGCGCGCGAGCGCATCGTCCGCCGGATCGTCATGGTGCTGTTGGCCGCCGTAGCGGTGTGGTTCCTGTTCCTTCGCACCGCGCTCCCCGACGAGATCAACGGCCATCGGATCAACGAATTCAGCACGGCCGGCGCGAACCAGCACACGGACGGCCCGGTCGCGTACGAGGACAGCCCCCCGGTTTCCGGGCAACATGCCGGTCAGCCGACCGACTGCGGGGTCTACTCCGAGGCGATACCGAACGAGACGATGGTTCACAACCTCGAACACGGCGCGATCGGGCTTCTTTACAGACCGGATGCCGACCTCGAGGACATCAGGACTCTCGAATCGATCGTTGCGGACTACGACCACAGCGTCTTCTCGATGCCCTACCAGGGTCAGATGGAGTCACCGATAACGATCGCCGCATGGGGTTACACGATGGAGCTCGATACTGCAGAGGAAGACTCGGTCACCGAGTTCATCGATGAGTTCCGTCGCGGTGGCGCGGCTCCGGAGGCCGATACCCCGAATGAGTGCGCACACCAGGATCCGGAGCCCTTCCAACCGGCGGGCGCCGAAGCAAGCCCGGCCCCGGACGAGGCCGAGGCGCCCGAGGACGACGACGCGTCCCCGGAGCCGGAGGACTCACCCACCAACTAGGACGCGATCAACTAGGACGCGAAGGGACCGGGCCGAAGCCCGGTCCCTTGTCGCGCCGTTTGGTTCGTTTAGAGCGTCGCTTCTCCCAGCCACAGCTTGAGCGTGACGTCCCCGCCGGGCGTAGTGGCGCCGACGATGTCGAAGACGTAGCCGCCGCAGTCTTCGGTAGTGATGCCGTAGATCGCCTCGAAGCCGAGTCCGGTCTCGCTGTTGTTCGCGTCGCCACCGAGCTGACTGTCGTCGATGGGTCCGAAGCCACCCGACGCCATCAGGTTCGTGCCGGCCGCGTCGTCGAGGTAGAGGTCGTAGTCGAAGATCTCGGTGAACTCGACCCGGCCGTAGATGCCGGCTCCCGACACGGCGGAATCGACCTGCACCGGCACGAAGGCGTGCGAGACATGGGCTCCTTCGCCTCCCGGATCGCGACCCGCGCCCACTCCGGGCCCGAGCGAAGCTGCGACCTCAACAGGTGCTTCCTCGGTGGCGGCGTCGGTGAGCTTCACGACCTCCGCTTCGCCCACGGTCTCGGGCGGAACGAACGCGGCGCATGCAGGTGGCTTCTTCTTCTTACGCTTCGCCGCGTCGGCGGGAGCCGCGGTGAATGCCCCCACCAGCAGTCCGGCCGAGGCCAGGACCGCAAGGCTTCTGATCGAACGTGACTTCATCGGCACCTCCAAGGTCAAGCGGGGTTATGCGCCCCTTTTGTCCACTACAGAAGCGTTCGCTGATCCCTACCGATCTCCTGCCCCGAGGCACAAAGGTGACACGCGGTCGTCCCCAGTCTCACGTTCCCCCGCTCGACTGCGACCCGGGGCAAGCTGATCCTCGGGTTTGTCACGGAACGCAAAGAGACCGGGCCGAAGCCCGGTCTCTGACTCTGCGTTGTCGCCGTCCGGCCTATCTACTCAGCCGGCGCGTTGTACTCCCCAACGGGGCCGAGCCAGGCCTTCAAAGTGACCGGCTCGCCATGGGTCATGTAAGCAACGCTTTCGATCGTGTGAGGGGCGCAGGGCACGGCCGGGAAGCCCGAGATCGACTCGAATCCGGCCCCGCCGGTCCCGGCAGGACCGCTGAGGTCGCCGATCGGCGTGTCACTTTGAGGTGCAGCGTTGAATGCACCTGAGAACGCGACCTGCGTGCCGCTGTCGTCGTAGAGGTAGAGATCGAGATCGGTGATGTCTGTTCCCCACTCCTGCAGGATGTAGAGGCCCTGATCGGGCTTGTTGGAGACCACCTGAAGGTTGAAGTAGGCGTTGTCCTCCTGTATGGGCTGCGCAGTACCAAAGACGTACATCGCAGGACCATGCTCGTACTCGATAACGACCGGCGCCTCTTCGGTGGCCGCCTCGGTGATGGGAGTGACCTCAGCCTCAGGGGCAGCGTCGGCACCTGCGTGCTCGCTCGCCGGCGCGGCGGGCGTCGCGGGCGCGCAACTGAAGGGCTTCTTCTTTTTCCTCTTTGCAGCGTCGGCCGGGCCAACGGCGAAAGCACCCACGAGCAGGCCGGCCGAAGCCAGGACCGCCAGGGTTCGGATCGAACGAGACTTCATGTGGACCTCCAGCTCGGGGGACTTTTCTTTCGTCCTCAGTGGCGTGGAGGTTCGCCTTCCGGCACTTGGTTCCTGCAGTAGTGGAAGTGAAAGGGCCGGGACCCTGTGAGGCCCCGGCCCTTATGTCCTGATTCAGACGATGGTTACGGCGTGTTGTAGGTGTCTCCGGCCTCGCCGAGCCAGATCTTGAGGGTCATCGGCTCGCCCATCGTCATGTAGGCCTTGCTCTCGAGCGTGTACGGAGAGCAAGGGTCGGCGGGGAACCCGGGGATGGACTCGTAGCCCTGACCACCGTTGCCGCCCGAGTCGGTCACGCCCGGGATCGGGGCCGGGTTGTAGGCGCCCGAGTACGAGACCTCGGCGCCACCCGAGTCGTACATGTAGAGGTCCATGTCGCTCATCGAGCCCGGCCATTCCTGTCTGATGTAGACGCCGAAGCCGGGGGTCTTGGAAACGACCTGGAACGCGAAGTACAGCGTGTCCTCGATCATGGCGTCCGAGAGCGCAGGGCCGTGCTCGTACTCGATCACGAGCGGAGCCTCCTCGGTGTGGGCCGCCGTTACGTTGACGACCTCGGCCTCAGCCGCCTCTTCCGCGTTGGCCGAGTGCCCCTCGGTCGGCGCCGCGGCCGTGGCCGGCGCGCAGCTGAACTTCTTTTTCTTCTTGCCTGCTTGTGCCGGTCCCGCAACGAAAGCACCTGCTACGAGGGCGACGCAGAGGGCAACCGTCAGCGCCCGGCGGGCGCGTGCAGATCTCATCCGCCATACCTCCATTTGCTCGTCCTGCTGTGGATGGGCCCTAGTTACCCAATCCGGACGTGACCCAAGCCGATTTCGGCAGATTCGCCAAGAAAAGTCGGGTTTGTCGGGTTCGAGGTCCCCGTGGCCCCTGGCACAGTCCCGTAGTGATGCGTGGCACCGAGCGGCCGCCTAGGTACACTTCCGTCCGTGATGCGGACGAAGAAGCTGGCGGCAGCTCTTGTCGCGGCGCAACTGGGCGCGCTCCTGACCACGGCCCCCGCGGTCGCCGCTCCGACCTTTCCGCCGTCCGAGTGGGTGATCGGGGCCGACAAGCGGATCGTGATGATCACCTTCGACGGCAAGACCCGGGCGCGCCCCTTCTTGAACGTTCTCGAAACGCTCGACCGCAAGAACGCTCGCGCGTCGTTCTTCATCCCGGGGGGCTGGATCCAGCATCACAAGGACAAGGCGCGTCGCGCTCGCGTTCAAGGCCACACGCTTGGTAACCGGGGCTACGGTGACACCGCGTTCACGTCGATGTCCGACGACGAGATCCGTGCTTCGATCGAGCGGGCCGAGGACGCGTTGAACGCGGTCGGTGCCGGCCCGAAGCCGTTCCTGCGGGCTCCGAAGGGGCAGCGGGACATCCGCGTTCTGCGCGTGGCGGGGTCGGCCGGCTATCGATCGGTGCGCTGGACCTTCCACGCGCGCGGCGGCCTGGCACGCAAGGTCAAGCGGCGCGTGGTGCGCGCGGCGCAGCGCGGCTCGATCATCTCGTTGGACATCTGGAGAAAGAGCCACCGACAGGCTCTGCCGGGGATCATCGACGGACTCCGTCGGCGCGGCTTCGACTTGCGCACGATCGACGGCCTTACCAACGTTCACGCGATCCGATGGGACGTAACGCTTCGGACCGGCAACAGCGGACCCGAGGTGAAGTTCCTGCAGAAGATGTTGCTCAGGAACTCATATCCGGCCGGGGCCGCCGACGGATCCTTCGGCTACTCGACGCTCCAGGCTTCGTACGCCTTCGAGAAGACGAAGGGCCTGGCCCGCGACGCGGTCATCACCCCGGCGCAGATGACCCTGCTGGCGATGAAGGGCACCCCGCAGCCGCCCCGACGGAAACCGGACCGCTACGTCGACGTCGATATCTCGCGCCAGGTTCTCTTCGAGGTCCGCAAGGGCAAGGTCAAGCACACGCTTCCGATCTCCAGCGGGAACGAGGAGCTCTACACCGTCGACGGCCAGACCCGCCGGGCGCACACGCCGCGCGGGGACTTCACGATCGAGCGCAAGATCGCCGGCAAGCGGGTCAGTCACCTTGGCACCCTCTGGTGGCCGAATTACTTCGTCGGCGGGTACGCCGTGCACGGAAGCGACTCGGTCCCGACCTACCCGGCCAGCCACGGCTGCGTACGCATCCCGCGCTACGTCGAGCAGAAGTTCTTCTATCGCAACCCGATCGGCACCCCCCTCTACGTCCACGAATAACCCCCGGGCCGCTGTGAGATCAAACGTGCGTTAAGCGCACGTTTGATGCCAAGGCGCGTGGTGCCGGCCACGACTCAAATGAATTGGTAGCGGTGTACTGGTGCGATGCGCAGCAGCTCACTTCAGAGGGACGCGGCCATCGGCGCTCTCGCGGCCGGTCAGTATGGCTTGGTCACGGCCGCTCAGCTGCGTGCGGCGGGACTTTCCCCTGACGCGATCCGCCGGAGAGTTCGGGCGGGCTCTCTTATCTCCCTCGAACCCGGTGTCTACCGGGTCGCGGGCGCGCCTCGGTCGTGGAGGCAACGGGCTAGGGCCGTGTCGCTTTGGATGGATGGACGGGGAGCCGTGAGCGGAAGGAGCGCCGCGGCGCTACACAGATTGGACGGGTTCGGGCCCCCTGTGGCGATCGAGGTTGTGACGAGCCGAAACCTGAAGGCCTTTCACCGGCACACCCTCGTGAGGAGGTCTCCGTACATCCTTGAGGTCGACCATGTTGAGATCGCGAGTATCACGACGACTTCGATTGAGCGAACCCTGATAGATATCGCCGGTTGCGTGTCCGATGAGCTTCTAGAGACAGCGATCGAAGACGCGTTGCGTCGCCAGCTCACATCTCCACAGCGAGTGGTCCAACGCCTGCTCGATATGCCGCCCAACCTTCCGGGTCGCAGCAGGCTTCGACGCGCGCTCGAGTCGAGGGGTGGCCAGGCACCTACGGAAAGCGCGCTGGAGGTGAAACTCGTCAGGCTCCTTCGTTCGGAAGGCTTTCCTCCGGCGATCCGACAGAAGGTCCTGGACGATGATGGCCGTTTCGTCGGCCGGGTCGACTTCGTCTATCCAGACCGTCGGCTGATCATCGAAGTCGAGGGGTTTCGGTTCCATTCCGGCCGTCGAAGCTTCGACGCCGATCGTGTGCGCCGGAACTCGCTGACCGCGATGGGCTGGATGCTTCTTCAGGCCACCGCGCCGATGCTCAGACCTCCGGGCCAAGAGGACTTCGTGAGAGATCTCCGGCGCGCATATGGGCGGCCGCTGTGAGATCAAACGTGCGTTAAGCGCACGTTTGATGCCAAGGCGCGGGGCGGGGCGCGGCGGGGCGCTACTTGATGATGCGGCGGCCCCAGGCGAGTTGGCTGTTCCACCATGAGCCCCGGCCGATCTCGGCCAGGCTGATGCCGGCGCGGCCCCCGGAGGAGTGGATCATCCAGCCGTTGCCGAGGTAGAGCCCCGCGTGGTACACGCTCGACGCCTTCGCGTCGCGGCCGCCGGGGGCGAAGAAGACCATGTCGGCCGGCTTCATCTCCTTCAGGCTCAGGCGCTTGCGGCGGCCGATCGCTCCGGCCATGTCGTACGACGACCGCTCGGGGATGCTCCAGCCCACGTACGGACGGTTCGTCGGCTGGTACGAGGCCGACTTCTTCTGCAGCACGTACCAGATGAATCCGGAACAGTCGAAACCTCCGTGGACCTGCGCGCCGTAGGGATATCCGGCCGCGGTCTTCGTCGGCCACTCACCGCCCCACACGTAAGGGGTTCCCACCAGCGACATCGCGAACTTGACGACCTGCCGGCGCGTCTCCGAGTAGTTGGCCAGCTGGAAGTCGGCCAGCGCGTCGGCCCCGTACACGGATGGAGCGGTCTTGGCCTTCCACACGGACCACACGATGTCGGCCTGGCGCATCTCCTCGTCGGCCGAGGCCTCCATGGCTTCCTCGCTCGTCGGCCGATCACGCCGCAGGCCCATCTCTCGCGCGACCACCTCGGAGCCGAAGCGGGCGTGTACTTCGGGGTCCCAGCCGTCGGGCGACCTGACGTCGCCGAGCGACGCCGCGACGGGCGCTTTCCCAAGACCGCGGACCAGGGCGGCGCTGACCTCGCCGGCCGTGACGTTGCCGCGCTCGCGCCGATAGCCGCCACCGAACGTCTTCTTCATGAGGGCTTTGAACTCGGCTCGGACCATCGGGCGGTTGGGGTAGAAGTCGTCACGCTCCATGTAGTCGTGCTCGACCAGGTAGCGCAGCGCCGGCTTCACCCAGTCGGGGGTCGGGGTCCGCTCGGCCCACGCCGCCGGCATACCCGCGGCCAGCAACGCGAGCGTCAGAAGCGACAGGATTGACCGGCTTGTCCAACTCATGCATTAGCTATCGAAGGGCCCCCGGGGGCCCTTGATTAATGGCCAAGGTGTAATTCGGGGGATTAATCGGACGTTGACCACAACGATTAACACAGGCAACAGAGGCAGGAAGTAACCGCCCCGTCTCGAACCTGTGAGATGGGTTTCTTTCCGCCGATCGAAGGGTTCCGAACGATGCTGAAGAGGCTGCGTTTCCTGCTCGTGCCGGCGCTCCTCGCCGCGATCCTGCCGCTGGCCCAGGCCGACTCCTCGACCGTGTCCTGCCCGCGTCCTCGCCCGGCCCCCCTCGATTTCGCCAAGCCGACCTTCATCGACGAGAACCGCGCCGGCGGCGAGCCCGTCAGCATCGTTGCCGACGACGGCTCGATCATCGTGTCCGCCCACGCCGGCACCACCCACATCTACAAGGACCCGGCGGCCGCGGCCGGTGGCGGCGACTTCCTTCGCAGCTACTACAACCAGACACTCAACTGGCGCAGCACCGACGGCGGCAAGACGTGGCAGTACGTCGGTCTCGCCGGCGCCCCCGAGGGCCCGCACAGCGCGACGTCGACCGGATTCTCGGATCCCGACCTCACCAAGGACGCGGCCGGGAACCTGTACAACGTCGAGATCGACCTCGCGAACGTCGCCGTGTTCGGCAGCCCCGACGACGGTCAGTCGTGGCCGACCGCCAACCCGTTCGCCGCATCGGGTGACCGGCCGTGGGTCACGGGAGCCGAGGAGAACGAGGTCTTCCTGTACGTCAATCTTCCGAAGTCTCTGTGGCGCTCGACCGACGGTGGGCTCACGTTCCTTCCCGTCGATCAGGGTCAGGGCCAGCTCGGCCCGGACGGCAAGATGCTCGTCGACCCGCTGAACCCGAAGAAGGGCCTGCTCGGTCCCCTCGGCGAAGGCGGCGTCTCGATCTCTGCCGACGACGGCAGCAGCTGGAAGAACTACCCGGCTCCGCTCGGCGGGTCGACGCAATTCTTCGGGGCGGTCGCGGTCGACCGTGCCGGTTGGATCTACGCGGCCAACGCCGGCGGCTATTCAGGCTCGAACGACACCAAGCCGAACGGCCAGGTCACCTTCAATTACTTCAACCGCGGCACCAAGGAGTGGGCGAAGGCACCGATACGCATCCCCACCCCCAAGGGTGATGCCCTGTGGCCCTGGATCATCGCAGGGGACGACGGCCGCGTCGCGGTCACCTGGTACCAGACCATCGCCGGCAAAGAGAACAAGTTCAACATCTTCGTGGCGTACACGACGAACGGACACGGGACGACCGTCACGTGCTCGGACGGCTCCAAGCGGTTCGTTCCTCCGCAATTCCAGGTTGCGAACGCCTCCGGTCGTCCGATCCACGTCGGCAAGATCTGCCTGAGCGGTACGGCCTGCAACGCGAACACCAGCTTCGAGGCCGGCGACCGCCGTCTCGGCGACTTCTTCACCATCAATTTCGACCACACCGGCAAGCTCTTCGTCGTGTCGGGCGACACGACGTTGAAGAGCCCGCTGGGCGGTCCGAAGCCGGTGGCGAACCCGATCTTCATCAAGCAAACGGGTGGGGACCCGATGCTCGAGAAGCCCGACAAGGTGCGCAAGTCCCGCTGCTTGATGAACCTGCCCACCTGCTGATCGACACCCAACCCGGCTCGACCGCTCCCCGTATCGGCGCGCGGGCTCTTCCGGGCCCGCTCGGAGCCGCAGTTAGGCTGGCCTTATCGAATCACCCACAGGAGGACATGTGACGACGACGTCCAACGTCTCGCCGGACCGCAACCTCGCGCTCGAGCTCGTGCGCGTTACGGAGGCCGCCGCTCTTGCCGCGGCCCGCTGGATGGGGCGGGGTGACAAAGAGGCCGCCGATCAGGCCGCGGTGGACGCTATGCGGCTGTTGATGGACACCGTGCCGATGGACGGGGTCGTCGTGATCGGGGAGGGCGAGAAGGACAACGCCCCGATGCTCTACAACGGCGAGAAGATCGGCAACGGCGAGCCGCCGGTAGTCGACATCGCGGTCGACCCGATCGACGGCACCACGTTGACCTCCAAAGGGATGGGGGGCGCGCTTGCGGTCGTGGCACTTGCCGAGCGGGGCACCATGTTCGACCCGGGACCGTGCATGTACATGGAGAAGATCGCCGCCGGCCCCGAGGCCGCCGACGTGCTCGATCTCGACGCTCCCATCGCGGACAACCTGGAGAAGGTTGCGAAGGTCAAGGGGATGGACGTCTCTGGGCTGACCGTGATGATCCTCGAGCGTCCCCGTCACGAGCAGATCGTGAAAGAGGTGCGCGAAGCGGGCGCCCGTATCCGTTTCATCACGGACGGCGACGTCGCCGGCGCGATCAGCGCGGCCCGCGAGAGTTCGGGAGTGGACCTTCTGATCGGGATCGGCGGTACCCCGGAGGGCGTCATCGCGGCCGCCGCGATCAAATGCCTCGGCGGTGTGATCCAGGGGCGGCTGTGGCCCCGGAACGACGAAGAACGCGACGCCGCGCTCGCCGCCGGCTACGACCTCGACAAGGTCCTTACCGCCCACGACCTCGTGGCCGGCGAAGACGTCTTCTTCGCCGCCACAGGTATCACCGACGGCGACCTGATCCAGGGAGTTCGCTACGCGGGGGAAAGCGCCCGGACCCAGTCGATCGTCATGAGGTCGCGCTCCGGCACGATCCGGATCATCGACGGTATCCACCGCCGCAAGAAGCTGGCGCAGTTCTCGAAGCTCTACTAGCGCCGTTTTCTTCCGACTCAGGCGGCCTATGGGCCTCCGGCCGACGTCAGGACGGCCGCGGACGGTGGTGCCCGGGACTCAGGCGAGGACCGCGGTCTGATCCTTGAGCCAGAGGGCGAGAAGGCCCCGGTAGTGGGCGATGAATTTCTCGTGCTCGTGGGGCGGGAAGGTCGACGTCACCGTTTGCACGAGCAAACCGTCGAACTCGGCGCTGCCGATGTACTCGAGCATCACCTCGTCGATCTCGGGGATGTTCTTCTCGACGAACTCCTGGTATCGGTCGGTCTGGAAGTGCTCGGCGGATAACCGCGCGTACTCGGCCAGCTTCTCGTCGTACGAGAGATCCTCGCGATCGCCGATCTCGAAGTAACGCTTCATCGTCATGTCGATCTGCATGGGCCGGTCGGTGGCGGCGCAGAACAGCGACCACTTGACGAGGCTCTTGATCGCCCACGGGAAGTAGTAGTGAAGGCTGGTCAACGACACGTCGGGGCAGGCGTTCGCGTAGTCGATCGGGAAGACCTCGCCGTCCTTGATCAGCGTCTCGCACGAGTTGAACTCCCATAGGAAGAAGGCGTTGATCAGCTTGCCGATGGTGATGACCTCCTGGCCGACGTCGGGTTCGAGGAAGCCGTGCTCGACCTGGTACCGGCCGTGGATCGGCTCCGAGGGGTCGTACCGCATGACCATGGTCTCGGCGCCGATCGAGAGGCTGCGAGCGAAGACCTCGAAGTTCTCGACCGAGGCCTGAAGGTGCATCAACCTCTCACCGGACTCGTCGTACCCGCGCCGCAGCGCCTCCGCGTTGGTGATCCGCGTGACACCGACCCATGCCCCCCCGTCGAACGGCTTCATGAACAGCGGGTAGCCGATCTGTTGGGCGACCTCGTCGAGCTCGAACGGGCGGTTGTACTTCGCGGATGTGTAGGGGAAGCGCTCGTTGTCGGGGGGTTGCTTGTGCGGGATCAGCCAGGTGGCGGGGACCTTGAGGCCCAAACGGATCATGGCGCAGTAGGCCGCGTGCTTCTCCATCGACTGGAACGTGAACGGGTTGTTCATGAGGTACACGCCGTTCATCAGCGCGATCTTCTTGATCCATTCCCGAGGGTGGTAGTACCAGTGCGACAGCCGGTCGATCACGAGGGAATGACGCGGCTTCATGCGGAGGTCGAACGGCTCGATCGTTATCCGCTCGGTCGAGAACGAGTGGGTCTCGCCCTCGTACGAGATCGACGGCACGCGACCGACCAGGGACTCGAACGCCTGGGGCCAGTCCTCCTCGGTGCCCAGCAGCAGCCCGATCAGATGGTCGGCCACGCCCCTCCCGTCCCCCAACGATTGAATGAGTTCTCGGCCTCGCCGGATGTTAATTGAGTTACGCCGAAGCCAGATCTACCGGAGATCGCCGACCGGCGTCAGCAGAACCGCGGCATGTGATGAGCGATCTGGAGTCGCCATGAGGGCCAGTCGTGAGGGAC
>DATFFR010000034.1:0-71151 GCA_035249925.1 Actinomycetota bacterium
GCTTGGAGGACGCAGTGCGCAGGAACGTCATCGGGCTTGGACTGGTCGTGATCATGGTCGCGGGGATCGCATCCACCGGAGCCGCCAAGAAGGCACCGAAGCCTCGCGTGATGAAGCTTCCCTACACCGCGCCGGCGTACGGAACGCACGGAGCGGGTGTCTGCTTCCAGGGCGAGTCGTGTCTCTTCTTTGGAGAGCCCCAGGGCAAGGAGCGCTTCTTCGGTGTCGAGATCGAAGACGACCTTGGACGCGAGGTCTATGCGTCGGTCATCCAGGACACGAACGAAGACGGCAACTTCCTGGTGGCGGACGACCTCACCGTGGGGATCTGCGGGAAGACTACCGAGTCAGTCGAGCTCGAACCTGGGAAAGCCGTATCGGTGTGGGTGTGGCAGGGCCCCGGCATCGACCCACCGTGCGCGGGCACCGCGTCGGCCGGGGAGGCGACGGCGACGTTCTCGGCGACCGGCTCCGTGGCAGCTCCCTAGGTCGCCCTGCTAGTTGTCCGCCGCCTCGCCGGCGGGATCTGTAAACACCCGAGAGAAACGGATCTCGAGGGAGGCTTCCTCGGAATCGAGCCGCTCCTCCGTCCACACGATCTCGTCGGGATAGGCATCTACCGCCTCGCCCGTCGCCTGGATCCAGCCGACGACGGCGTCGGCCCACCTCTCCTCTAGCAAGGCCTGACGGACCTCGTCGAGCACACCCTTACGCGCCAGCTCGCTCGGGTCGGCGCGACTGACCAGTTCCACGGCAAGCACGCGTCCGAGGATCTGATCGGACTCAGCGAGAAAGACCTGAGGAGGGTCGCTCCGCACGACGCCGACGGCGATACGTCCAGGCCATGTATTCACATCGGTCATGAATCGGCCCGTCCTTTCACTCCGGGCGCCCGCCGCTCGCGTACGAACACAGCCGACCGAAGGCGGCTTCGTCGAGCAGCTCGATAACGTCGTATATGGGCTTGTCCGGGCCCGACAACACCGCCAGCGCCGATTCACCTGCCCGGCCCCCGGTGGGAACGTGCGTGGTCAGCAGAACCAGCGGCACGCTCGGCTGCACCTCGTGAAGGACGGCCGCCTTGCCGAGCGCCTTCCACATCGTGTCGGTTCGACGCAGTCCGGGCCGCGTACTAGTGAAGCCACCGGACACGTCGAAGAACCAGAGCTTGCCCAACTGATCGCGGGCCTCGAAATTGATCTCGACACCCTCCGGGAAGCGCACGTTTGGGCGCAGACTTTGAAAGCCGGCCTTCGTCAAGACAAGCTCGGCGAGATCTTTCGCCGCCTTGCCCTCGCGCACGGCGCGCCTCTGGAAGTCCTCGTCCGGATCGGCCGCCTTCGGAACCGCCTCGAGCGCGACCCGAGGGACCGGCCGCACCTCCCGGCGCAGCGACTCGATCCGTTTCATCTCCTCCTCCAAACGAGCCCTGGCGGCCTGGACGTACTTGGCCTCCATGTCGTAACCGGCGTAGTGGCGCTCGGTGCGCAGCGCGGCTACCGCCGTCGTCCCGGAGCCGATGAAGGGATCCAGCACCAGGTCGTTGCGGTACGTGTAGAGATAGATCAACCGCTCCGGCAGCTCGACGGGGAACGGCGCGGGGTGACCGACGCGAGACGCGCTTTCGGGAGCCATCTCCCACACGTCTGTCGTCGCCTCCATGAACTCGTCGCGGAAGATCGACGCCTCGGACGGGAGCCCCAGCTCGTGACGGTCACGGGCCGACATCGCTCGGTTGAACCTGCCTTTGCTCGCGATGATGATCCTCTCGGTCAGGTCTCTCAACACAGGATTAGCCGGGCGTTGGAACGATCCCCACGCGCACGAACCGCCGGCACCGCGCGCCTTCTGCCAGATGACCTCGCCCCGGAGGAGCAAGCGCAACCGATTCTGAAGGATGTCGATCACGTCCGCCGAGAGCGACCGATACGGCCGGCGACCCAGGTTGGCGACGTTAACGGCGATCCGTCCCCCGGGCTCGAGTTTCCGCACACACTCGGCGAAGACATCCTCGAGCATCTGCAGGTAGGACACGTAGTCGGCCGGGACATGACCCACTCCGACGGCCTGCTCGTACTCCTTCCCGACGAAGTAGGGAGGCGAGGTGATCACCAAGGCCACCGAGTTGTCCCGCACTTCGGTCATGCTCCGGGAATCTCCGACAAAGATGTCGTCGATGTCCTTGTGATCGTCGACGTTTGTCGCGCTTGACATCTCTGGGGCCTCAAACCGAGCGTAGAACTCGCTCGCGTCGTGGCTCTCGCGACGAGAGACGCCGTGGGAGGACGTCGAGGTGGGGCGGCGTCTGGGTGGGTTGTCGCCGGGCGACGGCGATTTCTTCTTCGGCCCGCGCTTCATCGTTCCCATCCTCCTACCTTAGAAAGCCCCTGCGACATACTTCGGCCCGGGCGGCCGACGAACTGAGGGTCGGCGCTCCTACGGCTCGCCTATCTCGGGGAGTTCTACCCCAGGGATATCCACGCCCTCTACGGCGTCTCGGAGCGCCCTCGAGCGGTCGATGACCTTGAAGAGGTCGTCGACCTCGAAGGTCCGGCCGGAATGTGCGGCCGTCCTCAGGTCGAGCATGACCTTTCCTTTCTTGAAGGACTCGGTGCGGCGTTTGCCCCAGCGCTCGTAGCGCAGGCGCGGCCCAAGGGTCAGCTCCCACGGTCCAAAGATCAGCCAGCGGTAGCCGGGATGGTCGTGGACGACGAGGTAGCCGCCGCCACCGTTCCAGACGATGCGCCGGTAGACGGTCTCATCGAGCACGAAGATGTCGTCGGCCGGCACGTCCGGCCACAGCGCGGCGAGGCCGTCGGAGGTCGGGTTGATCTTCTCCTTGAGGTCGAGCTCGACGCGGCCGTCCTCGTAGTTGAAGGAGAAGTCGAGGCGGTCGAAGTCGTTCGTGCGGTCGATCAACGCCTCGATGCGGTGATCCTCTCGAAGGATCCGGGCGAGCCGAGCCTCCCCTGCCCGCGCGGCGTCGAGGTCCTTGTCCCAGTCCTCAGGTCGTCTACCCCGAGCCATGAGATCAATCTACGACCCACCGGGGCGGATACGGGGTCGCTTCGCTAGAGTCGGCGGCGTGGCGAACGGAGGCATCCCCCCGGAATGGAGCGCGCGTTTCCCGGAGGTGGCCCGCGACAAAGATCACTACGAGAGCTTCTATCTGAAGGCATCTCACCCCGACGAGCCGCGGGCGGTGTGGATCCGCTACACCGTGCACAAGGCGCCGGGCCGGGACGCGACGGGCTCGACCTGGTTCACGTACTTCGACCGGGACTCCGCGCCGGTCGCTCGCAAAGCGACGGTGCCGGGCCCCCGCGCCGGCCAAGGCAATTACATCGAGATCGACGGCAGCTCGTTCGGGCCGGGCCGCGCGCAGGGCAGCGCCGAGGACGCGTCGTGGGATCTCGAGACGGTGGCGCTGACCGAGCCACTGATGCATCTGCCCAAGCCGTGGATGTACCGGGCCCCGATCCCACGTACGAAATCGATCTCACCGGCACCGGAGGCGAGCTTCTCCGGCATCCTGAAGCTCGGCGACCGCAGCGTCGAGGTCGACGGATGGCGCGGCATGTGGGGTCACAACTGGGGGGCCGAGCACGCCGAGCGCTGGATCTGGCTGCACGGGCTGTTCGCACCCGGCACCTGGCTCGACGTCGTGATGGGTCGCATACGCATCGGTGGATGGACCACGCCGTGGATCGCCAACGGAGCTCTGTCGCTCGACGGCCGGCGCCATCGCGTCGGAGGCATCGGGAAGGTCCGCGCAACCGAGGTCGATGAACAGGTCGGCTCGTGCGGGTTCACGCTCCCTGGAGAGATCCCGGTGCGCGGGACGGTCGGCAGGTCCCTCGACCAAACCGTCGTGTGGGCATACGCCGATCCGTCCGGAGGCGAACACCACTCGCTGAACTCGTCGCTCGCTTCGATGCACCTCGATTGCAACGGACGCACCCTCTTGACCCAACATGGCGCGGTGTACGAGCTGGGCATCCGGGAGACCGACCACGGCCTGCCGGTACTCCCCTATCCCGACGGCTGATTCAGAAGACGCGGGCCGCGTCGTGTTGGTCGCGCTCGCGCCGGCCGAGGGCTCGCAGGATCGCCAGGTCTCCGTAGCGGACGCGGCTCGTCTCGATCATCGTCTCGATGGCGATCGTTGCGATCTCTTCCGAGAAGGCCGGCGTCTCCGCTCCGATGCTGACCGCGACATCGTCTGCGTGAAGCGTCAGCTCGACGATCCGCGTGCGCAGATAGTCGTCCAGCGTCATCACGAGTTCGTTGAGAACGGTCACCAGTCGGTCCGCCGGCTCGGTGAGCAACCTCACTTGCAATCGCTCCAAGGCGGCCTCGAACAGATCGACGATCGACTCATGCCCGCCTGCCGCCATCTCATCGCTACGCGCGCGGATGTCCCGGTGCAGCTGGGAGTCGAGATCCCAGCTGTCTACGACGGCCGCGTAGTAGGCGCCGGCCGACACCGGCTCGCCGCCTTTCTCCACGGGCACGTCCAGAAATCGCTCGACGTTGGTAAGCGCCCGCACCAGGTGAGCGCTCAGGCCGCCCACCGACCAATCCTGCAACGCGCTGGGCTCGCGCCACTTTGCCGCGGTCTCTGAGCTGCTCAACAGAGGGCCGCACGCCTCGGCGCACTCGAGGAAGCTCTGTCTGACGTTCGAGGGCATGACCCGAGCCTGCCACCGTTGGTGCCTCGCTGCCGAACTTCTGCGCTCACCGCCGGGCCCCCCGCCCGCGAGCACTAGGCTCCCGGGCCATGTACGACGTCGTCATCGTTGGGGGCCGCTGCGCCGGGGCACCTCTGGGCATGCTGCTCGCGCAGGCCGGTCACAGCGTCCTGATCGTCGACCGGGCAACGTTCCCGAGCGACACGCTCTCGACGCACTTCATCCAGCTGCCGGGCATGGCGCGCCTGGCGCGCTGGGGGCTGATGGATGCCCTCTTCGAGACGAACTGCCCACCCATCACGGCCGCCTACTTCGATGCCGGCGGCAGCGAGCTCGAGGTCGAGATACCGATGCACCAGCCGGTCCATGGGCTGGCGTGCCCTCGGCGCACCGTGCTCGACAAGATGCTCGTCGATGCCGCGGTTACCGCGGGGGCCGAGCTCGCCGAAGGAGTCCTGGTGGATTCGCTGGTGCGCGACGCTGAACGCGTAGTCGGGATCAGCGGGCACACCACCGACGGATCGTTCGAAGCCAGAGGACGCATCGTGGTGGGCGCGGACGGACGGCATTCGCTCGTCGCGCGCGAGGCGGAGGCCCCCTACATCGAGTACGAGGAGCCGATCTCGGGCGGCTGGTACTCCTATTTCCGGGGCACCGGCCTGACCACGACCGACGTCTTCTTCCACGATGAACTGGTGTCGGTGATGTTCCCCACCAACGATGAACTGGCGTGCGTCGCGATCGCCTGGCCGAAGAGCCAGTTCGCCGAGAAGAGGCGGGATATCGAGGGAAGCTTCAACGGCGCGCTCATGAGGTTCGGGGAGCGCGGACGGCGGATCCTCGATGCCGAACGGGAAGAGCGTTTCGCGGGAGCGGCCGATCTGTCCAACTTCATCCGGAAGGCCCATGGGCCCGGGTGGGCACTGGCGGGCGATGCCCGCTACCACAAGGACCCGGTTCCCGCCGACGGGATCTCGGACGCGTTCCGCGATGCCGAGTTCCTGTCCGACGCGATCAGCGCGTTTCTCACCGACGAGAAGGAGGAAGGAGCCGCGCTCCGCGATTACGAGACGCGTACCGGAGTGTTCTCGCAATCACACCTGGAGCCCGCACTCCGCTGTGCCGGATTCGGCCTCAGCCCTCAAGAAAGGCTGAGCGCCTTCATAGACATCCGAGTGCTCGATTCCCAGGAGGTAGAGACCCCGACGAACGCCTGATACGGCGTCCCGGTATCACGAGTTACACCAACTAAGCAGCTGCAGTTACCAAGTCGGTGGTCAGAGCTGAGTCGTGCGCACGGGCACCGACGTGCGTTGGCTCTTAGCCTTGGCGCGCGGGTAGTACAACCACCAGACGAGGATGACAAGCACCGCAAAGATCGCCGTAAGCTGCAGCGCTCTTCCCGCGGATGAGCCGGTGAGGAGCAAGAAGAAGAACGCGATCACGACCCGAAGACCGGAGCCCGTAGCCACCCAGCGCGCTCGCGAGTCGAACCGCCACGCCTGGAACCGATCCCACGACTTCTCGGGCTCCCATGCGCGATACCGGTCCCACGAGTTCATCCGAGGATGATATCGACCAGGCCCGAAGTTGACATGGCCGAGGAGGCTCTCGGCATAAAACTCAAGTTGATGACGGCCCGCGACCCTAGGCCATCTCGCGGCGCCGGAAGAGTGCCGTTGCCGCGAGCAGCAGCGCGCCGATGTATGCAACCAGGATCACGGCCGCCGTCGTCTGGCCGTGGGTCAGCGGGCTCTCGCCGACTCCGAAGAGGAACAGCGAGATGTTGTCACCCAGCAGCCAGTCGGACCACTCGGGCTTGAACCCACGGATGATGGTCTCGACGACCGCCAGGTACGCGAAACCGACGCCCAGCGCGGCCGCCGTGTTTCGCCCCATCGTTGCCAACGCGAATCCCAACAGCGCAAATACGACCGCCAGCGCGTCCACCCGGAGCATGGACTCGAACATGTCGCCCAGCACCGTCGAATCCACGGTCGAGGTGATGCCGTGGGCGGCGGCGGCCGGGTACATGGCAAGTGCGTAGAACACCAGCAGCAACAGGATCCATACGGCGACGACCAGGACGAGCGCGAGCATCTTCGCTACGAGAACCCGGACCCTGCGCGACTCCCAGGTCAGGGTCGTGGTCAGCGTCCGGTTGTTCCATTCGGCGCCTATGGACGACGCGCCGAGGATCCAGCCGAGCATCATGAAGGGGAACCCGAGCTCGGTGACCGCGTCGGCCACCTCGACGTAGTCCAACCGGGGGTCGATCTCGCTGCCCAAGTCCTCGCGGCAGAACGCTTCGAAGTCCGTAGTTCCAGGAGGAGCGTTGCCGAAGCCCTGAGACTCGACACAGCTCTGGAGCCGTTCGTTCTGGACCCGTTCGACTTCAGCAGGCGTCATGTCGGACGTGAAGAAGACGATCGCGCCGGCGATGGTCAGCAAGGCGACGACCACCAGAGTCGTGAATCGAAGCAAACGGCGGGCGAGAAGGCGGCGAAGCTCTACCCTGAACAGTCTGCTCACGACGATGCCTCCTGAAGCGTTTCGGTGAGCTCCATGAAGACGGTCTCGAGGTCGACCTCGTCGGCCTTCAGCTCGATGGGATAGAGGCCCGCGCCCGCGAGGGTCTCCGACACTCGTGCCCCCTCGGTCGGAGCGATCTCAACACGCAGGTAGGAGTCGTGCCGGACGGCCGCGATGCCGGCGGCGGTAAGGATCGCGATCGCCTGGTCCTCGTCCGCGATCCGGAGGAGCATCGCGGCACCTCGGCCATGCGAGAGGACCTCTTTGACCGGCCCCGCGGCCACGGATCTGCCGCGCGACAGGATCGCCACCTCGTCGCAGAACTGCTGGACCTCGCTGAGTAGATGGCTGGACACGAACACGGTGCGGCCCTCCGCGCCCAGGCGACGGATCAGATCCCGCACCTCTCTGATCCCCGCCGGATCCAGCCCGTTGGCCGGTTCGTCGAGGATCAGCAGCTCGGGATCCTTGAGGAGCGCCCCGGCGATGGCCAGTCGTTGCTTCATGCCGAGCGAATAGGTCTTGGCCAGGTCTTTCGCACGGTCGCGCAGACCTACCGTCTCGAGCGCCTTGTCGACGTCGGTTCTCGGAAGCCCATAGATGCCGGCGAGCAGTTCGAGGTTGCGCCGCCCCGAGAAATTGGGGAACGCCGTGGGCGCCTCAACGATCGAGCCGACCTTCGAGATCACCCGATGCAGCGAGGTCCACGAATCCTCCCCGAAGATCTTGCAGGTTCCCTCCGTCGGCCGGGCCAAGCCCAACAGGCAACGGATCGTTGTCGTCTTCCCCGATCCGTTGGGGCCGAGGAAGCCATACACGCCGCCGGGCTCCACCACGAGATCCAGACCGTCCACGGCGACGGTGGAGCCACCGCGCAGACGGCGGTAGACCTTCTTCAGCCCGCGGACCTCGATAACGCTCACGGCCGAGACCGTACCGCGAGCGGTGTGCGCTTCTTTGCTCGTTCGTGACCGCTTTTCGACCAGATCCGAGCAGAGAACGGGACCTTTACGGTGTTGCGATGCGATACGGGCTGGATCTACCCAACTTCGGGGACTTCGCCGATGTCTCTCTGATCGCCGAGCTCGCTGCGACGGCCGAGGAGTCGGGCTGGGATGGCTTCTTCGTGTGGGATCACATCGCGCGCTCGACCGCATACCCACCGGGCATCCCGGTGGCCGACGTCACCGTTGCACTCACCGCGATCGCGCTGGCCACCCGGCGGATCCGCTTCGGCGCGCTGGTCACTCCCCTTCCGAGACGCCGCCCGCACAAGCTCGCCCGCGAGCTGGTGACCTTGGACCACCTCTCGGGCGGACGGATCACCCTGGGCGTCGGGCTCGGTAGCCCGCCCGACGCGGAGTTCGAAGCCTTCGGCGAACCCGGAGACGCCCGCGTGCGCGCAGACCTGCTCGATGAGTCGCTCGAGGTCATCACCGGCCTGTGGAGCGGGGAGCGTGTCGACTTCGACGGGGAACGGCTGCACGTCCATACCGAGGGATTCGCGCCTCGTCCCGTGCAGCAACCCCGCATCCCGGTCTGGGTTGCGGCCCGGTGGCCGAGCCCCGGCCGGCCCATCCGGCGCGCGGCGAGATGGGACGGCATCGTTCCGGTCGCGCCGTCGGGCGGAGGAAATCTCACGGCCGACGACATCGCTACGATCCGGGATCGCGTCGGGCGCGACGACTTCGAGATCGTCGCGACCCCTCCGAAGGACGCCTCGCGGTCCGACTACGAGAGCGCCGGCGCGACCTGGTGGATCTCGGAGGCGACGGATCGCGACGCGGCCCTTGCGAAGGCAAAGGCGGGACCGCCGGGCTGACCGGCGGCAGTAGACGCTATAGCGTGAGGTTCAAGCGGAGGACAACGAGCAGGAGACCAGCTCGTAGAGGGGGATCGAGGCCGGCCCGGACGAATTGCACGTCAGGCGATGTTTCTCCCCCGACGAGACCCGCACCACGACTTCCGCATGACGGCCATCGGCGAGCGCGAACAGCGTCGAGACGCCCTCCGCGCCGCCCGTTACGCGCTGCAGGGCCGGCCCGTCGATCATGTCCATGCCGGTCTGACGACGCAGGAAGTACTCGGCCGCCTGCACCGGGAAGCTGTTGGAGCACCGGCCGCGGAAATGATCCAGCGAGAGTCTCCCATTGCGATAGGCGTGCATCACGCTGAGGATCCCGCGGGGTCCGACGCGTCCGTAATAGATCCCGTGCGGAAAGCAGACGACGTTGGCCGCGAACCGATCACCGCCGATATGGGAGCACTCCCAGGTGTCGTATCCCTCCTGGGCGCACGCGATCCGTGAGACCAGATTGCCGCGTATGGAGCAACAGGCATCGTGGCGGCCGTGGGTGCAAACGAGGAAGAGAGGCTCCTCGTTTGTCGTCGCCTCCGGGATCTCGCCGCCCTTGCGCAACGGCGACAGGTCGATATCGAGCAGGTCGTCGATCTTGTCGAGGCTCAGCTCGGCCTTGTACATCCGCCCGCGCTCGGTGCGCAGGAAGTACACGTGGCGCCTGTCCTGCGACATGCGGGCGCCGCGCCGGAGCAGGATGACGCGCGCTCCGACCGCCCCCGCGCTCTTGTGAAGCTCGGTCGCAACCGCCCGGGGCATGCGGCTCTCGAGCAGAGCGTTCGCGCCCCACGCGCCGGGCTGCTCGACCAGGAGCCATCGGCGCACGAACGATGCGGTGCCGTAGAGCGGCTCGTCCCGGGCCTCGGCCGAGTCGGCACAGCGGAAGGCCTCGGCCTGCACCAACGGCTCGGCCCCCACTAGCGGTTCAGGCTGCAATCAAGTGCTCCTGCACGTAAGTAACGTCCGCGTCAGGGCGGGAATCACGCAAAGGTGCACTCACAAGACCTCGAGCAACCCCTCTCGCACCAAGCGCTTCACCAGCACCACCGCGCTCTCGAGCGTCAGGAACGGATGCAGATCGGACACCGGGAAGCGCTCGTGCGTCGCCACGTACGTCATGGCGTCGCGGGCGGTAAGAGGCATCTGGAGCTCGCGGTCGGCCAGCATCACGCGTAGCCCGGCCTCACCCGGGAGCAGGGCGCACGTGGCTCCGCGACGGCGCCGCACCTCGGTCGACGCTTCGATCGAGTCGAGGCCCGCCAGCTGCCGCAGCTGCCCCCGCAGGATCGGCTGAGAGGTCGACATGACCTTCCGCGCGACGCGTGCCGTCAGCTCGTCGACGTCGACCTTGTCCAGCCATGCCCTCATCTCGTCGAGATTCCTCTCGACCACAGCGCGCAACGCGGACGGATCGACGGCCGCCCCCACTTCGAGACGCTCCTTGAAGATGGGCTCCTCCTCGGCGAGCTTCGCTATCTCGCCCACGATCTCCGTGGCATCGCGGGGCAGGATCCCCACGGTGAGGTGAGCCGACGCGCCGCTACCGGTGGTTGCATCGTGGGGGAAGCCGGTCGGGATGTAGAGAACGGAACCCGGGCTTATCTCCCGACGGATCACGACCTCGTCTTCGTCGTCGCGGTCGTAGACGGTCCAGTTCTTCGAGCCCGACACCTGCAGCACGAAGACGTCGTGGGTGTCCTTGTGTATGTCGAAGCCCTGCGAGCTCGGCGGCGTGATGTAGGCGTTGACCTGGAGACGATGACCCAGTGCCAGCTCGAGGTCACGACAGAAGTCGGTCAGAGGCTCCCAGAACCGATGGAGGGATTCGAGGACGATCGTCGCCCCCTCGGAGAACCGCCGGTACACGAGGGCGGGGCTGACCAAACGCTCGCTCGCCCTCGGCTGCTTACCGGGCGCGACGGTGTAGGCGGTCGGCGTCAGCGACATGCCGTCGCGGACCATGCGCAGGCTGGAAGCGCGCAAACCAAGCGACGCGATCATCCGGTCGAAGTCGTCGAGAGACGCGAGGTCGTCGAAGCCGTCCGGGTACTCGTGCAGCAGAGGTGCCCGGTTCCAGTGACGCTCCAGGAATCCGTCGACGTCTCCGACGCATCGTTGTAGGGCGGAGAGATCCACGGGTGCTACTGCGGTCTAGTTGTCGGGACTAGCTGTCGGTCGTGTCGGTGTCCGTGTCGGTCCCGTCCGCGTCGCCGCCGCCGCCCGAGTCACCGTCGGTCCCGTCGGTCCCGTCCGCGTCGCTGGTGTCGGGGTCGGTGGTGTCCGGATCCGCCTCGGCACGGGGGCCGGTGCCGGTTCCCGCTTTCGTCCAAGTCGTCTTGATCTCTTCGTCGGTCAGAGTCGTGGGCTCGCCCATCTCAGTACCTCCCGATTCGCCGTCAGTGACCCTCAGACACTAACCGGCTCAGAAGATGAGGCGCTTGCGCATCTGCCGGATCGCGGCGGCGCTTGCGATCACGAACATCGCGGTGAGGTAGGCGACGTGCCACAGGGTGCCGGGCCCGAGCTCGCCGTTCGTGAGAGAACGGAGCAACGTGGCCGAGTGGTACAGAGGCGTCGCCTGGACGACCGGTTGCAGGTAGTCGGGGTACAGCGAGATCGGGAAGAACGTCCCCGAGAACAGGAACAGCGGGAAGACGACCAGGGTCATCACCTTCTCCAGCGACGAGATCTGCTTCGTGACGCTGGTCAACACCATGGCGCCGGCGGACAGCGCGCCGCTCGAAAGCATGACGGCCGGCAGCGCGAGCACGGCCCACCACGAGTGGATCAACCCAAGCCCGAGCATCACAATAAGGAACCCGACGCCGTAGATAGTGCCGCGGATGAGCGCCCACATCACCTCGCCCACGGCGATGTCGGGTATCGAGACCGGCGTCGTGATCATTCCGTCGTAGGTCTTCATCCAGTTCAGCTTGAAGAAGGGCCCGAAGAACCCATCGAAGACCGCGCCGTTCAGCGTGGAGGCGGCGAGCAAGCCGGGCGCCAGGAAGGAGGCGTATTCGAGCCGCGCGTCGCCGAACGGCACCGACTCCACGAACTGACCCACGCCGAATCCGACCGCGACCAGATAGAAGAACGGCTCGAAGAACCCGCTGACGAAGGCGATCCAGTAGTGCTTGTACGCCAGCACGTTTCGGCGCACGATCTTCACCGCGCGGTGGAAGGAGGGCGGCGGATGGCCCGGCGCCGCGGGACGCAGCGGAGCTTCGATCGCGCTCACGGCAACAGCCTGCGCTCGAGATTTCGCACGCCGACCAGGATCCCGGCCGTCAGAAGCCCGACGAGATAGGCAACGTGCCAGAGCGCCGAGATGCCGACGTCGAAGATCGTGAACTGTCGGACCAGCTCGACCCCGTGATACAGCGGGGTTGCCTGTGCCAGGACGCGGCCCCACGCCGGCAGCTCCTCGATCGGGAAGAACGTCCCCGACAGAAGGAACAACGGCGTGACGACGAACCGGAACAACCATGTGTAGGCCTCGTCGGTCTGCAGCGTGGCCGTTAACGCGAACACGGGAGCGGCGCAGCTCAAGCCCAACAGGATGACGATCGGCACGGCAAGGATCGCGGTCGGCGAGTCGAAGACGTCGAACAGCGCCATGATCCCGAAGAACGGGATCGAGATCTGCGCCAGCGTCACTGCCATCCAACCCAGCTCGCCGAAGAAGATGTTCCGTACGGACAACGGCGACGCCAGCATGGCCTCGTAGTTCCGCTGCCAGGTGATCTTGCCCATGACTGGGTAGGTGGCGCTGAAGACGCCGCTCTGCATGCACGAGGCGGCGAAGATCCCCGTGGCAAAGAACTTCAGGTACCCGGCCCCCCCGAACGCGCCCTCCTCCTGCACGAGCGAGCCGAGGCCTAGTCCCATGGCCGACAGAAACATCAACGGAGTCAGAACAGACAGAAAGAACGAGCTCCTCCACGCGCGCCAGTAGACGAGCCAGTTGCGTCTGACGATGCTGGCGGCGCTCATTCGACCAGCGAACGGCCCGTGATGGTCAGGAACACGTCCTCCAAAGTCGATCTGCGAACGAGGGCCGTGTCGGGATGGAGGCCGGCCGCGTTGATCTGGGACAGGGCTGTTTCGCCACTCTCGGTGTACAGCAGCACCCTGTCCGGGAGCCACTCGATACGTTCCGCGACTCCGTCGACCGTCTCCTTCAGACGCTCTCGGACCTCATCTGTCACGCGTAGCTCCAGGACCTCGCGCGTGCTGTAGCGCGCGATGAGCTCACGGGGAGAGCCCTCGGCCACGATCTTGGCCTTGTCCATGACGACGAGCCGGTCGCACAGCTGCTCGGCCTCGTCCATGTAGTGGGTTGTGATGACGAGCGTCACGCCCTGCTGCTTTAGCCGGTAGAGCCTGTCCCACACGAGGTGACGCGCCTGCGGGTCGAGCCCGGTCGTCGGCTCGTCCAGGAGCAACAGGTCCGGCTGGTTCACCAGGGCCCGGGCGATCGTGAGGCGCCGCTTCATGCCCCCCGACAACGGCTCCACCTTGCTCTTCATCTTGTCGTCGAGCTGCACGAAGGCGATCAGCTCGTCGATCCTCGAGCGCGCCACGTCCCGGGGGATGTCGAAGTACATCGCGTAGACCTCGAGGTTCTCCCTGACCGTGAGCTCGATATCGAGGTTGTCCGTCTGGGGCACGACGCCGATGCGCGCCTTGATCCCGGCTGCATCGGTGGAGGGATCCATCCCCATCACGTGCAAGGCGCCGCCGGTGCGGGGCGAGGTGCACCCGATCATCCGCATCGTCGAGGTCTTGCCGGCGCCGTTGGGACCCAGGAACCCAAAGACCTCGCCCTTGTGGACGTCGAAATCGATCGCGTCGACGGCGATCAGGGACTCGAAGCTCTTGCTGAGGCCACGCGCCGAGATCAACGCCGAACCGGGACTTTGGACCATGCCCGAACCCTAATCAGTCATCGCGGGCGCCCACTACGGGCCTGCGTCAGATCAGGTCTGGGCTTGGAAGCGTCTCAGTTGTGCGGCGGCCTGCCCACGGACCTGGTTCTTGATTATCGGGCTCCAGCCGAGCGCGGTGCCGACCGGCCCTAGAGCCATCCGCGTCCAGCGGTAGAGATCGAAGTCGTCGCGATGGCGCGTGATGAGACCGTCCGCGAACTCGAACGACGCGTGGATCTTGTTGTGAACGCGGCGGCCGGTCTTGGGAAAGTCGTAGATCGCCTCCCAGCGCGCCGTCCCGCGCGCGTCGTCGGCGCTCACGTCGTGATGAGAAACCACGATCTCGTTCCCGCCTTGGCAGAACATGCGCCACATCGCACGAACCTGCTGCGCGTCGAGACTCGGAAAGACCGGATCGCTGAAGGTCGCCTCGTCGGAGTAAGAACGAGCCATCGTCGCGGAGTCACCGGCCGCGAATGCGCTGTAGAAGCGCTCGATCAGCTCGGCGTTCAGATGCATAGACCCACGGTACCGCCGCCGGTGCTTCGACCGGTCCGTTGGGTTAGCGGCGCTCTCGCTGGTAGAAGATCGCCCATCCTTGTTGGCCCGACTCGGTCTTGTGGAACGCGCTCATCCCGATGTGCATCCGGCCCTTCTTGTCCAGGCGAACCATCTCGAACTCGGGGATCGTTGAGTTCCCCGTGAAGATGGGTTCCTTGGTGGTCCGACCGGTCGAGATGCTGCCGGACTTCAGATGCGAATCCCGGATGCGGGCCCAGTAGAAGTACCAGTCGGAGTCGGTGTTGCCGGGCGCCTCGGGGTCGGAGCTTCCGTACCACGCCACCGCCGCGTCGCCTTTGCCCGATGCGTCGATCCACGGCGAGTAGCCGGACTCGCCGCGTGTCAGCGGCAACGGGTTAGTCCACGTCTCGGCTCCGTCCTTCGACATCTGGTACCAGACCGGGACGTCCTTGTCGGTGGGCGACGAGTACACGGCGTGCAGGTAGCCGGCGTCGTCCATCGCCAGGCTCGGGTAGAGGAAGCTGGCGGAGGTGGGGCGGTCCGCGAGCTTCGTCGACGACCACGAGGCGCCGGCGTCGTGGCTCGACGCGACCCAAACGCTCTCGGGTCCCTCGCGTCCCTGCGCGTCTTGGCGCCGCGTGTAGACGAGGTACAGGTGCTTCTCGTCCCGCGAGACGACCAGGTTTCCTTCCCAGGTGAAGGCGCCGTCGGGGCCGGCCGTAGCGATCGAGACGACCGGGCTGAACGTCTGACCCGAGTCGGTCGACTTCGTGTACCAGATCGCGGAAGGCATGCAGCACTGCAGGGCGTGATAGCTGAGGTGGAGCGTCCCGGGCTTCGTACCGACCAGCCATGGCCGGTCGACGATCGGCGCCGCCACGGTCAGCGGAGTGCCGGTCCACGTCTTCCCGCCGTCCTCACTGCGCCCGACGGAGAGATTGCCCAGCCACGTGTCGGCGGCGTACATCGTGCCGCCCTGGTCGTAGGCGACGTCGCAGTCTCCCCCCTCGAATGCATAGTTGCGAAGGTCGTCGGGGCCGCCCTCGACCCGTACGGGCTTCCACGACTCGCCGCCGTTGTGGCTCATGTGGAAGTAGGACTGGTTGTCGAAGACGTTGGGCACGCCGGACGGGGTGCAGATCAGCATCTCGTTCTCGTTCTTGGGGTTGATGACGATGCTCGTCTCACGGTGGGCCTGGTCGACGCTGACGACGACGGGGTCGCTCCAGCGCCCGATGCCGTCGGGGAGCCCCGAGTCCGCTTCGGCCGGCAGCAGCGTGCCGGGGATCAGCGCCAGGAGTGCCAGAGCCAAGGTCAGTCGCTTCTTCACCGTCCACCCTCCCGGTCGTCCGAACCCGCTGAGGAGGGGTTCGACGGGGCGGGCCCGACCCCTCTCCGAGACGGCAGAGAACTGCCGGGGTCAATGTCACATCTAGGCCCTCTCCCGAGGCGTTTCGGGACGGCCTATCGCAGGGTCAGACCCCCGTTCGAGGGGTGGACCTCCACGACATCGGGTCGGTCTCGGGGACCAGGGGGGACGAACAGACGGGACAGGAATCGTCCTCGTCCACGCTCCGATACACGGTTCGGGCGCAGGTGTCACAGAAGGCTTCCTTCATGGGCTGTATTACCTCCGAGGTCGCGGCTAGGCGGCCGGGCTAAGGATCGGGGTGGTGACCGCATCAGAGACCGCGGCCACACTGCTCACTCAACCCGCCGGAGGCCCCCCTATTCCCGGGTCGGAGATCTAGACGAGCTAGGGGGCAGCGGGCGGAGGCGGCGCTTCTGGGGACGAAGGCGTTGTGCCGCCTCCCTCCTGCGCGGCCTTCAGCCGGAAGTACAGCAGCGTCACGACCAATGCCGAGAAGGGGCCGGTGATGCCACCGCTGATGACGCTCGATAGAAAGCCCTCGATCGCATCGGGCAGCGCTCCGAGGATCAAGCCCAGGACGATTCCGACCGCGATGAGGATCAGGAACTGGATGACGATCACGCCGAAGACATTCATCCCGTAGCCGCTGACCAACTGGCGGCTGCGCGCGAACGAGGACATCGCGCCGCTCCGCTCGAGCACGATCACCGGCACGATGACGGCCCAGATGGTGATCAAGAACAGGCCGGGGACTATCAGCAAAAGTAGCCCGATCACGATCGCGAAACCCGCCAGGATCGATGCACCCGCGACGGGGGCGATGTGCTTGACCCCGGAGCTCAGGGTGTCTCCCACCGACATGTCGGCGCGACCGTCGCGGATATCTGCCACGGCTTCGACCAGCGCCGCCTGCACCAGAAAGAGACCGATGATCGAAAGGATCGCAGCAAGGATCGCGCCGAGGATCCCGCCGAGCGAGATGAAGATCAGGGTCAGCAGAGCGATCACGACGTACACCACCGCTGCGATGACGAAGAGGTGCAGGAAGTGCTTCTTGTAGAGCTCGAACGCTTCCGAGATGACGCCTGAGGTTGGGTTCATGACGTCAGTATGGGTCGGGCGTGCCCGCGATGCAACGACGCTCCTGCGGGTGGAAGCGGTCCGGTCCTGCCTTTCAGTCGTCTCCGCCTCCGGGGCCCTTGTTGCCCCCGTTGCCGTTGCCGCCGCCGTCGGCCTCGTCTTTGCCGCCCTCACCCTCCTTGTCCCCCTTCTCGCCCTTCTCCGGCTCGGGGGGAGGCGGGGGCGGGGGCGGATTGATAACGATGCCGGGCATCTCCAATGGGGTCTGGAAGTACTCGATGTCGACGCCTTCGAGGGCCGCGGCCATGAACGCCGACCAGATCGCCGCCGGGAACGAACCGCCGGTTACGTCGATGCCGTGGACGGGGCGACAGCTGGTGGGAACCCCGCAGTAGTTCATGAGCGGCGAGACGTCGTCGGCCGTGCCCTTCTTGCCGTCGGGGCCGCGTTCGATGGGATAACCCATCCATACGACGGTCGCGAGCTGCGGCGTGTACCCGGCGAACCACGCGTCGCGGTTGTCCTGGGTGGTACCGGTCTTGCCCGCCATCGGGCGACCTATCGCGGCATCCGTCCCGGTCCCGAACTCGACGACGCCCTCCAGCGTCTGCGTGAGGACGTCGACCGCGTTGGGGTCGATCACCTGCTTCGGCTCGGTGTTCACCGTGTCCTTGCACCTGGTCTTCGCCGGGGGCGTGTAGCCGAGCAGGCAACGCCCGCTCTGCCCCTCCACCCAGGTCACCGGGCTGATCCGGGGCAAGGCCCCGCGCCCTGCGAACCCCGCGTAGGCGCGCGCCATCTCGAGCACGGACACATCGAGCGTCCCGAGCGACAGGGAGCAGTGGGGCGGGATGTCTCCGTTGCCGGTGTCTCCCGCGAACCCGAACCGCTCGACCAGATCGGCGACGTCGGCCGCGCCCACCTCGGTCACGAGCTCCGCGTAGACCGTGTTGACGGAGTTCGCCGTCGCCTGGGTCAGGTCGAGGGTTCCGTAGGCGCTGCCCTCGTAGTTCTCCGGCTGCCAGATCCCGTCGGGGCCCGTGCAGGTCGGATCCTCGATCGTCTTCGGGCTCTCGCCCGAGAAGCGGGAGCTCGGCGAGATCCCTTCCTCGTACGCGCGCAACAGCGTGAACGGTTTGAAGGCCGACCCCGCCTGACGCCGGCCGTCGGTCGCGAAGTTGAAACCGCGCGCGGACTTCACGCTTGTGAAGTCGCGGCCGCCCACCATCGCCCGGACCTCGCCGCCCGCGGTCAGCGAAACCAGCGCCGCCTCGGGGTCCCCTTCCTCGTTCAGCACCGACGCGATCGCCTCTTCCGCCTCGCGCTGCATCTCGAGGTCGATCGTCGTGTGGATCTTCAGTCCACAGCGGTACAGGCAGTCACCGAAATGCGGATAGAGGAAGTCCTTGCGCAACCATTCCAGGAAGTACGCGGCGGGTTGGCGCCGGGCGCGCAACGGTTTGGAAGTATCGAAGCGAAGCTTTGAGTTGGCGGCGCGTTCTCGCTCGGCATCGCTGATGTAGCCCTCCTCGCGCATGGCCGACAGAACCTGCGCCCTCCGCTCGAGTCCCTCCTCCTTCTTCTGATAGGCGGCGGGAGCCGGGATGAGGCCGGCGAGGTAGGCGGCTTCATCGAGCGTGAGCTGCTTCGCATCCTTGGCGAAGTACACGCCGGCCGCAGCTTGGATCCCGTACGCCCCGCGCCCGAAGTACACCGTGTTCAGGTAGAAGTCGAGGATCTCCTCCTTCGAGTAACGGCGCTCGAGCTTGATCGCGAGGATGGCCTCGTTCACCTTGCGTTCCACCGTTCGGCTGGGATCCTCGAGCACAGCGTTCTTGATGTATTGCTGAGTGATCGTCGAGCCTCCCTGCTCGACCTCACCGCTCGTGAAGTTCGCCCAGGCCGCGCGGACCATCCCTGCCGGCGAGATCCCCTCGTGCTCGAAGAAGTCACGGTCCTCCGCCGCGATCACAGCCTCGCGGATGTGTCGCGGCAATCTGGTTGTGTCGATGATGAAGCGAGTCACCTCGTCGCGGTAGGTCGCTATCAGCCTGCCGTCGCGGTCGTAGATCTCCGATGTCGAAGGAAGCTTCACCTCCGGCGGCAGGGGAACCTTCGCGAGGGAGTACTCGACCGCGAAGTCCGCCGCTACCAATGCCAGTGCCACAGCCCCCAGAACGTTCAGCCACCACAGAGGACCCCAGCGCCTGAAGGCACGCCCGGGCAACACCCGACCGCCGCTACTGCGGCCTGGGTCGTGCTCGTGTTGCTGGGGTGTGGTCGCCACGGGGCCTCGGGAGATCGGGGGCCGGAACGCGTTATGGATACCCCACGAGAGGGGAATGATGTGCAATCGTGCGAAAAACGATAGAAGCGGGACCATGAGCATCGAGACCCTCCTCACCCTGGGCCTGGCCGGCGTCATCCTTCTGGCCGCCGCCCTGATGCGCCTCGTCGTGCTCGGGCTACTCGAGCTGGGCCTCAGGATCGCCGGGCGCGACACCGCCTGGCTCCATCCCTTCCGCCGCGCCCGCACCGACGAGGCAATCCGTCCCGCTCGGCCGCCGCTCCGGCCCCGCGTCGTGCACGCTTACCGCTCTGCGCAAGGGGCCGTCGTGCCACGGGTCAGGACGGGCACCGCGGCGACACTCGCAGCGATGGTGCTCGTCGTGATGACATTGGCCGGATGGGCTCTCTTCGTCGGACGGGAGGCCGTGCAGGGGGGCCGCGGGGCCTTCGCATGGCTTCGCCCGCGGATGATCTCCGCATCCAGCCAGGTCGGTCGCAGCGCCCGAGCCGGCCTGTCGTGGCTACGACCACGTCTCGTTATGGGGATCGCCACGATGCAGCACCTCCTGCGCGCCGCTCGCGAGAGCTTCGTCGCCCGGGCCGAGGCGCGAACCGAACGACGCCGGGAGCGGGTCGGGGCCGATGCAGCCGAGTCCGGTCCGGCCCCGCCCGAGCCAGGAGTCATCGATCTGGACAAGGACTGGGATCCGCTGAAGGACCCGCTGCCCCCGGAACTGAGCGACCCGTTGTCGCCGGAGGAGCGCGTTAAGACAAGCTTGTAGCCTCGGCCAGCTTCTGACTCACCGCATCGAGCAGATCGTCCGCCGAGAACGGCTTCTGGATCAGGATGTCGTCCTCGGAAACACCGTGAACCTTGGACGTGACGACCTCCTTGTCGTAGCCCGAGATGTAGATCACCTTCGGTTCGGCGCCGCGCTCGCGCAGCTCCTGCACCAGCCCGTGGCCGGAAAGGCCCGGCATCATCACGTCTGTGATCATCAGGTCGACATCGTTGTCCTCGAGGTGGACCAGCGCCTCGCTGCCCGAGGCCGCGCACAGCACGTCGTGGCCGTTCTTGACCAGCATTCGTTCGAGGACGTTGCGAACGGGCGCCTCGTCCTCGACGACCAGGATGATGTGACCCTCGCCGCGCGCCTCGATGGTCGGTACGGGAGCCGCCCGCTCGACCGGTTCCTGAACGTCGGCCGCCGGTAGGTACACCCCGACGCGGGTGCCCTTGCCGACGTCAGAGGAGATGTCGATCCGGCCCCCGGCCTTGTCGATGATCCCGTAGGTGGTTGCCAGGCCGAGGCCGGTCCCGCCGCCCTTCTCCTTGGTGGTGAAGAACGGCTCGAAGATGTGGGCCATCGCCTCGGGGGGGATGCCCTGCCCCGTGTCGGTCACCGTGATGGTGACCCAGTCCTTGTCCTCCGAGTCGCTGCCGGGAGGTGCACCGGTGCACGACTCGATCCTGATCGTTCCGCCGTCGGGCATCGCGTCGCGGGCGTTGACAACGAGGTTCATGAGGATCTGCTCCAGCTGTCCTCTGTCGATGATCACCGACCGGCCACTGCGTAGGCTCGTCGTGATCTGGATGTGCTCACCGACCGCTCGCCGCAAGAGATTCAGCATGTCGTCGACGACGCGGTCGATCGCGATCACCTGAGGGGCCACGACCTGGTTCCTGGAGAAGGCAAGCAACTGGCGGACCATGCTTGCGCCCCTCTGCCCGGCCTTGTGGATCTCGGACAGGTCCTCGCGGAGAGGAGAGTCTTCGGGTAAATCGTCCGCCACCAGCACCGCGTAGCTCGTGACGACGGACAGCAAGTTGTTGAAATCGTGAGCGATCCCTCCGGCGAGACGCCCGACGGCTTCCATCTTCTGCGCCTGGGCGAGCTCTTTCTCGAGCCTCTTGCGATCGGTCGCGTCGATGATCAGGCCCTCGATGGCGCTCCCGTTATCGCCGGGGACGGACCGGCCCTGCTCCCACACCCATTTCTCCGAGCCGTCCCCCGAGACCAATCGGTATTCGAGTTGGAACGGCGCCCCGGCCTGGAGCGCGCTCTGCATCTCGGTGCGGACCCGAGCGGCGTCCTCGGGGTGTATCAACGAGCAGAACGTGACCCGGCGCGAGAGGAGAGCCTCGATCGAGTACCCGGTCAGCGCGGCGGCTCCATCGCTTACGAAGTCCAGCGTGCGCCTTTCGTCGTTCCGGGCGCGATAAGCCATCCCCGGCAGGTTCGCAAGGACGGCCGTCAACCGATCGTTGATGCGGGCAAGCCGCTGCTCGCTCCTTATCGCGCGATCCCGCTGGTTCTCGAGGTGCGACGCGATCGCGCCGGCTACGGCGGCGATGATGAGGCCGATCCCCATCGTGAACGCGATCGAGATCGGCAGGAAGTCGTAACCGAAAACGAGCGATCCCACATACTCCCGGGCGGCGTAGATCACGCCGGCTGCCGCCATCACCGACAACGCGCCCCTCTGCTGATAAAGGAGGGCCCCCTCGAGAGGGAGTATGTACAGGATCGCCCAGATCGACGTCGCGGGATCGAAGGTATAGACGGCGACATACCCCGAAAGGGCGAACAGGTCGAGGATCAGTGACTCGAACGAAACCTCCGACACGGCGTCGGTGCCGAGCGGTTTACGACATTTGATCCAGATCGTGAGATTGCCGACGGCGTGGACGGCGACGAGGGCGAGGGCTGCCTCCCGGTATCCGGCCGGGTAGTCGGTGTAGAAGGTCCCTATCTGCAAGACGGCGAAACCGAGTCCCACCCACCTGATCTTGCAGATCGCCCTCAGCGCGTCCGCACGCTGCTGGATCATGGAAATATTTTCTCCTGGCTACAACCTCACCAACCGCGAAAAGGCATGCAAAGCGAGCAATGTAACGACATTGTGACGAACCCGGACAAACCGGAACGGTCTACTCGAGCAGACCCGCGGCGCGGGCCTCGATCTCGGCCCGCTCGATGTCGTGTTCGATCACGGCGAGCCCCCCCGCCCAGAACCCCCGATCGGTCAGATCGCACCCGACGATGCCGGCCAGCTCCTCGGGCGCTCGTGACCCGCCTGCGGCCAGCATCTCGAGATAACTCGGCACGAAGGACTCGCCGCGCTCCTCGTAGAGGCGGTAGACCGACACCGCGAGCAGGAAGCCGAACGCGTACGCGTAGACGTAGCCGGGCACCTGGATGAAGTGGGGGATGTACGACCACCACAGCCGGTAATCGTCATCCAGTTCGAATACATCGCCGAGCATCTCGGTCTGCGTCTCTATCCACAGATCCCCGAGACGATCGAGAGAGAGCTCGCCCTCGGTTCGACGAGCGTTGTGCACGGCCGCCTCGAACCCGTTCATCGCGATCTGTCGGAAGACCGTCGCGATCGATCCCTCCACCTTCTGGGCCAACAGCGAGAACCTCGAACGTGGCGACTCCTCCATCGACAACAAACGGTTGAACACGATGGTCTCGCCGAAGACGGAGGCCGTCTCCGCCACGGTCAATGGAGTCGTGTGATGGAAGGGCCCCTGAGCGCTTCCGAGCGCTTGATGCACGCCGTGACCCAACTCGTGCGCCAGGGTGAGCACGTCCCGCCGCTTCTCTGTGAAGTTGAGAAGGACGTAAGGATGGTGTGTAGACACCGTCGGAGCGCAAAACGCGCCGGGGACCTTCCCCGGGGTCGGCGGAACGTCGATCCAGCGCTCCTTGATGAAGCGCCCGACCAGATCGCCCAGCTCGGGTGAGAACGACGTATAGCAATCAACGACGACGTCGCGCGCCTCATCCCATCCGATCTCGGCATCGTCTTCGGTGATCGCGGATCCACGGTCGTAATACGCAAGCTTCTCGAGCCCCAACAACTCGGCCTTCAGTCGGTACCACCTCTGGGCAAGGTCGTAGCGATCGCGGACGGCGCCGACGAGAGCCTCGACCGCTTCGTCGGACGCTTCCTGTGAAAGGTTGAAGCTCTGGAGCCAATGTCCGTAGTTGCGCAGCCGGTCGTCAGTCGCCTTGTCTTGGACCAGCATGTTGTAGATGAACGCCCGCGTCCGCAACCCATCCTTGAGAGCCTCGGTTACGGCATCTGCAGACTCCTTGCGCACCGCGCGGTCGTGAGAGGCCAGCCGGCTCAAAGCTTCTTCGAGACCGACGCTCTCGTCGTCGATCTCGACCTCGATCGCCGAAGTCAACTCGCTGAACAGCCGGGCCCAGGCGGCGCGTGAAGTAACGGCCTTCTCGGACAGGATGCGTTCCTCCGGCTCGGTGAGCAGGTGGTCGCGATAGCGGCGCAAAACACGCATGTAGTGCGCGGCGAAATCGAGGGCGGGGTCGGCCAGAAGAGCCTCGGCAGCCTGGTCGTCGACCTTGGCCCACTCGAGCTCGAAGAACACAAGGAGGGTGGAGATCTCCGTTGCCCTTTCCTGCACCTTCTGCATCAACGCGCCCCGCTCGGCATCGCGGGTGTCGGTGGAGAACCACAGCTGGGCGTACGACCCGGCCCGACCTACCAGCTCGGTGATCTCGCCGTATTCCGTCATGAAACGCGCCAGCTCTGCGGAGTCGAAGGACGCTACGCGTCCCTTGCTCTCGGCAAGCCGATTGGATCGCTCGCGCGCCTCGTCGAGCAACGCCTCGACGCCGGCCGCGCCGCGCCCGTCGACCAGACCGTCCAGGTCCCAGGTGAGACTCTCGTCCGCCATCCACTTCACAACCGACAAGATAGCGGTCGGTCGGGTGGTGGGAAGACCTCTATCGGTTGACCGCCTAGTTAGACGCGGCTCGGGCACGAGCGCGCGGGTCGGGCAACGGGGTGAGTAGGTCCGCGACCTTGTCTCTGAGATGTTCGAAGTTGGGCGGCAGCGAAAGCGCTTGGCCGAGGGTCTCGAGGTCCTCGTCGGCGGTGAAACCCGGCCCCAGCGTTGCGATCTCGAACAGAACGCCCGACGGCTCGCGGAAGTAGATCGACTTGAAGTAGAAGCGGTCGATGACCGGCGTTGGGGACATCCCTGCGGCGGCCACACGCTCGCGCCACGCGTCGTGTTCGTCGATGGGAGATGCCCACGCGATGTGGTGAACCGTGCCGGCCCCGGACATCGGACGTTCCTTCGGAGGCGGGTCGTAGCGGTAGAAGCCCCCTCTGCCCTCGCCCCGCGCCACCCAGGTGGAGGCGTCCACCGGGCCGAAATTGAGGGTCTCCTGGAGCAGCGGCGCGCTGATCTCCGGCATGCTGGAGTAGGCGCGCGCGCCCTCGAAGCCTCGGATGGCGAGCTCGACCGGGACGTCCGGATGCTCGGCCCGCAAGGGTTCGTCGTCGGTCGTGTCGACGACGAGCTCGAGGTCGAGTCCCTCGGGATCGGAGAACAACAGCGCGTCATCCGAGCGGTGAAGAGCGATCCCCTCCCGCTCCAAACGCTTGACCCAGAAATCTAGAGCCTCGCGCCCCCCAACACGGAAGACGACCCGGTGCACCATGCCGTCCCCGGCGCGGCCGCGCGGCACTCCGGGGTACTCGAAGAACGTGATGTCGGATCCGGCACTGCCGCGCTCGTCGGCGTAGAACAAGTGGTAGATAGTCGGGTCGTCCTGATTGACCGTCTTCTTCACGAGTCGCAATCCGAGAACGCCGGCATAGAACTCGACGTTCTGCGGCGCGTCGCCGGTGATCGCGGTGACGTGGTGGATACCCTCGAGCTTCATCGGATCGCCTCCTGCCCCGTTGCGTAAGTTCGGTCGTGACAACGCCGGGCCAACCTACGAGATTCCCCCTAGATGCCCATCAAGCGCTTGACGAGCTCGCCTCGCTTCGTCTCCTTGCCGGTCCGTTCCTCGACGCGATCCGCATGCGCCATGGCCTTCAGGCCCAGGTTCACCCCTATCCAGCGCAGGGGCTCCGGCTCCCACCGCCGCGACCGATGGTTCACCCAGGGGAGTCGCACGAGGTCCGTGGCGCGGCCGAGGACGAGATCGCGGAGGGTCCGCCCGGCGAGGTTGGCGGTCGCGACCCCGTCTCCGACGTAGCCCCCCGCCCACGCGATCCCGGTCGCGGCATCGAGCCCGACCGAGCTGAACCAGTCGCGCGGCACGCCCAGGCAACCACCCCATTCGTGCGTGATACGCGCGTCGCGGGTGCCCGGGAAGAGCTCGGTGAGCACCGTGCGCAGCCCGGCGAATACGTCCGGGTCCTTGTCCTGGTCGTCGGCGACGCGCGAACCGTAGTGATACGGGGCACCTCGCCCCCCGATCGCGATGCGGCCGTCCGCAGTTCTCTGCGCGTAGATAAGAAGGTGGCGGCCGTCGTGAATCGTCTCGCAGCTCTCCCATCCGATCCCGTTCCAGAAGTCGGTGGGCAGGGGTTCGGTCGCGACCATCAGCGAGTACAGCGGGAGGAGCTCCCTTCGGCGCCCGGGCAAGGTCGGCGTGTAGCCCTCGGTCGCGCGCACGACCACGTCGGCCGTGATCCGGCCCCCCGCCGTCTCCACGCGCCTCGGAGCGATCTCGCTCGCGGGGGAGTTCTCGTAGATCGTTGCCCCCAGCCTCTCGACCGTACGGGCAAGCCCTCTAACAAGGCGCGCGGGGTGGATCCGGGCACAGTGAGGAGTGAACCGCGCGCCGAGTGCCCCCCGAACCCGGAGACGGGTCTCCAGCTCGTTCGGCGCCATCCACCGGGAATCCTCCTCGTCGAAACCCCATGCGCGGTCCTCCGCTATCGACCCTTTGACGCGTTCGAGCTGAGTAGGCGAGGTCACCAGGGTCAGAGTGCCGCCCTTGTGGAAGTGCGCGTCTATGCCCTCGGCTTCCGTGACGCGACCGACCTCGTCGACGGTTGCGAACATCGCCCGTTGCAGACGGATCGCCGCATCGCGGCCGTAGCGCTTGGCGATCTTGTCGTTGGAGGCGGCGAACAGCGCCGAGCACCAACCGCCGTTGCGCCCCGAGGCTCCGAAGCCGGCTATCTCCTTCTCGACGATCGCCACCCGGAGATCGGGCTGAGTCGTCAGCAGGTAGTACGCGGTCCAGAGCCCCGTATAGCCGGCCCCCACGATGGCGACGTCGACCTGGATGTCGCCGCCCAAGGCGGGCCGCGGCGTCAGGTCCTCGTCCAGGTCGTCGAGCCACAGGCTGTACGCGCGGTACCTCGAGGCCGAGGGCGTGGTCTTCATCAGTACGACGGCGGCGTCATGATCCAGAGCACCTCGGCCTTCGACGGACCGGGGTTCCGATTCCAGTGGGGGATGCGGCTTTCGAAGAGAAGACTGTCTCCCTCCGAGAGCAGGTATTCGTCGCTTCCCACGCGGAACTCCAGGGTGCCCTTGAGGACGACGACGCATTCCTCGTCCGACTCGTGCGAGTAGGCCTCGTCGCCCGACCCCTCCCCCGGTTCGATGACCGACAAGATGACCTGGAGACGCTTCGCGTCGCGCGGCGTGATGAGGAAGTCCTCCCACCTCCGCGCCGGATGGACGAAACGCGCTCGTTCGGCGCTCCGCACCATCCGCCCCGACGTCGCGGCACCGTCGAAGAGAGAGCCCACCGACGCACCCAGCGCCTCTGCCAGCCTTCGAAGCGACGCCACCGAGGGGTTGGCCACGCCGCGCTCCACCTGCGACACGAAGCTCTCGGACACGCCCGCCTCGCCGGCGAGGGCCTTGAGCGACAATCCCCGCGCCTCTCGCAGCGCCCGAACCTTGCGTCCTAGATCGAACTCGGCCGTCTCAGGCATCGGTTACCTCCGCGGCGAGGGTCGCCGCCGACCGCCGTTCGGCTCTTCGCAACAGGACCTGGGCTACGACGATGAACGTCACCGTGATCGTCAGCGTCGTCACCGCCACCACGTTGATCTTGGGAGAGAGCCCGAACCGCAGGGCGGAGAAGATCTCGACCGGAAGCGGGGTCGAGCCGGGGCCGGACACGAATGTCGAGAGCACGACGTCGTCGAACGAGAACGTGAAGGCCAGCAGCGCACCGGCCGCGACCGCCGGGAGTAGCTGCGGCAGCGTGACCTGGACGAAGGTCGCCCACCGGGTGGCCCCCAGATCCCTGGCGGCTTCCTCGAGGCTTCGGTCCATCCCTGCGAGTCGCGCTCGGAGGATCAACGTCACCACGGCCACGTTGAAGATCGAGTGAGTGATCACGATCGCCAGGGGACCGAGCGGCAGCCCGACGGTCACGAACGCCATCAGAGACGCTATGGCCGCCACCAGCTCCGGGGTGATGAGAGCCATGTACATGAAGCCGTCGAACGCGGTGCGCGTGCGGCGTCCGACATTGCGCAGCCCGAGCGCGGCAGCCGTGCCGAGGACCGTTGCGAGCAGCGCCGTGGCGGTCGCTGTGTAGGTGGAGATCCACAGGCCCCGGCGCAACGTCGGATCGCGCCACGCCTCGCCGAACCACTTCAGCGAGAAGCCCTGCCACACCTGGACCAGACGGGCCTCGTTGAAGGCGTAGATGACCACGACGAGGATCGGCAGATATAGGAATACGTAAACCAGCGCGCCATGCGCGCGCAGAGCTCTGGTGACGGCCCTGTCCCCGCCCAGCTCGAGGGCCCGAGTCGCCGTAACGCGCTCCGCCGACGCGCTCACAGGACCGACCCCAGACCCTCTTCGGCGCGCCGACCCAGCACGCGCAGGTACACGATGATCAGCACCAGCATCACGGCGATCAGGCCCATCGACACCGCGGCCCCGAAGGGCCAGTCGATCGCGGTAAGGATCTCGTTCGACACGAGGCTGCCGACGAGGAAGGTCTTGGCCCCTCCGAGGATCGTCGGTACCACGTACTCCCCCATCATGGGGATGAAGGTGAGCAGACAGCCGGTCATGATCCCCGGGAAGGTCAGCGGGAGAGTGACGCGCCTGAACGTCTGCCAGCGACTACAGCCGAGGTCGCGGCTCGCCTCGATCAGCGACCGATCCATCCGCTCGATCGCGACGTATAACGGGAACACCATCAGCGGCAGGTAGTCGTAGATCACACCGATCAGCACGGCGCCCTTCGTGTAGAGGATGTCGAGAGGCGCGTCGATAAGGCCGACCGTCTGCATGAAGCTGGACAGCGGCCCCTGCTCGTTGAGGATCAGCACCCAGGAGTAGGTGCGGATCAGGAGGCTGGTCCAGAACGGCACGATGACGAGGAAGAACAGCAGGGTGCGGTACTTCGAGGTCCTCGTCGCGAGGAAGTACGCGAAGGGATAGCCGATCAGCAGGCATCCGACCGTCCCGATCGATGCCAGAACCAGGGTGTCCTTGTAGATGTTGAGGTAGAGCGGGTCCCACAATCGCTGGAACTGATCCGCGTGCAAACCGAACTTGACCGTGAAGAACCCCTCGTTCACGCCCAGCGAGAACGCCACCATGAAGCCGAGTGGCGCGACGAAGAAGGTCACCATCCACAACCACGCGGGCGCGATCAGCCAGCGCGGCTCCCCCACCGCGCTGCGTGTCGCCGCCCGCGTGGCCACCCCTCTAGCCCCTGGCCCTGCCGCCTACGCGGCCTTGAACTTGGTCCAGGCCTCGTTGCGGAGACGCGTCCAGTCCGGGTTCGCCTGAGCCACCTCGAGCTTGCTCATGACCTCCTCGGGCGGGTACACCGACGGGTCCTTCGCGATCGCCGGATCGAGGAACTCCTCCTCGCCCTGCACCACGCCGCCGTAGTAGTGGTACTCGGTGTCCTGCGCCTGGATCTTGGGCTGGAGCGCCCAGTTGATGAACGCATGCGCGGCCGCCGGGTGAGGTGCACCCGCGACGATGGACCAGTTGTCGGTCCAGACCTCGGTTCCCTCCTCCGGGACGACGTAGAGGGCCTTCGGAGCGTCGAGCGCGACGTATCCGATCTCGCCGTTCCAGGTCAGCGACACGTAGGCCTCGCCACTGATCATGACCTCGCGCATGCTCGACGTGATCTGCCGCACGTGCGGCTTGAGCTTCAGGATCTCGTCGGTCGCCTCGGAGATCTCCTTGGGGTCGATCGAGTTATAGGAGTAGCCGAGCATCTTGAGCGCCGACCCGACGACCTCGGGCGGCGAGTCGAGGACCGTGTACCTGCCCGAGTACTTGGGGGCCAGGCGATAGAAGTCCTCCCACGACTTCATCTCTTCCTTGACGAGATCGCTGCGGTACCCGTAGCCGGTGGTCCCGTAGTCCTTCGGCACGCTGAACCGGTTACCCGGATCGAAGGACAGGTCCAGGAACTGTGGCTCGACCAGCGACAGGTTGGGGATCTGCGCGTGGTCTAGCTCGAGAAGGATGCCCTCGGCGGCCATGATCTCGACCATGTAGCCGGTCGGCACCACGAGGTCGTATCCGGCCGCGCCGGCCTTCAACTTGGCAAGCGCATCCTCGTTCGACGGGTAGTTGTCCTCGGTGATCTTGACGTCGAACTCTTTCTCGAACTGCGGATACGTCTTGGGGTGTACGTAGTCCGCCCAGTTGTAGATCGAGAGCGAGTCCTCGATCTCCGTCGGAGCCGCGGAGGAGCCCTGCGGCTTGGGTTTCGTCGCCTGCGGGCCGACCTCGGTCTCCCCACAAGCGGCGAGCAGGCCGACCGCCGCACCTGCCGCGAGGAACCCCCTGCGCGATACCGGACGGCGCGCCCACGCCGGGGTCACGTCACGTTCTGTCATCCCTCCCCCTTTCGTTACTCCGAGACACGTATGTCGATCAAACGCCGGTCCTCCTCGCCGGCGATCTCCTCATCGTCGATGAGAACCAACGCACTGCTTTCGTCCCAACCGAGCCGCACCAGCTCGCCCGTCCTCCAGCCCCGCGCGGCATCCTCGGCTTCGTTCTGCCTCTGCACGGTGAGCTCGGTCGCGCCGACCATCACCCGGTACTGGACGACATCGCCCAGATAGGTCGTGGCAACCAAGCGGCCCTCCACGACGTTCGGGAGAGAGTCGCCGGTCGCCGGCTGGATCCGCTCCGGCCGGATCGCAACGCTTACCTTCTGCCCTACACGTACGGCGACTCCCGACGCGCACCGCAGAAGCGCGCCGGTGGCGATCTCGCGGACGACGATGGGTGAACCGGCGACCTCGACCTCGGCCTCGAGGAAGTTGGTTTGTCCGATGAAATCGGCGACGAATCGCGTAGCCGGTCGCTCGTAGATCTCCTCCGGGGTTCCTTCCTGCAACAGGCGCCCCCCGTTCATCACCGCGATGCGGTCGGACAGGGTTAGCGCCTCCTGCTGATCGTGCGTGACGTAGACGAACGTGATGCCGACGCGCTCTTGGAGCTTCTTCAGCTCCTGCTGCATGGCGCGCCGCAACTTGAGATCCAGGGCGGCCAGGGGCTCGTCCAGCAACAGCACGGTCGGCTCCTTGATCAGGGCGCGCGCAAGGGCGACGCGCTGCTGCTGGCCGCCGGAGAGCTCGCGCGGATGGCGGTGCCGAAGCTCCTGAAGACGCACCGTCGACAGCGCCGCCTCCAACCGCTCCTCGAGGTCGCGCCTGGCGACGCGCTCCTGCCGCAGGCCGTAGGACACGTTGTCCTGGACGGTCAGATGCGGGAAGAGGGCGTAATGCTGGAACACCGTGTTGACGCGTCGCTTGTTCGGCGGAAGGTGGGTGATGTCCTCGCCGGCCAGCTCGATGGTCCCGGCGTCCGGCAGCTCGAACCCGGCGATCAGCCGCAACGTCGTGGTCTTGCCGCAGCCCGAGGGCCCCAGCAGCGAGTAGAACTCGCCCCTCCGGACCGCGATCGAGACCGAGTCCACGGCGCGCACATCACCGAAGGACTTGGATATGCCCCCCAGCACCAGGTCGGTCGCCTCGTTAAGTGTCACTTCAGTAGGTGCAATCATGCTTCAGGCAGGCGGCCGAAGCAAGCCCTGATCGCCTCCGCTAGCCGGCTTTGCGCGACATGAGAGTCGTTTTTCGACCTTCATGGCGCGCAAAGCGTGGGGCAGGTCTGACGGCCCCGAAACGACCTCGAACCGAGCTACGGCGAGGGGGCCGACGAGGCCGCGTACTCGGCGTCGCCGGCGAAGGCCGCCGTGAAGCTGGTCTTGGCGCTGCGGGCCTGAGGGGGCACCGCCAGCCGTGCGACGCCGGCGGCGTCGGTCGTGGACGACCCGATAGCTGCGCCGTCCGCGAAGAAGCCGATCGAACGGCCCTCGACGCCCGTGCCGTCCGAGTCCTGAAGCGTCGCAACGAGCGTCTTTTGCGATCCCTGCCCCGTCACCGCAAGCAACAGGTTCGTCGGGACGGGCACCGGGGTCGTCGCGTCGTAGTACTCGATGAAGATCTCGGTGGCATACGCGAGGATGCCGGGCGTCACGACGATGTAGCGCGTCCCGGCGGGGACGGGACCGTCCTCGTCGCCGCCCCGCGCCAAGGTTCCGACCACGGCGCAGGCCGCGTCGTAGAAGGTGGCCCCGACGTCGTAGAAGGGGATGGGGTTGGTGCCTCCGATACGGACGCGCAAGGGCCGCGCCCGCAGGTTCTCGGGTATCTCGAAAACGTAGGCGTCGATCGCCTGGCTCTGCGGGATACCGAGGCAGGTTTCCCTGAACTCCTGCTCCGTGATGCTGGTGAAGTTCCAGTGCGCAACGAAACCGGAGGCTTCGTGGATGGGCAACTGTGGAGACCTCTGGGGGAACTCGGAGGCACCGGGAGCCGGATCGATGCCGAGAGCCACTCGCGCCGCGGCGAGCGCGTCGACCAGGCCGTGGCCCTTCTCGAACGACGACGAGTTGTCCGGGTTGGTCGCATCCTCGAACGCCCCGTACCCCGAGCCCCACGCGAACTTGTGAGCGGTGTCCTCCAGCAGGTTCTCGATCTGGGCCGGGGTCAGCTGCGGGTTGGCCTGCAGGACCTGTGCCACGATGCCGGCCACGTTGGGCGCCGCCATCGACGTGCCGGTGAAGACCGCGTAGTTCTCCGTCGCTCCCCCGGATGAATCCAGCAGCGCACAGACCGGAAGGTGCGGGCGGCAGGTAGACGTGATCTGCGTTCCGGGGGCCGCAACGTCCGGCCACGTCTCGGGACGGTCCCATTCGCCGCGCGACGACGAGCCGTCGATGTTCCCTTCGCGCGTGCCGCTGTTCTGGTCGAAGTAGTTCGAGACGCACACCACGCCCGGCGTCGGGTTGATGCACTCGGCCGTCGTGGTCGCGCGATATCCCGTGCCGTACGAGTTGCCCGCAGCGAACACTACCGAGACGCCCTCGGCGACGAGCGCTTCCTGCAACTTCCACGTTGCCTTGTGGAACACGCCGTTCGCAGGGTCGTAGGGCTGGTAGACGCTGCCCCAGGAGTTGTTGACAACCCTGATCGCCGGGGTCACCCGGTCGTGGTTCTCCAGAACCCAGGCAAGGCCGTCGAGGGCGTTCTCGACCGTCAGCATCGTGCCGACCGAGACGCCATACAGGGTTGCACCGGGGGCTGCGCCGTGGAACCTGCCCTCGGAGGCCGCGCCGGTGCCGGCGACGATCCCGGCCACGTGCGTACCGTGGCCACCGAGCGACGGCGTGTCCGTGTCGTCCATCGGAACCGCCGTCTTGGGCCCTCTGCACTCTTCGAACGGGGTTGCTTGGGTGGCTCCGGGCATCGGAACGGAACAGACGATCTTCACGTTCCCGCCCATGCGCGACACGAGATCGGGATGTGTCCCGTCCACGCCCGAATCGACGACCGCCACGCCGACACCGCTGCCGTCCAGCCGGGTGCCGTCGGGGGCGGTCACCTCGCCGGCGAGGAGGTTCTCGCCGCGCGTTGCCCGGTGGGAGGTATCGGTGAACGCCTCGATGGACGCGTTGGCCTCGATGAGAACGACGGCCGCGTCGCGCGCCAGTCGCTCGACCGCGTCGTGGCCTCCATAAGCGACGAAGACACCGATCGGTGCATACGTCGTGCCCGTCGCGAGGCCGGCTCGCGTCGCGGCTGCGACCCCGTCGCCCATGTCGACGCCGTCGGCAAGGTGGACGAGGACGCTGATCCGTCCGCTCTCGAGGAAGACGGCCGGGTCTATCCGCGCGCGCGACGAGGCCGAAGCCGGGGCCACTGCGAGGGATGCGGCCGCGGTGACGGCGAGCATGAGAGCGGCGAACGCTCGGCCGCGCCTCATGCGGGCACCTCAGCTAGGCAAGCACTTCCGCCGCTGCCGGTCCCGATGTCGTTCACAGATGGCATGGGGCTAGAGCTCCAGCGCGGTGCGACAGGGCTGGTTGCGCAGGGTGCAGGGCGGATAGCCGGCCTGCGCCGTATCGCCGTCCAGGAGAGGCAGCGCCACCGACGAGCCCGATACATCGATCGTGTTGACCGCCGGGACGGGCAGCAGAGCGAAGCCCCACAGATCCGGCTTGACGTGCGGAGCTTCGATGTAGAGCCGGATCTTCGAGCCCGCGCGGAACGCATGCGCGAAGGGGAAGATCTCGATCGAAAGCTCCTCCGCCGTTCCGGGTACGAGCGGAAGCGCGTCGGTCGCCAGATGCGTGTGGAACGGGCGGAGCGCGTTGGTCAGCTCCGGATCCTCGGCTCGGTGGCTGGCGCGCAACCAACCCTGCTGAACGAAAACCTCTTGCCCGTCCGGGCGGATCTCGGTAAGCGTCACCTGGAAGTCGGTGTCGGGGGCGGTCGACGACACGAGCAGGTCGACCGAGCCGGAGCCGGCCATGAGCTTGTCGGTCTCGAGCGCATCACTCTCGAACATCGCGAAGGTGCCCTCGGGCGGTGTCTCGCTCCACGATGCCTGGGTCTCGGAAGGAATCTCGTCGGCGATCGCGTGACCACCGCGGGCCTGGGTCCCGGTGCCGGGCGTGTAGTCGTACGCGACCTGGCCGCCGTCGGCGTCCGGAGCCGGCGTCATACGGCCGGTGTCGTTGAAGTGGAGGCGGTAGGGGGTCTGGTTGCTCGGAGGCCACGACGAGTAGGTCTCGATCCACGCGGCATCGCGCGATCTCCCCCCGGGGGCCGGCCGGCTGTCGTGCGTCTCCCAGTTGATCTGCACCGGCTCCGTGTTGTAGCGGGCCAGCGCCTCCTCGAAGGTTTCGGGCCGCGTCGTCTCTGTGACCTTCCCCTTTTCGAGGTCCTTGGCATGATGCTTCGGGTCCTCGTGCTTCGGAGTCGTCTCGGTGACGGTGCCGCCCTGGAAGCGCGGCGGGATCTCACCGTCGAGATGGAACGCCAGGAACTCGTCGATGTAGGGCAGGACCTCGGGCCCGTAGTACTCGCCGTGGTCGCCGTTCGTGAACAGCGCGTGCCAGTCGAGGCCCGGCTTGAAGCGCTCGATCAGGTTGGTCGCACGGCTGCCGACCTGCTCGTCCTGCCACGACTCGAGCAGCATGGTCGGAACAGAGATGTTCTTGGCCCAGTACCAGGGCGACCGCTCCCAGAACAGCTCGCCGTCGTAGTGGTTGTACAGAGCCTTCACGAACGGGTTCTGCGGCGGGTTCGCAAGGTGGTCGGCCGTGTTGCGGGTGCATTGAGGATCTAGCTCCTGGCGATTCAGCTGGTCCTCGATCGGTGCCTGGAAGGGCTCGTAGATACGACCGGCCGACCATCCCGCCGCGAAGGTGACGTTCATGATCCCGCCCGGGTAGGGGACGTCCCGGTAGAGGTCCCCGAAGACGTGGCCGGGAACGATCGCGACGAGCCCCTTCGGAGTCTCGGGGGCCTGCTCGAACTCGTTGACGTCCGGCGTCAACGGATCGTCGGGACCGGGCTGGCCGGCAACGAACAGCTGGGTGATGCCCGGATAGGACTTCCCCACCATCGCGATGCGGCCGTTGGACCAGGGCTGGGTCGCCAAGAACTCGATGGCCTCGCGGCCGTCTTCCGCCTGACGTGGCTCGAAGTAATCGAAGTCCCCGCCGCTACACCCGGTGCCCCTGATGTTGAGACCTATGACCGCGTACCCCTGGCACGTGAAGTGGTCGTCGAGGCCGTCCCAGATGTGGAGACCCGGCTGATAGCCGGAGTAGTCCATCACCGCGGCGTAAGGACCGGCGCCGGCGATCTCCGGTTTGGGAAGGAACACCTGATAGTGGAGGTTCGTTGCGTCCAACGGGCTGTCCTGGGCCACCGGGATGTAGCCGGTCAGCCGTTCGCCGGCGCACCCGGGGAGGTTGTCGTGCTGGGCCGCGGCGGGCGCCGCCAACATGGCGGGCAGGAGCGCGGCGAAAAGGGCGAGAACGAGCAGGGATCGGACGACGCGCAAAGGGACCTCCCGGGGGATCGACTGCCCCATGGTTCGCCGTCTCCCGGGCCTTCTCCTCCCGCCTCCGCGTCAAGCCGCTATCGGGACCGTGTAGGTGAAGCGGGCTCCCCGACCCGGTGTGCTCTCGGCCCAGATCCGGCCCCCCTGGGCCTCGACCATCGACTTCGCCATGTAGAGGCCGAGACCGGTTCCCGGCTCCGAGGACTCGAGACGCGACAGCCTCTTGAACAGCAGCGCCAGGTCCGCCTCGGCGATCCCCGGCCCCTCGTCGCTCACGGTCACCCTGAGCTCGCCGCCCTCGCGCTCGACCTCGACCGTGACGGTGGATCCCTCGGGTGAGAACTTCACCGCGTTCGACACGAGGTTGTGGAGGATCTGCGTCTGGCGGCGCTCGTCGCCGAGAGCACTCGGCAACCCGCCGTCGGAACGAAAGGCGAAGCCGCGACCGGCCCCGGATTGCTCGAAGCCGTCCAGCACGTCGCGCACGAGGCGGTCCAGATCGAAGGGTTCGATCTCGTAATGGAGCTCCCCCGTCTCGATCAGCGCGACGTCGAGGTCGCGCTGGAGCAACTGCTGCACGATCCGCGCGCTGCGCGCAAGGGAGCCGAGCATCTTGACCTTGCGGTCCTCATCTATCTCGTCCCAGCGCGCCTCGAGGACCTCGGCCACTCCACACATCACCGAAACGGGGTTCCGCAGATCGTGGGAGGCGGAGGCCAGGAACTCGTTGCGCAGGCGCGCGACCTCCTCCAGCTGCCGTACGAGCTCGCGCTGATTCTCGAAAAGCAGGATGTTCCGGACCGCATTGGTGACTGCGGCCGTATGCGCGCTCAGCAGCGACATGACCTCGCTGTTGAACGCACCGGGGTCGGACATGCCGACGTTGAAGGTCGTCAGCGAATCCGGGTCGGTGGGCAGCGGAATGATGGCGTAGGAACCGACGCCCCGGTCCTTGAGCGTCGCGTCGAACGGCCACTCGCCCGCCATCGTGTCCTGGACGACCAACGGGCCTTGCGTCCGAACGACGGCTTCCAGCGGATGTCCCTCGATCGGCAACCACTGGTCTAGCGGCAGCGGCCGATAGTCGCGATCGCCGATGCTGACGATCCGCCGGTAGCTGTCGCCCCGAACCTGAATGAGACTCAGCTGCCGGAAGGGAACGGTGCGACGCAGCACCTCGGCGAACCTCGAGACGGCCTCGGTCGGCTCCAGGTCCGAGGACATGGCCCTGGTCGCCGCCTCGAGCATCCTTCGTTCCGTCACGTCGACGAAGGTTCCCTCGAAGCCCTCGAGGCTGCCGTTCTCCGAGCGCGATGCCCTCGCCGTGATCGAGAGCCATCGGTGGGCTCCGTCACGGCGCCGCATCTCGTACTCGAACCCGGTAACGCCGCCTTCCTTCTCGAGAGCGCGAAGCAGGTCGTCGCGCCGAGTGGGATCGACGTACACGTCGCGGATGTCGTCGGTCGACGCGATGAACTCCTCGGCGCTCTCGTACCCGAAGAGCTGGGCGGCCGCAGAGTTCATCCATTCGATGCTGCCGTCCGTCCTGGTCTGGAACAACCCGACCCCCGACTGCTCGATCAGGCGGCGATAGCGCGCGTCGGCATCCTCGAACGAGGGGTCCGTCGCGCGTCGGTTAGGTCGGTCTGCCACTTGCCGCTCCCAGGGTCGGCCGAAGAGGAAACGCTACTCCCGCGCGCGCACCACCACGGTCTCATGCTGGGGCTCGAGGGCTACGACGGCATCCGGATAGAGATCGGCCACCGACGGATCCACGAACACGGTCACCCCGTCGGCTTCGACGACATGCTCACCGGAGCGCGGCCCGTCGGCCAGCTCTATCTGCACCTCGGAGCCGCCGCCGAGACCCCTCGCGGCCCGCAGACGCACCCCGCTCGGGGCCGCCGGGCCGGGCAAGCCCATCTCGAGCGATCTCCTCAAGACGGCCGCCGCCTCGGGCGTTATCTCCAGCGTCATCAGAGCGTCAGGGGCTGAAGGGCGTCGGGCCGCCGCCGCCTCGTCGTTGGTTGCGCAGGAAGCGTTCGACCTCTTCTGCGATGTTCTCCGACGACGGCACGTCGGCTTCGCCCACCAGTCCTTCGAGTCTGGCGATGTAGTCGCGCGCCTCGGGATTGTCGTCGAGCATCTGCTGCAGCGCGGTGCGTTGGCGGGCGTCCTCGTCCTCGAGCGCCCCTGCGCCGATCGTCACGGCGAGGTGATCCTCGACCTTGCGGATCAGTGCGATCGCGCCCGCGGCGAAAGGCATCGCGTAGTGCGGCACCTGCGCCCAGAAACCGACGGCGGGGATGCCGTTCTCCGACAACGTCCACTCGACCAGGCTCACCGCCGCGGCCGGAACGCGTAGCAACCCTTCCGTCGGCGACGCTCCGCGTAGGAGCTCCTCGCTCGAGGCCGTCATCATCACCGGCGTCGACGCGGTGTGCGGCACCGCCGCCGGGATCGCGCCCAGGCTCACATGCTCGACGATCCCGATCCTCAAGGACAGCTCGAGCACGTCCTCCGCGAACGCCTGCCATCGGTAATCGGGCTCGGGGCCGGTCAACACGAAGAGGTCGCGCTCAGAGAGACGCCGTCGCGTAAGCGTCATCCGAGGCCATGCGAACTGTTTCGGCGTGCCGTTGACGATGTCGAGGACGGGCCGATGGCTCCGGTAGTCGTAGATCGCGTCGGGATCGAACGATGCAACCGTCTCGCCGCCCTCGGCGATGTGCCGGGCCGCGGTGCTGCCGGCAGCTGCGGCGTCGACCCAGTCTTCGAAAGAGACGATCAGGGCGGGAGCGACGACGTCGTCCGGTTCGGCGAGGAGCTCGTAGGACGCCATGTCACCAGATTAGTGCCCCGCGTCAGAAGTCATGCTGACACGGTCACTAGCGACCGGGGAGGTCGCCGTCGGCTTGCCTCCTCCCTTCGGGGCAGTTCTCCGCGGTTCGGACATGACTCCGTGCTGCTTAGGCTGCCGGGAACATCTTCCAAGGAGGGCGCGTGGCGAAGGAACCGATGAAAGTCGAGAAGGTCATCACCCTGATGAACAAGGCGATCCCACTCCAGATGCGATCCGCCGCGATGTACACGTGGGCGGCCGGCGCCTCGACCGGTATCGAGGGTCAATCCCTGGGCCACAAGCTCGAGGGCTTCGGGAGGCTGGATCTGGACGACGCACGCAGGCTGATCGAGAAGCTCACCGCGCTGGGCGGGGACGCGACCACCGACGTGGCAACGTTCGAGCCGGTCGACGCGTCGAAGGAAGGCGTGGGGCGCATCATCGACTACGAGAACGAAGCCCTGGACGCGCTGCACGACGTGATTCCCGAGACCGGACAGGAGGCTCGCTCGGAGGCGCTCGAGCACCTGCTGGAGCACATCCTCATGCGCAAGCAGGAGCAGGTCGACTTCCTCGAGCGCACCAGACAAGGTCTCGCGGACAGAAGCGGATAACCTCCCAGCCATGGCGAACACCGCGGCGCTCTACGACGAAACCCGAAGGACCATCTCGGATCTCGTACGCGCCCTACCGGAGGACCGGTTGCACGGCAGCGTCCCGGCCACGCCGGAGTGGTCGATCCGCGACATCGTCTGCCACCTCGCCGGCGACGTCGCGTCCGTGCTCGAAGGCGACTTCCCGAGGGAGTTCTTCCAGTCGTTCGGCGACGCCGACACGGTCGTCACGCTCAACAAGTGGACCGGCCGGCATATCGAAGACCGGCGCGAGCACTCGCTCGAAGAGGTGCTGTCCGAATGGGAGGACAACTCGAAGCGCGTAACCCCGATGATGAGCGCCGACATCGAATGGCCCGAAGGGGTCCCGGTCTTCACCGACAGGGTCCTACTCACCGACGTGACCGTCCACCTGCACGACATCTATGGCGCCTTGGGGCGCAAGGACGATCGCGACGCCCCCGGGATCCGGATCGCCAACGCCGGTTACATCACCACCATCGGCTGGCGCCTCGGCGGAACGGGATTGCCACCGGTGCTGTTCGTGTCGGGAGATTCCGAGCGCGTAGCCGGAGAGGGCGAGCCTGCCGCGACCGTCCGTGCGGATCGCTTCGAGATGTTCCGCGCGCTGTCGGGGCGCCGCAATCCCAACCAGATCCGCGCCTTCGACTGGGAGGGCGACCCCGAGCCGTACATCACCTACTTCTACCCTTACGGCATCCGCGAGGAAGCCCTCGAGGAATAGCGTCGCACCGGCGAGCTAGACGGTGTCTGCGGGGCAGCGCGCCGGTCGCGGCGCGGAGCGGGGGTCGGGGTGGCCGCCGAAACCGACCTCGATCTTGCAGGGATCCCAGGGGTCCGTCCCGCGACCGGCCTCGATCAGCTCGATCTCGCTGCCGGTGACCTTCATGTAGGTGTAGCCGGCGTTGTCGCGCTCGTTGGACTCGGACACGCCCTTCACCGGATCGGCCCACATGCGCACGAGGTAGTGGCCGTCTCCGTTCAGCCCGAAGTCGATGTAGTTGCCGGGCCGGTCCCACTCGTAGATGTCGGCCCACCCCGCGGCGAGACCGAAGCCGTGATGCGTCCAGATCGGATAGAAGCGGTCCCACTCCCGCAGGAGCTCGTCGCGGTGCGCGAAGCCCTTGAAGTGCTTGTCCCCTGCGGCTTCCATCGCGCCGGTCTTGCGATCGGTCACGCGGTAGAGCCTCAGCGCAACGGCATCGTGATGGTGATAGTGGCCGTGGGTCTTGTGATAGCGGGCAGCGCCGGCGGGCCGATCGCGATGACCCCCGTCGGCGTACTCGACGCGCTGGAAGAGCTCCCCATCGTTGGGGATCGAGCCGTTGTGAAAGAGCTGCAGGGGCCCGAGTCCGGTATTGCGGATGCCGAACGCGAAGCGGAGACACCTCAGCGCTCCATCCTCGACGTGCTCCTCGGGGTGGCACGACTCGGCCCCCATGAGGTCGGCGCCTTGGGGATCGGTTGCGGCCCCGTTCGTCACCGGCATCACGAACGTGGCTTCGTGTGGGGGCAACACCTGCAGGTTCGGCAGGACGGGGCCCTTGGCCGTACCGAAGGACGGTTTGGTCGCCTCGAGCTTCGCTCGCATGCGGAACGGTGAATCGGTGACGGTGACGGTGCGAACGGTGACCTTCCACGTCCCCACCGCAGGGTCGAGACGCATCCACTCGGTCGAGTACAGACCCTGCCCCGACGAGAACGTCGTGGAGTCACCGGTCGGGTCGACCACGTCGACGTCGAAGATGTCGCCGTGCTCGGGATGGTCTATCCCGAGGCGGAGCCGGTACCCGGGCTCCGTCACCTCGAGCGTGTAGGTCCAGCTGTCTCCCCCGGTCGAGCTCTCGATGTGGGGGCCCTCCCAGAAAACGGCCTCCCCGGCGTCCAGAGACAAGCGCGGCGCCGCGGCCGCCGCCGGGAACGGCAGCGCGAGCAGGCACAGGACGATCGACCAACGGCGCATCACAGGACCTATACGGCACCGGCGTCCGGGCTCCTGTCGGGGACGATGACCGAAGGGGGAGCGCGAGGGGGCGGGGTTGCCGCCGCCCCCTCGGCGTCTGGTCAGACGGCCGGATAGTTGCGGCTTGCGGAGACCGCACCGGCGCACTCCCACAGCGGGTAGCAATAAGGAGTACGACAACGGCCGGAGCCGGTAACGGGACCCGGCTGGCCGAAAGAAGCCGACGAGCTCGCATCGCCTAGGTTCGGGGCATGGTCATCGATCCCGCCCGCTTCCGGCCCGAGCCGAAGTACACGGCCCTCGAGGTCGCCGAGGGAGCCGGTCTCGCCATCGATTTCGCACGGCGGGTGATCCGCGCGCTCGGTCTGCCGATCGCCCCGGACGACGCGATCGAATACGACGAGCGCGACCTCGAGGTAGCGAAGACGCTCCGCTTCCTACTGGACAGCGGCTACGCGGAGGAAGACATCCTGACTATCTCCCGTACCTACGGCTACTCGCTGTCGCGCCTCGCCTTCGCGGAGGTGCGCGTGTTCAAGAAGACATTCGTGGACCCACTCCGCGCCGGTGACGCCACGGAAGAGGAGCTCGCTCGCCGACTCGACGCCGTCGTCCCACAGATGCTCGATCTACTCGACACCCAGATGATGACGCTTCATCGCAAGCACCTCGCGATCGCGCTGCAACAGGTGAGCGGCAGCTCTCCGCAGGATGCATCCACCGAAACCCTGGCCGCCGGCTTCGTCGACCTCGTCGGTTTCACGAGACTGAGCAACGACCTCGAGGCAGACGACCTCGAAGACCTCGTGTCCCGTTTCGAGACGTTGGCCCTCGATCGCTGCGTCGAGGCCGGAGCGGAGGTGGTCAAGGTGATCGGCGATGCCGTGATGTTCGTCGCGACGCCGGGTGTGGCGATCCGGGCGGCTATGTCGATCGTCGAAGGGGCCGAACGCGATCCTGATCTCCCCGATGCGCGCGCCGGACTGGACCACGGACCGATACAACCCCTGGGCGGCGACTTCTTCGGTCGTCCGGTGAACGTCGCCGCGCGCCTCACCAGCTTCGCCCGGCCCGGTACGGTGGTTATCTCCGAGGGCCTGCTGAACGAGCTGGGGCCGGACGTCGACGCGAGCTCGATCGGGAGGACCCGGCTCAAGGGGGTCGGCACCATCCGTCCGTTCAAGGTCAACGCGGTCGGGGGCGACCCCCCGAAGGGGGTTGGCACGCGAGGCGTTCCACAAGATGATGTCGGCAGAGAGACCCCGGAGCCGGACCGGCCGAAAGGAGCACCCATGGCGTCGAAGGACAAGGGCGGCAAGTCGGAGAAGAAGCCCGCGAAGAAGAACCTCAAGGAGAAGCGCGCTCAGAAGAAAGAGAAGAAGAGTAAGTAGCGTCTCGCTCTAGGCGCGCGGAGGGCCGAACGCGAAGCGCTCCGAGTGGATGCGACCCTCGGCCACCCCTGCTTCCAGCAGCTGCGCTCTCAGAGCTCGCTCCATCGGCGGCGGGCCCACGATCAGGAATTCGGCCACGTCGCCGGATGCCGCCGACAGCAGCATGCGCGCGTCGATGAAGCCGCGTTCGTCCTCCGGCACGAGTACGAAACCGAAACCCTCTAGCCCGGCTTCGATGGAGCGGAGCTCGTCCGCGAAGAACGCCTGCGTGCGGTCGTTCACACCCCACAGCAGATCGACGCGGTATCCGTCGTCCGCGCGTAGCGATCTGGCCATGCTCAAGAACGGTGTGATCCCGATCCCCCCGGCGACCCAGATCTGCCGCCTGCCCGGAACGTTCCGATACGAGAAGTCGCCGTATGGCCCCTCCACGCGCGCGACGGCGCCCGGTTCCAACTCGTGGAGGGCGCTCGTGAAGTCTCCGACGGCCTTGACGACCAGACGCAGCTCGCGCGCGCCGACCGGCGAGGTCAAAGAGAACGGATGGAACTGATGCCGCGCGTCACCGGGCCGCAGGACGATGACGGCCGTATCCCCCTCCGGCATGACCGTCATGGGATGGAACTGCGCGTTGAAGCGATCCGAGTAGAAGGTCACGAACACGAACTGCCCGGCGCGGGCGGTCAAGGCTCGATCCGTCGGAGCGAGCGAGATCTCCACCACGGCGGGATCGAGCTCGACCACGGACGAGACCACGTAGTCGTACCGCCGAACCAGCAGGTTCCCGAACAGGGATCGGTAGGTGAACGCCGCAAGAGCCAGGATCGAGAGCCCGGCCAGGTAAGCGGTCAAGGCCGAGGAGCTCGCCTTCGCGCCTGGCGTAAGGAACGCATGGAGCGCCCCCGCCATGAATATGAGCCCGAACGACCTCTGCACATAGATGAAGGTCTCGTTGGTCAAACGCGCGCGAAGGGTCAGGGCGATGGCGACGGACATCGCTACGAACGCCGCCACTCCTGCGAGCACCGTGGCACCGGCCGCCGGACTCAGTAACGCCAACGCGGCACCGACATCGTCGACCGCACGGGAGCAGAGGATCAACGCGACGTGCAGCGCCAGCGCGGCGTACGCGAACCTGCCGTTGATCCGATGAACCCGATACATGGATTCGAGTCCCCCGAAGAAGCGATCCAGGGATGGAAGCCGGGCTCCCAGGAGGAGGTTGGCGGCAAACGACGTGTAACCGACCAGGCCGACCGCCAGCCCGAGCGCGGAGAGAGATCGGGACGCCCCGCCGAACCATCCGCCCGGCGGAGCCGCTTCGAGCCACAGCGCGATCGTGACTAGAAAGAGGATCGAGAGCGCGACCGGTCCCTGCAGGGTTCGGAGCCGATGGAACGACCTGTCCTTCATCGTCATGAGTGGGGACGCGGCGGCGCCGAACACCGGCTTTTCGCTCGAGATGAGGCAACCAAACGGCTTCCTAGGCGTCTAATGGTCACCATGAAAACATCGTTGCGTTTCATCTTGCTTGCAGCAATGCTTCTGGCCGCGGCATGCGCCGACGCAGAGCCGGTCACGAGCAGCCGGGGAGCGCCGCCCTCCGCCGGGGAGTCGGCATCGCCGGAGCCCTCGCCCACGGACGAGCCCGAGGAGCCGTCGCCCACGGGCACGCGATCGCTCGAAGCTTGGTTCAACTACGGGGACCACCTCTTCGTCACGGAGCGCGAAGTGCCGGCGACTCCCGCCGTGGGCCGCGCTGCGATGGAACAGCTCATCGACCGGCCTTCCGAGTTCGAGGCGAACGCCGGAGTCACGACCGCGCTGCCACCGGAAGTAGAGCTGTTGGACCTGACGATCGAGGATGGCGTCGCGACCGTCGACCTGTCCGAGGGGTTCGGCCAAGGTAGTGGAAGCGCGGCTGAGTTCCTGCAGGTCGCGCAGGTCGTCTACACGCTCACTCAGTTCGACACCGTCACCGGAGTGTTGTTCGAGGTCGAGGGCGAGCGGCTGAAGATGACTCCGGGCCACGGGATCCTGCTGAGCGGCCCTCAAACACGGCGGGACTGGCGCGACTTCCTGCCTCCGATCCTCGTCACCGAGCCCCACATGGGTGCCCGCGTGTCCAGCCCCGTGACCGTCGCCGGTAGCGCCAACGTCTTCGAGGCAACCGTGAGCATGCGGATCATCGACGCCGAGGGGAACCGGCTGGCGCGCTCCTTCACCACAGCAACGTGCGGCTCCGGGTGCCGAGGCACCTTCGAGCACGAGCTCGCGTTCGAGGTGGATCGCGAGCAGCACGGTGTCATCGAGGTGTGGCAGGCCTCGGCCGAGGACGGCTCGAGGATGGACCTCGTCCAGATCGCCGTCACCCTGGTTCCTTAGTCCAACCCGTTCCGAACGCGCAGAGGCCGCAGCGGTTGCTGCGGCCTCTGCTCAGTTCAACGCGTATCGACTACTCGGAGAGAGTCTTGACGTTGGTCGCCTCGGGGCCTTTCGCCCCGGCGCGAGCCTCGTACTCCACCTGAGCACCCTCGGCCAGGCTCTTGAAGCCCTCGGCCTGGATGTTGGTGTGGTGGACGAAGAGGTCCTTCGAACCGTCCTCGGGAGTGATGAATCCGTAACCCTTGGCGTCGTTGAACCACTTTACGGTTCCAGTTGCCATGTAATACACCTCCTTAGCGCACTTACGAACGAGGCAAGGAAGGCAATTGGCACGACCGCACTCACGTTCTAACTCTTGGTAAGCCTACTTCACCCGTCTCCTAAGAGCCAGGGTGGCTTCAGATCAAGCTATTGAGGATCCTTGCCGCCTGAGCCAACCGGCCCGCGTCCCACTGCCGGTCGACGGCGCAGAGACGCTCGCCCCCGTTAAGAGGCGCTCCGATCTCCGACGCAACAGCATTCATCGTGATCGCTACTCCCCCAACAGCCAGGGAGCCTCCAACCGTGAACGAGAACTTCTCGCAGGTAGATGAAGGAAAGGTCACCGCGAGCGACACCGACTCGGCTGTGAATTCGACCCGAGCCGTGGAGCCCTGGCAGTTGCCCGATAGGAGTCCCGTTACCGTGAGATCGTCACCCACGACGTCGAAGTGGGTCAGGTCGAGCCCGCCGTTGAAGGTGCCGGCACCGAAGCCCGCCGTACAGGCCCCGGTGACGCTGATCCGATGGAACACCTTCGGTGCCCACGCAGCGCTGGGCACCATCACGACGATGAGGAGACCGCCCACTACGGCGGCCAGCTTGCGAGAGATGCGGGTCACGGATCACCGGTCCTGTGTCTAGAGGTTTACTGCCGGCGATCATTGTGGCCGTGGAGGACTACTTCACCAATACGTAATCCAAGAGGGCAAGGGAGGTGGGCTCGCCGTCATTTTCGGAGCCGCCGGCTCAATAGGGCTTGAGCGTGAAGCCCAGGTCGGTGGGTCCGCCCACGTAGTTGTGCAACACGATGTAAGCCGTACCCGGTGCCAGGACCCCGGACTCGTCGGTGCCGGGGTTGTTGAAGAGCCCATGGGCCGCGCAGGCATCGTCGAACAGATAGATGTCGATGTCGGCGAGCAGCGCCCCGTCGGTAGTTCCCACCCCCGAAGCCTCGATCAGCGACTGGATCTTCTGGTACTCGGCCGGCACCTCGAAGACCCACGCATCGAGCCCGTTGCTGGACGGGATGGCACACGTATTCAGGAACTCCTGGGGCGTGACCCCCACGAGGGTGCCGCTGTATCCGTTGAACACGGGGTGCCCGAACTCGACGGTGACGGTCTCGCTCTTGTAGGGCTTGGGGCCCTTTTTCTTCTTGGCCGAGGCGGGGACCGCCAAGGCCGCGGCCAGAGCCAGCACGAGGCCGATGATCAGCAATCTCTTCGACATAGCGGGACTCCTCCTGATGGTCTTGACCAGGAGGTTCGGCAGAGTTCTGCCACTTCCTGCAGTCCCCCGTCAGCTGGTGGCTGCCTCCCTGAGGGCGACCACGTCGTCGATCGAGTCCAAAAGGAGGTCCACGAGCTCGGGCTGGAAGTGGGTCCCCCGGCCCTCCCTCATGACCTCCATCGCCTGGCCCAACGAGAAAGCTCGCCGGTACACCCGGTTGCTCGTCAACGCATCGAAAACGTCTCCAACCGCGGCGAGTCGCCCCTCCAAGGGGATGTCCTCGCCGCCTAGGGCCCGCGGGTAGCCACCTCCGGACCACTGCTCGTGGTGGGTGAGCGCGATCGTGGCCGCCAGCTGAAGGAGCGGTGAAGAGTCGTCCTGCAGGATCCGGAAACCGATCTCGGCGTGGGTCTTGATGGTTTCGAACTCCTCCGGGTCCAGCCTGCCGGGCTTCAGCAGGATGCCCTCGGGGATCCCTATCTTGCCCACGTCGTGCATCACCGACGCCAGAGTCACCAGATGGGACCGCTCGGCGTCGAAACCCATCTTCGAAGCCAGCAGACCGCAGATCCGGCTCATCCGGTGAAGGTGATCCGCCGTCTCGACGTCCCGGTATTCGGCGGCCATCGCCAGCTTCGCGATCGTCTTCTCGTGTGACTGGCGGACCTCGGCCTGCGCCCGTTCCAGGTCCCGGAGTGCGTCCCACAGATGCGCAGTGCGCTGCTGGACCTGTTGTTCCAGCTTCTCGCGATGGTGACGGTTCTCGATCTCCAGCTCGCGCCGGCGCAGCGCGTTGGACACGCTGATGAGGATCTCGTTCCGCTCGAAGGGCTTGATGACGTAGCCGTACGCGCCCATGGTCAATGCCCGCTCGGCCATATCGCGGTCGTCAACTCCCGTCACCATCACCGTTGCCGTGTCGGTACCGTTGCCCGAGATGGACTCGAGCAGGTCCATGCCCGACTCACCCGGCATGTTCACATCGCTCAAGACAAGGGCGAAGGAACCTGAGTCGAGCTTGGCGCGGGCCTCGGTGGTCGAGTGGGCGGCCTCGATGCGGTGACCGGTCTTGGCCAGGATCCGCTTCAGCGTGCGGAGCGCGGACGGCTCGTCGTCGACGATAAGGACGGCGATGTCCCCTTCGTGATCCGCCATGGTCCTCCTCGTCGGGAGCGCGGAAAGGAGCGGTCGGGGTGATTGTGGCATAGCTCGCCCCGGCGCGCGTAAGTGCACGCGGCCCACGGCGAAAGGATGTTAGCCGGCGAGCAGTTCGCGCACGCTGGTCAGCAGCTGCGCGCGATCGAACGGCTTCTGGATCAGGGGCACACCGTCGGAGATCACACCAAGGCTCATCGGCTCGTTGTAGGCGGACATGAAGATCCTGTGCATGGCGGGACGTAGAGCGCCGACTCGCTCGGCGAGCTCGATGCCGTTCATGCCGGGCATCATCACGTCGGACAGCAAGAGGTCTATCGGCACGTCCCAGGCCTCGATGATGTCCAGGGCGTCGCGGCCGTTGGACGCCTCCAACACCTTGTACCCGGCGTTCTCGAGGATCCTGCGGGCAACCGCGCGCACGCTTTCCTCGTCCTCCACGAGAAGGATCGTCTCCCCGGCCGACACGGGTAGCTCTGCGCCGGTCGCAGAGCCGAAGTCGTCGGGCTCCTCATCGGTCACCGGCAGCTGGATGACGAAGGTCGTCCCCCGGCCCTCCGCCGACTCGATGGCGATACGCCCGTCGGTCCGCCGAACGATGCCGTAGACGGTCGCGAGCCCGAGGCCGGTTCCCTGACCCTTCGGCTTGGTGGTGAAGAAGGGCTCGAACGCTTTGCTCACGACTTCCGGACTCATGCCGCGGCCGGTGTCGGAGACGCGCAGCTCGACGTGCCTTCCGGCGCGCAGGTCCATCAGACTGTCGTGGCTTCCCTCGAGGGCGACGTCACGCGTGGAGACGGTGATGGTTCCCCCCTCCTCCATCGCGTCCCGCGCGTTGATGACCAGATTCAACAGGACCTGCTCGATCTGGCCTGGGTCGGCTTTGACGGTGCCGATGACGTCGGCCAGATCGAAGGCGATCTCCACGTTCTCTCCGACCGCGCGTTGCATCAGCTTGGTCAGGCTCTTGATCACGTCGTTCAGGTTGAGCACCACCGGCTCGATCACGTCACGCCGGCTGAACATGAGGAGCTGACGGGTCAAGGCAGCGGCGCGGTCGGCGGCGTCCCGGATCTCCTTGACATCGTCGACGACGATCGCCTGGTCCTCGGTGAGCTTCCACTCTTCCAGCTCGTCCAGAACGAAGGTCGCCGAGTTCATGATCACCGACAGGATGTTGTTGAAGTCATGCGCAACACCACCCGCGAGTTGACCGACACTCTCGAGCTTCTGCACCTGGTGGAGCTGGTACTCCAGCGCCTCCTTCTCGCGTTGGGCCGTAACCCGTTCGGTTACGTCCCTGGTGACCTTGGCGAAGCCCCGCAGCTCACCGGACTGGTCCCGGATCGGGCTGACGACCTCGTTCGCGAGGAACTTCGAGCCGTCGCGGCGTACGCGCCAGCCCTCGACCTCCTGCCGACCCTCGGTGGCGGCCACCGAGAGCTCCTGCATCCATTGCGTGGACTCTTCGTCCTTCGAATAGAAGAGGGAGAAGTGCTTCCCGATGATCTCCTCCGCTGAATACCCCTGGATGCGCTCGGCCCCGGCGTTCCAGCTCACCACGACGCCCTGAGGGTCGACCATGAAGATCGCGTAGTCGTTCACCGATTCGACGAGTAGCTGGAAGCGCTCGCGCTGCTGCACGACTTCGTCGAACAAGCGGCGCGAACCGAGGGTCAGGCTCAGATCGTTAGCGAGTGCTTCGAGCAGACGAGCGTCGTGTTCTCCGAAATCCGTGGCACCGACACGGTCGGTGACCATCACATATCCGACGACCGCCTCCCGCTCGATCAGCGGGACCGCCAGGAAGGAACGCGCCGACAGCTCCTCGCGCAGCGACGTGAGCGCACCGGGAAGGTCGGAGCCGTCCATGATCGGCCGGGGGTCCTTGCGAAGGTGGGCCAACAGACGGGCCAGACCCTCTCTGTCGACGGGCTCCCGGTCCGCGGTCACCTCATCCGCGTAGACCGCGGTTCGGATCGGGCCGTCTTCGGTGTCCAGGACCGCCATACTCCCGAGTGACGAGGTGGCCTGAGCGGCCGAAGCGAGGAAGCGCGCGAGACCCTCGACAAGGTCGGGGCTCGCCGCCAGAACACGACTGGCGTCGTGCAGGCTCTTGACCCGATGCCTCTCTTGGTCCTGCTCGACGAGCGCTCGATAGCCGAGCCCGATCCCCAGCAGCGCGAACGGGAACAGCATCAATGACCACGGAGTGGCGGTGTAGGCCGCCGCCAGCAGAAGACCCAAGACGATCCCGGCGGCCACATTCAAGACCGTTGCACGGGGGACGTCTCTCAAGAGGGGAAGGAAGGGCTCGCGGCTGCTCAGCGACACTGCTATGGCGACGTTCAGGTGCGTCACCGCCGCGTACAGAGCGGTCGCGACGGCCGCCGCCGACAGCTGCATCACCAGCAGACCCGGAGCGAGGCTCCCGATGGCGGCCGCCGTGAGCGCCGCCACGCTGCCGGCGACGGTCAAAGAGGCCACATTGAAGATGTTCTTGATCCCTCCGAGCCCGCGATGGGCCACTGCCGAGACCGAGGATCCGATCGCCAAACCGATGACGACCTGCTCCCATTGGAGACCCGTCAGCATCGCCAAGACGATGGCCTCCGACAGACTGAGCCCGACCCTCGCGTCGCTACGGTGAAAAGAAAGGACCGCGTACTCGGCGAGCACGAAGAGCCCGATGAATGCCGCCCACGGCAGCAGATCGTGTTCGAGTGTCGCGGGACGACCCGCCGCAGCCGTGATCAAACCAACCCCCGCGGCGCACATGAGGGCGAGGTACGCGGCGAACGGCACCGAAGGGAATCTCTTCATCGCTCAGTCGAGGACCGCGGGATCACTCCCAGGCGGCTGCGTACCAGGCGCTGCGCCAGGTCGTTGCCCGCCAGGTGGTCGCGTCCCAGTCGACGTTCCTCCACGTGGTGGCCTCCCAATCGGAATTCACCCAGTCGGAGCCCCGCCACGTCGTTGCGCGCCACGTAGTCGCTCGCCAGGTGGTCGCGCGCCAGGTGGTCGCGGCCCAGGCGTTGTTCCTCCACGTCGTTGCCCGCCACGTGGTCGCGTCCCAGCCGGTGGTCGTGTAGAGGAGAGGCTCGTATGGAACGAGCCCGAGCAGCGTGTTAAGCAGCCCGCCGCCATACTGCGCCGTGACCTCGCCGACCAGATCTCCCGCGCCGTCCGCGGTGTAGACGACCAGATCGAGGCTCCCGCGGGCTTGCTGGATCGAGCCCAGGCCCGTGCTGGAGCTCTTAAGATCGAACAGCAGACCGGTGTTCGCCTTACCGCTGGTCGTGCTCGTCGTCGCCGCGTAGGCATCCACGAGACCCTTGCCTGCCGCATGGGAGCTGGTATCCGCGATCCGCCGGGCCGTCGTCATCAGGCGGTACTTGACCTGATCCGGCGACAACGAGGGCTTCGCCTGCAGCATCTGTGCAACGACTCCCGTAACGACCGCCGTGGACATCGAGGTCCCCGTGCCCCGGAAGTAACCATCGTCGACAACGGCGGTGGCTCCGAACTGCTGGTCGATGGCGCTACCCGGCGACCGAAGGGAAACGGTGTGAACGCCCGGTGCGACGACGTCTGGCTTCGCGATGCCCGAGCGCGTCGGGCCCCTGCTCGAGAACACGGGCACCCGATCGTCGTTGACGGCCAGTGTGCCTTCGTCGTTCGAGGACCCGACCGTGATCACGTAGGGGTCGTCGGCGGGCTTCAGGATCGTCTTCGAGTTGGGACCGGAGTTGCCGGCCGACACTACGACCGCGATTCCGCTCTTCCACGCCTTCTGCACCGCGTAGTTCAGTGGGGAGAGAAGGTGGCTCTGGGATGAGTCGCTGCCGAGCGACAGGTTCAGGGCCCTGATGTTGTAGTCGTTCTTGTGCGCCACGACCCATTGGATCCCGGCGAGGATGTTCGAGACGTCCGTCGCGCCGTCGAATCCGGCCATCTTCAGCGAAACGATGTTGGTCTCAGGGGCCGAGCCCTTGTACACGCCATTCGACGCACTGCCGTTGCCTGCGATCAAACCGGCCATGAAGGTTCCGTGCCCGAAGGTATCGGCGCAATGCGCCTCGGTGTTCGCCTCACCCGAGAAGTCCTCGCAGTGAACGACGCGCCCCGCCAGATCGGGATGATCCGCGTATACGCCGGTGTCGAGAAGAGCGACCGTAACGCCGCGACCCGTGATGCCCTCGTCCCACAGTTCCGCGGATCGGGTGATCGTTCCTATGCGCGCGGGGGTGGCGGTGAAATCGGCGTCGCCCTGGAAGCCCACCTTGCCGTTGGTCGTGACCTGAAGGACGTCGGGGTGGTTCCGCAGGTGTGACAGAGACGCGCGCGGTACGTCGGCCGTAACGCCCTCGACGATGGGGAGGTTCTCGGTCACGGTTCCGCCGACGTCTTCGACCGCGGTGCGCGCGTCGGAGGCACCCGTGATCCCCTGCACGATGACCGAGACGGTGCGGGAGAGATCCTGCGCACTGGTTGGGGTGACGGCGAGACCCAGAAGCAGGGTCAGGCCCAAAAGCAACGCGATCTGCCTGATCGGCGCCCTGTCCATCGTTGCTCCCATGCTCTCCGGCTCCCTGCACTCGACCCATTGGTCGCACATCCCAGACGTGCTCACCCGAAGCATCGACGGGGGATCCGGCGCTCTGAATAGAGCGAACGGCTCAATTCTTGGAGATAGGGCGCGGTCCCTTATGTCCGCATTTCTTAGAAGGGGGTGACTAGTTAGAAAAGCTCTAGCGGTGCGTGGCTCGCCCCGGTGGCAGGTTCTCGTTCAGCCAGTCGCCGATCTCGGCGCCGGAGGCCTCCGAGTAGACGCCGGGGAATCCGGGGAAGCCGCAGCCGAGGCCCCACGACACCACTCCGAACTGGATCAGCCGGCCGTTCGCGTCGGGAACCATGAGAGGGCCACCGGAGTCGCCCTGGCAGCTGTCCTTCAAGCCGGTCTGCTCGCCGGCGCACACCATGGACTCGGGATCGAAGTTCTGCCCCGTGTAGCGCTGACCGCAGGTGTCGTCATCCACGACCGGCACCTCGACCTCTTTCAGGTCGTTGGAGACGGGACCCACCAGGAAGATCTCGGCCCCCCAACCGATGACGGTCGAAGGCGTCCCGGGAGCCCACAGATCAACTTGCGCCGGCGTGCCGATGGGGATGGTCTTGTGCTTGGCGCGCTTGGTAAGGCGCAGCAGCCCCACGTCATGGGTGCCGTCGCTGAGATAGAGGGGATGGATGAGGACCTTGTCGATCATGTAGATGTCGCCGGGCTCTGACAGTTTGTGGGAGCCCATCATGACTTGGAGGCCCTGGGCCGGCGCGACCTCGGCGCAGTGGCCGGCCGTCAGCACCCAGTTCTTACGGATGAGGCTGCCGCCGCAGAAGTGGTTGCCGCCTTTGCGCTGCACCGACACCATGAAGTCGTACTCCTGGCTGGCCAGCCGACCGCCGAGGATCTCCGACGCCGGCGCCTGCCCGACCGAGGTCGCGAGCAACAGCACCACGAGACCGGCTAGAACCGTGCGACGCATGTGGAGGCTCCTTGACTACGTCGGTGAGACGGCACCTTCGTCAGGTGGATTCGCCCCTGCGCCGCGCTCCCCTGCAGGCAGGGCAGCCCAAGCCGCCTTCGGCTACCCCGTCGTCCAGGGCCCCACGCCGCCGACGCGCTCGACCCGGATACGGGTCACGTAGCCCGCAGGGGGATCGGGCATCGGCGGAAAGGTGACGCCGGGACCGAGATAAGTGTGGGCCAGCCTCTGCAGGAGCTCCGGCCCGCCGCCCTCGGTCACCCGGGCGGTGCCGTACAGGACCAGGTACTCGCGCAGCCCCCACTCGTTCAGCTTCGAGGTCTCGATGGAGACCGCCACCCGAGGGTCGCGGCGCATATTCTCGAGCTTGCGTTGATCCGGCAAGGTCGCCATGACGATCTCGTCGTCCTCTACCCCTACCCAGGCGAGGCTGACATGCGGCGAGCCGTCTCGATTCAGGGTGACGACGTGCGCGAGTGCATCCGAGGAGAGGAGCTCTCGCGCGGATACGGGGATCACCGGTCGAACATAAACCGGGCGCGCCGAGGCGCGCCCGGCAAGAGCATCAGACGCCGGGTTCGGGGGCGAACAACGGATTGATGTCCATGTAGATGCGGTAGTCGCGCAGAAGATCGCCGTTGCAGCGCCCGATCGTGACTGCGGGAAGGATCACCTCCGAGCCATCCGTGCGGGTGTACGTCGCCTCGACCTCGCCGATCACGACGTCGTCCTCCTCCCACACGTCCAGGATCTCGTGACGGAGACCCTGCAGTCCGGCGAAGAACTGCTCGATCGACGAGGCGATCTCCTCGCGTCCGGTGAGCGTGGGAGCGTTCCCGAAACGCATGCGGCCGTCGGGCTCGAAGAAACCCGCGAAGCCCCGCGCGTCCAAGGTGTCGACAACCGCGTACAGCTCCTTCATCGAGACTGTCATCTCCAGACCTCCTATCCGCCGGCGGTTTCGGGTCGAGACTGGCGCGGACCGGGCATTCCGGTCAAACGTTCAGAGCGGGAGAACGGCTGTTCAGCCAGCCGGGTCGGGGGATCACCCGCCGTAGGGCCCCCGGCTGGTCACGACCGCAGCTCCGCAGCGTGCAGCGATGCCCAACGCCTCGGTCGTGGACAGTCCCGTCCCCAGCCCGTAGGCCAGCCCTGCGGCGAACGCGTCGCCGGCTCCATAACGGTCGACGATCGGCCCGTCCGGAGGGATCGCCGAGTAGCTGCCGTGTTCGCCTCCATCGGCCTCGAAGGTTCCGCCGCGCTCGCCGTCGGTTCTAACGACTAGGCGAGGCGGCGGATCCAGCGCGCCGGTGGTGTAGCTCTCCGAGGTGTCGGTAAGGCTGCCTACGAGAGCGTCCAGCTGAACCGGCGCGGCGGTGAGCAGGTCCAGGATGCGAGCGGTCGCCACCATCACTCGCGCCGCACGCGCGAGCGATAGCGCCTCGGCGTCGGCGGCGGTCACGTATACGGCATCGCATCCGGTGAGGTGGTCCCACGGCAGGGGGTCGGCGGCGTTCGGAGCGAGCCGGTCACCCAGCACGGTGATCGTCCTCTCGCCGCCGCCGTCGACGTGGGTGACGGCCCGCCGCGTCGAGCCGGGCCGGAAAGTGGTGTGCACGGTGACGCCCGCCGCTTCGAGCCCTCGCATCGATCGACGGCCGAGATCGTCGTCACCCAAAGCGGTGAAGAACTCGCACGACCCCGCAAGCCTCGCGAGCTGCACGGCGGCCCCGGCTCCGCCCCCACCGGCGATCTCCCACCACTCGCTCGCGTGCACGATCTCGCCGGCGGCAGGGACGTGGTCGACGCGCATGAAGGTGACCCACTCGACGTGACCCACTACGGCGACGCGCACGGCTCCCGATGTACCACGTCGACCGACGGCGTTCTGCGAGTAGGCAGTCGGGCTAGACGCGTTCGAGACGCCCGGCAGGCGGGGCTCCGGGCACCAACCGACCGAACAGCCGCCTTATCGAAGGGACTCCGTACGCCAGCGCCGCACCCACCATGGCGAGGTAAACGATGAGGTTGACCGCGAAGTGGAGCAGGACGAGATCGACGACCCCCCCGGCGAAGCCCGGGTTGACCTTGGCGCCGCCTTGGATGTGCTGAAACAGTTTGGCGCTGTGCTCTACGAAGTGGTAGCCCTGAACCAGCAGGCCGGCAGTGAGCATCCTGTCGCCGATATCAAGCCGGCCGGCAGGGGCCCAACCACGCGCGCGAGCGACGAAGACGATCGCGATCGCGAGAACCACAGCCCCGTTGTAGGCGAAGTGGATCCATTCTGCCTCGACCCGGGGGCCCACTATCCCGCCCCGGCTCGGGATCTGATCGATCCGAACCCGCCACACCTGAAGGGTGTGCTCGGCCATGTGGAAGGTCTGGATGGCCAATCCTCCAAGAACGAGGGGAAGAACTCCGCCGGGTCGGATCAGGCTGGGAGTTCGTCGAGGCCGGCGGGCCAAGGCCGCCGCCACCCCGCGGCTAGCAAGGTAGGTCACCAGCAGGACGCCGAGCGCAGCCAGGGTTGCCAGAACGATCGGGAAGATCGAAGACCATGTGGAATCTGGGTCGATCGGGGAATCGGCCTCGAGGTGACCACCGATCGTCGCAAGCCTGGGCCCGCTCGCGCCGTCGAGCCGATCCCCGTCGCTGGAGGCAACCGCGTGATAGGTCACGACGAGCCCCCATCCCTGGGTCGATCGCCCGCCGGATGTCGCCTTGACTCCTTCCACCCGGTTCCCGGCGAAGTCGCACCGCGACATGTCTCCGCAGTACAGACCGGCCCCCGCCGCGTTCGCAACCCGGTTCGAATCAACCAGCCCGTCACTCATCTCGGTGATCGTGATGCCACGCATCGTGGTCTTCGTTACATCGTTGTTCCGAACGATGACTTCCGAGACATGGGAAACGATCCCCTCCTGCCCGCCCACGACGACGGAGTTCTCCACCACGCTGTCCGGTCGACCGTCCGAATTGCGGACCTCGATCCCCTGCGCCATCGGATGCCGAAGGCCTTCGACCCGGACGTCGGAGAGGCGCGCCGAGGCATCGATGACCTCGACCCCATGCAGATCCGCACCGGTGATGTCGACGTCGCGCACCGTCACACGCTCCGCTTCCCTCACGACCACGCCGGTGGAGCCCCCCTCGACGGTCAATCCCTTGATGCTGGTGCCGTCGGCGACAACCATCAGCACGGCGGGGACGCTCGAGGGCGCCTCGATCCGAGCCCCAGGTCGTCCTTCGAGCGATACCGCTTTGTCGATGCGCACGCCTCCGGCGTGGATTCCGGGACCCAGAACGACGGTTGCTCCCGGCTCGACACCGTCCAGTGCCTCCTGCAGGTCGGAGCCGGCGCCAACCTCCAGCGTGGTGGGCGCGGCCCACGGAGAGAAGAACAGCGCGGCCAGGATCGCCACCATCGCGGACGCGCCGAGCAGGCCCCCACGCGCCTTCATTTGATCGAGCCGGCCAAGAGACCCTGGACGAAGTACCGCTGAAAGGCAAAGAAGACGATCAGAGGAACGATCATCGATATGAACGCCGCCGGCGCGATCACGTCGAGGTTCGAAGAGAACTGCCTTAACTGATCGCGGATGAAAACAGTTATCGGTGCCGAGCTTTGATCGGTGAAGACGAGGCCGACGAGCAGATCATTCCACGTCCACAGGAATTGGAAGATCAGAAGGGAGGCGATCGCCGGCATACCTAGCGGCAGCACGATCTTGGAAAAGATCGCCCACTCCGACGCGCCATCGATGCGTGCGGCCTCGAGCAACTCGTGCGGGATGCCGATGAAGAAGTTTCGCAAAAGGAAGATCGCGAACGGGAGGCCGAACGCTACGTGGAAAACGATCGCCGCCCACACCGTACCGAACAATCCGACGTTCCCGAAAAGCCGTGCGACCGGGATGAGTGCCATCTGCAACGGGACGACGAGAAGTGCGATGACCAATAGGAACATCGGTTCCCGGCCACGGAAGTCGATCCATGCGAACGCGTAGGCAGCGAGCGCCGCAACGAGCACGACCAGCAACGAAGCAGGGATGGTGATCTTGGCCGTGTTGAACAGCGCCGTCATCAACGAGTCGTTCGACAGCAACCGCTCGTACGGCTCGAGCGTGAGCTGACGGGGTTCCGAGAAGACCGTCCACCATCCCGAAGTCGTGCTGTCCGCAGCGCTGCGGAAACTGGAAACGAACAAGCCGAACGTGGGCGTCATCCAGAACAGACCCATCAAGATCAGGAACACGGCCACAGGTCCGTTCGAAAGCGCTCGGCGGAACCGGCTCCTTCGGCCGGTCACGATCTCGTCGCCCGCGGCGACCATCAGTCCTCCCTCCTGAAGCGACGGATATTGAGGATCATGATCGGTATCACCAAGACGAAGATCAGCACCGCGATCACACTTCCGAGGCCGTATTGCCGGCTGGTGAACGCGGATCTATACATCTCCAACGCGATCACGTTGGCCTCGTCCTGGCTGGCTCCGGGGGCCATGAGGATGATGTCGAAGATCTTGAGCACGTTGATGACCATCGTGACGAAGACCACCCCCAGCACCGGCGCCAGAAGGGGAAACGTGACGTGGCGGAAGGTCTGCCACTCGTTCGCACCGTCGACACGGGCTGCTTCGAGCACATCGCGCGGCAGGGCGGAGAGACCCGCCCCAATAACGACGAGGGCGAACCCGCCCCACATCCAACAGAACGCGGCGATGATCGCCGGAGTAACCAGATCGGCGCCCAGCCACCTGATCCCCGTGAACCCTTCCGAGAACGTGGATGCGGCGACCTGCGGCGTGAAAGGCCCCTCTCCTAGGCCTTCGAACGTGACGGTTCCGTCCGCCGCTGTGACGTCGGATGCCACAACCTCTCCAGAGCTATCGAGAACCTGTACCTCGGCTCCGGGAAGGCCCACCTCGCCGTCCTCGACGACCCCCGCTTCGCCGCCGCCGGGCTTGAAGTCTCGCCAGACCACGACGGCCAGACCGTCTTGAGGCGCCTCCGCGTCGACCGCTTGAACGGCATCCGCGGGGACATCGCCCTCCGCGATCGCGGTGAGACCTACCAACGCGGTCCCGCCGGCCTCTAACGGCTCCCTGACTACGACCGCTCCGGAAGCGACCTGCTCGACCGGCGCGTCGGGGAGGACCCTTGCCGTGGGATAGCCGCCCGCCCCTCCCGTTACCTCGGAAGCCTTGCCTATCACTGCGTTGAGTAGGCCAAGCTCTGGAGAGGGTTCGTACATCGTGACTCTCCAGATGACTCCTGTGGCCAGGAACGAGATCGCCATAGGCATGAACACGATGATCTTGATGGCGGTCGCGAACTTCACCCTCTCGGTTAGAACCGCAAACATCAGGCCGAGGCTGGTGATGATCGCGGGGGCCGACAACACCCAGATCGCGTTGTTCTTGATGGCCGTCACGATCGTGTCGCTCTGCGCGGCTCGCTGGTAGTTGTCTAGGCCGACGAACGAGCGCGTCGTGTCGTCCTGGAAGCTCTGCGCGATCGTGTCGATGGTCGGATAGACGACGATCGCTCCCAACAGGAACAGGGCGGGGGCGAGGAAGAGAAGGGCGAGCCATCTCTTCGCCGCCCCCGGCGGACGTTGCAGGTTCGTCTCGCCGCTCTGAGGACCTACGGCGGGACGAACGTCGGCGGCGCTGCTTGCCATCGCGCGTTACCGATCTAGCCTAGAAAGCCTTCGCCGCATCCTTCTCCAAGGCCGCGGCGGCGGCCTCGGGATCGTCCGGACTCTGGATGAAGTCCTGGAAACGAAGGAACAGCCCCTTTCCGACCGTGCCCCCGAACTCCGCGGGCTGCAGATCGGAGAGGTCGAACCGGAAGGTCTCTGCGGATGCCACTGCCTCCGCGGACCGAGCGGTCAGCTCGTCCGGATAGACCGACACGTCGACGTTCTGGTTCGCCGACGTGAAGCCGCCTGCGGACGCCCAGATCTCGGCGGCCTCGGGGGTCGCGAGATAAGCAAGCAGCTCTTGGGCGGCCTCGTTGTCGGTGAGTGCCACGGCGGCGTCACCGCCACCCACAACGGCAGCACCCGCGCCTCCAACCTGCGGGAAGTTGAAGAAGTCGTAGTCGCCTGCCTTCGCCTTCGTCTCGCCGGTGATCACCCCGGCCACGAAGTCACCTTCGTAAACGGTGGCCGCTTCGGGAGGATCGGAGAAGACCTGCTGCACGGAGGTCGGGAAGTCGGTCTGGAGAGCTCCGGCCGTGCCCCCCGCGATGTTGGCCTCGTCGCCGACGAGCTGAGCGAACACCTCGAGCGCTTCGATCACGCTGGGATCGGTCCACGGGATCTCGTGATTGGCAAGTTGGTCGTACTTCTCCGGTCCGGCGACCTGGATGTAGATGTTCTCAAACCAATCGGTCAGCGTCCAGCCATCGCCGCCGCCGATCGAAACGAACGGGACACCGGACGCATTCACCGTCTGTGCGGCCTGAAGCATCTCGTCCCAGGTGGCCGGCGGTTGGACGCCGGCCTGGTCGAATACGGCCGTGTTGTACCACCAGGTCGACTTGTTGGCAGCCTTGAAGTAGACGCCGTAGAGCGCGCCGTCCACCGAGCCGAGCTCCAGCCAGTCCTCGGCGAAGTTCTCCTGCATCGCGGCCTGGACGTCTTCGTTCGCCGGCGTCAGCGATCCCTCACCGGCAAGGTCTCGAAGCAGGCCCGCTTGCGGAAGCATGGCTACGTCGGGAGGGTTCCCACCCTCGATCTGGGTGCCCAGGTAAGCTCCTACGTCGTCACCGGTCGACTTGTAGGCGGCCTCGATCCCGGTTTCCTCGGTGAAAGCGTCGAGCACGGCCTGGAAGTTCTCTTGCTCCGTTCCCGTCCACACCGCGGCCACGTCGACGGAACCCGAAACCTCCGTGTCCGCGTCACCCTCGTCATCCTGCGGCTCGACCTCGTTGCTCGCACATGCGGCCAGCACCAGCATCATGGCGAACAGCAGTGCGAACAACCGGTGTTTCTTGTTCATGGCAGCCCCCTTTGGCTTGATCGGCTAACGACCTTCCGTTCCATAGATACCTGCCCCCGTTGAAGGATCGAAGAAGTGCAGCTGGGAGGTATCGACGGCAAGCTCGACGACATCTCCTCGCGAGACCTGGGCCTTCGGATCGACCTCGGCAACGAAGCGAGCCCTGACCCCGCCTGAGTCACCCTGATAGCCGATATCCACAGCCCCGGCGTCTTCCGCCAGCTCCTTCATCTCTTCGGTGTCGACCGGAGGAGCGTCGATCTCGAAGTGGACCAGCGTCTGCGTGCCGAGTGCCTCGACCAGGTCGACCGTCGCCTTGAATCTGCCGGCGCTCTCTGCGGATGCGAAGCGCGCGTCCTCGAAATCCTGTGGACGCAGTCCCACGATCACTTCTTGGTCGAGGAAGCGCGGCAACTCGGACCGTTCGGACAGGGCCTCCTTGCCGATGTCCAGTCGCTGCCCGCCGACGGCGACGGCGACGCCCCCATCTTGGCCCCGCTCTAGACGACAGGATACGAAGTTCATAGCCGGACTTCCGATGAAGCCGGCTACGAACAGATTGACCGGCTGTGCAAAGAGGTCCTTCGGGGAGCCCACCTGTTGCAGCTCACCCTTGCGCAGGACGGCGACCCTGTCTCCCATGGTCATGGCCTCGACCTGGTCGTGAGTCACGTAGATGGTGGTGACTTGAAGGTCGGCCTGAATCCGTGCGATCTCGGCCCGCATCTGGACGCGGAGCTTCGCGTCGAGATTGGAAAGAGGTTCGTCCATCAGAAAAGCCTGCGGCTCTCTCACGATCGCCCGACCCATCGCCACGCGCTGCCGTTGCCCCCCCGACAGAGCGCGGGGTTTGCGGTCGAGGAACTCGTCCAATCCAAGGATGCGCGCGGCGTGGTCTACGCGCTTGTTCATCTCGGTCCTGTCCACCTTGGCCAGCTTGAGTCCGAAGGCCATGTTGTCTCGAACCGTCATGTGCGGATAGAGCGCGTAGTTCTGGAACACCATCGCGATGTCGCGATCCTTCGGAGGCATGTCGTTGACGACGCGATCGCCGATCCGGATCTCCCCGTCCGAGATCGCTTCCAGGCCGGCGATCATCCGCAACGCGGTCGATTTCCCGCAGCCCGAGGGCCCGACGAAGACCATGAACTCGCCGTCTTTGATCGAGAGATCCAACTGGTCGACTGCGGGCGGACCCGACGCATAGCGCTTCGTCACTCGATCCAAGACGATCTGTGCCAGTCGAGGCCCCCTTTTGCTAGAGGGTCCGACTGTATATGAAGGTAAAACTAGAGTGGACCCCAGGTGCGACCTCGCGCTTGCAAACGTTGCAAAACGGGGCAAACTAGGCCAAGCAGCTACAGCGCCGACGCTCCGAAGGTGTCGCAATCGTTGGGATCGCCGTTCTCGAACCCCGCGGAGAACCAGCTCGTCCGCTGCTCGGATGAGCCGTGCGTCCAGCTCTCCCGATCGATCCGTCCGGTGGCTTCCTTCTGGATGCGGTCGTCTCCCACGGCCGCGGCGGCGTCGAGGCCCTCCTGCAGGTCGCCCCCCTGCAGGTCGTTGCGCTGGAACACCGTGAACGCCCAGACCCCGGCGAAACAGTCGGCCTGCAGCTCGAGTCGGATCGACATCTCGTTCTGTTGGTCGCGCGGGGCCTGGACGACGCGGTCGTTAAGGCCGAGAAGGTTCTGGACGTGGTGCGCAACCTCGTGCGAGAGCACGTAGGCCTGAGCGAAGTCCCCTGGAGCACCGAATCGGTTGCGCAGCTCGCGGAAGAAGTCGAGATCGAGGTAGATCCTCTGATCGGGAGGACAGTAATGAGGTCCGATGCTCTCGGTAGCGCCCCCGCAGCCCGACTGGGTGGACTGCTCGAATAGGACCAGCTCGGCCCTCTCGTAGTTCCTATTCGATCCCTCGAAAGTGTCCTGCCAGAAGTTCTGTACGTCGTCGAGCACGAAGGACATGAAGTCGACGAGCTTCGCGTCGGGGTCGGCCTCGGGAGGAAGCGGGTCCGAGCCCGCCTCGCCGCCGGGTGGTTGCAGCTGCTCGAGGATCGAGTCCAGCCCACCGCCGCCGCCACCTCCGCCATCGTCGAAGACGTTGCCGCCCAGAAAGATCATCAATCCGATCAGCAATAGACCGGGGATTCCCATGCGCGCGATCGGAAGGCCTCCGAGACCTCCACCGGACGGGCCCGCGCCGCGCCGATCTATGAGATCTCCGCTTCGTTTCCGACGGCGCCACTTCAAGTGGGTAGACCCTCCTCATCTGCGCGCCCAGCGCGGCTGAGGCACCGTTACCCGCACGGCCGCGGGTCACACCTGCTCGGCAACCCCCAGGGTCTTGCAGGTGGCGGAGGTCTCGACGTCTTCCTTCGCAGGGAACGTCCCAAGCACGAAGTCACCGGCGTGCATGGTCACCCCGAACCAGTAGTTCTCGTTCTTGAAGTGGTGCAGCCGATGCGCCCGCCATACGAACTTGTAAAGCCGCGACTTGGGCTTGTAGCGCGAATGGATCAGGTAATGGGTCCACTCGTAGGTTAGAAGGATCGCGAGACCCGTCACCGCGGTCGTCAGCGCGAGTCTGAGCGTCGGCATGATCAAGAGATACAGCAGCATGCTGATAGGAATCACCTGCAGAAGTACCGGGAACGGGATGAAGATCCAGTCCGTTCTGCGCGGATCTCGGTGATGCGCACGGTGTTTGCGCGCGAGCAGCGGATCGACCTTGCGACCGAAGAGCTGCTTCGGCTTCCAGTGCAGGATGAACACGTGGATCATCCACTCGATGAACGGCTCCAACGCGATGAAGGCGCCGACGATTATCAGATCGGGCCATCGCCATCCACCAATAGCGAGCCTGACCACCGCCACGAGCGCGAGTGAGCCGGCGATCAACTGCGCGTTCGTCTGCGACGCGAAGAAGCGGATCTCCTGAGAGAGGGTGGTCGCCCCCGACTCTCGCTGCGTTGTGACCTGCTCGGCCTCCGCTGCGGACACGGCCCGTTCCTTTCTCCCCTACCCCTCGCACAGCGTAGAGCAAAGCAACCCATGAGGCAGGAGCGGACGCGTCGGAGGGCCCGGACGCGCCGGGCCCTCCAACCGCTCGCCCCCGTCGTTTGGGGTCAGGGTTTATGCGGGTTGCCCTTGCCCGGGGGCGGACCGCCGTGCCCCGGGGAGGCAGATCCCTCGGTGGGCTCCGACGTCTCGTCGGTCTCGGAGACCACCGGCGCCGTCACCTTCCCAGGCTTGGGCGCCTTCACCGGCTTGGCCGCCGTGGCGGGTTTCGCCGCCTCCGGCGCCTTCGGTGCCTTCGGTTGCTTAGCGGGCTTGACCCGAGCCGGAGCCGCCGCGGCCGCCGCCAGCGCCGCGTCGCATGCCGCCTGCGCGCTTTCGACCGTCGCGTCCTTGTCCTGAGCGACAGACCTGACGAGCTCGCCGTGGGCGCGCCCCTTGATCGCGCAGTGGGCTGCAGTAGAGACGGCCTTGCCGTGGTTCTCGACGCCCTCTTCGGTGTCGGTCTCGCCGCCATCCTCCGTGGGCGTGGGGGTCGGGGTGGGAACCGTCACGTCCGTGGTCTCGCCCTCCTGCAGGACGACGTTGTCGAGCTCCTGCGGCGCCCCCTGCTCGAGCTCGGAGAGGACGCTCGTGTCGTCATCGGTGAAGGCGGTGGGCATCGCAAGCGCCGCTCCGGTGCAGGTAACGATGAACATGATCCCGCCCAGCGTGGAAGCGAGCTTTCTGGTCACGTCTTCTCCTTTCGGTAACCCGGCTGCCTCGATGAGGCCCGTGGCTTTGCGTCACCGCCTCGCGGCGGTTTTGCCTTTGTCGTGGGAGCGAGGAAAGCTCCAGCAGACTCTTCGGCACCAGATGACTAGCCCTTTAGGACTACGAAGGACTAGTCGATCGTCTTAGCGCGTGGCGAGGTGGTCCCGGAACCCCTTGAGCGCGATCTCGACGGCCCAGCGCTGGGCCCAGACCAGCACCGGTCTGAGGACGTGGATCGCACGGCGGAACATGGCGTTCGCAACCTCGACGTCCCACGACACCGTGGCAACGGCATCGGCGCCTGAGGGTTCGAACTCCAAGCGAGCCGTTCCCATCAGATCCCCCGACACCTCTCCCTCTATCCAGGCCCCGGGGGATGCCCCCGAGACCGACACCCGGACGTCCATCTCAAACGGCACCGGCGGGTCCACCCTGAAGGAGATGACGGAGCCGGGGGTCAGGGCCTCGCCCTGAAGCCGGACGTCTCGCATCCAGGGCCACCACGACTCGAAGCGCTCGACCCGCGCGAGCTCTTCCCAGAGCTCGTCGGGCGACGCCTCGAACAGATGGACGCCCCGGTACGAGACGTCGTAAGGACTCGTCATGGGGGTGACCCTAGAAGCTAGGTCGCCCCGATCGGCCCCGACCCCGGGCCGGGGCGAAGTATCTGGTTGCCGGACGGTGGTCGCGTCAAGATGGACCTATGCCGGTCATGGCGAGACACCTCATCGACTACCGGCTCCGGACGGTCCGCGTCGGTGTCCGGGCGACCTGGTTGGTCGTCGCCGGCCTGTGCATCTATCTCGTGTTTGCCTCCGACCGCGCCGTCGACCGTCCTGTGTTCACGGGGATCCTGGTGGTCGCGGCCGGGGGGGCCGCGATCATCGCCTTGCTCCCATGGCAGCGTCTGCTCGAGTCGCGCCTGGGGCTGCCGGCCCTGTACGCATGGTCGGTCCTCGACATCGTCCTGATCACGTTCCTGATCGAGGCCACGGGTGGCGCAGGTTCCGTTGCGTTCGTCATGTACGCGCTGACCACGGTCTTCTTCTCGGCCTCTTACCCGCGCGAGGCGCAGATAGGTCTGCTGCTCTTCACGTTCGCGTCGTTCATGATCGGATCCATCCTGGGCGATTGGGAAATCGCCGCAGCCGGAATGGTGCTGCGCTTCACGGTCCTGGTGGCGGTCACCTACATCGTGAGCTTCCTGTCGAGTGAGCTGATGGGTCAGAACGAGGAGCTCGAGCACGAGGCGGGCGAGCATCTGCGCACCGCGGCGTTGTTGAGCGAGGTTCAGAGGCTGGCGCGACTGGGAAGCTGGACGTGGTCTCCGGCCTCGAGCCGATTCACTTCCTCCGAGGAGCTGAACGAGATCTTCGGAGTACCTCCGGAGGCAGTGCCTCGGAGCCCCACCTTCCTGATCGATCACGCGCACCCGGAGGATCGCGCCCTCTTGACCGAAACGATCCGGAGAGCGGAGCAGGAGGGCTCGTCGTTCATCCTCGAGCATCGCATCGTCAGGGCGGACGGCCCGACGCGTATCCTGCAGGCCCAGGGCAGAGTCGAGACGAGCAACGGCGAGCGCATCGTCATCGGGACGGCTCTGGACATCACCGAACGCAAGAGGGCCGAGGAGAACGATGCGAAGTTGCGCGAGCTCGAGAACAAACGCAACCAGGCATTGCAGATCAACGACAACCTCGTCCAAGGTCTCACGGTCGCGAAGTACGCACTCGAGATGGGCCGGCTGGACCTCGCGGAACAAGCCGTGACATCGACGCTCGAAGCGGCCCGCTCGATCGTGGGCGAGCTCCTCTCGGAGGCCCCGATCGCCGACGGTGGGTTGATCCGCAGCGAGGCGGCTCTCGTGAGCCGGGACGAGGCCGAAGCCGCGGGGTGACGCTGAGGGATCGAGCTTCGACGTGGGGGGTTCGAACCTCCTACCAGAACTTCCGTAAGCAGGAGCGCAAGCCGCCGGCGGCCTCCATCGAGGCGATCCTGGACGCGATGGAGGCGTCCGGAGCGCCACCACCACCCTCGACCCTGGTAGTGACGCAAGGCGACACGGTCCCGACCGGAGGCTTCGTCGAGATCGCCACGGAGGACGGGGGGCGGGAGCGGTTGCGCGCCGGTCTCCCCGCCGACCTACCGCCCGGCTATCACCGGTTGATCGCACGCGACGGCGCCGAGCGCGAGCTCATCGTCGGCCCCCCCGCCTGCTTCCTGCCCGACGACCTGCACATCTGGGGTTGGGCCATCCAGCTCTACTCGCTTCGTTCGCGCTCGAGCTGGGGGATCGGCGACCTCGCAGACCTGGAGCGGTTCGGCAAGTGGGCCGCGGACTGCGGCGCCGGGGCCGTCATGGTCAATCCGTTGCACGCACCATTGCCGCTTCCCACCCAGCAGGCGAGCCCGTACTTCCCCAGCAGCCGGTGCTTCCGCAATCCCCTCTACCTCGACATCGACCGGATCCCGGGCAACGGGAAACCAGAGGGGCTCGACGGCCTCGCGGCGCGCGCTCGAGCGCTGTCTGGTTCTTCGACCATCGATCGGGACGCGGTCTACGCGCTCAAACTGGAGGCGCTCGAGCTTCTGTGGCGGGCCGAGACCCCTCCTCCCGCGTTCGAGGCCTTCTGGGCGGCGCGTGGCGAAGTCGAGAGATACGCGATCTTCGCCTCCCTGGCAGAGCACTTCGGCGGCGGTCCGTCACGCTGGCCCGCAGGCTACGAAGACCCGGCATCACCGGCGGTCCATGGCTGGGCGCGCGCGAACCATGAGCGCGTCCGCTTCCATGCGTGGGTCCAGTGGCTGTTGGAGCAGCAGCTCGAAGATGCGTCGAAGCACACCGGGATCGTCCACGATCTTGCGATCGGCGTGGATCCCGACGGCGCCGATGCCTGGGTGTGGCACGACTCGTTCGCGGAGGGCGTGAGCATCGGAGCGCCGCCGGACGAGTTCAACCTCCGGGGCCAGGACTGGGGACTGCCGCCCTTCGATCCTTGGAAGCTGAGGGCGAACGGATACCGGCCGTTCATCGAGACGATCCGGGCGTCGTTGAGACACGCGGCGGGACTTCGCATCGATCACGTCATGGGCCTATTCCGGCTGTACTGGATCCCGCGCGGGGCCGCACCCGACGAGGGGACCTACGTTGCATATCCGTACGAGGACCTGCTGACGATCGTGGCCTTGGAGAGCGTCCGCGCAGGGGCGTTCATCGTGGGCGAGGACCTCGGTACGGTCGAGGACGTCGTGCGCGAAGAGATGTACGCCCGCAACATGTTGTCCTACCGGCTGCTCTGGTTCGAGGACGATGTTCCGAGCCGCTACCCCGCTCGCGCCTTGGCGGCCATCGCGAACCACGACGTCCCTACGATCGCCGGCCTGTGGTCGGGCAAGGACGTCGAGTCACAGAGCGCGGCAGGACTAGAGGTGAACGAGGAGGGCCTGGAAGCGCAACTGGAGAGACTGCGGAACTGGCTGGGTCTGGACGCGTCGGCTCCCGTGGAAGAGGTGATCGAAGGCGCCTATCGCCTGTTGGCAACGGCGCCCAGCGCGGTCATCATGGCTACGCTTGAAGACGCCCTGGGCGTAGAGGAACGTCCGAACCTCCCCGGAACGACCGACGAGCGGCCCAACTGGTCCATCCCACTTCCCCTCACGATCGAGGAGATCCCGAGTCACCCCACGATCGCGCGCATCTGTGAGCTGCTAACGAAGGCCCGGGACATCGAACGTGAAGAACCCGCTCCCGCCGAAGACGGAGAAAGGACCGGGAAGCCGGCGAGTTAGTGCGAATGCTGCCGCGCGCGGAACGCCTTGACGTTCTGGCGTGACGAACATGAGTCCTCGCAATAGCGACGAGATCTGTTCCGACTCGTGTCGACGAAGACGTCGAGACAGTTGTCGGCCGAGCAGAAGCCGATGCGCGCCCTGCCCGAATCCATCAGGAGCTCCGAGAGGGCGACGCCGAACGTCGTGGCCAGCTCCTGGGCGAGCGTGCACCCACCCGACGCGTGGACCAGCTTCCAGTTACCGGGTTCCCCCGCGAGCTGGGGCTGGGCTCGGTAATCGTCCAGCAGCCTGTTCAGGCGCCCGGCCATCTCGCTCTCGTCTTCGGTGAAGAAGATCTCCTTCAATCGGGCCCGCAGCCCCCTCACGTCCGCGACATCCCCCTCATCGAGACCGGCCGGCGGCTCCAGTCCGTGTGCCAGCAGGAACTCACCCAGCGATCCGGCGTCCGGCAGGTTCTCGTAGCCCGACACCGACCCGAGGGTGTTCACCAGGTCGGCGGCCGTGGCGGCGGCCTCTTTGTAATGAGCAAAATTCATTTGACTTCTTACCAAAGCCTGTATAGGTTGTAAGACATGAAAGCAGGATAGCCCATTACAGAGCGGCTGTCTAGGACGGGAAGGAGGTGGGAGGTGCATCCATATGCGATCGAGGAGCTGGCCTCCAGCCGGGCCAGCGACCTCCAGGAAGAAGCGACCCGGCAGCGCCGTGCCGCGGCCATAGCTCCCTGGGACCACCGCTGGCGCCGGGGATTGGGCGGGATCCTCGTGCGGGCGGGGCTGCGACTTCAGGGCTAGGCGGGCGAGACCTGGTGGGGCGACCCACCGCAACGAAGACCGAACGAAGAAGGAGAGACTCATGGCAACCAGCGCACGAACCTTGCTCCGCCCCACCGCGGACGCGTCCGGCCCCCGCGCCGTCCCCTTCCGCCGCTCCAGCCTGACCGGCAGCATCGTGAGATGGGCGCAGCGCGGCCGCCTCGGCAGCTCCCGTCACACCGACCTAGGTCGCTACACCGGAAGTCGCGTCTAGGCACGCACTGCTCCTACGCCCCGGCCTCCCTCCCCCCGGAGAGGCCGGGGCGTTCTTATTCAGAGCCGGCATCCGTCCCGTCAGCCGCGTCCCTGCGCGGACCAAGGGCCTTCAGCGCAAGTCTGACACCGGCAACGATCATGACCGCGCCGAAGACGGCTCGGAGAGCATCCTCTTCGGTTGCAAGCGCGATGCGCGCACCGATCAATACCCCCGGAACGCCGGCTGCGGCCATGAGGAGAGCCAGCTTCAGGTCTACGAACCCGCGCCGGTGGTGTGCGATCGCGCCGGCAAGTGCGGTAGGGACGATCACGGCCAGGGAGGTGCCCTGCGCGGCATGTTGTTCGAAGCCGTAGGCGAGCACGAGGACGGGAGCCATTAGCAGGCCGCCTCCGATGCCGAAGGCGGCTGAGAATATGCCGACGATCAATCCGATCGGAACCAAGAGCAGCCAGGTCGCGTCCATCAAGAGACGATGAGGGTCAGGCCGACGGCAACCATCAGCGAGCCGAAGGCGATCTTGAGCACACGTTCGGAAGACTCGGCCATGGCCCTGGCCCCGAGTGGCGCTCCGACCAGTGCTCCAACGGTCAGCAGCGCTGCGGCGGCCACGTCGAGCTCGCCCTCGACACCGAACGCCACGGCGCCGACCGCGCCGATGACAACGATCGCGGCAAGCGAGGTCGCGTGGGCCTGATGCTGGGTCGTTCCAAGGACGCCGACGAGCAGAGGCACCATGACGATGCCACCGCCGACTCCCAAAAGTCCGCTGGCAAGTCCCGCCCCCACGCCGACCGCGAGGGCGATGAGAATCGTCTTCACGCGCTGAATCACACCACGCGCGAGCGCACCCTCTTGTCGTTACCGTGTTTCCGCCGGCTCCTTAGTTGCGCTGGAGCCCGCAAGGGGTCGCGCCCTGCAGCACCGAGAGCACCGCATTAGCCGGGCTTGCGAGGCAGTCGCGCTCACCGTTGGGCCAGCGCACCTCGATCTGGACCGCGATCGCGTCGTCAAGGCCGACGTGGACGTAGCCGGGCTCGTTCTGGGACCGATAGTTGGCCTGGTCGGTCACCTGCCGGTGGATGGTGCGGTCGCCTATCCGCACGATGACCTCGGCACCGAAACCCATCGGGTTCTTCGCGGTGCCGTCCAGATCAAGTCCCAGCCAGTTCCCCGCGGCCGAGCGATTATGCAGCAGGGCATTGGGTCCGCGGTAGTAGAAGAGACCGTTCGTCGTGAAGAGGTCGATCCTGCCGTCGCGATCGTAATCCGCGGCCGACACCGCATCGCCGTTGCCCACCTTCGGCCCCCTGAACGACTCGCCCTCGAGCTTCTTGAAGCCCTCGCGCGTGTTCAGGACCAGAAAGTCCGGACGGTTGACCAGATTCGGCGCGGGACGCTTTGCGGCCGCGCCCTGCACCACGAAAAGATCGAGATCGGTGTCGTTGTCGACGTCCAACCACGTGCTCATCCGGCCGCGGATCAGGGTCAGCCGGTTGGCCACCTCGAAGCCCGACGGCGTATTGCGCAGCACCCACGACGCGCTGGGCGACACCAGATGAAGATCGGGCCGCCCGTCGCCGTCATAGTCACCCCAAGCGCCCGAGCTCCAGTGACGACCCGACACGTTGGCGAGCCTGGCCATACGGAAGGCTCCACCGACGTTCTCGTACGCCACCGCGGGCCGTCCCGAGTGCTGCAGGACCAGCAGGTCGGGATCGCCGTCGAGATCCCAGTCGGCCCACGACGAGGACACGGTGGAGAGCTCGTGCTCCAGACCCACTACGACCTGCGTGAAGATCTCGCCGTCGTTACGGAACATCGCATTGGGGAACCCGGCCCTGGTGAGGTTGCCGACGAACAGATCCAGATCGCCGTCCGAGTCGTAGTCGAGCCAGTTTGCGGTGCGACCCCTTCCGTTGGGGTTGCTCACGCCGTTGCCGAAGGCCCGGTTCTTAAACCCGTTCGGCGTGCTGACGAACAACTGGTTCGCGCCGGATCCCTTACCCATGTCGGCACCGCGCACGCAGTAGAGATCGGCCTCACCGTCACCGTTCGCCTCCCCCCACACGCATGCGTGGCGGTCGACCGCGGCCAGCCTGAAATCGTCGTCGCTTATCTCCTCGAAGCGCGTCGCGGCCACATTGCGGAACAGGCGCGGCTGACGCCAGTGTCGGCCGACCCACAGATCGGGCTTGCCGTCCTCGTCGAAATCGTTCCACGTCGAGCCCCACGTCCGCGTCGCGTCCGCGAGACCCATCTCTCCGGTCACATCTTCGAACGAGTAATCGGCACCGACGGCTCGCGTCGTGCTTCTGGTGTCCTTGAGATCGAAGTCGCGGGAGCCCGACAGCACCAAGCCGCCCACGAGGAGCAGCAGCGTTATGCGGGTGATCAGCCTGGAGATCGTCATTTGATAAAGAGACGACCGACCCGCTCGAAACATTGCTCGGCTCCGGGAGAAATCCAGACTCGTTACGAGCTTGTGGGGGCGTGGTCCAGCGCGCATACTTCACACGTGGACGGTCTCTGGTTCGCGTTCTTCGTCGGGGTCGCGATCGCGATCGCCGGAGGGCGCTACTACTTCAAAGAGCAGCGGAGAAGAGGCCTCGCTTCATTCGCCGGACGGCAAGGTTTCGTCTTCACGCCACACGCACCTCAGGGACTTCTCAGCCATAGCTTTCCGCTCTTTCTGAGCGGCAACGGGCG
>DATFFR010000035.1:0-35160 GCA_035249925.1 Actinomycetota bacterium
GTCTTCGGCATCTGCCTCGGCCATCAGATCCTCGGCCTCGCGCTGGGGGCTCGGACCTTCAAGCTGCCGTTCGGACATCGCGGCGCCAACCACCCGGTCAAACGCATCGAGGGCGGCACCGTCGAGATCACGTGCCAGAACCACGGCTTCGCGGTCGACCCCGAGTCCATCACCGGCACGAGGGCTCACCTCACTCACGTCAACCTGAACGACGACACCGTCGAAGGGCTCGAGGTCCCGGGCGTCGCCTACAGTGTCCAGTACCACCCGGAGTCGGGCCCCGGCCCCCATGACTCCCGCTACCTATTCGCGAAGTTCCGAGAGCTGATGAGGACCTTCGAACCGACTCAGATCGAGCTGGAGGTGAACGCATAGATGGGACGAGGAGATCGCAAGAGGACGCGCTGGGCGAAGGATCGCCAGAAGAAGAAGCGAGAGCGCGACCGGAGGAAGGCCGAGGCCAAAGGAGCCAACCGCAAGTAATGAAGGAACGCTTCGCAGTCCTTGCACTCGATCACGTCAACATCACCGCGCCCGAAGAGCTCGAAGGCGAGGTGGTCCAGTGGTACGAGACGTGTCTCGGGTTGCCGCGTCTGGACAAGCCCCAGGGCACCCGGCCCAAAGGAGCCTGGTTCCGCATCGGTGATCAGGAGCTGCACGTCTCGGTGGACGAGCACAACCCTCCGCAGACGGCACACCTCGGCATCGTCGTGGACGACTTCGACACGGTGGTGGCCAAGCTTCGCTCGGCCGGATGCCACATCGAGCAGGCGGCTCAGATCCCCGGCCGTCGCCGCTGCTATACGCGCGACCCGGCCGGCAACCGGATCGAGATCGCATACCTGGAAGAGCCGGCGGCGCGCGTGGTGAGCGAGGAGACGGGAGAGACGGACTAGTGCCGCGGCGCGACGACATCCACAAGGTCCTCGTCATCGGGTCCGGTCCCATCGTGATCGGCCAGGCGTGCGAGTTCGACTACTCGGGCGTGCAGGCCTGCAAGATCCTCATGGCGGAGGGCTACGAGGTGGTCCTCGTGAACTCGAACCCGGCCACGATCATGACCGACCCCGAATTCGCCGACGCGACCTACGTCGAGCCCATCACGCCCGAGTACGTGGCGAAGATCATCGAGGTCGAGCGGCCCGATGCGATCCTCCCGACGCTGGGCGGGCAAACGGGCCTCAACGTGGCGATGGAGCTCGCCGCCTCGGGAGTGCTCGAGCTGCACGGCGTCGAGATGATCGGAGCCAACGCGGTCTCGATCCGCCGCGCCGAGGATCGCCGGATCTTCAAGCAGGTGATGGAGGAGGCCGGCATCGACCTCCCGCGTTCGACGTTCGCCTACTCCGTCGACGAGGCTAAGGCGGCAGCCGAGGAGCTCGGTTACCCGGTCGTGATCCGTCCGTCGTACGTCCTCGGAGGGGGCGGGTCGGGAGTCGTGGGCGATCCCGAGGAGCTCGCCCACGTCGCGGCCGAGGGCATCCGGCTGTCCACGATCGGCGAGGTCCTGGTCGAGGAATCCATCTCGGGCTGGAAGGAGTTCGAGCTCGAGGTCATGCGTGATCGCAACGACAACACCGTGATCGTCTGTCCGATCGAGAACCTCGACCCGATGGGGGTCCACACCGGCGACTCGATCACCGTCGCTCCGGCCATGACCCTCACCGACGTCGAGTATCAGGGCATGCGCGACGACGCCGTACGGGTCATGCGCGCTATCGGCGTCGAGACCGGCGGGTCGAACGTGCAGTTCGCCGTCCATCCCGAGACCGGCCGGCGTGTCGTGATCGAGATGAACCCGCGCGTGTCGCGCTCGAGCGCACTCGCGTCCAAGGCAACCGGCTTCCCGATAGCGAAGATCGCCGCCAAGCTGGCAGTGGGCTACACGCTCGACGAGATCCGCAACGACATCACCAAGAAGACGCCGGCCTCGTTCGAACCGACGATCGACTACGTGGTCGTCAAGATCCCGCGCTGGACGTTCGAGAAGTTCCCCAACGCGGACAGGACGCTCGGCACGAAGATGAAGTCCGTCGGCGAGGTGATGGCCATCGGGCGCACTTTCGTCGAGGCGCTTCAGAAGGGCTTCCGGTCGCTCGAGCAGGACCTGCCGGGGATCGGCGCCGGCACCGCACCCGACGTCCCGCTGCCCGAGCTGGTGGACCGGCTGCGCGCTCCAGTCGAGCACCGCCTCCTCGTGCTCGAGCAGGCGCTCTACCAGGGCCTGGACCCCGCCGAGGCGGCGCGCCTCACCAACATCGACCCCTGGTTCATCGATCAGATCGAGCGCCTCGCCCGCACCCGGCGCGAGCTCGCCTCCCTCGGCTCGATCGCCGCGCTCGACACCGTCCGGATGCTGGGCGCCAAGCGCCTTGGGTTCTCGGATCTGCAGCTGGCGCGCTTGCTCGGCGGCAGCGAGACCGAGGTACGCGCTCGCCGGCTGGCCCTCGGGGTCCGCCCGACCTACAAGACCGTCGACACGTGCGCGGCCGAGTTCGAGGCCGAGACGCCGTATCACTACTCGACCTACGAGGAGGAGGACGAGGTCCGGCACTCGACGAAGCCCAAGGTTCTGATCCTGGGCTCGGGGCCCAACCGGATCGGGCAGGGGATCGAGTTCGACTACTGCTGCGTGCACGCCGCGTTCGCCCTGAGCGATGCCGGCTACGAGACCATCATGTTGAACTGCAACCCCGAGACGGTCTCGACCGACTACGACACCTCCGATCGCCTGTACTTCGAGCCGCTGACGTTCGAGGACGTGATGAACGTCGTGGAACGCGAGCAGCCCGCCGGGGTCGTCGTCCAGCTGGGGGGCCAGACTCCACTGAAGCTGGCGAAGGCGCTCCACGACGCCGGCGTTCCGATCCTGGGGACGTCCCCCGATGCGATCGATCGGGCCGAGGACAGGGAACGATTCGGCGACCTGCTCGCAGATCTCGCCCTGCCGCACCCCCCGAACGGGATGGCGCGGTCGATCGCCGAGGCGCGGGCCGTCGCGGCTTCGATCGGGTACCCGGTCCTGGTGCGCCCCAGCTACGTGCTCGGCGGTCGTGCGATGGAGATCGTCTACGAGGAGACCTCGCTCGAGGGGTACATGCGGACCGCAGCCCAGGTGTCTCCGTCGCATCCGGTGCTCGTCGACAAGTTCCTCGAGGGCGCGGTCGAGGTCGACTGCGACGCAGTGTTCGACGGCTCCGAGCTGTTCATCGGCGGCGTGCTCGAGCACATCGAGGAGGCCGGTATCCACTCGGGCGACTCGGCCTGTGCGCTTCCGCCGTTCACGCTGACCGACGACCAGATCGACGAGGTGATCGCGCACACGCGCCTGCTCGCGTCCTCATTGGGGGTCAAAGGCCTCATCAACATCCAGTTCGCGGTCAAAGACGAGAACGTGTACGTGCTCGAGGCCAATCCGCGCGCGTCCCGTACCGTCCCGTTCACCTCGAAGGCCACCGGCGTGCCGCTCGCGAAGGTAGCGGCACGCGTCATGGCCGGCGCGTCGCTGGCGCAGCTCCGCACCGAGGGCCTGGTTCCGGACCGCAGCGTCGGTCACGAAGGCCTCCGTCACGTCGCGGTGAAGGAGGCCGTCCTGCCGTTCGAGCGGTTCCGCGGTGTAGACACGACCCTCGGTCCCGAGATGCGTTCGACCGGCGAGGTGATGGGCATCGATCGGAACTTCGGGCTCGCCTTCGCCAAGGCCGAGCGCGCGGCCGGGGTGCGATTGCCGGTCAAAGGAACCGTCTTCATCTCGGTGGCCAATCGCGACAAGCGCAGCGTGATCTTCCCGGCCAAGCGGCTCTCCGACATGGGCTTCCATCTGGTTGCGACCGGCGGAACCGCACAGCTGCTGCGCAGGGCAGGTGTGGAGGTCGAGCTCGCGTCGAAGGTCTCGGCCGAGAGCGCGGGCGAGAAGAGCATCACCGAGCGGATCGCGTCCGGCGAGATCGACATGATCTTCAACACCCCCTTCGGCCGCAAGGCCCGTTCGGACGGCTACTTCATCCGGACCGCGGCGGTGGACGCCGGGGTGCCGTGCATCACGACGATGTCGGGCATGGCCGCGGCCGTGCAGGCGATCGAGGAGCTCAAGGCCGGCGAGGTGGGGGTGCGGTCGCTCCAAGCACACCTCGCGGCGACGCACGAGGCGCGTCGGTGAGCCTGGTGCTCGCCTCGGGCGAGGTCCTCAGTCACAAGAAGTACGGCGAGCACTACCACTCTCTGACGATAGTTACACCAGACATCGGCGAGCGTGTGAAACCAGGTCAGTTCGTGAGCATCCGGTGCGGCGACAACCGCGCGAGCATCCTGAGGAGGCCGTTCTCGGTGTACCGGGTCCATAAACGCGGGGGCTGGGCGTCGACGATCGAGATCGTCTTCGACATCAGGGGGCCCGGCACGACGCACCTCTCCCAGTTGAGGGGACACTCCATCGTCGACCTGATCGGACCGGCAGGGCGCGGGTTCGTGCTTCCCAAGCGACGGGCGCACTGCCTGCTCGTCGGTGGCGGGATCGGGGCGGCTCCGCTCTTCTTCCTGGCCGACGAGCTACGTAACGAGGGCCACCGGGTGGACGTGATCCTCGGCGCGCGCAACTCCGGGCTGCTGCTCGGCGCGATCGAGGCCAGGCGGTTGGCGTCCGTGTGCCGGACGACCACCGAGGACGGAAGCGCCGGCGACACCGGGCGGGTGACGGACGTCCTCGAGGAGACGATTGAGCGGTGCGACACCGAGGTGGTCTACGCCTGCGGCCCCCACCCGATGCTGGCGGCGGTGTCGCGCATCTGCGTAGAGCGCAAGGTACCGATCCAGGTCGCCGTCGAGGAACTGATGGCCTGCGGCTACGGGGTCTGCATGACGTGCGTGATGCCGCTCCGACGTCCCCTGAAGCGCGACGAGTCGCCCGACGACGCGGTGCTGTACGCGCGGTCCTGCACCGATGGCCCCGTCTTCAACGGAGCGCAGGTGGTCTGGAACGGCTCGGTCGATCTGGTGGCGCACGATCAGGCCGAGCTGTCCCCGGCCGGCGTCCCCACCCGCCACGGACCGTCCGACGATCCGGCCGACGAGCACGCGCCGCCGGGCAATTGAGCGCCGCCCGGATCCCCGCGATGCTCGGCCCGATCGAGCTTCGCAACCCCGTCCTGGTTGCCTCGGGCACTTTCGGCGCGGGACGCGAGGGCTCGGCGTTCGTGGACCTGGACAAGCTCGGCGGGATCATCGTCAAGTCGATGACGGTGAGCCCATGGCGGGGGAAACCGACACCGAGGATGTGCGAGACCCCGTCGGGGATGCTGAACGCGATCGGCATCCAGAACAAGGGCGTCGACCACTTCATCTCCGAGGACCTGCCGTGGCTCGTGAAGAAGAAGGCAACGGTCTTCGCATCGATCGCCGGCAACACCGTCGAGGAGTTCGTCCGCGTTGCCGACAAGCTGCGCACAGGGGGCAGGGGCATAGCGGGGGTCGAGGTGAACATCTCGTGCCCGAACCTCGAGGACCGCAACAACATGTTCTCTCATTCGGCCGCCTCCACGGCCGCAGTGGTCGGCGAGGTCAAGAACGCTCTGAAGCGCGTGCCGGTGTTCCCGAAACTGTCGCCCAACGTGACGTCGTTGACCGAGATCGCCGAGGCTGCGCTCGAAGCCGGAGCCGACGGGTTGTCCCTGATCAACACGGTGTTCGGGATGTCGATCGACGTCGAGACCCGGCGTCCGAAGCTGGCCGGCGTGGTCGGCGGCCTGTCGGGTCCGGCGATCCATCCCATCGCGGTGCGCGCCGTCCACGAGATCCACACGAACTTCCCCCACGTACCGCTGATCGGCCAGGGCGGCATAGCCGGAACCGACGATGCCCTCCAGCTGATCCTCGCCGGAGCGTCGGCGGTGGCGGTCGGAACGATCAACTTCGTGAATCCGCGCGCCGCGACCGACATCACCGCCGGCATCGCGGAGTACATGGCGCGCCACCGGATAAGCGACATCGCCGAGCTGGTCGGCGCGCTGAAGATCGAAGGATGAGCACGCTGTCGGCTACCGGGTCGATCTGTGTCGCGTTGGATTCTCCGGATCCGTCCGACGTGGTTGCGATGGCCGACCGGCTCGAGGGCAGCGTCGGGATGGTGAAGGTCGGGCTCACCGCGTTCACCGCCGGAGGACCGTGGTTGGTGGAGCGGCTGGCCGCCCACAAGCTCTTCCTCGACCTCAAACTGCACGACATCCCCGATCAGGTCGGCGGCGCGGTTGCGGCCGTGGATCGCCTGGGTGTCGCCTTGACGACGGTTCACGCCGGGGGAGGCAGGCGCATGCTGGCCGCCGCGGCCGAAGCCGCCGGACCGGATCTGAAAGTGATCGCCGTGACGGTCCTCACCAGCCTGGACGACGCAGATCTATCCGAGCTCGGGGTGCGCGGTGGGACCGGCGAGGCGGTTCTTCGACTGGCCGACATCGCTCTGGAGGCGGGGGTCGGCGGGCTCGTGTGCTCGCCGCTGGAGATCGCCGCCGTCCGGGAGCGCTTCGGCTCGTACGACGACGGCGGTCCCTACCTTGTCGTTCCCGGCATCCGTCCGGCCGGGTCCCAGACGCACGACCAGCGCCGAACTCTGACTCCCGCCGAGGCGCTGGACGCGGGCGCCGACCTCCTCGTCGTCGGCCGGCCGATCACCGGCGCCGACGATCCGGTTGCGGCGGCGCGTGCGATCGGCGAGCGCGGGTGAACCCCGGCGAGATCCGCGAGGTCCTCGAGCGACGAGGCGCGGTGATGCGCGGCCACTTCGAGCTGTCCTCGGGGCGACATTCGGATGTGTTCGTGCAGAAATTCAGGGTCCTCGAGCAGCCGCGCCTCGCCCAGCGATTCGGGGAATCTCTCGCGGAGCTGTTCGATAACGAGTTCGACGTCGTCGCCGCTCCGGCGGTCGGGGCGGTAGTCCTCGGGTTCACCACGGCGCTTGCCGCCGACGCGCGCAGCGTGTTCGCGGAGCGGGTCGACGGCCGACTCGACTTCCGGCGGGGATTCGAGATCGCGCCGCGCGAGAAGGTCCTGGTGGTCGAAGACGTCGTAACCACCGGCGGCTCGGCCCGGGAGGTGGTCGAGCTGGTGAAGCGTGCCGGCGGTAACGTGGTGGGCGTCGGCGCATTGCTCGACCGCGCCGACGCGTCCCGTCCGCCGGACGAGGCCGCGCTCGGAGCGCCTCTTCGGGCTCTGGTTAAGCTCGAGGTCGAATCGTGGGACCCGGCCGAGTGCCCGTTGTGCGCATCGAACCAACCTGTCTCCGACCCGGGCAGCAGGCGGCTGCGCGGTTAGTCCCGGGATACGAAAATGGCCTCTAAGCAGGGAAAACCCGCGCCTCTGCCATTGCGGGTGACGACGCTCATGCCTATAATCCGCACGGCTCAGGGGCGTCTGCGACGACGGTGACTGCCTCGGCTCATCCGTTTTCAGGACCAAGGAGGACTCGTCCATGCCTTTGCCCCCGCCCCTCACCGAGGAGCAGCGTCGCCAGGCTCTGGAGAAAGCAGCCATCGCGCGCCGCAAGCGGGCCGAGCTGAAGGAGCAGTTGAAGAGCGGTCGCACCAGCCTGCGAGAGCTCCTCGAGCGCAGGGGCGACGAGATCGTCGGCAAGATGAAGGTATCCACCGTGCTGGAATCGTTGCCGGGGGTCGGCCGGGTCAGAGCTCGCAAGTTGATGGAGAAGCTGGACATCTCCGAGTCCCGCCGGATGCGCGGGCTGGGCGAGAAGCAGAAGAAGAACCTGCTCGAAGAGTTCGCGCGCAGGTAGAGGGCTCCCGATGGTCTCGCCCGGCCGCCGCCCCGAGCGCGGCCGTCTCTTCGTTATCTCCGGTCCCTCCGGGGCCGGTAAGGGAACCGTTATCCAGGAGGTCCTGGGCAAACGGCCCGATGTCTTCCTGAGCGTGTCCGTTACGACCCGCCCGGCCCGGCCGGGGGAACGCAACGGCGTGCACTACTCGTTCGTGACCGAGCAGGAGTTCAAGGGGATGCGGGACCGCGGCGACCTCCTGGAGTCGGCGCTGGTGTACGGCAACTACTACGGCACGCCCCGCCCGCCGGTCGAGGCCGCCCTGGCGGCCGGGAGCGACGTTATCTGCGAGCTGGATATCCAGGGGGCCGAGTCGGTGAAGCGTGCCAAGCCGGAGGCGGTCCTGGTATTCATCGAGCCGCCCTCGATGGAAGACCTGCACAGCCGGCTTCGGAACCGTGGAAGCGAGAGTTCCAACGACATGTCCACGCGGATCGACGCCGCCTACGCCGAGATGAAGCGCAAGGCGGTGTACGACCACATCGTCGTCAACGACCGCCTGGACGAGGCCGTCGACGACGTGCTCCGTATAATGGAGACCTGACCCCACGGAAGGACCTCTGGATGATCGAACCCAAGATCGAGACCCTGATCGGCAGCGCGGACTCCAAGTACACGCTGGTGATCCTGGCCGCCAAGCGCAGCCGTCAGATCAATTCGTACTTCAGCCAGCTGGGCGAGGGCGTCGCGGAGTTCACGCCTCCCCAGGTTCCCCTCGGCGCGCACCAGGCGCCCAAGTCGCTTTCGATCGCCCTCCAGGAGATCGCCGAAGGCGTCGTCACTTTCGAGCGCACCGCAGACGGGATCAAGTAGCCGGCGCTTCTCACCTCTTGGTAAGGGGGATCCGATGACGCTGCAGGGCAGGAAGGTCATCCTCTGCGTCACCGGGGGCATCGCCGCGTACAAGGTCGCGTTCGTCGCGCGCTCCCTGGCCGAGCTCGGTGCGGACGTTCGGGTCGTGATGACTCGCTCCGCCCAGCGGTTCGTCGGCGCTCAGACCTTCGCTGCCCTGACCGGCAACCCCGTTCAGACGGACCTGTTCGGGACCGGTCCCGACGTACCGCACGTCGAGCTAGCGCGAGGCGCCGACCTCGTCGTGGTGGCACCGGCTACCGCCAACTCGATCGCGAAGATGGCTCTTGGGTTCAGTGACGACCTCTTCTCGGCGACCGTGCTCACGGCGCGGTGCCCGATCCTCATCGCGCCCGCGATGCACACGGAGATGTGGGAGCACCCGGCGACCGCCGCCAACGTCGAGACGCTGCGCGCCCGTGGCGTCCATCTGGTGGGCCCGGCGGCCGGCCCTCTCTCGTCGGGAGATTCGGGACCGGGACGGATGTCGGAGCCCGAGGAGATCGTCACCGCGGCGGAGCGCATCCTGGCGACGGCGCAGGACCTGGAGGGCCGCCGGCTCGTGATCACCGCCGGGGGCACCCAGGAGCCGATCGACCCGGTGCGCTTCATCGGCAACCGCTCGTCGGGCTTGATGGGTGTCGAGATCGCCGACGAGGCAGCCCACCGGGGGGCCAAGGTGGCGCTGGTCATCGGCCCGACCAACGTGCATATCCCCGCCGGGATAGACGTCGTACGGGTGCACACGGCGCAGGAGATGCGCGACGAGGTCTTCGAGCGCGCTCTCGATGCGGACGCGATCGTCAAGGCGGCGGCCGTCGCCGACTGGCAATCCGACATCCACGCCGACAAGAAGCTGAAGAAGGCAGAGGGTCCGCCGAAGATCGCGCTGGTGCCTACGCCGGACATCCTGGCCGAGCTCGGCGCCGCGCCGGAGGCCCGCAAGCCAGGTTCGGTCCTCGTCGGCTTCGCCGCCGAGACCCAACCCGATCCCGAGTCGCTCGGCGAGCTGGCGCTACAGAAGCGCGCTTCGAAGGGCGCAGACGTGATCGTTGCGAACGACGTTTCGAGCCACGACTCCGGCTTCGGGGTCCCGACGAACCGCGCCGTGATCGCGACGTCGCGCGGGGTCCACGACATCGGTTTGGTCACCAAGAAAGCGCTTGCGAGGGCGCTCATCGACGAGATCGTCGACCTGCTCGCCGATACCTCCCCGACTCCTTGAGCGGACCTCGGGCGAGGAGCGCTTCTTTCGCTTCCGCCAGGAGCCGCCCGAGGTCTGCAGGGGCCCCGTGGCGCCCGCGACCCTCCGATTAGGATGCCGCCCATGCCCGCATCGGATCTGTCGCTGTTCACCTCGGAGTCGGTGACCGAGGGCCATCCGGACAAGATGGCCGATCAGATATCGGACGCCGTACTGGACGAGATCCTGGCGGACGACCCCTTCGGCCGGGTGGCGTGCGAGACGTTGATCACCACGGGGCTGGTCGTGGTGGCCGGCGAGATCACGACCTCGACGTACGTCGACATCCCCGCCGTGGTTCGTCGCACCGTCACCGACATCGGCTACACCAGCTCCAAGATCGGGTTCGACGGCGAGACCTGCGGTGTGGCGGTTGCGATCCAGGAACAGTCGCCGGACATCGACCGCGGCGTGACGCAATCCAACGAGGAGCAGCGCGGCGAGGCCGACGACGAGCTCGACACGCAGGGGGCCGGAGACCAGGGGATGATGTTCGGGTTCGCGTGTCGCGACAACGACGACCTGATGCCGATGCCCATCTGGCTCGGCCACCGTTTCGCACACAGGCTGTCCGAGGTGCGCAAGGCGGGAGTGATCCCTTACCTGCGGCCGGACGGCAAGGTTCAGGTGACCGTCGGGTACCGCGACGGACGCCCGGCTACCCTCGAAACGATCGTCATCTCGTCGCAGCATCAGCCGAACGTCGACATCGACACTCTTCTGATGCCCGATCTCATCCAGCACGTCATCGATCCACTGATCCCCGCCGACATCGACGCCGAGAACCTGAAGATCCTCGTCAACCCGACCGGGATGTTCGAGATCGGCGGACCCCGTGCCGACACCGGCCTCACCGGGCGCAAGATCATCATCGACACGTACGGGGGCATGGCGCGTCACGGCGGCGGCGCTTTCTCGGGCAAGGACCCGACGAAGGTCGACCGCTCCGCGGCGTACGCGGCTCGCTACGTAGCCAAGAACGTCGTGGCCGCGGGGCTTGCAGAACGGTTCGAGATGCAGGTGGCGTACGCGATCGGCGTCGCGCATCCCGTCTCGGTCTCGTTCGACAGCTTCGGAACCGAGACCGCGGACCCGGCCAAGATCCGCGCCGCGATCCTCGAGACCTTCGACCTGAGACCGGCCGCGATCATCCGCGACCTGGATCTCCGCCGCCCGATCTACCGCAACACCGCCGCGTACGGCCACTTCGGGCGTTCGGACAAGGACTTCACCTGGGAGCGCACCGACCGCGCCGATGACCTCCGCCGCCTCTGCGGCTGATACGACACCCGCCGCTGGACTGATCGCGGCCGTCGTGCCGCTGGTTCCGGCGTGGGGCGTAGATCGGAGCTTCGAGTACCTCGTCCCGGAGGCGCTCGCCGGCGTGGCCGTGGGGAGCCTCGTGCGGGTCCCGTTCGGCGGGCGCAAGGTGCGCGGCATCGTCGTGGGCCTCGAGCGCAGGAAGCCGGAACGGGAGCTCGAAGGCCTGGCGTCGCTCACGCTCCCGCACCCGGTTGCGCCGGCTCCGCTTCCGGCTCTCTACGAGTGGGTAGCCCGGCGCTACGCGGCTCCGCGGGGTCGGGTGTTCGAGCGGGCGGTTCCTCCTCGGGTGCGCGTGCCCGACGCGCCGGTGCTCCGGGGAACGGGGCCGGGCTCGGGCTCCACGAAGCTCCTGGCGTCCTACGAGGGCGGACCTGCCTTGCTCGAGGCGCTGGCCGCGGGAAGCTCGGGGACCTGGTGCCTCCGCGCGGCGCACGGGCACGATCGCGGCGAGCTGATCACCGAGCTGCTGAGCGCGAGCGCCGGCCGTGGGGCCGCGCTCGTCGCCGTCCCCGAGGTGCATTACGGATCGCGCACGCTCGAAGCGATCCAGCGGGCGTTCCCGCATCTAGCGCGCGTCGACAGCGGCGTTCCCGAGATGGAGCGCTCCGGCGCGTGGATGCAACTCGCGCGCGGTCACGACCTCGGCGGGGGAGGACGAGGCGTCGCCTTCGCCCCATGTCCGGAGTTGCGTCTGATCGTGATCGACGAGGAACACGACACCGTCTACAAGGAGGACCGGTCGCCTCGCTACGACGCGCGGCGGGTGGCCGTCGAGCGCGCGCGCCTACAGGGAGCGGCGTGCGTGCTCGTGAGCGGAACTCCGTCGATCGAGTCGGGGGCCGCGGGCCTGGCGGGAACGTTCAATATGGTCCGGCCGGCCCGGGAGCTAGCGCGCTCGCAGAGGCCGGTCGTCGAGGTGGTGGAAGCCCCCGCGGACGAGGGGCTGTCACCCGAGCTGCACGCTCGTATGCGGGACACCTTGAGAGCCGGGGGATCGGTAGGTCTGCTGGTTCCGGCGCGGGGCTACTCCCGCACGCTGTGGTGCGCCGCGTGCCGGCGTTCGGTCAGATGTCCGCGCTGTGAGGCCGGCATGACCCTCGAGCTCGACCCCCGGCGGATGAAGTGCCGTCGGTGCGGCACCGAGGACCCTCCGCCAGATGTGTGCTCGTGGTGCGCGGCCTCGGATTTCCGGTACCTCGGCCGAGGCGCCCAGCGCTACGCCGAACAGCTGGCCAAGGCATTCCCGCGCGCCGCTGTAGTGCACATGGATCGCGACGCGGCGGAGGGGAGCGCCGGCGAAGGGCGGGACTGGAGGGGTGCGGGCATCTACGTCACCACATGGTTCGGCACCAAACGCGAGCTGCGTGCCCCGGTATCGCTCGTGGGGGTCGTGTCGGCGGACGTGTTGACCAGACGGGTCGACTTCCGGGCCGCGGAGCAGGCGCATCAGGTTCTGTCGGAGATGGCCCGGTGGGCAGGGCCGGCGTCGGACGGAGGCCGCCTGGTCGTCCAGACGACCGACCCGAACCATCACTCGATCCAGGCCGTGGTTAGGGGTGACTACGACTTCTTCCTGCGACGCGAGCTCGAGCACCGCCGCGAGCTCTCGTATCCGCCCTTCACCGAGCTCATCAAGGTCGCCGCGACCGGCCCCGAGGCAGCCGACCTGATCGGGCAGGCCGCCGCCGTCGCCCGCACGTTCTCGGCCCGCGTGCTGGGCCCCATCGAGGCCCCGTTCCCAGGTGGCCGGCGGCAGGGTGGGGAGCGCATAGAGGGGTTGCAGCTGTTGCTGAAATGCGCCGAGGCGATGCCCGTCGCCGAAGGCCTGCGAGATATCCTGCCGCGCGTTCCGCGCGGCTCCCGGCTGCGCGTCGACGTGGACCCGCGCTAGGCCGCAGAGGGGGGATCATTGGCCGTTCTTCAGATCAGGACCTTCGGTGACCCCGTCCTGCGCCAGCGCGCCGCCGAGATGGATTCGATCACCGACCTGCACCGCCGGTTGGCGGCCGACATGATCGAAACGATGCGCGAGGCGCCGGGAGTCGGCCTGGCCGGCCCCCAGGTCGGAGTGCTCGAGCGCATCTTCGTGTGGGAGGTCGAGGAGCGGCACGGCACCGTGATCAACCCGCTCATCGTGGCGCGCTCCGACGAGACCGTCGAGGAGGAGGAGGGGTGTCTGTCGCTCCCGGGCCTCTACTACCCGGTGGAGCGTTCGGCCGCGGTGGTCGTCGAGGGGCTCGATGAGAGCGGCGCTGCCGTGCGGCTCGAGACCGAGGGTCTTCTCGCCCGCGTGTGCCAGCACGAGATCGATCACCTGGACGGGGTCCTGTTCATCGATCACCTGCCCGAGGAGCTCCGCAAGGAGGCGCTGACCCGTCTCCGCAACGAGGCCCTCGGTCTGCCGTCGCCGCCGGTGCAGCCCCGTCCGGCCGAGGAGGCCCTCTGAGAGCGGTCTTCTTCGGGACCCCGCAGTGGGCGGTGCCGAGTCTCGACGCCCTGGTCGCCTCGGACGCCGAGGTGGTTGCGGTGGTCACGAACCCGGATCGCCCGGCGGGAAGAGGAATGGAGCTTCGTCCTCCTCCGGTCAAGGTTCGCGCGTCCGCACTCGGGCTCGAGGTGCTCCAGCCGGAGACGGCCCGGGACCCCGCCGTGGCCGAGTCGCTCACGAGTTTCGGCGTCGACGTTGCGGTCGTGGTCGCCTACGGCAAGATCCTGCCGGTCTCGCTTCTCGAGATCCCGCCCCGCGGGTTCGTCAACGTCCACTTCTCGCTGCTCCCGGCCTACCGCGGCGCGGCTCCGGTGCAGCGGGCGGTCATGGACGGTCTGACCGAGACGGGCGTGTCGATAATGGTGCTGACCGAGGGCATGGACGAGGGGCCGCTCCTTGCTACCGAGGCCACTGCGATCGGCGCGGAGGACACCGCGGGAACGGTGGGGGACAGGTTGGCGGATGTCGGCGCGGGGCTGCTGGTGCGGAGCCTCCCGAACTACGTTGCCGGGACGCTCGAACCCCGCGAGCAGGACCACGCCCGCGCAACCTACGCACCGAAGCTCACCACAGAGGAGGCGAGGATCGACTGGTCTCGGCCCGCGCCGCGGATCGTCGATCACATCAGGGGGCTCAATCCCGTCCCCGGTGCGTGGTCGACACTCGGAGGCGATCGGTTGAAAGTGTGGCGTGTCGCGATCGCCGAGAGGACCGATCTCGAACCGGCCGAGCTCGATGCCGACGGGGGCCTGACGGTGGGAACGGGAGAAGGAGCGCTGGAGTTGGTCGACGTCCAGTTGCGAGGCAAGCGTCGGATGAGCGGCGCCGAGCTCGCGCGCGGACTGAGGCTGGGACCGCGCTATCACCTGGATCGGAGCCCATGACCAAGCTCAGGCTCGCTCCCTCCATCCTCACGGCCGACTTCGCTCGGCTCGGCGACGAGGTGCGCGCGGTCGCTCCGTACGTCGACTGGTTCCATCTCGACGTGATGGACGGGCACTACGTCCCGAACCTCACGTTCGGCCCCTCGACGGTCGAGGCGGTCCGGCGCTCCTGCGACCTGCCGCTGCACGTCCATCTGATGATCCAGGACCCGGTGAAGTACGCCCGGGCGTTCGCCGAGGCCGGCGCCGATCGGATCTCGTTCCACCCCGAGGTCGTCTCGGATACCGCCGAGGTGATCGCCCATCTCCGGGAGCTGGGGGTCGGGCCGGGGGTCGCCGTGCATCCGGACGTCGACGTAGAGATCGTCGCTCCCCACTTGGAGGCCCTCGACGTCGTCCTTATGATGACCGTCAGGCCCGGATTCGGGGGCCAGAGCTTCCTTCACCAGGTGGTGCCCAAGATCGCCCGGGCCGGGGAGCTGCTCCATGCGGCCGGTGGAGGTGCCGATATAGAGGTGGATGGTGGCGTGAACCTGGCCACCGTGGACGAAGCCGTCCGGGCGGGCGGTCGGATCCTGGTGGCGGGAAGCGCCGTGTTCGACGGCACGGACGCAGCGGCCGCAGCGATGCGGATGAGGGACAGGTTGGACCAGCTGGAGCGCGGAGAGGACGGATGACGGATTCCCCAGACACCATCCTGATCGCCGACGACGACGAGGACATCGTCAGGTTCGTCGAGGTCAACCTGCGCCTGGAAGGGTTCGAGGTCGCTACCGCCTTCGACGGCGAGCAGGCCTTGCACGCCGCGTACGACATAGATCCGGATCTGATCTTGCTCGACGTCATGATGCCGAAGGTCGACGGCTTCGAGGTCTGCCAGCGCCTCCGCTCCGACGGGCGGACGAAGAACATCTCCATCATCATGCTCACCGCGAAGTCGCTCTCGGCCGACAAGGTGGTGGGCCTCACCGCCGGTGCGGACGACTACATGATCAAGCCGTTCGATCCGATCGAGCTCGTCGCAAGGGTCAAGTCCGCCCTGCGCCGCTCCAAGGAGATGCGGGCGATCAACCCCCTGACCCAGCTGCCGGGCAATGTCCAGATCCAGGAGGAGGTCACCCGGAAGGTCCAGGCGGGCACGCCCTTCGCCGTGATGTACATCGACATCGACGACTTCAAAGCCTTCAACGACTACTACGGCTTCCTCCGGGGAGACGCCGCGATCAAGCTGCTGGCCCGGTGCGCGACCGACTCCGTGAACGAGCATGGGGGGCCGGACCCCTTCCTCGGTCACATCGGAGGTGACGACCTCGTCGCGATCGTCGACGCCGAGTCGGCCGAGAAGACCGCGACGGCGCTACTCGAATGCTGGGACCGCGAGGCTCCGAGCCTCTACGACCCGGCGGACGTCGAGAACGGCTACATCGACGTCGTCGATCGCCAGAAGCAGATGCATCGCTACAAGCTTGCCAGCGTCTCGATCGGCATCGCCTCGAACGTCAACCGCCAGATATCCAGCCACTGGGAGGCGTCCGAGATCGCCAGCGAGATGAAGCAGTTCGCCAAGCGTCAGGAAGGCTCCGTTTTCGCGATGGACCGCCGGACGAGGGAGGCCCGCGCCGCAGCCGAGGGGACCCCGCCTCCACCGGCGTAAACTTGACCGGACGGTCAAGTTGACCGGCCCCAACGGGGCCCACCGAGGGCCCGGTCGGGGAGCATGGAGGGCCCGATGGATGACGTGGTGGTGTCTCGCGACGACAGGTTCATGGCCCGCGCGCTCGAGCTCGCGCGCACGGCCCCTTTCACCTCGCCCAACCCCCGGGTGGGCGCCGTGGTGGTCCGCGGCTCCGAGGTGGTGTCGGAGGGCTTCCACAGGGGCGCCGGCACCGCTCACGCCGAGGCGGCCGCTCTCGAGGGCGTGGACGCGGCCGGGGCCACGCTCTACGTGAACCTGGAGCCCTGCAGCCACACCGGTCGGACGGCCCCGTGCGCGCCGCTGGTGGCCGCCTCCGGCGTCGCCCGGGTGGTCGCCGCCAACGGCGATCCCGACCCACGGGTATCCGGTGCTGGCTTCGAGGTGCTGCGGGCGCAGGGCGTCGAGGTCACCACCGGCGTCCTGGAGCCGGAGGGGGAGTGGCTCAACGCCGCGTACTTCCACCACCGACGGACCGGGCGCGCCTACGTCTCGTTGAAGCTTGCGATGACGCTCGACGGGCGGCTCGGCGCCCCGGACCGGTCGTCTCGGTGGGTGACCGGAGAAGCGGCCCGCCGCCTCACGCACCGGCGGCGCTTAGAGGTAGAGGCCGTGTTGGTGGGCAGCGGGACCGTGGCACTGGACGACCCGTCATTGACCGTACGAGCGGTGGACGCCCCCCGCCAGCCGCTGATCGTCGTCGTCGACTCATCGGGATCGGTGGCACCCACCGCGACCCTTTTCGGAGGCCCGGCCGACGTGGTCGTCGCGACGCATCCGTCGGTTCCCCACGAAGCGCAGACCGCGTGGAAGGAGGCCGGCGCCGAGGTGCTGACCATCCCCGCCCCCCCTCTGGAGACGGGAGTGGATCTGGACGCGCTGATCGCCGAGCTCGGCCGTCGCGGCATCGTGGAGGTGCTCTGCGAGGGCGGCGGCCGTCTCGCGACCGAGCTGTTGCGGCGCGATCTCGTCGATCGCTTCGAGCTGCACCACGGAGCGGCGACCATCGGGGGCGACGGCCCGGGGATCGGCGACCTCGGTGCTCGCACGATGTCGGATGCGCGGCGCTGGAAGCTGATGGAGACCCAGGTGCTGGACGACGACGTCATCACCGTCTACCGGCGGGCGAGCTAGTGCCCCGGGACATGGGTCACTGATGTTCACCGGGATCGTGGTCGAGACCGGCACCGTGAAGCGCGCTCGCAACCGGCGCGGCCTGCTCGAGCTCGAGGTCGAGGCGCCGGTGATCGCCAGGGAGCTCCGTCGCGGGGACTCGGTGGCCGTCAACGGCGTCTGCCTCACCGCGACCCAGACCGGCCGCCGCCGGTTCTCGACGCAGGCGATGGAGGAGACCCTGGCGCGCAGCACACTAGGCTCTCTCGCGCGTGGCTCGAAGGTGAACCTGGAGTTGGCGGCCCGGCTCAACGACCGGCTCGGAGGGCACCTCGTGCAGGGCCATGTGGACGGTGTTGCGAAGGTCATCCGCACGAACGAGGAGGAAGGCGCCGTGCGGGTGTGGCTGTCGGCGCCGAACGAGGTGCTTCGGTACATGGTGACGAAAGGCTCTGTGACCCTCGACGGAGTGTCGTTGACCGTGGTCGAGGTGGGCCGGACGAGCTTTCAGGTCGCATTGATCCCTCACACCTTGGGCGCGACCACCCTGGGAGCGTTGGAGCAAGGAACGCGGCTCAACGTCGAGGTCGACGTGGTCGCGAAATACGTGGAGCGTCTCGTAGGAGGAGAGAGATGACACTGGCAAAGATCGAGGACGCGATCGCAGAGATCGCGGCCGGGCGGATGGTGATCGTCGTCGACGATCAGGACCGGGAGAACGAGGGCGACATCATCGTCGCGGCCGAGAAACTGACCGCCGACCACATCTCCTTCATGGTCCGCTACTGCTCCGGGATCATCTGCGTGCCGATGGAAGGCCGTCGTCTGGAGGAGCTCAACCTGCCATTGATGATCTCGCAGAACTCCGAGTCGATGGGCACCGCGTTCACCGTAAGCGTCGACGCGCGCGCCGGAACCACCACGGGGATCTCCGCCGGCGACCGCGCCGCCACGGTGGCCGCCTTGATCGATCCGGACACCAAGCCGTGGGACCTGGCGCGCCCGGGACACGTGTTCCCCCTGCGGTACGTCGAAGGTGGCGTCCTTCGGCGCGCCGGTCACACCGAGGCCTCGGTCGACCTGGCCAGGATCGCCGGGCTGTATCCCGCGGGCGTCCTATGCGAGGTCGTGAACGAGGACGGCACCATGGCCCGGATGCCCGACCTCGAGCGGTTCGCCGAGACCCATGGGTTGCTGATCGTCTCGATCGCCGACCTGATCGCGTACCGCAGACACCGCGAGAAGCTCGTCCACCGGCAGACCGAGGCCCGGATCCCCACGGCCTTCGGCAGCTTCCGGGCCGTGGCGTACGAATCCCACGACGGCCGGACGCACGTCGCCCTCGTCAAGGGCGAGCCCGCCGGTAAGGAGAACGTGCTCGTCCGCGTTCACTCCGAGTGCTTCACCGGAGACGTACTGGGAAGCATCCGCTGCGACTGCGGCATCCAGCTCAACGAGGCTATGAGAAAGATCGAAGAAGAGGGTGAGGGCGTCGTGGTGTACATCCGCGGCCACGAAGGGCGTGGGATCGGGTTGCGCCACAAGCTGGAGGCCTACGCCCTGCAGGACGGAGGTCTGGACACGGTGGAGGCGAATCTCGAGCTCGGCTTCGGCGCGGACACCCGCGACTACGGCGTCGGCGCACAGATCCTCGTCGATCTCGGGATCTCGACGATGCGCCTTCTCACGAACAACCCCACCAAGCGCGCCGGGCTCGAGGGCTACGGGCTGGAGATCGTGGAACGGGTGGCGTTGCAGACAGAGCCCAATCCCGAGAATCTCCGCTATCTGCAGACGAAGCGCGAGAAGCTGGGCCACATCCTGGATTCGATCGTCGCAACCGACGACGCCGCGCGCCCCGACACGGAGGAGGTCTGATGCCTCAGGTCTACGAGGGCACCTTCGACGGGCGCAACCTCAAGGTCGCCATCGTCGTGGGTCGCTTCAACGAAGCGATAGGCAAGCGCTTGCTCGAGGGGGCGCTGGATTGCTTCAAACGCCACAACGTGGCCGACGCCGACGTGTCGGTCGTGTGGGTGCCCGGCGCGTTCGAGATCCCGGCGGCGGCCAAGCGGGTCGCGCTGTCCGGCGAGGTGGATGCGATCGTGTGCCTGGGCGCGGTGATCCGCGGCGAGACCGCGCACTTCGACTTCGTTGCCGGCCATTCGAGCAACGGCATCGGCGCGGTGGCGCTCGAGACCGGCATCCCGATCACCAACGGCATCCTGACGACCGAGACGGTGTCCCAGGCCGCCGACCGCGCGGGCGGAAAGTTGGGCAACAAGGGTTTCGAGGCCGCGCTCGCCGCGCTCGAGATGACCAACCTGTTCGCATCGCTGCCGAAGCCGTCCACAGAGATCTAGCGTGCTGAAGCTCGTACTCCCGAAGGGGTCTCTCGAGAGGGCGACCTTCGAGCTGTTCGAGGCCGCGGACCTGAAGGTGACGCGCGGATCCGACCGCGAGTACCGGGGGCGCATCGAGGATCCGAGGATCGATTCGGTCGCCGTCCTCCGGCCGCAGGAGATACCGACCTACGTCGAGGACGGCTTCTTCGACCTTGGGGTCACGGGAGAGGACTGGGTGGCCGAGACCGGAGCGGATGTGGTGCCGGTAACGGCGCTCGAGTACTCCAAGCAGACCGACCTACCGGTCAAGGTGGTCCTCGCCGTGCCGCGCGAGTCGGGGATCACCGAGCCGGGCCAGATCAAACCGGATTCCAGGATCTCGACCGAGTTCCCGAACCTGACGAAGACCTACTTCGAGCGTCTCGACATCCCGGTCCGCATCTTCCTTTCTTACGGAGCGACCGAGGCCAAGGTGCCTTCGATAGTCGACGCGATAGTGGATCTGACCGAGACCGGTGCGACCCTGCGACGCCAGGGTCTCGAGATCATCGACGTGCTGCTCGAGTCGCGTACCCAGCTGATCGCGAACCCGGCAGCCTACGAGGATCCCGCGAAGCGTGAGGCGATCGACGAGCTGACGATCCTGCTGCGCGGAGCGATCGATGCGCGCGGGCGCGTCCTCATGAAGCTGAACGTCGAATCGGCGAACCTGGACGCGGTGGTGAAGCTTCTTCCAGCGATGCGCGCTCCGACCGTGTCGGCGCTCGCAGAGGAGGGTTACTACGCGGTCGAAACCATCGTTCCCAAGAAGTCGATAAACGTCTTGATCCCGCAGCTGAAGGCGGTGGGGGCCGAGGACATCGTGGAGCTTCCCATCACCAAGATCGTCCACTGAAAAAGCGGTTCTCAGCTGCAAGACCGCGGCGAAGGTCCTGTGCTACGGTTCCCCCGTTGTTAGGGCGGGGGTGTTCATCGGGCAGGGAAGCCTGCCGGCCCCGGCTTGTGAGAAAGGAAGTGGAGTAGTGGCTGAAGGTACGGTTAAGTGGTTCAGCAACGAGAAGGGCTACGGTTTCATCTCTCAGTCCGACGGTGAGGATGTGTTCGTCCACTTCTCGGCGATCCAGTCCGAGGGTTACAAATCCCTGCAGGAAGGCCAGGCTGTCGAGTTCGACGTGACCGACGGTCCCAAGGGCAAGCAAGCGTCGAACGTTCGCCCCGTCTAAGACCCTTTAAAACCAACGAGGCCCCCGGTCATGACCCGGGGGCCTCTTCGCGTCCGGCTACTGGTTCAGCTCGGCGGCTAAGACTTCGGGGCCGCGCTCTGCGCGTAGGCCAGTTGGAGCTGCGCAAGAGTCTGGCGCAGGGGTGCCTCCGCCTGATCCAGCCGTCCGGCGAGCTTGTCGACCATCGCCGCGAGGGCGTCGATCGCGAGCTGCGCGTCGGCCGCGTGGCCGAGATCGAGCTTGGCGCCGGCGACGTTCGCAAGCGTGACCGCAGTGTTGACGACCCAGTCGAGACTGGGACGCGCGGCGAGCTCCTGCACGAAGCGCTGCGCCTCGGCCTCCTGCTCGGGGGTCCAGATGCCCTCCGGGCCGGCACCCGGCGCGGCGGACTGGTCCGCCTCGGGTGGTGACTCTGCAACCGGGTCGGATGGGGCGGGCTCAACCGGTGCGACCTCGGCCGGCGCGGGCTCGGCGGCCGCGGGCGGCGCGTCGGCGCGGGCCGAGATGCGCTTGTCCACGACCCGGAACTCACTCGGGGGTCGCTTCGGTTCTTCGTCGCTCATGACCGCTCGTTATACTGCCTGCAGCAAGCATCGCCAAGAAGGGTCGCTGTGACAGGACCCTCACCTCCCGGCGGCACCGGGTACCGCGGAGGTTCTGGAGGTCCCGAGTGGCCGCGTAGTCGCGGTCAGGCCGGTGACGTCGAGGTCTTGGCGTCGTCGGCTTTTTTGTTTCATGGATCTGTCGTCGAGCAAAGGAGAAGCGCATCGCAACAGAGCTGAGGGTGAACGATCGCATCCGGGTTCCAAAGGTGCGAGTGGTTGCGTCCGACGGGACGCAGGTAGGGATCATCGATACGCAGAAGGCCCTCGACATGGCCGCCGAGCAGGACCTCGACCTCGTCGAGGTCGCAGGCCAGGCGGATCCGCCCGTCTGCCGGATCATGGACTACGGCAAGTACAAGTACGAGCAGGACCAACGGCAGAAGGAGGCGCGCAAGAAGCAGTCGCTGATCATCGTCAAAGAGATGAAGATGCGGCCGAAGATCGACCGGCACGACTACGAGACGAAGAAGGGTCACGTCGTTCGGTTCTTGCGCCAGGGCGCCAAGGTCAAGGTGACGATCATGTTCCGGGGCCGGGAGATGGCCCACCAGGAGCTCGGTCGCAAGCTGTTGGATCAGCTGTCCGCCGACGTTGCAGAGATCGCCAAGGTGGACACACCGCCGAAGGTCGATGGCCGGAACATGACGATGGTTCTCGGTCCCTACAAGGAAGCCGTCACCCCCAGACCCGCGCCGGCGCCGAAGCACAAGACGGCCCGGCCGCCGCAACCGGAGGAGGACGCCGAGGAAACGCCGGCTTCGGAGCCGGCGAAGAAGCTACCTCCGAAGATCACCAGAGCCGAAGGAGGCTGATGAGGTGCCCAAGACGAAGACCCACAAGGGAGCCAAGAGCAGATTCAAGGTAACGGGAACCGGGAAGATCCGCAGACGTTCGGCGGGCCTGAACCACTTCCTCGGGAAGAAGACCTCGAAGCAGAAGCGCCGCCTGCAGAAACCCGGAACCGTACATAAGAGCGACGCGAAGCGCATCCGCCGGATGCTGGGCGAATAGGTCAAGGAGGCTTTCGATGCCACGCGTAAAGAGAGGCGTCGCGGGACGCAAGAAGCGCAAGGATGTACTCAAGCAGGCCAAGGGCTACTACTCGGCGCGCGGCAAGCACTTCCGGGCCGCTCACGAGCAGCTGCTCCACTCGGGGACCTACGCCTATCGGGATCGCCGGGCGCGCAAGGGTGACTTCCGCCGGCTGTGGATCACGCGGATCAACGCCGCCGCGCGCATCAACGGACTGTCCTACAGCCGGCTCATCGCGGGTCTGCGCCTGGCCGAGGTCGAGGTCGACAGGAAGATCCTCGCCGAGCTCGCGGTGAATGAACCGGAGGCCTTCGCCGCTCTCGCGGACGTGGCGAAGCAGTCGCTCGAGACGCAGGACTCTTAAACGCCTCAGGTCTCGAGTCTTCAGAACCCCAGGGTCCAAGCCGCTCGCCGGCTGCATAGGCGCGCCGCCCGGGACCGCTCCGGAGCGTTCCTGTTAGAGGGGCCGCTCATCGTGCGCGACGCGATCCGTGCCGGCTTGTCGATCTCGGATGTGTTCGTGCGGGCCGACGACCCAGAGCTGGCCGAGCTGGCGCGCGAGTGCCGCGCCGCGGGGGCCGCGGTGCTCGAGGTGGGCGAAAGCGTGCTCAGGTCGGTGTCCGACACCACGACACCCCAGGGAGTGGTGGCCGTTGCCGCGGCCCCGGCCCACTCGCTCGCCGACCTCCTCGACGAGGCCGACCTCGTGCTCGTCCTCGATCAGGTGCGCGACCCGGGCAACGCCGGAACGATGATCAGGTCCGCGGCCGCCGCCGGCGTCGACTGCATCGTGTTCACGACCGGATCGGTGGATCCGTTCTCGCCCAAGACGGTTCGGGCTTCGGCCGGCTCCGCGTTCAAGGTCCCGGTGGACCGCGGGCTGGAGGCGCCGGAGGCGGCAGCCGCGTTGCGAGCTGCCGGTTTCACCCTGGTGGCGGGATCCGGCACGGCCCGCACCGAGATCTTCCAGGTGGATCTGACCGGGAAAGTGGCGATAGTCGTGGGCAACGAAGCGTGGGGCTTCGAGGGCTCGCCCGACGACGTTGCGGACGTGACCGCTGCCATCCCGATGGAATCAGACGTGGAGTCGCTGAACGTCGCCGTCGCCGCCTCGATCCTCCTCTTCGAGGTCGTCAGGCAGCGCCGTTTATCCTCGGCACGCCATGGATGAGGGCCCTCGTTTCGCCGAGATGATCTCGAAGATCGCGCACGAGCTGCGATCGCCTCTAACTTCGGTCAAAGGGTTCTCCTCGACCCTCATCCGGCGCTGGGACCGGTTCTCGGACGAGCAGAAGTTCCAGTTCGTCGAGACGATCCACGCCGACGCCGAGCGGATGGGCAGGATCGTGTCCGAGGTCCTGGACCTGGCCCGGATGGAGTCCGGGCGTCTCGAGCTGCACCAGCAGAACGTCGATCTCGCCGCACTTGCCACCCAAGCCGCCGGCCATCATTCCGCGCTTCCGGGTGCCGACCGCGTCGAGGTCCGCATCACCGAGGGCCTGCGCGCGTTCGCCGATCCCGAGCGCCTGAGTCACGTGCTCGGGAACCTGATCGAGAACGCCATCAAGTTCTCCGATGAAGGGGCCATCGTCGTCGACGGCCACCCGGCCGACGACCGCGTTGCCGTGACCGTTGCCGATCGCGGTGTTGGGATCGAGGCCGATCGCCTGGGCGAGGTCTTCATGGGCCCGGGGCCGTCCGGTCAGAAGGCCACTCCTTCCGGAACGGGTCTGGGCCTGTATCTGAGCAAACGGCTGATGGAGGCTCACGGTGGCTCGATCGAGGTCGAGAGCTCCCCGGGAGAGGGTTCGACCTTCACGATCCTCCTGCCCTCCGCGTCCGCCGATGAGTGATCTGCGCGCTCGCCTGGAAGAGGCCCTCGCCGAAGGACTGACCCGGATCGAGGCCGCGGGCGACTCCGCGTCGCTCGAAGAAGCACGCGTTCGTACGCTGGGTCGCAAGGCCCCGCTGTCTCAGGCGCGCTCCGGTCTCGGCGCCGTCGACGAAGACGAGCGCAAGGAGATGGGCCGGCTGGCCAACGACGTTCAAGCTCGCCTCGAAGCCGCGCTGGAGGCGAAACAAGAGGTATTCGAAGCCGCCGAGCTGGAACAGCGGTGGGAGCGAGAGCGCGTCGACGTGACCCTTCCCGGAAGCGCGCCACCCGTGGGGACGGTGCACCCGCTGACCAAGACGATCTGGGAGATCGTCGACATCTTCGTAGGTCTCGGCTACGCGGTCGCGGAGGGCCCCGAGGTCGAGCTCTCCCTGTACAACTTCGATGCGCTCAACGCGCCACCCGAGCACCCGTCGCGCTCGCCGCAGGACACCTTCTACATCGAGGGGACGGACGAGCGCGTGCTCCTTCGCCCCCAAACGTCGCCGATGCAGATGCGGATCATGGAGACGCAGCCGCCGCCCGTCTACGTGGTCGTACCCGGCCGCTGTTACCGCCGTGACGAGCAGGACGCCACGCACCTCAGCTCCTTCACGCAACTCGAGGGCCTTGCGGTAGACGACGGGATCACGATGGGGGATCTGAAGGGCTCGCTGTCTGCCTTCGCCCGCGCCGTGTTCGGCGGCGACCTGGACGTCCGGCTGCGTCCCCACTTCTTCCCGTTCACCGAACCGTCTGCCGAGCTCGACGTGCAGTGCTTCGTGTGCCGTGGGTCGGGCTGCCGGCTGTGCAAGGGCGAGGGCTGGATCGAGGTACTGGGGTGCGGGATGGTCGACCCGGCGCTGTTCGAGTGGGTTGGCTACGACCCCGAGCGGTACACCGGCTTCGCGTTCGGCATGGGCATAGAGCGCATCGCGGCCCTGGCCCACGGGGTTTCGGACATCCGGTATTTCTACGAGAACGATCTGCGCTTCCTCGAACAGTTCCGGGGCATCGCGTGAGGGTTCCGCTGCGCTGGCTGGATGAGTTCGTGGCGGTCGACGTCCCCGTCGAGAAGCTCGTGGAGCTGCTCGACCTGTCCGGGACCAAGGTCGAGTCCGTGCGCAGACCGACGGGCGCGATCGGCGGAGTCATCGTCGCCGAGGTCCTCGAGATATCCGAGCATCCCAACGCCGACAATCTGACGTTGGTCGACGTCCGCACGGACTTCGGCGAGACGCAGCGCGTCGTGTGCGGCGCGAAGAACTTCGAGGTGGGGGACCTCGTGCCCTTGGCGCAGGTCGGAGCGCGGCTGCCCGAGATGGAGATCACGGAACGCAAGATCCGGGGAGAGATCAGCCGCGGCATGCTGTGTTCGGCGGCCGAGCTCGGCATCTCTTCCGACCACTCGGGGATCCTGGTGCTTCCGTCGGACGCCCCTCTCGGCGCCGAGGTCGTCTCGCTGCTCGAGCTGGACGACACCGTGCTGGAGCTGGAGATAACACCCAACCGCCCGGACTGCATGAGCATCCTCGGGGTTGCGCGCGAGGTGTCGGCAGTCTTGGGCAACGAGCTTAAGCTGCCCGATCCCGAGCTCGAAAGCACGCAGGGTCTCCGCTCGCCGGTCGAGGTCTACATCGACGACCCGACCGGCTGCCCGCGTTACGTCGCGCGCTACATGGAATCGGTACGGATCGCCTCGGCTCCGGCATGGATGACCGCGAGGCTTCTCAACGTCGGGGTCCGCCCCATCTCCAACGTCGTGGACATCACCAACTACGTGCTCTTCGAGCTGGGACAGCCCTTGCACGCTTTCGATGCAGCCAAGGTGCGCGATCACCACATCGTCGTTAGGCGTGCGCGTCGCGACGAACGGATCGCCACGCTGGACGGCCAGAAGAGGACGCTTCACCCCGACGACCTCGTGATCGCCGACAAGAAGCGCGCCCTCGCGATCGCCGGGGTGATGGGCGGTGAGGACTCCGAGGTTGGGACCGAGACGGAAGCGATAATCCTCGAGTCGGCCTACTTCGATCCGGCATCGGTCGCCTTCACCAGTCGACGCCATGGTCTCCGGACGGAGGCCTCGGCCCGGTTCGAACGGGGAGCCGACGCGGAGATGGCCCCGATGGCGGCGGCCCGCGCGGCGGGCTTGATCTCGCAGCTCGCCGAGGCCCACGTCGCGCCGGACGAGACCGACGAGTACCCGGCTCCGGTCGAACGACCGACGATCACCCTCCGGCCCGGCCGCGTCGGCAAGCTATTGGGAGCGCCGATCGCGACCGACCTCCAAGTGACATACCTGAGCGCCATCGGTCTCGACGTCACGCATGCCGATCCGGTGCTCGAGGTGGGGATACCGACGTTCCGCCACGACCTGACCCGCGAGGTAGACCTGATCGAGGAGGTGGGACGGCTTGCGGGCTTCGAGCGGCTGCCGGCCACGCTGCCCCCCGGACGCACCGGACGTCTCGAGCGCGATCAGGTCCTGGACCGGTCTATCCGAAGACTCCTCGCCGACCTCGGCCTCCACGAGGCCTGGACCAGCTCGTTCATGTCTCCCGAGGACCTCGAGCGGTTGGGCGTCGCCCCGGACGATCCGGCGGCCGCCATGGTTCGCGTCGCGAATCCGATGTCCGAGGAAGAGCCTGCGCTCAGGACCACGCTGTTGCCCGGCCTTCTCCGCGCCGTCGCGGTCAACGAGCGGCAGAGGGCCGCGGGCGTCGGACTGTTCGAGATAGCGCGCGTGTACGAGCCGATCGGAGAGGACCTGCCGCGCGAAGCGACGATCCTCGGCGCCGCGATGTCGGGCGAGCGCCGCAGGGGCGGTTGGTCGAACGAAGACGAGTCCTGGGGTTTCTTCGAGGCGAAGGGCGTGATCGAGGCGTTGTTCGGGGCTCTCTCGCTGCCGCGCGCCGAGTTCGCCCCGGTGAGCGGCAAGCCGTTCCATCCCACCCGCGCGGCAGCGGTGCTGCTGGACGGCACGACGGCCGGAGCCGTCGGTGAGATCCATCCCGCGGTCGGCGAAGGATGGGGTATCGATCGCACGGTGGTGATGTTCGAGCTCGCCCTCGCGCCGTTGCTCAACGTGCTGCCCGGCAAGCCGAAGGTCGAGGAGCTCTCCCGGTTCCCGGGCAACTTCATGGACATCGCCGTGGTCGTCGACGCGGCCGTGCCGGCGGTCGGAGTGGAGAAGCTGATAGCCGAGGTCGGCGCGCCCGAGCTGGCAAGCGTCCGTCTCTTCGACGTGTACGAAGGCGATCAGATCGCGGCCGGCAAGCGCAGCCTCGCTTACGCCCTCGAGCTTCGCGCTCCGGACAGGACCCTGACCGATGCCGAGGCCACGGCGGTGCGCGACCGGATCGTGGCCGCCTTGGCAGACCGCTTCGGCGCCGAGCTGCGCGCCTGAGGCCACGATGAACCTCGAGCGCGATTTCCTGTCGGTGGACGACCTTTCGCCCGGTGAGCTCGTCTCGCTGCTCGACGGCGCCGACCAGGTCAAGCGCGACCCCGACTCGTGGTCCCACCGGCTTCAGGGGCGCGACATCGCGCTGATATTCGAGAAGCCGTCCACCCGCACGCGCGTCTCTTTCGAAGTCGCTATCGGAGCGATGGGTGGTCGCGCCGTGGTTCTGCGCGGCGACGAGCTACAGCTGGGCCGCGGCGAGACCATCGAGGACACGGGACGCGTCCTGTCGCGCTACGTCGACGCGATCGTGGTCCGTACCTTCGGTCAGGACCGACTCGAGCGTTTGGCGGACGCGGCGGATGTGCCTGTCGTCAACGCCCTGAGTGACTTTGGACATCCGTGCCAATGCCTCGCCGATCTTCAGACCCTCCGCGAGAAGAAGGGCGACCTACGAGGGCTGGCCCTGGCTTACGTCGGGGACGGCAACAACGTTGCGCACTCGTTGATGTTCGGAACCAGCAAGATGGGCATGGACGTGCGCATCGCATGCCCGGCCGGCTACGAGCCCTTCCCGCAGGTGACCGAGCGGTGCATCGAGATAGCAGAGGAGACCGGTGGAAGGGTCACGGTGACCAACGACGTGATGGACGCGGTTGAAGGTGCCGATGTTCTCTACACCGATGTCTGGGTCAGCATGGGACAGGACGAGGGTCGCAAGCGCGAAGCTTTCGCCGGCTTCCAGATCCGGGGCGAGCTGATCGATCGTGCCGCCGACGAGGTTGTGGTGATGCACTGCCTGCCGGCCCATCGCGGCGAGGAGATAACCGCCGACGTCATCGACGGACCCCGTTCGATCGTGTGGGACCAGGCCGAGAACCGTCTCCACTCCCAGAAGTCGCTGCTGGCCTGGCTGCTCGATAGGGACTAGCCGTTCTGTGCTAACTGTGGGGGCCTATGGGCCGCCCGTACGAGGTCAGAACGGACACGAGGAGTGAAACGGCTGACAAAGGCGTTCTATGGCCGCGATGCGCTGTCGGTGGCCCGGGAGCTGATCGGCTGTCTGTTCGTTCACGACTCGCCGCAGGGACGATGCTCGGTACGCCTGGTCGAGACCGAGGCCTACAGGGGCGAGGAGGATCCCGGTTCTCACGGCTTCCGCGGGATGACGGCGCGCACGAGGACGATGTTCGGTCCACCCGGCCGCCTCTACGTCTACTTCACCTACGGCATGCACTGGTGCGTGAACATCGTCTGCGGGTCCGAAGGGGTGTGTGAAGCGGTGTTGCTCCGCGCCGGCGAGCCGTTCGAGGGGATCGAGCTCATGAGGCTCAATCGCCACGGAGTGCCCGACCGCGCCATCGCCTCGGGCCCCGCGCGCCTGGCGCAAGCCATGGACATCTCCAAACCCCACGACGGCGCGTCGCTGCTGCGCGGCGGATCGTTCTTCTGTGCCGAGGACGCCGCGACGCCGGCCTATCGGGCCGGTGAGGTCGCGCAGACGGAGAGGATCGGGTTGTCGGAGGGACGCGGCCACGACATCCCGTGGCGGTTCGTCATCCCCGGCCATCCCCACGCGTCGCGCCGACGCTAGCCAAGTGCCTGTCCCGACACTTAGGGGGGGTTGACCCAGATGGTGACGGTCGAACCCGAGTCGGCCTCGGAGCCGGAGGCGGGGGACTGCTTCCATACGCGGCCCCGGTTGCGCCGCGATCGCCGTTCGTCGGATTCGGACTGGTAGATGACCCGCACGTCGAAGCCCGCGCCGTGCAGCTCGGACTCGGCCGATCCCTCGGGCTGTCCGAGCACGTCGGGAACCACGACGCGGTCGTCGTCATCGTCCCCGCCACCTTCGCGCTCGGGAACCGACACCGCGATGGTGACGGTCGAGCCGGGGGCCGCCCGCCTTCCGCCGGCGGGGCTTTGACCGACGACCACGCCCGGCGGGTAGGTGGACGTCGGCTCCTCTACCGCGTCGACCTCGAACCCGGCACGCTCGAGCGTCTCCTCGGCCTCGTCGGCCGGGAACCCCACGACGTTGGGCACCTTCTCGCCGTCGTTCTCGACGGGACACGATTTCTCCGGCTCGGTGCCGGCCGCGAACGTCGCCTGCGCCCTGTACTCATCCGGCGTCAGCTTGGTGGCCAGACAGCCGGTCCGCGTGTCGATACCGACGGTGGCGGTTCCGGTCGTGGGCGGCGGGAATGACGAGGCCGGCACGCCGGACAACGCCTCTAGCATGAACCCGGCCCAGATCTGGGTGGGGAAGGAACCCCCGGTCACGCCGCCTGAGCTCAGCGTGCGTGTGGGCCGGCAGACCTCCCGCTCGCCGATGTGGGTTACCGAACAGGAGGGCTTCATCTCGATCTGCCCCTTCGGATAGCCCACCCACACCGACGCGACGAGGTCGGGCGTGTACCCGACGAACCATGCGTCCCGGTACTCCTGGGCGGTTCCCGTCTTGCCGGCGGCCGGGCGCCCGATCTGCCCGTAGCTCGCGGCGGTACCGCGCTGGATGACCTGCTCGAGGGCGCTGGTCGTGATGTATGCGACGGCCGGCTCGATCGCCTCGACGGGCTCGGTCTCGTCCTTGTAGATGACCTCGCCGTCCGGTCCGGTGATGCGCGTGATCGCGACGGGTGCGTTGTAGGTGCCGTTGGCGGCGAGGGTCCCGTAGCCCGATGCCATGTCCAGCGGATTGACCTCGTTGGAGCCCAGGACGTTCGAAGGAACCGCCAGCAGTGGGTTGTAGCCGTTGATCCCCATCCGCTCGGCCACGTCCACGACCGAGTCCTCGCCTACGTCGTTGATCACCAACTGGGCGTAGACGACGTTGACGCTGAACACCGTCGCTTCCAGCAGCGAGAGCTTGCTTCCGAAGTCACCGCCCTCGTAGTTCTGCACGGTGTAGTCGGCGCCGTTGTCGAGTCCGGGGAACACGATCTGGGAACCGGCCTTGTAGGTCTTTGACAGCGGGATCCCTTCCTCGACCGCCGCGGCGAGCGCGAACGCCTTGAACGCCGAACCGGCCTGGCGGCCCGTGCCCGGGGCGCGCAGCTCGACGTCGTGCTCGTCGGGGACCGGCTCGATGTCGGTCACGCGCCCGAGGTTCGGCTCGGCCAGGATCGCGAGGTTGAGCTTGGCGTAGGGGTCGGTCTTTCGTGGGGCGAAGTAGTCGCGGCCGCCGACCATTGCCTTCACGTACCCGGTGGTGGGATCGATCGCCACCAGGGATGCCGACGGGTCCTCGGGGTTGGGCAGCACTCGCTCGACCGCGTCCTCGGCGGCCTCCTGCATGTCCAGGTCCACCGTGGTGTGGATGCGCAGCCCGCCCTTGAACAATCTCTTGGTGCGCTGCGCCACGGTCTCGCCCACGGCCTCGAAGCGGGGGTCGTAGGTGATCAGACGCTGGACGTAGTCCATGAAATAGGGGGCCGGGTAGCGGTTCTCCTTGGACACCTTCAGCAAACGGATCTTCGAAGCCCTCGCCTTCTCGATCTTGGCGGTGGGGGCCATGTCGAGCCCGTCCATCTGACTGAGGACGAGATTGCGGCGCCCGAGGGCGGCCTTGCGCTTGTCGTACGGGTCGTAGTTCTCGGGCGACTGGATCAGCCCGGCGATCATGGCCCCCTGGGCCAGGGTCAGCTTCGAGGCGGGGCGGCCGAAGTAGGTCTTGGCGGCTTCCTGGACGCCGTAGGCACCGTTCCCGAAGTAGACGGTGTTGAGGTAGCTCTCGAGGATCTCCTTCTTGGTCAGCTTCTGCTCGAGCTGGCGGGACAAGGCCGCCTCGGTGATCTTCCGCTCCAGGGTGCGCTCCGCGATCTCTCCCGGCGAGATGATCACGTTCTTCACCAGCTGCTGGGTGATCGTCGATCCACCCTCGCGGATCTCCCCGCTCTGGGCGTTGGTCAACAGCGCCCGGAGGACGGCCTTCACGTCCACGCCGTCGTGCTGGTAGAAGCGCTCGTCCTCGATCGCGACCACGGCGTCCTGGACGTGCTGCGGGATCCGGGACAGGGGGATGATGGTCCGGTTCTCGGTCTCGTGGAGGGTCGTCAGAAGGTTGCCCGAGCCGTCGTAGACCTTGGAGGACTGGGCCAGCTTGAACCGGAGGTCCTTGCGCTTCAGCTTGGGCAGGTCGGTCAGCTGCTCGGAGAGGCGCGCGCACGACGCCCCCATCAGAGCGAGGAGGAGGGTGAGCGCGAGGAGCTTCTTAGACGACCGCGGCATCTGAGGTGATTCTACGACCGGGTCCCGATTCAACCCCTGCACTAGCATGCGCCCGAGATGACCCCCGAGGCGGCAGGCTCCCGGCAGCTGGACGAGCTCCTCAGGCGGACCGAGCACGTGGTCCCGCGCGAGGAGCTCGCCGAACGGCTGTCCTCGGGGCGCCCGCTGCGGGTCAAGCTGGGGCTGGACCCCACTGCCCGTGACGTCACCCTGGGCTGGGCCGTGCCGCTGCGCAAGCTGCGCGATTTCCAGGACCGCGGCCACACGGCCGTGTTGATCATGGGCGATTTCACGGCCCGGATCGGCGATCCCTCGGGGAAATCCGAAACCCGCCCACAGCTCTCCAAGGAGGAGGTGGCCGCGAACGCCGAGGCCTGCCTCGAGGCGCTGCTCGACGTGCTGTCCAAGGACAACCTCGAGGTCCGTTACAACTCGGAGTGGCTCGAGCCGATGGACATGGCGGACGTCCTGCGGCTCACGGCCCGTTACACGGTCGCCCAGATGCTCGAGCGAGACGACTTCGCCAAGCGCTACAAGGAGCGCCGACCGATCTCGGTCGTCGAGTTCATGTACCCGTTGCTCCAGGGCTACGACTCCGTCGCCGTGAAGGCCGACGTGGAGCTGGGAGGGACCGACCAGCTGTTCAACCTGCTGGTGGGCCGAGACCTGCAGCGGGCCTATGGGCAGGAGCCGCAGGTCTGCATGACGCTTCCGTTGCTCGAGGGCCTGGACGGGATCCAGAAGATGTCGCAGTCGCTGAAGAACTACGTCGCCATCCGGGAGCGGCCCGACGTGATGTTCGGCCAGCTGATGAGCATCCCGGACTCCCTGATCGGTCGCTACGCGCTGCTGACCACCGACATGGAGCCGGGCGAGATCGCCGAGGTCGAGGCCGCCGCCCATGCCGGCGGGCCCGACGCCGGCAGCGCCAAGCGCAGGATCGCGGCGAGGGTCGTGACGATCTACCACGGCGCGGACGCAGCGGAGGCGGCCGAGGCGGCCTTCGACAGGCAGTTCAAGGAGCACGAGGCCCCCGAGGAGGTGCCCGAGGCACCGATCCCGGCCGACGCCGTCGACGGCGACGTCGTCTATCTCCCGCGCGTGCTGGCCGAGCTCGGGATGGCATCGTCGCGCGGCGAGGCGCGCCGGCTGCTGACGCAGGGCGGCGTCCGAGTGAACGGCGAGCAGGTCACGAGCGAAGAGGTGCCGGTGGCGGAGCTCAAAGGCGCCCTTCTGCAGGTAGGCAAGCGCCGTTTCGTCAGGCTGACTTAGCGGGCCGTTCCCTCTAGCGAAGAAACACGCGTCCGGTTCACACTCGGCGCATGGCGGAACGAGATCTGGCTGCAGCCGTCGAGAGCGAGTACCTGAGCACGTGGCGGAAGATGGGGGAGCTGGTCGAACGGGGTGCCGTCGAGCCCGGCCCACCGCTGTGCGTCGCGTCGGGCGCTCCGATCCCCTTCTTCAACCAGGCTTTCTTTACAGAACCGTCGTCCGATCCGCAGGGCGACCTGGTCGCTATCGACGGCTTCTTCTCCAACCACGATGTGCCGTATGCGGTTGTGTTCCGGGACGGGGTCGACCCGGCCGCAGAGGGCTATGCCCGAGACGCCGGCTTCGCCAAGGTCGAGACCCTGCCGGGGATGGCCATGCATCCGCTCGGCGCCCCACCTCCTACGCCGATCGGCTTTCGGCTAGAAGAGGTCGACGAGCCGGAGCTGCATGCCGCCTTCCTCGCTCTGGTCGCGGAGTCGTTCGAGTTGCCCTTGGACGTAATGGCCGAGACGTACACGTTCGAGCTCGCTCAGTCACCGGGCTTTGCGGAGCTGATGGGATGGGAGTCGGGTCGGCCCGTTGCAGGGTCGATGGTGTCCGTTAACGAAGGGGTCGCCGGCATCTACAACGTGGTGACGAGCCCGGCCGCGCGCGGCCGAGGCCTGGGTGCGTACATGACCTGGAGCGCGATCGAGGCGGGGCGGGAGCGGGGCTGTGACATAGCGACCCTGCAGTCGTCGGAGATGGGCTTCGGGGTCTACCGACGAATGGGCTTTCGGGAGGTGTCGAGGTACAACGTGTACCTGAAGGATCGCGACGTCTGAGGCCTGAAACGGCGCGAACCAGCCCAAGCCGAACGAGCAGCCGGACCCCGGAATGGGGGGGCCCTCCAAGGGGTTGAACCCGTCGGTACGGGTCTGCTAAATTACACAAGCCCGAGGGGCAAGAACTTTGGCACGCATGGATCCCGGCCCTCCTGCCAGGACCGTGCTTAGCGAGACAGGAGGAGTCGCCTATAAGGCACCTGATCTAGCAAGACCAGGATGCTTGGTGACTCGCCGGTGCTCTTTGGCCCGGCGTTTTTGTTTGCCCCGACAGCGATACACCGCTCTTTGAGAACTGCATAGTGTGCCTGCCGAGAGAACGCTCCAGAGATGGGGTGTTCGAACGGAAACCAGTGGACCCTCGTTGGAAACTTTGGTTTTCAGCGATCAAGTACCACAAATAAATTCGGCAAACGTTCTATGACTTTCACTAGTCAGATCGTTCGCTGATGCACAGCTTCAAACTTTTGACGCTTCGAGGCAGATGACTTCGGTTAGCTGCCTGCTAGAAGCGCCAATTCTCTACGGAGAGTTTGATCCTGGCTCAGGACGAACGCTGGCGGCGTGCTTAATACATGCAAGTCGAGCGACGAAACCAGTCCTCGTAAGAGGACTGGCTGAAAGCGGCGAACGGGTGAGTAACACGTGGGTAACGTGCCCTGGACTCTGGGATAACAACGGGAAACCGTTGCTAATACCGGATAACCCTGCAGCTCCGCATGGTGCAGCAGGCAAAGTTTTTCGGTCTGGGATCGGCCCGCGGTGTATCAGCTTGTTGGTGGGGTAACGGCCTACCAAGGCTTTGACGCATAGCTGGCGTGAGAGCGCGACCAGCCACACTGGGACTGAGACACGGCCCAGACTCCTACGGGAGGCAGCAGTAGGGAATCTTGCGCAATGGGCGAAAGCCTGACGCAGCGACGCCGCGTGAGGGATGA
>DATFFR010000036.1:0-84009 GCA_035249925.1 Actinomycetota bacterium
AGGTAGGGACCATCGATCACCTGCAGACCGGCGTCGCGGCCGGCGATGAGGATGCGCTCGAGGACGTAGTGCCAGTGGTCGCCGGGGTAGCCGGGCATCGGAAGTCCGGCCGTCACCGTGGGGAGACCCAGGGAGGCGCTCATATCGGCGGGTCCCAGGATGATCGCCTCGGCCCGGTCGGACGCGTGGGCGATCTCGTGGACGTTACGGAGCCCGGTGGCGGTCTCGATCTGGAGCTCCAGGCCGATCCGCTTCTCGAGATCGGTGTTCGTCTCGATCATCCGCAGCAAGTGATCGACGAACATGACCTCGTGGGCGTGCTGGACCTTCGGCACCATGATGCAGTCGATGTACTGGCCGGCCGCCTCGACGACGGTCTTGAGGTCGTCCGCGGCCCACTGGGTATCGATCGAGTTGATCCGGACCACGACCGTCTTCTCGCCCCAGTCGTTGTTCTTGAGGGCGTCGATGACGTTGCCGCGGGCCTCTTCCTTGGCCAGAGGGGCAACGGAGTCCTCTAGGTCCATGAAGATCTGGTCCGCCGGAAGGCCCGGCGCTTTCCCCAGCATCTTCGGGCTGGAGCCCGGAACCGACAGACACGACCTGCGAGCGCGCAACGTGGGTCCTCCTTATGACTGAAGGTGAGCTATTCGACGTAACCGAGACCGCGGAGATGCTCTTCGATCTCGCCTTCCTCATCCGAGGTTAAACCGCCTTCGGCGTCGCCCACCGAGCCGCCGGCCTGTACCTGGTCGGACGAATCGGTCACCTCGAGTTGTACGTCGCCCACGAGGCTGGCCAGCACGCTCCCGTCGCGCGGCACCGCGCTGGGGACGCCGAGAGCCGCCAGCGCGGTCGGCCCGAGATCGATCAAGTGCGCCGTCTCCGCCATAGGTCCGGGCTTCACCTCCGGCCCGGTGGCGACGATGACGCCCTCGAGCCGGTGGTCGCCGGACAGCCAGTCGGCTTCCTCGACCGCGCCCTTGGCGTGCGTGAGCGAGTAACCCTCGGCCGGCACCAGAAGGAGATCCGGAGCGGTGTCCAGGAACTTGCCCGACAGCACCTCTTCCTTCCGATAGATCTTGCCGACCGGGCATCTCCCGGTGACGGGGTCGCGGAACGCCTCGATCGAGGCCGCGACCTCGTCGCGGACCTTCTCGAAGTCCTTGGGGTCGACGATGCCGCCCGGCTCCCTGCCCTTCAGGTTGACGGACACGCCTTCGCCGGTGGAGACGACGCTGGTGTAGGCCTTCGTCTTCGACCACTCGATCGGCGAGGCGGGGATCGACACCTTGCCGTGGAGCTTCAACAGGTCGTAGATGCGGCGGGCGATGCGACGGCCCGGCCCCCAGCGGATCAGGTTGAACGCGAACGAGCCCTTGCCGAACTCCAGATAGCCCATCTGCTGGAGGATCCGATCCATCGTGCAGCAGCGCCAGCAGGCCTGATGGCCGTGATCGGACATGAATATGACGAGGTCGTTGTCGGTCGTGCGCTCGAGGAGCCGAGCGAGGCCCTCGTCGAGCTGCTGGTAGACCGCCCGGGTCTGCTTCGCCACGGGCGTGTCTTTGAGCTCGGCGTACTTCGGGTGATCCGGCGAGATGTACTCCATCAAGCAGTGCTGGATGCGGTCGGTCGAGACGTACACGAGCACTCCGAAGTCCCAGTCCGTCGTATCGAGGAGGTATTCGAAGCTCGTCTGGCGCTTGGCCGTCATCTCGGCGCATTCGTCGAGGAAGGCCTCGGGCCGGTTGCGATAGGTGGTCCAACTCATCCCGTTCACCGGGAAGGGGGCGTTCGCGTCCAGCTCCTGCTGCAGCTCGACCGGATGGGTATACGAGCGGCTCGCCGGCAGCACGCCGCCCCCGATGACCTTGCCCTTGATCTCGGGGGTCGGGAATGTGAGCGGGATGTTGATCGCCAACGACGTCTTGTCCGCCGCGGTCATGTCGTCGAAGATCGTCCGCGCCTTGATCGAGCGATAGGTCACGGGGAGGCGCCTGGTCGCTCCGGGCTTGTGCTCCAGGATGTCGAAGACTCCGTGCCCGGCCGGGTTCAGCCCGGTCATGAACGAGGGCCAGGCGCACCAGGAGTGCGAGGGAACGGTCGAGAGGCAATCGGCGTGGGCGCCGCGCTCGATGAGCCGGGCCAGGTTGGGGAGCTCGCCTGCATCCAGCATGGGCTGCAGCACCTTCCAGTCGGCGCCGTCCCAGCCGATGATCAGAACTCTGTCGGGCATCGTTGTGCTTCCTCCTCAAAGAACTAGGCGGCGGGGACCGGAAACTTGGCCGTTCGACCCGCAAGAGACGCACGAGAGGTTAGCAGCAGGCCACTCCCGGGCGGCGTAAAGCGGCCTAGGCGTCCGCGACCGGACCGTCGGGGTCGCGCCGCGCCTCGGCGAGCTTGAACGCCCGCAGGGCCAACTGGAGCCGGAGCTTGTCCTCCGGGTCCTTCAGCGACCACCCGGTCAACCTCTCTATCTGTTTCAGGCGGTAGGTCACCGTATGGGGGTGCGCAAACAGCATCTCACCGGCCATCTTCACGCTTCCATCGGCCGCGAAATAGGCGTCGAGCGTCTTCATCAGCTCGCCCTTGCGGCGGTCGTCGTACGCGACGAGGGGGCCGAGCATCTGCTCGACGAAACGATCCACCAAGACCTGCTCGAGCTTCAGGAAGTGGTACAGCAGGAGGTCGTCGAAGCGGAACACCGGTCCGGTCAACTCGAGCGCCATGCCGATCTCGAGGGCCTCGCGCGCCTCCAGGTAAGCCCGCCGGATCCCCTCGAGCCCAGGCTCCGGCCCGCCCATGCCGAACAGCCAGCCATCGCCGAGCTCGACGACGATCTTCTCGGGGACCACTCCAACGTCGGTGAACGGCTCCGCCGGCATCAGGGCGATCGTCTGTTCCCCCTTCTGGATCACGATCGGATCCGCGGTTGCCAGGCCGCCCACGCGCGCGGCCGCGGCGGCAACCAGGGCCTCCTTACCGGAGTCGGACCCGGGGCCGGAACCAACGAGCGCGATGTAGTTGAGCGTTAGGTCGTAGCCGAAGGTGTGGGCCCTCTGAAGGACCTGCTCGGGGGACGCGTCGGTCCCGTATAGGAGGTCGGCCAAGAACTCGCGGCGCGCGCCTTCCTGCTCGCGCACGATGTCCCGCTGGGCCATGGCGTACGCCTCGGCGACCGAGGTCGAGATCTGGTCGGTGTAGCGGAGGATCGCCTCGGCAAGCCCGAGCGCGGTCTCGAGGGCGTCGTGCTCGGAGCTGCGGCACTCCTCGGACAGGACATCCCAACACACCCGAGACACCGTTCTGTAGGCATGGAGAACGTCGTCCAGCGGGATACCGGCCTCGGCCCGCCGCTTCCCGACCGCCTCGATCCGCCCCAGCTCTTCACGGCGAAGCTCGCGCCCCTCGCTGAGGACCTGGGCCAGCGCGGCCACGTTTCCCCTCACGGCCTCGCGGACGTCGCTGTGGAGGGGTTCGCCGGAGCGACCGTAGGAGGGAACGGTCTCCCAGATCGCGGCGAGACAGCGATCGACCACCTCGTCGAGGCGACCGAGGAACGCCTGCACGATCTTCCCGCGGGCGGGATCCTTCAACGGATCACCCGATCACCCGGGCCCGGCGGCAACGGACCGCAGCATCCGTCCCAGGGCCTCGCGCGCCACTCCGGCCGCCTCCACCGCCGGCGCGTCCTCGTCCTCCACGACGTCCAGCGGGTCGAGGGCGGCAACGATGGCGCCGGCATCGACCTCCTGCACGACGACGTTGCATGGAAGGTGAACGCCCGCCTGCAGCTGAGGATCGATCTGTCGCTGGGAGACCGCCGCGTTCCACATGCCCATGATGAGGTACTGACGTTTGTCGCCCGCCTCGGGGCCGAGCATCCCCCCGACGTGCATCTCCGAGATGATCGAGAATCCCTCGCCTTTCATGGCGACGCGGGCGCGCAGCACGGCCTCGTCGTATCCCTCCGGTACCTGAACCGTGTAGCCGTACTCGCTCACCGACACCTCCTGGGATTCCGCGACTACGGTAACGCCCGATGACGCTGCTCGCTATCCCGAACGTGTCGGAAGGCAACGACCGCGCCCGCATCGACGGTTTCGCCGGCGTGGTCGAAGCGACGGGGGTCCGTGTTCTCGACATCCACTCGGACGCGATCCACAACCGCTCCGTTCTGACGCTGACCGCCGACCCCGATTCCCTCGCCGAAGGCTGCACCGCCCTGGCCGCCGCCTGCTCGGAGATCGACCTGACGAAGCATCGTGGCATCCATCCCCGGCTCGGTGGGTTGGACGTCTGCCCGTTCGTCCCGCACGGCGGCAACCCGATGAGCGAAGCGATATCTACCGCACGGCGTACGGCCCGGACGATAGCGGCGCGATCGCAGATTCCGGTGTACGTCTACGGGGAGGCCGCGTACCGGAGCGAGACTCGGGAGCTGCCGGATCTGCGCCGGGGCGGCCTCGAACGTTTGGCCGAGCGCGCGGGCACGGATCTCCCTCCCGACGAGGGACCGGCCGAGATCGATCCGCGCCGCGGCGTGGTGTGCGTCGGAGCCCGCCCGCCTCTCATCGCGTTAAACATCTGGCTGGAGGCCGGAGCCGCGACGGCGAAGGAGATCGCGGTCCAGGTGCGATCACCGAGCGTGAGAGCACTGGGTCTGGAGCTCTCTTCGAAGCGATCGCAGGTGTCTCTCAACCTGATCGATCCTGCGACGACCGGGATAGAGCACGTCTTCGAGGTGGTTGCCGAGCTGGCCCGGCGTCGAGGGGCCGAGGTCTATGGGACCGAGATAGTCGGGCTGGTCGAAGAGCGATTCCTTCCGAACCCACACGCGAGAGTGGCCCGGCTGCTGCTGCAACCGGGCCACTCCTTGGAAGCGGTGTTACAAGCCTCCGGCTAGCGCCGTCGCGTGGTCTTGCGAGCGGTGCTCTTGCGCCGTGCAGGCGCCTTGCGAGCGGTGCTCTTGCGCCGTGCAGGCGCCTTGCGAGCGGTGCTCTTGCGCCGTGCAGGCGCCTTGCGTGTCGACTTCTTCCGTGCCGTCGTCTTCTTCCGGCCGGTGGTCTTGCGGGCCGTGGACTTACGACGTGCCGGAGCCTTGCGTGCGGTCGACTTCTTCCGCGCCGTCGTCTTCTTACGACGTGCCGGAGCCTTGCGCGCGGTGCTCTTCTTGCGGCCGGTGCTCTTGCGGGCCGTGGACTTACGACGTGCCGGAGCCTTACGCGCGGTGCTCTTCTTGCGCGCCGTGGACTTGCGAGCCGGTGACTTACGCGCGGTGCTCTTCTTGCGCGCAGAGGTCTTCCGGCCGGTCGTCTTCTTTGCTGCCACTACCGCACCTCCTTCATGCCTAAACGGAATCGTGAGATCCCGCCCAGTTCCCCTTCCCGCAACGCGTTCGAACGCGCGCCGCGGGACTTACAACAGCGAATGCGCGCGTCACAAACGCGCATTCACAAAGTAGATAGACATGAATTGGAGAAGATTGCAAGTATTCGAACGCCTCGCGCGGCGTTTCGCGGCATGCGTTTCGGGTATTTACGCGCCTCTTCTTAGGAAACCGCGCGCAGCTGACGACGCGTGCGCTCTTTGCGAAGACGGCGGCGTTCGCGTTCGGACGTTCCGCCCCAGATACCGAACTGTTCCTTGTTGTTAAGCGCGTACTCAAGACATTGCGAGCGCACATCGCACTTCGAACAGACCTGACGCGCGGCCTTCGACGATCCTCCGCGCTCGGGGAAAAAGATCTCGGGATCGACCTCGGTGCAGCGCGCGTTCGTCTGCCAATCGACGGGCTGTAGGAGTTTGTTTGTGATGCGCTGCATTCCCCCGGCCTTCCTCTCGACGCTTCCCCGACCACCCCGTGGCCCTCGCCGCATTGCGAGGGGACCGAATCACACTTTTGTAATTCTAGGCATGGTATTCGAGGCGCGCAATAGGCCTGACCTGCATCTTTAGGGCCGCGGAGCGCGAAATCGCGCGAGGGGGTCGCTAGGAGATCAGCGACAGCGCGTCGGAGACGAGGTCGCTCGTGTCGATCGGCTTGGTCCTGACTAGGTCAGCACCGGCCTGCTTAGCGAGCCACAGATCCTGATCCCGATCCAGCAGCATCAGGACGGGGACCTCGGCCAGATGCGGGATCTGGCTCATGTCTTTGCGAAGCCCGTACCCTCCCGCACTGCCTGTGTGGAGATCGATGACCACGACCGCCGGCCTATCGTGCTCCATCTGCGTGAGTGCCTCGCGCGCGTCCCGCGCCAGCGCCACATCGAGCTCTGGAGCGAATCCGAAGCGCGCTTCGTCCCGTATCCGCTCGTCGTCGGATACCACCATGACGTGGCGCCGAACGGCGCCTGATCGGGGGTCAGACATTTTTTTTGAAAATTTTCGAAAATCAGCCCGCGCGAGCCGCTTTTTCCTGTTCGCGGACCTGTTCGCTGACATCGGAGAGTAGTCCCTCGATATCGATGTCGAAGCCGGTTTCCATCGACTGCAGACGAGCGATCGTGTGCACGAAGCGCGTCGCAGACGTCTCCGCATCCTCTACTGCATCAACCAGAACGGTGGAGTAATGACGTGCGAAGCGCGCTCCGCAGAAGGGGCATCTGCCCGGGGCGTCCGACTCGGTGCCGATCTGAGACAGCAGGAACGTCCGCCCGCAGCGGTGGCATCGCGCTTCGATCTTCATCGGTCCCCTCTCTGCTGATGCGTGGCCGGTTCGTCGAGTGATTCCGATGATATGTCCCGGAGCACGACCAGCCCGAGGACCAGGGCGACCAGGAACGACGGGATCGAGGCGCTCAACCACGAGAACTGCACCGACAACGGATCTCCGAGCAGACCCGTCGTGAGTCTCATCCACCAGTCCACCGGGCTCGGGCTGATCCAGTGGTACGCGAGGAAGCCGGCAACCCACGGCACCAACGCCTGCCACCGCACTCCTCCGCCGAACCAGTAGCGACCGCGTCGTTCGTAGAGCTCGTCGACCTCGAGACGGCCTCGCCTGATCACGAAGTGATCGGCGATGACAACACCCATCAAGGGAACGAAGACCGATCCGATGAGGAACAGGAACGACTCGTAGAGCTGCATCGTGAGCAGTGCGGCGAGACCTGCCCCGACCAAGGTGATCCCGACGATCAGTGCCTTCTGCGGAACGCGTGGAAGCAGGTTCTGCAGACTGACCGCTCCCGAATAGATGTCGGCGAACGCCTCGTCGGTCTCGCCGACCAGAAGCCCGATGAGGAACAGGATCCCCACCACCGAACCGCCGGCGATCGCCAGCAACCCGATCGCGATCCCGGCCGGATCCGGCGTGGTCGTCCCCGCCAAAACAAGAAGGGCACCGAGTGCGTACAGCCAGACGTTCGCGATCAGATAGCCGATGAAGGTCCCGGCGAACGCCGAGCGCGGTCGCGCCCCGAAGCGGGTGTAGTCGGCGACGAGCGGGAACCACGAGACCGGCATCGCGATCACGAGATCGAGGGCGGGGCCAAACGTCGGAAACCCGCCCGCGCCGGGGGCCGCGATCGCGGAGACGATCCCGTCCGAAGTCAGCACCGCGATCGTCACCAACACCGAGATCCCACCGATCACCCAGACGCCGAACCGCTCCATCCAGACGCGCGTTACTCCGACCGGCCCCCACAACGCGAGCCCGCAACAGACGATCCCCGCGATCGAGAGCCACAACCACCGAGCCGAGAACCCGAACACCCGCTCCGACACGATGTCGGCGACGTAGCTCATCGCCCAGAGCTCGACGGCCGTCCACCCAACCAGCTGGATCACGTTGAAAGCGGTCGGAAGCCACGATCCCCGCACGCCCAGCACGGGTCGCAACAACACCATCGTCGGGATGCCGTGCCGCGCGCCGGCCGCAGCGCCGGATGCAAGAAGCCCAACCCCGATCAGCGACCCCAGAACGATCGCAACCATTGCCACTCCGAACCCGAGGGCGGGAACGAGCAACGCGCCGGTGACGAGCACGAGGAGACCGATCCCGAGGTCCCCCCACAACACTGCGAGATCCAGACCCGACAGCGTTCGTTTCTCAACGGGGACGGGCTCGATCCCCCACTGTTCGGACAAGCCGTGTTCGGCAACGGTGCCGCGTTCGACGGTGGTGGCCACGATTCGAACTCCCTTCGCCGGCATTACCCGGATCAGGTCCCAAGGGTCGGCGGCTGACAGCCGCCCTCTCAGCCCGGTCCCACCGAGCTCCCCTGCTAACGCCCGGAAGAGTACCGCCCGCTCCGAGGCGATGCCTGAGAAAGGTCCACTCGAAAGGCAAGAACCAAGCAGCGACGGGTGAGTTAGCCGCTGCCCACACGCCAAGCCCATTCGAGTCCTTGGAACGTGCCGCGAACCGTTCTTTGGGATGAGAGGGGCCGAAAACGACCATCTGGTCCCAAAGAACGGCGCGACCGGGCCGGACGGGGCCCGAACAGTCAGACGGGCTGGATCTCGCCCCGTCGCCGCGGGTTTTGATTGGCTACTTCGCGGCACCCGGCGGAGTGGGTTCCGGCCCCGTAAATGCGCTGCGTTAGAGCTCGGCTCTCACTATGTCTACGGCCTTCTTGATGCTCGAGAGGCTTTGCTTCGCTTCGTCGACGGTGCGGGTCTTCAGGCCGCAGTCGGGGTCTACGAAGATGCGCTCCGGCGGGATGTGCTTGAGGGCGCGGCGGATGCCGTCGACGAGCTCTTCGACCGGCTCTTGCTGGTGCGTATGGACGTCCGAGATCCCGAGGCCGATGTACTTCGTGAACGGGTCCTGGGAGAACTCGTCGAGCAGCGAGTACTCGGAATTGGCGAACTCGAGGTCGATCTGGTCGACGGGGATGTCCAGCATCTTCGGGTAAGCGCGGTGGAAGTCGCCGTAGCAGATGTGCGTGATCGTGTGGACGCTGAGCGGCTCGGTGACGACCTGCATCGCCTCGATCACGAGGTCGAGCTCGTCCATCCGGGTCGAAGCCGCAGGCTCGTCGATCTGGATGTACTTGGCGCCGGCCTTCTCGAGGTCGAGGGCTTCGTCGCGGATGACCTTGGCCAGGTCGAGCACGAAATCACGGCGGGTCGAGTAGTGCTCGTTGAAGGACCAGTCGCAGATCGTGTAGGGACCGGTGAGCATCCCCTTGACGGGGGCCTTCGTGAGGCTCTGCGCGTACTCCCACCACTCGACGGTGATCGGCCTGTCGCGACCGACGGGACCGGTCGCGATCGGCTTCCGGTAGTACCGGTTGCCGTAGGAGCGGACGAGGCCGCCGATCTCGAGGCCCGGAAGCTCCTCGGCGAAGTAGGCGACCATGTCGCCCCGGTACTGCTCGCCGTCGACGACGACGTCGGTCCCGATCGAGTCCTGGAACTCGACCCACTCGCGCGTGGCCTGCTTCTCGAGCTCCTTCAGCTCGGCGCGATCGATCTCTTTACGAGCGAAACGACTGCGCGCCTGCTGGATGTAGTCGGGCTTCGGAAGGCTGCCGACCGAGGTCGTCCAGAGACCGGGGCCGGGCAGGTTCACGTCTGTCATGTCAGGCACCCACTTTCGACGCGGCGGCGGACAGGCGCTCGAGCTTGGCTCGAGCTTTCTCACGAGGCAGGAACTCGAGGCCCGACGAAGGAGCGACCGACAACCTGTCGGCGCCGACCTGTCCGGCGAGCTCCTCGATCGTCCGAGCGAGCTCGTCCTCGGATTCGAGCATGGTGTTGCGGGCATCGACGAGGCCGGCCTGCAGCTTCTTGTCCTGCGGGAGCGACCCGATGAGCTCACGGTTCTCGGGACCCGATACGAGGTCCAGGGCGATGCGCTGCACCGGCAGGGCGAACAGATCGGCCCCCAGCCTCTTCGCGTCGCCGAAGTAGGTGGCGAGCGTCACCTCCGAGTCGCCGAGGTCCTGCATGATCAGCTCTAATGCGCGGCGAGCAAGGTCGAGGTCCTCGGGCGCATCGAGCAGGCCCGGCTCGTCGATCTGGATGGACAGCGCGCCGGCCGCTTGGAGCTCGAACGCCTCCTGCCCGAGCACCGACGCGATGGCCAACACGAACTGCTCGTGGTCGCCGTAGTGCTCGTCGACCGACAACCGGGCGAACGTCACCGGGCCGGGGATCACGACCTTGACGGGTTTCGTCGCCACCGACGCGGCGAAGTTGAAGGCCTCGACCGACGACGGGCCGCCCCACTCGAGGTCGCCTATGCAGATCGGGCGGCGGTAGTAGACGTTGTTGTCGAACCAGCGCAGCAGCCCGCCGATCTCGAAGCCCGAGATGGTGCGGGCGAACGGCGTCAGGATGTCGTCCCAGCGCACGTGCCCGTCTGTTACGAGGTCGATGCCGGCGTGCTCCTGCTCGGCGATGACCTGCCGTACCAGCTCGTCCTGGGCCGCGCTCAGGTCGTCGGCGGTTGCCTGCCCCCTCTCGAGGGCGTGCAGCGTCTTTCTGACGGTGAAGGTCTCGCCCTCGTTCGGCGGCTTCGGGTACGAGCCCACGACGGTGGTCTGGATCGACATCGCTCTCCTTCCTCGTGCAGCAAAAAAGCCTTCCGACCGGACGGTGGGAAGGCTCTGCGCTGAAGCCCGCTCATCCGTCCGGGATTCGCACCTGCCGGACGAGCCGGTGGTTGCGGCGGGATCGCTGGGCCGGGCCCTCCCCCGCTCTTGATGAGCGGGCTCAGCCTATCCCAACAGTGCCGAGATCAAGCCGATGACGAAGCCGATCGCGACCTGGAGCGCCAGGGCGAGCGCGAAGAACTTGAAGAAGACGATGGTCGCCTGACGTCCGGTGGCTGACCGCGGCGGCGTTCGGCGTCGATACACGATGACGGCGATGGCGCCGGCGGCGACGGGGATGGCCAGCGCCATGGCGGCAAGGATCAGCAGGATGGCGATGACCTCGCCGGTCGAGAACTCGATCGGGCCCGCCCACAGCATGTAGTGAGCTTTCCCAGATGCCGGGAAAGGAAAAGGCCCCCGTCTCCGGGGGCCCTACTAGGATGGGATCACAGCGGCTTTGATGTTTTCCCGGGCACGCGTGCCCGGATTTGTAAGGATGCTCGCTAAGGGATCAGAACTGAGCCGAGTCTCCGCAGGCGCAGGTCCCCTTGGCGTTCGGGTTGTCGATGGTGAACCCCGACTGCTCGAGGGTATCGAGGTAGTCGATCGTGGCACCCCGAAGGTAGGGAGCGCTCATCTTGTCGACCCTGATCTCGACCCCGTGCATCTGCTCGATGTGGTCGTCGTCGAGCTTGCGATCGTCGAAGTAGAGGGCGTAACGCAGGCCGGCGCAACCACCCGGCTGGACGGCCACTCGGAGTGCGTATTCCTTGCCGGCGTGCTCGTCCGGCGCCGCCGAGGTCTCGCGCTCGAGAAGCTCGGTCACCTTCGAGGCCGCGTTCGGAGAGATCGCGAAGATCTGATCCTCGGTCTTGCTGGTCTCGGTCATCGCCACGGGGAGATCCTCCTTGGTATGGCACCCGCTCGGTGCACGACCATTATAGGTAGTGGGCAACCCGGGTCCCGCCATTGGGGCCGGTCTCGTATCTACAACGCTAGTGCACGAATCGCCATTCCACCACCAGCAGGCAGGCGGCAATCACAACCAGGGCGAAAAGGGCGTTCCGGGTGAGGCCCGAAAGCGGGGTCTCGCCGAACACCGGCCACAGGACCAGGAGCACCAGGGCGGCGGCCCCCAACAACGTGCTGACGAGGATCGCGATGTGAAGGATCTCGTGCATGGGTCGGCGGGCCGTTCAGTGGGTGGTGGTCGAGGCGAAATTGAACGCGCCGACGCGCAGCGAGGGCGCCACGTTGGATCCGAACGAGCCGTAGTCGGGAGCGAACGCCGTCGCGTCGTTGCCGACCGCGCTCGTCGCGCCCAGGGCCTCCAGCACGCTTTGTGAGAACCGGAAGTTGTTCACGGGCTCCGCGATCTCGCCGCCCCTGATACGGAAGATCCCGTCTCTCGTCATGCCGGTCAGAAGGGTCGAGGGCCGGTCCAGGACGTTCACGTAGTGAAAGCGCGTGATGAGGAAGCCGTCGTCCACCCCCGCCATCAGCTCCTCTGGTGACTCGTCGCCCGGTCGGAGCACTACGTTCGACGCATACGGCCCGAACTCACTGGACCCCGAATAGTGGCCGGTCGGAGCGAGCCCAAGCTTCGGCGCGGTTCGCAGGTCGGTGACCGGTCCGACGGCGCGCCCATGGTCGATCACCGTCACAGCCTTCTTTGGAACCCCTTCGAGATCGAACCCGATCCCTACCGAGTGATCGTCGAACACGTCGTCGGCCACGGTGATCTCGTCGCTCGCCACCCTCTCTCCGGAGCGAGAGGCCAGGAAGCTCTCACCGTCCACGACCTGCTTCGCGCCCATGCCCATGTACGAGAGGTACTCCATCAGCATGGCGCTCGCCGCCGGTTCCAGGATCACCTCGTAGGTCCCGGGTTCGGCTTCGACCGGATCGTGACCGCGCGAGGCCTTGCCCGCGGCCGTTCGAGCCGCTCGCTCGACGTCGACCGCCTCGATGGCGTGGGACGATGCTTCACCCCAACCGGTCGCAGCCCCATCGTCGACGAGGCATGTCGTGACGCAGCGCGTGTAGGCGTCGAAGCACTCGACCCCCAAGGAATTGATCACCGAGTAGCAATGAGCGCTGGTTTCGAACACCCCCGCCGCGTTGTCGGAGCCGGAGGCCCTCAAGATCGCCTGGACCGCCTCGGCTCTGCGCGCCGGGCTGGCCCCCGCGGTGGTTTCATCCCAGCGGAAGATCCCGTCTGCCTGGCCGACGCGGGATGGCGAGGGCAGGCCGGGGAAGTCGGGGTCGGGGGGTGTCGCCCGTGCGGCCTCCAGAGCGCGCCCACCCGCGCGCAACATCTGATCGCTCCCGAGCTGGTTCGTGGCCGCCACAGCTACGCGGTCACCGTCGACGACCCTGACGTAGGCGCGTACGTCGTTGCGAACGGTGTTCTGGATGATCCTCGAGCGCGCAAAACGGGTCAGCCCGATGAGAGACGAGGTGACGACGACCTCGACGGCATCGGCACCGGCCAGCTCCAACACCGCCCCGGCTGCGGCGCGCACCGCCCCGGGACTGATGGGAACATTGCGACGAAGATCGGTCACTGCGCGACCCCGGTGTTGACGTTGCGGAAGCGGGCCGGGGACGTCCCGTGACCTACGCGCATCGTCTGACCCGGTTGCCCCTTGCCGCAGTTGGGCGTGCCGTGCATCTCCCACTCCTCCGGCCCGGCGATCGCGTCGCACGAGGCCCAGAACACCGGCGTGATGCCGGTATAGCGCGGGTTCTTGAGCATCTTTCCGAGCTTGCCCTTCTTGATCTCCCACGCGACCTCGCACTGGAACTGGAAGTTCTTGCGCTTGTCGTCGATCGACCAGGAGCGGTTGGTCGATAAGAACAGTCCGTTGTCCACGTCGGCGAACAGATCCTCGAGCGAGCCCTCGCCCGGAAGGAGGTTGATGTTCGCCATGCGGATGAGCGGGAAGTTCTCCCATCCCTCGGCCCGCATCGTTCCGTTCGATCGCTCGGCCCCCATCGCAGCCGCGGTCTCGCGCGACGACTGGAAGCCGACGAGGATCCCCTCTTTGACGAGATCCACCCGCTGACCCTCCACGCCTTCGTCGTCGTACGCGAACGAACCCAGGCCGCCGGCGATCGTCGGGTCGGACGTGATGTTGACCAGATCGGATCCGTAGCGCAGCTCGCCGAGGTCCGGTATGCCTACGAACGAGGTCCCGGCGAACGCGGCTTCCATCCCGAGGACGCGATCGAGCTCGGTGGGATGGCCGACCGACTCGTGGACCTGCAGCATCACCTGATGGCCGTCGAGCACCACGGTGGTCTCGGTAGAGGGACATTCGGGCGCGCGCAACAGCGCGGCGGCCTCCTCCGCCGTGCGGGCGGCGTGCGCGGCGAGGTTCATCTCCTCGACGAGCTCGTAGCCAGCGTTGGCGTAGTGACCGCGGAAGGAGCCCGGATAGGAGCGGACCTGGACGTCGTTGCCGTCCACGGCCATCGCCTCGATCCCGGCTCCGGTCTGTAGCACGCGCTGGTGGATATCCGACCCCTCCGACGAGATGAACCACGTGTTCTGTCGCAACAGATCGAGGGTCCCGCGTGCGATCCGGATGTCGCGAACGCCCGCCATCTCCTCGGTGGCCGCGGTCAGAACCCCGACCTTGTCCTCCACCGACACCTCGAATGGGTCCTTGTCGTAAGGCGACTCCCAGCTGTCGACATGGATCGGCTCGGGAGCCAACTCGACCGGTGCGATCGCGACCTGCGCACTGGCGCGCCCGACCTCGACCGCGAGACGAGCCACCCGAGCGGCCTCCTCCGTGGTGACGGTCGCCGTCGAGGCGAACCCCCACGCTCCATCGACCAGGACCCGGACGCCGAACCCGCTCGAGCTCGATCGATCGAGCCCCTCCACCATCGGTCCTCGCACCGACAGGGATTCGGTCTCGATCTCCGCCCCGCGCGCGTCGGCGTAGGCAGCTCCCGCGTCGGTGGCCGCATCGAGCGCAGCCCGGAGTAGATCTTTCAAGCCAGGTTCGAAGAGCGGGGATAGGCGATCTCGGGATCGGTCAGGATGTTCACTACGGTCGGCTCGCCGGAATCGAAGGCCCGCTTCAACGCGGGTGCGATCTCGCCCGGATCGGTCACGAGCTCGCCGCGGCCGCCGAACGACTCCATCATCTGGTCGTAGCGGATGCCCGGCCGCAGATCGGCGGCGACGTCGTAGCCGTACAGGCCCTTCATCGGATGCTTCTCGAGCCCCCAGATGCCGTTGTTGCCCACGACGCACACGACCGGCAGCTTGTGTCTCACGAGCGACTCGAGCTCGGAGGCCGAGAACCCGATCGCGCCGTCGCCGTACAGCAGCACGATCTGTCGATCCGGATGCGCCAAACGAGCCGCCATGGCGTAGCCCGGACCAACGCCGAGACAACCGAAGGGCCCGGGGTCCAGCCAGCAGCCCGGCTCGAACGACGCCACCTCGCGCCCGGCGTAGGACACGAAGTCTCCACCGTCGCCGATCACGATCGCGTCCCGGTCGAGCAGCGGTACCAGCTCGCCGTAGATCCGCATGGGATGGATCGGATCCGAGCTCGACTGCAGCTCGGCCTGGGCGCCGGCTCGCTTCTCCTCCTCGGTCTCGGACAGGGCCTCGACCCACGCCTTCGTCTCGGACGGACGTTCGATCGCCGCGGTGAGCGCGGCGAAGGTGGCGTCGAGAGGCGCTCCGATCGAGGCAGGCGTTTCGACATGCTGCGCCAGCAGATCGGGATGGGAGTCGAGATGAACGAGGTTCTCCAACCCCTGACCGAAACCGAGCCGGAAGTCCAGCGGCGTGCCGGCGACGATCACCAGGTCGGATTCCCGCAACGCCCTCGAGCGAGCGCGGCTGAAGGCCAGTCGGTGGTCCGCCGGGACGCAACCGCGGCCCTGGCCGTTGGCGAATACCGGGAGCTCCGCGGCCTCCACCAGAGCTCGAAGCTCACGCTCCGCGCCGTCCAGGTACACGTTCGAGCCGGCGATCAGGATCGGGCGCTCGGCCCGCTGGATCATCTCGGCCAGGCGTTCGATCGCGCCACCGTCGGGCGCGCCGACGTCATCCACTTCGGGGACCGAGAAACCGAAGTCGCCGTTGTTGAAGACGACATCGAGCGGGAAGTCGAGGAAGCGCGGGCCGCGAGGTGCGGTCGAGGCTCGGAGGGCGGCGGCGATCACCTCGCTGCCGACGGCCGCCGTGTCGCCGACCGTCCTCGACGGAGCTATCGGATCGACGAACGGAACGTGGTCCATCTCCTGCAGGGAACCCTGCCCCCATCGGAACGCCGGCGCCCGCCCGCCCAACACCAGCATCGGGACGCGGTTCGCGGCGGCCTGCGCGAGGGGACTCATTACATTGGTGACGCCGGGGCCCGCCGTAACCGCAGCCGCGCCGATGGTCCGAGTCAAGCGGGCCCAGCCTTCCGCCGCGAACGCCGCGTTCTGCTCGTGGCGCGTATCCATGAGACGGATCCCCTCCTGGTGGCATCCGTCGAGGAACGGGAAGATATGGCCGCCGCTCAGCGTGAACACATGCGACACGCCGAGCGCCTTGAGCGCTTTCGCCGCGATCAAGCCGCCGTGTCCGTTGCCTTCGAGCGCGTCGGACGCGGCGCGCAGCTTCTCCGGCGAGGGAACCCACGACACGGTCATCCGTGGCAGCCTATCGACTCGGCCCCGGATGTTCGCGGGGTGTGCCCCCCGATCAGGGAGACGGGCTGGGCGAGGGCTCGGCGGTGGGCGACGGTTCCGACGTCGGGGTCGGCGACGGGCTCGGGTTCGGAGTGGGCTGGTCGGAGCCGGTAGTCGGGGTGGGCGAGGGGTCGGTGGTGGGCGACGCTCCGGTCGTGGGCGTCGGCGATGCAACCGGGAGCGCACCGTCCTCAGCTTCCTCGGACGCGGTCGCAAGAGCCTCCGCCTCCTCCGCGGCCAGCAGGTCGAGGATCTCGTTCTCGATCGCCACGAGTGAGGCGTGGATCTCGGCCAGCGTCAGATCGGCGACGTTCTCCTCGAGGGCCTCGAGCTTGCTCCAGATGCGGTCGAGCTCCTGCTCCGTCGCCGCGGTCAGTGGCTCGGTCATCCTCACGACGACCTGGAATGCCAGCGCGAAGGTGACGCACCGTACGCAGTAGGCGCCCACCGCAACCGCGCTGTTCTCCGGAACGATCACGTCGGCCTCGTCAAGGATCACGACTAGCTGGAACGCGATCGCAGCGGCCAAACAGTTCCTGCAGCTCGCCAACGCGTACGCCTCGTTGGCGTTGTCGACCGTGGCGTCGCCGCTGAAGATCAACGAGAGAGCCATCGCTATCACCGCCGAGCCGTCGGTGTAGTTGACCGCCAACGCCTGGTTGTCGCCCTCGCCGGGAGGAGCGGGCAGATCGAAGGTGTAGCGGGGCTCGGCCTCCGATATCGCGCTCGATAAGACCACTGCTTCCAGGGGAGGCGCCTCGACGACCGGCGCCGGCGTCTTTACCGGCGCAGGCGCGGGAGAGGGCGCAACCGCGCCCGCCACCTCGGCGGAGTCCGACAAGAGCACCGGCCGGGCCGGAATGCCGTTCAGCGCCGTCTCTGCGATCGTTCCGCGCTCGTCGGCCTCGATCGGACGGTATTGACCGTCGGGCCACCAGACGGCCGCGAGAGCGGCCACCAGGCACGCCGCCATAGCAAGGGCCAGCGCTCGCATCACAGGGCGCTCCGAGGTGGAACGCCAGACCTTGAGCGCGACGCGCCTGACGATGCGCGTCACGAGATAGCCCATGCTCAGGATCGGGATCGCCAGGGCCAGGATGGAAAGACCTTCGACGGCGGCCCCGGCTCGCTCGCCGTTAGCCCACGCGGCAGTCATCTCATTCCACTGCACGCCCGCGCTGTCCCATGCCGTCGCGATGAGCCGGGGGGCCACGACAACCGTAAGTCCGAGGGCCACCATCAACAACGGAACGACGAGCAACACCCACGCGACAACCACGACGCGCACCCGCGGCTTCAGGGCCTTGTTCTCGGCGCGGCCCCATCTCGTCGGGAGCATGCCGAGGAGGATCGGCTTGATGTGCGCGAACAGATCGGGCACCCCGGTGAGGTCCGCAAGGATGTGGTAGCCGTCGAGCCGGACGAGTGGGATCAGTTGCCGAAGCATCTGCAGCACCTGGAGCGGTATGACCGCAAGCAGCGCCTCCCACCCGGTCGCCGCCCACAAGCCGAACGCGACCAAGGCGAAGATCGCATTGAAGTAGATCCCGCCCAGGTCAACGCGCAGGCGCGCGCGGCGATCTAGGCGGTAAGCGTCGGTGACGTCGGTATAGAAGGCCGGCCACACGAGATAAAGGCCCATCCCCATGGCCCCGGGCTTGCCGCCGCCATACGTGCAAGCGGCCGCGTGTCCGAGCTCGTGGAAACCGGCAGACACCGTGGTCAGCGCGAGCACTAGAAGCAGCAGACCGGGCTCGTACAGAGCCTGACGAACCGCCGGCGCCAATCCGTGATCGACCAGCAACCAGGCCGTCAGGACGAGGAAGGCCAAGGTGACGACCGCGACGACCGGAGGCACGAACAGCTTGGAGAAGGGAGCCGCGATGCCGCGCGTTACCCGCTCGTTGCTAACGACCATCCGCAGACGGATGCCGAGCAGCGGGTTGGCTTTGCGTGCGGAAGGCTGCGAACCATCCGGCTCCTGCAAGAGACCGAGGGGGCGCAGTTTCTGCTCGATCAGGAAATGGATGTCCTCTTCACCGGCCACCTTGCCGGTGCTGGCGGCGACTGCCTTCGCGATGGCGCCGTGATCCCGGCGGCCGTCTATGGCCTCGAGAACCGCATCGAGCAGAGGTGTCAGCTGGACTACCTGCCCGTCGACGCGCCTGACCAACGCGGGAGCATCGCGGTGACCGGATCCTTCGAAGCGCCCCAGCATCTGAAGCCCGTCTGCCCGCTGCGGCCGCCGGTTCGGTGCCTCCGGCGGGGATCGATCCGGGCGCGCCCGATCCGGCACCGGTGTCGCGACGGGGGGCGGGGGTCGAACGGCGACCCCGGCCCCCCCGGGGCTCATGTCCCCGGGGGGGTGGTTCACGGAACTCTCCTCGACCTATATCGCTACTGGTTGATGGTGGAGTCCTGGTCGGCGGTGGCTTCCGCCACGACGCCGTCGAGGTTCTGGTTGATGATCGCGTCCTGGTTGGCGACCGAGACGGCCGTCGAGTCGATGGACGCGATGTTCGCCGCAACCGAGGCGTCGATGGGCGCCGCAACGTTGGCATTCGCCGCTACCGCACCGGCGATCGGGGCCGCGAGGTCGGCATCGAGAGCAGCATTGACGTCGACGTTCAGCAGATCGCCGTCGAGCGCCGAGGTGACGTCGGTAAGCGAGCCGTCCGTCACGTCACCGGGCAGGATCTCGCTGGTCCCACCGGTCGTACCGTCGGTGGTCCCGGAGGTTCCGTCGTCGATAACGTCGTTCGTCTGATCGATGACGCTCGTCTGCGGAGCGTTGGCGATCGCGTCGCCGGTCACGGTCTGATCGAGCATCACACCTTGATCGGCTAACGCGGTGGCGTCCGACCCGAACGACAGGACGTTCGCGCCGACCGCGGCCGAGATGGGCGCCGCGATGTTGGCGTTCGCTGCAACGGCGAGATCGATCGGCGCTGCAAGATCGAGCGCGAGATCGAGATCGACACCGAGGTCGAGCAGAGACAGCACTTCCTTGTTGGGCAGCAGCGTTCCCGCCTCTGCCTGGATCTCTTCGCTCGTAAGACGGCTCAGGTTCGACTCCGTCATGATCGACTCCTTCCTCTCCGTGAACGTGCGGGCGAGCGTTGCAAGCCACAAACTCGTCCGCCGCTCGGGCGGCTTGTCCGGCTGCAGTCGAGGAACAAATCGGGTCATACCCGCATGCATGCATGAGAAACGCGCCGATCGCTCGCGCTGCGCGCGCACCACCTGCGCAGGGCGACCGCGCGATCGCGATGTGTAAAGGATGGAAGATGACGGAAGGAATAGAGAACTAAGTCAGAACAGACAGCTGATCAAGCGTGCGCGCAGAGCGCGCTCACTCGCCGTCGGACACCCAGCGCGTCCCGCCGGTCTCGCCGCTGGCAGCGGTCTCGCTCGACGACCGCCGGATCACATGATCGTCGTCGGGCTCGAGATCCCAACCTTCGGCCATGCGCGCTTCCGAGTCCTCCAGCATGCGACGCGCGGTTCTGCGCGCGGCCTCGATGTCGCCGCCGGCTGCTCCGTGATTATCGTCGCTCTCGCGCAACAGCTTCTGCGCCAGCCGTTCGATCTTCTCGGCATAGGCGGCCTCGTTGCGTTTGGCCTCCTCGATGTACTCCGGTTCTGCGTTATCGGCCATCTCTGGACCTCCGGGGTCGGCGCTGCGCGACGCTGCTAATCAGTGCTCCGCGCCGGAGCACTAATTTACGTCCCAGGTGTCGCCCGAACCGAGGAGCCGTTCGAGGTCACCCGGGCCTTGCTGCTCTGCGGCGGTTCGTAGCTGAGTCTCGATGCCGTCGCCGTACACGGGCCGCTGAACATCTCGGAAGACGCCGATCGGCGTGGGCTGCGTGGGACCCGAAGCCACCCTGGCCAGGGCAAACGCGAGGCTGGGGTCTTCACGGTGTTCGTCGTGGACCAGGAGCTTGTCCTCGCCGACGTCGGCGACCGATACGACCTCGACCCGGCCCTCGGCGGTCATCCGGACCCCCTTCTCGGAGTTGGGTCCGAACCGGATCGGTTTGCCGTGCTCGAGGTAGATGCGGTTCTGCGACCGGCCTTCCTTGCCGGTAAGGGCCACGAACGCGCCGTCGTTGAAGATGTTGCAGTTCTGATAGATCTCGATAAAGGCCGAGCCCCGATGGGCGGCGGCTCTCCTGATGATCTCCGGCAAGTGCTTTCGCTCGACGTCGATCGTGCGAGCCACGAAGCTGGCTTCGGCCCCCAGGGCGAGGGCAACCGGGTTGAAGGGATGCTCCAACGACCCGAACGGGGTCGACTTCGTCACCTTGCCCTTCTCGGAGGTCGGCGAGTACTGGCCCTTCGTCAATCCGTAGATCTGATTGTTGAACAACAGGATCTTCAGGTTCACGTTCCGCCTGAGCGCGTGGATGAAGTGGTTGCCACCGATCGACAGACCGTCGCCGTCACCGGTCACGACCCAGACCTGCAGATCGGGACGCGCCGTAGCAACTCCCGTTGCGATAGCGGGCGCGCGGCCGTGGATACCGTGGATCCCGTAGGTGTTCATGTAATACGGGAAGCGACTGGAGCAGCCGATCCCCGAGACCCACACCATCTTCTCGGGCGGAACGCCCAACGAAGGCATCACGCTCTGAACCGCCGCGAGGATCGCGTAGTCACCGCAGCCGGGACACCACCGGACCTCTTGATCGGAGACGAAGTCCTCTCGGTTCAGTGTCGCGATCCCACTGGACGCCTCGGTTATGCCGCGTTGTTCGACCCCGTTGCCCGGCAACGTCATATGTGCTTCTCCAGTTCCTGCTCGAGGTCGGCCGCCCGGAACGGGAGGCCCTTGACCTTGTTTATCGAGATCGTGTCGATCAGGAAGTCGGCGCGGATCAACTTCGAGAGCTGGCCCATGTTCATCTCGGGGATGACCACGGTGTCGAAGCGGCCGAGCACCTCGCCGGTGTTCTTCGGCATGGGGTTCAGATGCTTCAGGTGCGCCCGCGCGATCTTCTTGCCGCGCGCCCGTAGCCGCCGGCACGCGGCGCCGATCGCGCCGTACGTCGAGCCCCAGCCCAGAACCAGGACCGTCGCGCCTTCGTCGGCGTCGAACTCGAGCGGGTCGATGTCCTCCTCGATCGCCTTGATCTTGGCCTGCCTGAGCAGAGTCATGAGCTGATGGTTGTCCGGGTCGTACGAGATGTTGCCGGTTCCGTCGGCCTTCTCGAGACCGCCCACCCGGTGTTGCAGACCTGCCGTGCCCGGGATCGCCCACGGTCGCGCCAGCGTCTCGTCATCGCGAAGGAAAGGCCAGAAGTCGTCCCCGGCGTTGGGCTGGGACGCGAACCGCACCTGGATGTCGGGGAGCTTGCGGACGGCGGGGATGCGCCATGGTTCGGCGCCGTTCGCCAGGTAGCCGTCGGACAGGATGATCACGGGGGTCATGTACTTGATCGCGATGCGGGCCGCTTCGATCGGAGCCCAGAAGCAGGACGCCGGCGACCACGCGGCCACGATCGGCAGCGGAGCCTCCCCGTGCCGTCCGTACATCGCCATCATCAGGTCCGACTGTTCGGTCTTCGTCGGCAAACCCGTCGAGGGACCGCCGCGCTGGATGTCGACGACGAGCAGGGGCAGCTCGAGGGAGAGCGCGAGGCCGAGCGCCTCGGACTTGAGGTCGAGCCCCGGACCGGACGTCGTCGTCACGCCCAGATGGCCGGAGAACGAGGCGCCGATCGCCATGGAGATGGCGGCGATCTCGTCCTCGGCCTGAACCGTACGCACCCCGAAGTTCTTGTGACGGGAGAGCTCGTGAAGGATGTCCGAGGCCGGTGTGATCGGGTACGAACCCAGGAACAGTGGCAGCTTCGCCTGGACGCCGGCGGCTATAAGTCCGAAAGCCATCGCCTGGTTCCCCGTGATCCGCCTGTACTTCCCTGGTGCCAGCGTTGCGGGCTTGACCTCGAACGCGCTCAGCTCGGCCGTCTCGCCGAACGCATGGCCTGCCTTAAGCGCCGCTATGTTGGACTGGGCGATGGCCGGTTTCTTGGCGAACTTCTTCTCGAGCCACGCGATCGTGGGCTCCAGCGGACGCGAGTACATCCACGAGACGACGCCGAGGGCCAGCATGTTCTTGGCCCTCTCGGCCTCCTTCTTGTTGACCCCGGTGTCCTTGACCGCCTCGACCGTCAAGGTCGTCATAGGGATCTCGTAGACCTGATAGCTGCTGAGCGATCCGTCCTTGAGCGGGTTCGAGGGATACCCGGCCTTGTCCAGGTTGCGGTCCTCGAACGCGTCGGTGTTCACGATCAGCAGTCCGCCGGTGAGCAGATCCTTGAGGTTCGCCTTCAGGGCGGCGGGGTTCATGGCCACGAGCACGCTCGGCTGGTCTCCGGCGGTCAGGATGTCGTGGTCGGAGAAGTGCAGCTGGAAGGCCGAGACCCCGGCCAGCGTGCCCGCAGGGGCCCGGATCTCGGCCGGATAGTCGGGCATCGTGGCCAGATCGTTGCCGAAGAGGGCGCTGACACTGGTGAACCGGTCGCCGGTGAGCTGCATTCCGTCGCCGGAGTCGCCCGCGAAGCGGATCACGACCCGGTCGAGCTCTCTCCGCTCCCCTCGCGGTGGAGCGGCTTGCGCAGCCATCAGGTCCCCTCTACTTAGAGCACTCTGGGTGAAGCGTCATGATAACGCCGCGCCCCGGCCCGCCGACCCTTGATGCGCGCGCCGATCGCTCTCGAGTGACCGTTTCATACCGGAAAGAGCTTTGCGGCCAAGATGTCCGGCGCCGCGATGGCCTTGCTGCTTCCGGTGCGGGTCAGGATGCTTACGATCTGAGAACCATCGTCCGCGACCACGACCCCGGACACGACTCCGATGGCCTCCGAGTACGGATGATCCTGGCCGTGAAGGCGATACCGGATCGAAACCTTCCGGCCCAGATGGGCCTTCCAATCGGATGGCGGCCAATCCGAGACGCCGGCGGAGGGCATCCCCTGCAGAGCTACTCGCCGCGCTCCTCGGCCGGAGCGTAGGGACTCTCCATGGCACCGCCGCTGGCCTCGGGATGCTCCTCGAACCACTGCGCGTTGAGCTGGGTGAAGCTCGTCCACTCGGAAGGCACGTTGTCCGCCGGGAAGATCGCGTCGACGGGGCAGGCGGGCAGGCAGGCGTCGCAGTCGACGCACTCTTCCGGGTGGATGAAGAGCTGCTCTTCGCCCTCGTAGATGCAGTCGACGGGGCACTCGTCGACGCACGCCCGGTCCTTCACGCCGATGCACGGCTCAGCGATGACGTACGTCATCTGTGGTCCCTCCTGGTTGATAGGCGCTTGCGGCCTGATGATACCCACGCCTGATGGGTTCGAGCGTTCCTTGCGCGTTAGTGCTTCCGACTCGGGGCACTAACTCTCGGGGGGCAGGTTCAGGTAGACGATCACGGCCTGTGGACAGGTCGAGCTCCGGATCTGCAAGGAGCCGAGCTCCTTCCCCTTCTTGATGTACAGCTCGGCCTCGAAATGCTCGTTGTCCTCTTGGAGCAGCTCGAAGGAGGCCTCCGGGATCGCGGCCTTGTATCGCTCGAACGCCTGGTCGACCGTCTGGCGCAAGCCCAAACCTCCGACCACACGCTTGTCGATGATCTCCACCTGAACGATCTCGGCATCGCCGTCGAGCATGAACGGCTCTGGGATCAGCGAGACGTCGGCCCCTGGTGAAGGAGCCGGCAAGCCGCACTCCGTGAGGTCCTGCACCGTGTCGTCATCCGAGCCGTCCTCCGCACAACCTGGAAAGAGCAACATCGAAGCCGCCACGAGAACCCCGAGTGAGCGCGCGGCGCCGCTCACGCAGCCGATCTCCAGCGTTTGAACAGGCGGTACTGGACGTAGACGATCAGGGCGGTCACGACGAACATCGACAGAGCCATCGTCGACGCGTAACCCAGCCGGAAGTAGCGGAACGCCGTTCTATAGACGTACAGGGGCAGGTACGTCGTCGCGTAGCGGGGGCCGCCGTCCGTGAGGAGCAGGGCCGGCACGAAGTTCACCTGGAGCGAGAACACCAGATCGCGCAGGGCGAGCAAGGCCAGGACCGGAGCCATCAGCGGCAGCGTCAGCCTTGTCGTCGTGAACCACGGCGAGGCACCGTCCATCGCGGCCGCCTCGTAGACGTCGGCTGGGATGCTCCTCCGCACGGCCAGCGCGACCACGAAGGCCTCGCCGATCTGAAAGACCGCGATCAACGGCAGCGCGATCCTGGCGCCCCACGGGCTCGTGAGGATCCCCGAGGCGCCGAATACCGTGGCGAGCGGTCCGTACAGCGGGTTCAACAGCCACAGCCACAGCAGCGCGTACGCCGCGTCGGGAACGACGCTGGGGAGATAGACGATCGGACGCGCGACGATCGACGAGCGAGCGCGGCGGTGCAGCGCGAGCGCGGCGAAGGTGGCGGCGGCAAGCCGAAGCGGAACGGCGATCGCGACATAGATGAGCGTGTTGCCGGTCGCCCGCCAGAAGGCGGTGTCCGACAGGAGCCGTTCGAGGTTGTCCAACCCATTGAAGCGCGGAGGCTGCACGCCCGAGAACTCCGTGAAAGCCAAGACGGCTGCCGCCACGGCGGGGACGACCACGAGAAGGCCGACGCCCACCAGGAAGGGGGCGGCCAACAACGCCGGCCGCCGCATCAGACGCGGCGTCCGTTCGCAGGATCGAAGCGGTGCATGTCGGCGTCTTCGAAGTGAAGCCCCACTTGGGCCCCCACCGACGGGGCCTCGTGTCGGTGCAGCCGCACGAGGAACACGTGCGCGTCGAGACTCGTGTGGACGATCGCGTCGGCGCCCACGGGTTCGACGACGTCGACGGTCGCGCGCGTACGGGCCGTGCCGGGATCACCGAGGCGGATGCTCTCGGGACGCACGCCGATGAGGCTCTCCCCCGACAACCCGCAGAGAGCCGCGGGGAAGACGTTCATCCCGGGCGTACCGAAGAAGCGGGCCACGAACGCGGTCGCCGGACGATCGTAGATCTCGGTAGGAGTCCCTACCTGCTGGATGCGCCCGCCGTCCAGGACCGCGACGAGGTCTCCCATCGTCATCGCCTCGACCTGGTCGTGCGTGACGTACACCGAGGTGACGTTCGTGTCCTTCTGCAACCTCTTGATCTCGACGCGCGTGTGCGATCGCAGCTCGGCGTCCAGGTTGGAGAGCGGCTCGTCGAGCAAGAACACGGAGGGGCGTCGCACGAGCGCTCGCGCCAGCGCGACCCGCTGGCGCTCGCCACCGGACAGGTTCCTGGGACGCCGGTCCAGGTCGATGAACAGCTCGACGCGCGCGACGGCGGCATCGACGGCTCTATCGATGTCCTCGCGCGATTGCTTGCGCGCCCGCAACCCGAACGCGATGTTGTCCCTGACCGAAAGGTGCGGGTAGAGGGCGTAGTCCTGGAACACCATCGCGATATCGCGATCGCCCGGCGCGGCGGCGGTGACATCGGTGCCGTTCACCTCGACGGCTCCCTCATCGGGCCGCTCCAGTCCGGCGATGCATCGAAGCAACGTGGTCTTGCCGGACCCGGAGGGACCGACCACGACCATCATCCGTCCGTCCGGGACCTCGATGTCGACCGCGTCCAGGACGCGTCGCTTCCCCCCGCGATCGTCGAACGACTTGGTGAGGCCCCGGACGGCAACGGTCACGGCTGCGCGCCCTCCTCGAACAGCGGGGTGGTCTCAGCCTCCAAGGCATCGATCGCGTCGTCGATGGTGTATCCGGGTTCGTAGAAGGCCCGGGTCAGGATCTCCTCGGCAAGGTCTTCGATCTCCGGCCACGTCGACATCACCGGGGTGCGGCGGATCGTCGGGACCCCGTCGAGGAACACCTCGGAGTGGGCCGGAGCCTGGGTCGGGTCCAGGAACGCCCCCGATTCCGCGACCTCCGTGAGCGACGGGACGGTTCGGCCTCCCAGCGCGGTCACCGTCTGACCCTGCCGCCCGGTCGCGAACGCGATGAATCGAGCCGCCGCCTCCATCCGTTCGGTGTCGACGCCGGCCGCCAGACAGTAGCCGTCCGAGTGGAGGATCCCGGCGGGCTCCATCGCCACCGGAAGGGCGGCCACGTCCCACTGCAACCCCTGCACCTCGCGGAACACCGGGGTATCGCGCCGCGACGACAGGTACATCCCCAGCTTGTCCGTGGCGAAGCGCGTCTCGAGGTCCTGCGCCGCCACGTCGTCCTCCGACGGAACCACCTTCTCGTCGCGCACCAGCGACACGAGGAACTCGAGCGCTTCGCGGGCCTCCGGCGCATCGAGCGTGAAGCGGGTCGGTGCGTCCCCGTCGTCCACCAGCTCACCACCGTTGGACCACACGAAAGGCGCGAGCCTGATGATGCTGGGCTCGATGCCCACTCCGTGGACGTCGCCCCTGGTCAACGTCCGAGCCGTCTCCACGAACTGCTCCCACGACCATCCTGGAGCCGGCCGGCGCAGACCCGCCTGGTCGAACAGCTTCTCGTTGTAATAGACGACCAACGACGAGATGTTCTGCGGCATGCACTGCAGCGCGCCCTCGTACGTGAACGCCTCCAACGGTTGCGCGAAGTAGTCGTCCAGATCGACGTCGTTGTCGTCGAGGAAGTCCTCGAACGGTGCGATCGCATCTCGAACTACGAACTGCGAGTACTCGCGGAAGTTGACCAGGAAGACCTCTGGCGGGGTCCCGCCGGCGAAAGAAGTCGTGAGCTTGGCGAGGTGCTCGTCCTTCTCCGGGATCTCGACCAGCTCGATGTCGATATCGTCGTTCTCGCGCTCGAACGCTTCCACCAGGGCGCGATAGACCCTCGTCTCCTCGGGCTCGCCCGAGACCTGGACGCGCAGCGGGCGATCGGACGGACTGCCCGACCCATCATTTCGATCGCACGCAACGCCTGCGGCGACGACCGCCGACAACAACAGAACGGCCACCCGTCGCATCACACCTCCAGGGTCTTGTCGAAGAACGAGCGCTGGGCCGCGACGAAGGCCGCGACGCCCGGCAGGCACACCATCACGCATGCGGCAAGAAGGATGGAATGGTTGGTGGGCTCCAGCGCCTGTAAGGCGCGCAGGCCCAGTGGAGCGGTGTAGAGATCGCCCGACGACAGATACAGCAGCGGGTCGACGAAGTTGGCCCAGTGCCACGCGAAGGCCAGCACCGCGACGGCAAAGACCGTCGGGCGCCCGAGCGGCCACGCCACGCGGCGCCAGATCGCCATCGGCGACAGGTTCTGGAGCCGGGCGGCATCGAAGAGCTCGCGCGGGATGCGCGCGTAGGTTAGCGCGAAGAGCAACACGTAGAAGGGAGTGGTTGCCATCAACGCGGGGGCCATCAGCGGCCACAAGGTGTCGAGCAATCCCATCCATCTGAACAGGACGAACCTCGGGACCCACAACGCGCTGAGTGGGACCATGAGCGTCACGACGCACACGCCGATCAGCCACCTTCGTGCTCGCGGCGCCGCGGCAACGATCGCGTAACCCGTCCACGAGGCGATAACCACCGTCACCGGCACGGCAACGATGGCGATGAGCAGTGAATTCATGAGGTAGCGACCCAGCGGCACGAACGCGAACACCGTCTCGTAATTGGACATGGTCGCCCCCCTGGGAGCGAGCTCGAACCCGTCGGGTGGGGGCAAACCGGGAGCGCGGAGCGACCCGAGCGCCATGAGGACCAACGGGCTCAGGAAGACCGCGCATAGCAGGAGCGCGCCGAGGACCCGGAAGACGCGCCGCGCGGTGCTGTTCATGTCTGCCTCCGGTATCGCTCGGCCTCTAAGAGAAGCCTGATCGTGACCTGTTCGACGCAGGGCCCCTGCCTCAGTCTGAAGGCCCCCGTCGTCCCCTGTCCGCGCTCGAAGAATATTTCCGCCTCGAATCCCTCGTTGTCGCCGCTCAGGATCGTGTATCCGCCCTCGCTCACCGCGCGCGCGATCTGGGGATACAGCTCGATGATCGTGGTGTCCGTCACTGCAACGACGCCGAGGAATCCGTTCTCCACCCCGATCTCGGTCACGTTCCCCCACCGGTCCACCGGGAGGTCCCGCGGCAGGTCGGACAGGTCCTCGACCTCTTGAGGAAGCTCGCAGCGAGGAGGCTCCTCCCCGGACGACCCCCCGCATCCGCCGATCAGGAGGCCGGCCAGGACCGCCACGAGAGGACACGCCCGCGTCATCGTGGAATTATTAGGTACGTGGGCATCAGCCGGCGGCCGACCCTCATCGCGCTCCTAGCCATCCTCGGCTGCCTCGCGGGCGGCCTGCCTTCGTCGTCGGCCGCACCGGGGGTCAACGGCAGGCGGATCAAGATCGGGATCCATGCCCCGGTGACGGGGGCAGTTCCCCTGCCGAGCGATTCGGTGGATAGGGCCGCCCGCCTGTACTGGCGCTGGCTGCGCCACAAGGATCAGACGATCAATCGGCGGAACGTCCGCGTTGTTCTCCGTAACGACCAGTCGAATCCTTCGACCGCGGTCGCAGTCTGCAAAGAGTTGGTCGAGGAACACAACGTCTTCCTGCTCGCGGGCACGTTGCAATCCGGTCTTCCATATCAGAGCCACGCCTGCGCCCGCTACGCCGAATCGGTCGGCGTTCCCTACGTTGCTCTCGGTGGCCAGGAGGGGATCGTGCGGAGTTTCAACAGATACTTCGCCATCACCGCCACGTTACGGAAACAAGCACGGTTGCTGGCCGATCTATTCGTCGAGCGGTTGCGCGGCCGCCGCCGCACCAACGGAGTCGTTTGGATCAACGATCCCGCATTCGCCGGGGCCCACAACGCGTTCGCACGCGCGCTGGAACGCAGGAACGCGGACGTGGATTATGACCGAACCGTTGCTCGCAACGCGGGGACTACAGAGGCGCGCCTGATAGTCGAGGAGATGCGTCTGGCAGAGGTCGATAACGTCTTCTTCATCCATACCCCGATCTTCTTCTTGAACGTCCTGAAGCAGGCCGACACGCAGGGGTTCGAGCCCCGGTGGACGGGAGTGGGCCCGGGCATCGGCGGGAACGACGAGGTCGCGCGGACGGCATGCGGCGGCGGAGCGACCCTCGACGGGGCCAAGTTCCTGTCGGCGCTACCGGCCTTCCTCGACCGCGACCGCTTCGACCGTCGTCACGACCGGGCAATGAACGCGATCTATCCCCAGTCGGAAGGCAACGACACCACCTGGCTTGGTTGGGCGACGTCGAAGGCGTTGCGCAAGATGCTGGAACGACCCGGCCGGAGATTGACCCGGGCGCGCTTCGCCCGCAGGGTCGAGCGAGCGCGGATACGGACAGGGATCCTGCCGACGATCCGGTTCCGGCCGCGGGACCATTTCGGAGGCCGCGGGGTGCACGTCCTGACGGCGCGCTGCAAAGATCGCCGCTGGCACACGACCAACGCCTTCGTAACGGATTTCTAGGACTCGGGGCCCTACTAGGCGGCGCTTAGCCTCGCTGCCGCCGCTTCGTACTGCCTCCCGGCGTGGTAGCTCGAGCGGACGAGGGGGCCGGACTCGATCCAGGCGAAGCCCAGCTCGTTCTCACCGTAGGTCTTGTAACGCGCGAACTCCTCGGGGTGCACCCAGCGGTCGACCGGGAGGTGCCACGACACCGTCGGCTGCAGATACTGGCCGATCGTCACGATGTCGCAGCCGGTGGAGCGGAGGTCGCGTAGCGCCTCGTAGACCTCGTCCTCGGTCTCGCCCATCCCGACGATGAGGTTCGACTTGGTTACTTGACCGGGCCTGAGCTCTTTGGCCCAGACGAGCAGGTCGAGGCTGGCGCGGTAGCCGAACCCCGGCCGGATCTGAGGATGTAGCCGTGCGACGGTCTCGAGGTTGTGGGCGAGGACGTCGGGCTTGGCGGCGATCACCCGGGCCAGAGAGTCGCGCGGGTGCTCCTTGCGACCCTTGAAGTCGGGGATCAGGACCTCGACGCCGCAGTCGGGCATCTCTTTCTTCACGGCCTCGATCGTGGCCGCCCAATGCGCCGAGGCGCCGTCGTCGCGGTCGTCCCGGGCGACGCCGGTGATCACGGCGAACTTCAGTCCCATGAGGCGAACGGCTTCGGCGACCTTCGTGGGCTCCTCGGGGTCGAGCGGATGCGGCTTGGCCGTCATCACGTCGCAGAAGGCACATCGCCTTGTGCATAGATCGCCGCACAGCAGGAAGGTGGCCTCGCGGGCCTCCCAGCACTCATAGATGTTGGGGCAGGCGGCCTGCTCGCACACCGTCGCAAGACCGCGCTCGCGCATGATGTTGCGCAGCTCGGTGAAGTTCTCGCCCTGACGGACGCGCACCTTCAACCACTCGGGCTTGCGCGTCGGCCGCCCGGCGTCTTCTCCGGGGGCATCGGTCAGACGCACGCCGCGGCGAAGATCGCGGTCGACGTCTCTTCCGATGCCGATCGAACCCTGGATGACTTGCGCCATCACTCCTCCTGTCCGTTCTGAACTCGCCTGGGGGGTCCCTGGACCCCCTGAGTTAGCACAGAACGGCTAGAACTCTGCCAGCTTGCGCATCTCCTGCTCGAGGCTGTCGACGTTCGGCATGAACCAGTGCTCCAGAGTCGGCGCATAGGGCATGGCCGGAACGTGCGGGCCTGCGATGCGCTTGATCGGAGCGTCGAGCTCGAACATGGCGTGCTCGGCGATCTGGGCTGCGACCTCGGCCCCCACGCCGAGGAACTTGTTGTCCTCGTAGACGACCATCGCCTTGCTGGTCTTGCCGACGGACTCGAGAACCGTATCGATGTCGAGCGGGAAGATGCTCCGCAGGTCGACGACCTCGACTTCGATGCCGTCGCTTGAGAGCCGCTCCGCGGCCTCGACGCAGAAGTGGTGCATGAGCCCGTAAGAGATCGCGGTCAAGTCTGCACCTTCCCGGCGCACCTCGGCCTTGCCGAACGGAACCGTGTAACGCTCGTCGGGCACCTCGCCCTTGATCAAGCGGTACGTCTTCTTGTGCTCGAGGTAGAGAACCGGATCCTCGTCCTCGATCGCCTGGATCAACATCCCCTTGGCGTCGTAGGGAGTCGAGGGGACGACCACCTTGAGGCCGGGCACGTGGGCGTAGAAGGCCTCGACCGACTGCGAGTGGTACAGCGCGCCGTGCACGCCTCCGCCCCAGGGCGCGCGGATCACCATCGGCACGGAGAAGTCGCCGTTCGAGCGGTATCTGATCCGGGCCGCTTCCTGAACGATCTGATTGAAGCCGGGGAAGCTGAAGTCGGCGAACTGCATCTCGGCGACCGGGCGCATCCCGTCGAGGGCGAGGCCGATGCCGACCCCCGCGATCAAGGCCTCGTCCAACGGTGTATCGATCACGCGCTCATCGCCGAACTCGTCGAGGAATCCCATCGTGACGCGGAAAACGCCGCCGCGAGCGCCGACGTCCTCGCCGAGAACGACCACGCGGTCGTCGCGCTTCATCTCGTCGAAGAGCGTGTCGTGGATCGTCTGAACGAGATTCTTTTCAGTGGTGTTCGTTGAGTCGGCCATCACTTCACCTCCACGCGCTCGGCGTAGACGTGGTCGAGGGCCGTGGAAGGGTCGGGGAAGTCGGCCCCTTCCGCCTCCTTCGCCCCCTCGGTCACCCGGGTCTTCGCATCGTCACGTATCTCTTCGATCCTCTTGTCGTCGATCAGGTCCACCGAGGTCAGGTACTCCTCGAAGCGCGGGATCGGGTCCTTCTTCTTCCACTCCTCGACCTCTTCCTTCTTGCGATAGGTGCGGTCGTCGTCGTCGGATGTGTGCGAGTAGTGGCGGTAGGTCAGCAGCTCGATGAGCGACGCACCCTCGCCGGCGCGCGCCCGGTCCACCGCCTCCTTCGTCAGCTTGTAGGACTCGAGGACGTCGTTGCCATCTCCCACGGCTCCGGGCATCCCGTACCCGGCGGCGCGCCCGTGGACGCTTCCGGCCACCTGCTTGTCGACGTGCACGCTGATCGCGTACTGGTTGTTCTCGACGATCAGCACCAGGGGCAGCTTGTGGATGCCGGCGAAGTTCATCGCGCCGTGCCAGTCACCCTCGGAGGTCCCACCCTCGCCGCACCACGTGCCGACGACGGCGTCGGAGCGCTTGAGCTTCTTCGACAGCGCAATCCCGGCGGCGTGCAGGCACTGCGTCGCGATCGGCGACGAGCCGGTGATGATGTTGCGGTCCTTGGCGCCCCAGTGGGCGGGCATCTGCCGTCCACCCGAGGACGGGTCGTCGGCCTTGCCGAAGAGTCCGAGGAAGACGTCCTTGGGGGTGAAGCCCGCGACCAAGCAGAGAGCGAGGTCCCGGTAGTACGGGCAGAACACGTCCTTGCCGCGCTCGAACGCCCACCCGGAGCCGACCTGCGCGGCCTCGTGGCCGGACACCGGCACCACGAACGGCGCCTTGCCCTGCCTGTTGAGGCTCCATTGCCGCTCATCGCAGAAGCGAGCGAGCAGCATGAAGCGGTACATCTCGAGCAGGTCCTCTTCCTTCAGACCCAGCTCGGTGTGTCTGTCCTTGCCCGTTGCCATGCAGGTTCTCCTCCTTGAGACGCCCGTCGTCAGTTGGGTGACAGGACCCCATCCGTGAATAGTCCGGTTGCGATTAGAGAGCGAGGCTCGGACCAGGACAACCGCCGCTCGAATACCTCTGCCAGATGGTTCGCCGCGAGCACGGCCACGTCCTTCACGTCGTACGACCGGCCCGTTTCGGCGGCCACCGAAGTGACCCACCGGTCCTGAATGCCGCACGGAACGATCCCCTGGAACATGGAGAGGTCTGTGGTGACGTTGAACGCGAATCCGTGCATGGTGATCCCTCGGGTGATCTTCACGCCGATCGCGCCGATCTTGTTACGCCCGACCCATACGCCGGTGTGATCCGGATCGCGCGACGCCTCGACCCCGAGGTCGGCGGCGGTCCGTATCAGGACCTCTTCGAGGTTACGAAGATAGGTGACCACGTCGTAGCGCTCGCCCAGCTTGAGGATCGGGTAACCCACCAGCTGACCGGGGCCGTGATACGTAGCCCGCCCCCCGCGGTCCACGTTGTACAGGCCGATCCCCTGGCTGGCCATCTCTGCTTCGCCGTAGACGAGGTCGTTCTCGTCGGCGCGACGGCCCAACGTGTACGTCGGAGGATGCTCGAGGAGCATCACGCAATCGAGTCGTTCGTCTTCGAGCCGGGCCAGGAACAGCTCCTTCTGCCACGCCCAAGCAGCCGGGTAATCCACCCGGCCCAACCACGAAGCGGTGACGGCTTGAGCGCTCACGTTGGCCTCTATTCGAATTGGGACAGGTCGGCGGTGAAGTCGGTCGTCTCGATCCGCTCACGCAGGCGGGCCAGCCATCTGGCCGCCTCGGCGCCGTCGATCGTGCGGTGGTCCCAGGACATCGACAGGAAGCCCATCGAGCGCACCGCGATGGCGTCGTCGTCGGTGACAACCACACGCTTCTGGATCGCCTCGAAGCCCAGGATGCCGGTCTGGCCGCGCGGGATGATCGGGACGGAGATGATCGACCCGAACGGTCCCGGATTGGTGATCGTGAACGTGCCGCCGGCCAGATCGTCCGGCGTGAGCTTCTTGGTCCTGGCGCGCGTTGCGACGTCGTGCACGGCGCGGGCCAAACCAACCAGGTTCTTCTCGTCGGCCGCCTTGATCACCGGAACTATGAGGCCGCCACCTTCCAGCGCGACGGCTATGCCGAGGTTCACGTAACGCTTCACCAGGTTCGCCTGGTTCGCCTCGTCGAACGACGAGTTGACCTCGGGCATCTCCATCAAGGTGTCGCAAACGACCTTGCAAAGGAACGGCATGTAGGTCAACGAGAAGCCCTCGCGTTCTTTGAAGTTGTCCTTCACGCGCGCACGGAGCGCCGCGATGTTGGACCAATCGGCCTCGACCGCGTTCCACGCGCGAGCCGTCTCGAGGTGGGCGGCAACCATGTGCTCGGCCGTACGGCGCCGGATGTTGGTCCAGGGAACGAGCTCCTCGCGCGCTCCCGCGGCGGCGGCCGGTCGCTCCTCGGACTCCGGTTCGCGCCGGGGTGCTTCCTCGGGCGCCGGCTGTGCGGAGGAGGTTGCGCGGGCGGCGGGGCGCGACTTGCGCTCCTCGACGAAGCGAAGCACGTCCTGCTTGCGGATGCGGCCGCCGGTGCCCGAGCCCTCGACCTCGCCTAGATCGACGCCGTGCTCGTCGGCAAGCCTGCGCACGAGCGGTGAGATGATGCCGCGCTTCGAGGTGTCGCCCGAACCGTTGCCCCGCGGCGCGGCGCCCGACTGCGCGGGCTCCTCCTGGGGGATCTCCTTCTGCGACCGACCGTTCGACCCCGAGGATGATTTCTGATCGGCCGCGGGAGCCTCGCTCTCGCTTCCGTCCGCGGCCTGCGAGCCTTCAGCGTCGGCTTTCTGCGGGGCCTCTTCTTCTTTCGGCTGCTCCTGCTGCGCCTCGGGGGCCTCTTGTTTGGGCTCTTCGTCCTCTTGCTTCTGCTCTTCTCCGCCGCCAGAGTCGCCGGCGGCTTCGCCGTCCTCGCCGATGATGGCGAGCGGCGTGCCCACCTTCACGGTGTCGCCCTCCTGCACGAGGATCTTCTGCAGGGTCCCCGAAGCCGACGACGGGACCTCGGAGTCGACCTTGTCGGTCGAGATCTCGACGAGGAGATCGTCGGCCTCGATCTGGTCGCCCTCCTGCTTGAGCCACTTCGTGATCGTGCCTTCGACGACGGTCTCGCCGAGTTGCGGCATCTTGATCTCGGTTCCCATCGACAGGACCCCCTTGTCCAGGAACTCGGGTGAGTGAAAGGAAGCCTCCAGAGTACCCGCGCCGACCTAGGGGCCGCCCAGCGGAGCGGCCCTGAGCGCGCCCGTCCGAGGGTGCCGGCCCGGCGCCTATTTCTGTATGTGGAAGGAGACCTCAGCCGTGGAGGGGTTTGTTGGCGAGCTCGAGGAACGTCTCGCCGATCGCCTCCGACAGGGTCGGGTGCGGGTGCATCAGCTCGGCAAGCTCGGAGGGGTAGGCCTCCCACGAGGTGACGAGCTGGGCCTCGGTGATGAGATCCGATGCACGCGGTCCGACGATGTGGACCCCCACCACCGCGCCGCCCTTCTCCGCGACGGTCTTCACGAACCCCTGGCCGCCGCCGAGCATCAGGGCCCGGGCGTTCGCCGAGAACGGGTACCGCTTCGTCTCGACCTCCATCCCCATCTCTTTGGCCTTTGCTTCGGTCAGGCCGACGGCTGCCACCTCGGGCTGGCAATAGATGACGTGCGGCACGTTGCGGTAGTCGACCGGTGTCGGGTCCTCGCCGGCGATCCGCTCGGCGACCTTCTGGCCCTCCGCGAACGCGGTATGGGCGAGCTGCGGATGCGGTGTGTCCGAGTCGGTCACGTGCACCGCGTCGCCGATCGCGAAGACGCCGTCGACGCTGGTGCGGAATCTCGAATCGACGGTGATGTACCCGCGGTCGGTCTTGATGCCGACCTCCTCCAGGCCGATCCCGTCGGTGCGAGCCGCGCGCCCGATCGCTACGAACATCCGGTCGGCGCTCAGAGTCTCTTTCTTGCCATCCTTCTCGATCTCGACGTTGACGCCCGAGTCGGTGGTCGACGCCCCGCTGACCGAGACGCCGAGATGGAACTTGATCCCACGCCGCTGCAGCAACTTGTGGAGCGCCTCGGAGATGTCGTCGTCCTCCGCCGGCGCGATCTTCGGCAGCATCTCGACAACCTGGACCTCGGCCCCCAGCGACCGATAGACGCTCGCGAACTCGAGACCGATGTAGTTGCCGCCGACGATCACGACCGAAGAAGGGATGTCCTGTGCCGCGAGCGCGTGGTTGGAGTTCTGCACCTTGTCCCCGTCGGCCTCGATGAAAGGAAGGTCGCGCGGGTACGAACCGGTAGCGAGGATCAGGCCCTTGCCGGCGGCCAGCGTGCGCTCGCCGTCGGAGGTCTTGACCACGACCGTGCGGGCGTCGGTCAGTCGTCCTTCGCCCTCGACCAGCTCGATCTTGTTGCGCTTCACGAGCCCGGAGAGACCCTTGTACATGCGGCCGACGACCGACTCTTTGAAGTCGAGAACCTTGCCCCAGTCGACCTGCGGTTCCTGGGTGATGATCCCGAACTCGCCGGAGCTCTTGATCTCGTCGACGAGATCGGCGGCATGGAGCAACGCCTTGGTCGGGATGCAGCCGCGATGGAGGCAGGTTCCCCCGACCTTGTCCTTCTCGACCATCGCGACGGAAAGACCAAGCTTCACCGCGCGGAAGGCGGCCGAATATCCCCCGTTCCCACCACCCAGGATCACTACATCGAAGGCGTCCGAGCCGTCTGCCACGAGGAACCTCCTGATAGTCATGAGGGGGCTTCAGGCACAACTCCGCCCCGATTCTGGATCACCTCCGAAGATACACTCGGCCCATGAAGGGCGACCGGGTCGAGGTCGTCGTCGACGTGGGCGATGGGACCAAGACCTACGACATCCACGCGACCAAAGCCGGGCGTCGAGTCGAGGTCTCCAACGTGCGTGGGACCGTCGAGGTGTCCGAGGTGACCCGGACCGGAGTGGTCGTCAGGAGCGGACGGTTCATGGCCAGCCGGGTGGTCGCGATCATCGAGCATCCCGTCGAAGACGAGCGGACCGCGAAGCCCAAGAAGGCGAAGAGCCAGGCTTCGATGCTCTAGCCCTCCGCCGGAGCGTTTCAAGCCCGCTGCAGCGGGTACGAGCCGCACATGAACGTACCCATCTGGGTCTGGATCCTCGTCGCGATCATCCTGATCCTCGTCATCGCGAGGATGATCTAGCCAGCATCTCGTCGCTCGTCCGACGCGGCCACTAGCCCGGGTTGCCGAACGAGCTATGGCACGGCGCGCCGCGCTCCGCAGTGCTTGCAGTAGGGCGCCCGCGCCGACACAACGCCCCCGCATGAGTCACATCGTCCCGGCGCGATCGCGCCGCGCTCCGCACGATTGGCGACCGCGATCGCCACAGCTCCGACCAACACGATCGATACCAGGATCGTTACCGCGGTGGCGTCGAAGCCCCGGCCGACGCCGAGAGCGACCGCCAGCGCGAGGCCGGCAACCACGATGATCACCGTGGTCGCCCTCACCGCAGGGTGCTCTCCAACCATCGCTGCAGGACCTCGACTGCCTTCGGATCCTGTCGGAGGAAGTGGTCCGCCCCCTCGAGGACGACGAGCTCGGCATCCGGAGCGGCTTCGGCGATCACGTGCGCGTGCTTCACCGGAACGACGTCGTCGTCGGTCCCGTGAAGGATGAGGGTTGGCGCCGACACGCCGGTGATCGAGGCGCGCGTGCTGACGGAGTCGAACTCGGCGGCCCACGAGGTGGGGTTCTCCGACACCTCCGGAGCGACGGCCATCCCGGCCTCTTCGGTGATCCGCCGGAGACCCTCGTGTGGGTCCTCGGTGAAGAAGACCCAGGCCGCGGGAGCGGCGAGGAGAGCCAGCGCATCGACCGGGGCACCCCGGCGCGCGACCTCCGCCGACACCGCGCCTCCGGCCGAAACGCCGACGAGCGCCAACGGAAGCTCCTCGGTCCCCTCGATCGCGCGGGCGCGGCGCACCACGGCCTCGGCGTCGCGCACCCACCCCTCGATCGAGAAGTAACCGGGCGAGCGCCGGACCGCGCGCATGTCGGCCCACACCGCGAGCCAGCCCGCCTCGGCCATGTCCCGCGCGAAGCCCTCGTAGCCGCGGTCGTCGGGGGCCGGAGGATCGATCGTCGGAAGCCCATGCAGGAGGACGACGACGCCGCGCGGCTTCTCGCCGGCGACGTAGGAGCAACCCAGCTCGATCTCGTCGGACGTGACCGCCAGGGGCGTCACGCGCAGGCTCATGGCTGCACCACGATGGTTCCCTTCATCCCGGAGGCCTCGTGAGGGATGCAGAAATAGGTGTAGGTCCCGGGCTCGGTCGGGGTGACCTCGAAGTCCTCACCCGCCTCCAAGAGACCGTCGGACAGCGCCTCGCGCGCGGACTCCTCGTCGTCGAAACCGCCGCTGGCGAAGTAGTCCGCAGCCTCGGGGAGATCGTCTTCGTACGCGGTCACGGTGTGAGATTCATCCGAGGTGTTCGAGAAGACGACGGTCTGCCCGATGTCTACCGAGATCCGTTGGGGTTCGAACCGCTGGCCTGCCGCCATATCCACCTGAGCGCCGCTGTCCGAACCCGAACAGGCGCCGAGGAGGACGAGCGCTACCGAAAGGACCACCGGGCGACGGAACACAAACGCACGTTACGCGGTGAGGAGACCGGTCGAGTACATCACCAGCAGTCCGGCGATGAGACCGGCGGCGCCGACCGGAGAGCCCAGCCGGTATTCGGCCGGCAACGTCCTGCCGACCGCCCAGATGACCTGCGCGATTGCCCCGACAGCCACCCCGAAGGCGAGCGCGGCCCACGCGGGGGCGAACGCGAACCCTCCCGCCCAGGCCCCGAAGACGGTGGGGATACCGGCGACCACTCCCAGCAGAACGAAGTGCTTGAGCGCCGGTCGCTCGCGTTCGGAGCCGAGAGGGGCCACGATGGCGAGCCCCTCGGTCGTGTTGTGCAGCATGAACCCGAGCACGAGGAAGGTTCCAAGAGCGACCTCGCCGGCGGCCAGGGCGGCGCCGACCGCTAGGCCCTCGCCCAAGTTGTGCAGGCCGATCCCCGCGGCGATGAAGTAGGCCAGCGGAAGTCCCGACAGTCCCTGCGTCCGCCGGGCCTTCGCGAGCCCGTTCCCCAGCGCGATCAACGCGGCGAACGAAGCGACCGCACCGATGCCGAACAATCCGATCCCGTCGAGAGCCGCGCCGGTCTCGCCGGCCAGCTCGAGACCCTCGGCCACGGTGTCGACCAGGAGGAAAGCCAGCAGCCCAACGGTGAAGGCCAGGAAGAATGCGATCCACCGCGGCGCCGCGCGTCTCAGCGAAGAGAACCACAGCAACCCCACGACGACGGGGATCAGCCCGATGTAGACGCCCAACAGCCCATAGGTGAGGAAGGTCGACGGATCCGCTTCGGGCGTCAGCGAGGCGGCCTCGATCTCGTGCTCGATCGTGACCCCCGTAGCGGTCAGCAACGCGATGTTGAGAGGCATCCCGTCTTCCCACGGATACGGGATCGTGATTGTGGTCTGCTCCAGCCGACCGAGTCCCGCGTCGCCGATCCGGAACGGGCGATAGGCGTCGTTGACCAGCACCTGCGCGACCGTGACCTCGTCGGGCCCATCGTTACGCACACGTAGCTCGATCGAGTCCTCGTGCATGATCGTCCGTTCGACCGCCAGAACCTCCGCCGGCGGGACCTCGCGCAAGCTTCCGATCGGGTTGAAGGCGAGGAACACACCGACGAGGACCGCGACCAGGGCCAACGGAGCGAGCCAGCCGATCCAGGACGGCGTGCGGGTAGCGGACGCGGAGCGTGTGGCCGTCATGTGACGTTGAACGCGCTCATCCAGCCGAGCTCGACGAACTCGCTCTGGTGCGCGTGGAACATGAAGTGTCCGGGCTGGTCGTAGCTGAACTCGATCATGTGACGCTCTGCCTGACCCATCGAGATGATGTCGGTGAACTCGTCGGGGACCAGGGACGTTCCCGTGCGGTAGAGATGGAAGAAGTTCGCGTGCAGGTGGATCGAGTTGAGCGGATCGAATTCGGTGATGTTGATCACGTGGGCGCGTTGGAGCGCTCCTCGTTCGATCTCGATGGGACGGTTGGCGTAGGCGAACGCGACCGTATTGAGCGCGTAGATCTCGTTCTCCCCGTCGAAGTTCGTGTCGAACGCGTTCATCACCATCACCATCTCGTTGGCTTCGGGCCGCCCCTTCTTCGGATCGACGATGAACGCGCCGTAAAGCCCGCGGTGGATGTGGGCGGGAAGCGGGATCGAATGACAGTGGTAGTGGTGCGTCCCGAAGGGCTCGGCGATGAAGTCATAGACGAATTCCTCTCCGGTGAAGGCCTCGCCCGCGCCCGGAACGCCGTCCATCTTCGCCGGATGGATCCCGTGGAAGTGGATCGTGTGCGGATGCTCGGTGGTGTTGACGAACCTGATCCGGATGCGATCACCCTCCGTCGCGCGGATCGTCGGGCCCGGCACGCGCCCGTTGTAGGTCCACGCGGGGAAGAACACGCCGGGCGCAACCTCGATCTCCTTGTTCACCGCCACGAACTCGTACTCGCGCACGGTCCGTCCGGTTGCGTCCTTCGACACCTCGCCGCCGTCGAAGTCGGTCAGGATCTCGTGAGGATCGAAACCGTTGCGAGCATGATCGACCTCGCCCACCGGGCCGTGGCCGTGCACCCCCCCGCCGAAGATGCCGTGGTCGTCGTGCGCTTCATGCGTGGCCTGGCCGGCGGCCAGCTCGCCGCGGCCCAATACGGCGGCGCCACCGAGCGCGCCGGCGGCGCCGAGCCGCTTCAGGAACCGTCTGCGGTCCAGTGCCGTGTCAGAGAACCTTTGCGTGATTCCGGCGGCGAAAAGACCGCGCCTCGCGGCGTTGTCAGTCGCCCGAATAGCTCCACTATTCGGGCTCCCTGCCGCCTTGCGACGCTTGCTTTTCACTCGCCGGACCCTAGGCACGGTTCTTGCCACGGCACTAGGCCACCCATACGGCCTCCGCCAGTTCCTTGGAGAGGGCATGAACGTCGCCGTCGCTGCCGGCGACCTTGACGTAGAGAGGACCGGCCACCGGACCCCGGCCGACGATCTCGAGGTCGGCCCCCGGAAGGATCCCGATCGAGCCGAGGTAACGAAGCGCCTCCGCCTCCGAGTCCGACACGCGGTCCACGGCAACACGGCTGCCCTCGCCGGCCTCCCACAACCGTTGCTCAGAGTGATCCGGCATCGAACCGTCCTTAGAGGGGATCGGATGGCCGTGCGGGTCGGCGGTCGGATAGCCGAGCCGCGCCGCGATCCGCTCCTCGAGCTCCTCGGACAGAACGTGCTCGAGGATCTCGGCCTCGGCATGCACCTCGTCCCACGGGACCCCGAGCGCCTCCGCCAGATAGGTCTCGAGCAACCGGTGGTGTCGGATCACCTCGAGAGCGATCTTGGTACCCGGCTCCGTAAGCACCGCCCCGCGATAGTTCGCGTGCTCCACCAGCCCCATCTGAGCCAGCTTCTTGAGCATGTTGGTGGCCGAAGCGGGAGTCACCGCGAGCCGCTCGGCGAGGGCGCTGGTAGGAACGGGCCGCCCGGGAGCCTCGATCGAGAGCGCGTAGATGCCCTTGAGGTAATCCTGGACGGCGGGACTATGACGAGTCACAACCACAGATTAGCCGAGACTAATCCTGAGTCAAGCCGCGCCTACAATCCGCTCCGCCGGGCGCCCAGTTGGGGGCGGCGGCCCGACCCTCGCCATTCCGCTCGAAACCGGCTCTTGCCCCTCCCTGTCTCCTTGCACGACCTCATCCGAAGGGGTATCAGCGGCCTCGAACTCGCGATCGCGGGAAGTTCTTCCGTGGTTGCGCTGGAGCGGAGGCGGCGGCTCCTTCTGCAACTCAGTTCACCGGACGCACCGGTGGTGGTCCCGTAGAGGGGCTTGAGGCGCACGCCGACAAGCTGGAATCGATACGGCCGGCGTGCGCCGAACGAGCAGGCTCCGCCGACCAGGCGGCGCCGTCGCGTCCCCGTAGTAGGGGCCGGCGCCGGTGCGTACCTTCGGGAGACGAAGGTCCCCGCCGCCGCCGGAGCGGGCTCAGTCGGGCTTATGGGTCTTGAGGTCGATCGCGATCCAGACGGTTTTCGAGTACGGGAACAGGATGAAGGGCAGGATGGCGTTGGTTACGAGGCCGGCGGCCAGGAGGAAGCGCCAGTCGATGTCGGGCCAGGTCGCGATGATGCCGGCGACGAATAAGACGGCGAAGATCCCCTCGATGAACGCGGTGTTGACGACGATCGCCATCACCCAGTAGCCCTCCTCGCGTTCGAAGACATGGTGGCAACGCGGGCAGCGCTCGGCCAGGTTGAACCACGACCGCCAGATCTCCTTCTCGCCGCAACGGGGGCACCGTCTCCGCAGCGCGCGGCCGAGCATCGTCTTGAACGTCATCCGTTCCCTCTCCCATCCGCCCGGCTACCCTCACTCTGTGCCCCGCGTCAGAAGTCATGCCGCGAATTCGACGGATCTGGACGCCCCTCGCGGCGTCCTCCTCGTCACCAGGGCACCACCCTGCCCCCGTCGTCGTCCTTGCGAGCGACGCCCATCTCTCGCCGAATTCATCAGCGGACTCCTGACACGGGACACTAGGTGAAGTCGAGCCCAACTCGAGGCGCCGAGCGGGCGGCCCGCGCCGCTCTCTTCATCACGGCCGCGCTGGCAGTCGCCAAGATAGCCGTCTGGCTTGCGACGTCGAGCCTGGCGGTTCTTTCCCAAGCGGTCGACTCTCTCCTCGACGTGGTCGCGCTTGGACTCGTGCTCTTCGCGGTACGGATCGCGGCGCGGCCGGCCGACACGAGCCACAACTACGGGCATGCCAAGGCGGAGAACCTGGCGGCGTTCGCGCAAACGATCTTCCTGGGATTGATCGTCATCGGTATCGGGCTCGAGGCCGTGCGCCGCCTCGCGACCGAGGGCCCGGCCGTCGACACACCGGTGTACGCGTTCGCGCTTCTGGCGGTTTCCGCGGTCGTGGATGCCGGTCGTGCCGTGGTGCTGATCCGTGCGGCGCGCTCGGAGCGCTCCGAGGCATTGCGCGCCGGAGCCTTGAACATCGCGACCGATGTAGGCACGGCGCTGGTCGTCATTGTGAGCCTCGGGTTGACCGGGGCCGGCGTCGAGAGCGCCGACGCGTTCGGAAGTGTGATCGTCGCTCTCGCCGTCGCGGTGGCGGCCTACCGATTGGGCCGGCGCTCGGTCGACGTGCTCATGGACACGGCTCCGGCGGCGCGTCTCGCGGCGATCGAGGAGGCGGCAGGGCGCGCGACGGGAGTGGCCGAAACGAGGCGCGTGCGCGTGCGCGGGACATCCGATCAGCTGTTCGCCGACGTCACCGTGGCGGCCGGCCGCACCGCGTCACTGGAGCGCGCGCACGACATCGCGGAAGCGGTCGAGGCCGAGATCCGCGCGGTGGCACCCGGCACCGACGTCGTCGTGCACGTCGAGCCGGTGTCGGAGACCTCGGGCTTCGTCGAGAGGGCGCAAGCCGCAGCCAGCCGCGTCGACGGTGTGCGCGAGGTTCACAACGTGCTCGTCCACGCGTTCGAGGAAGGGGGGAGGCGGCGACTCCACGTCACTCTGCATGGGAAGGTCGCGAACGACACCTCACTCAGCGAGGCCCACGTCCTGTCGGACGCGGTCGAGGCCGCGGTCGCGGCCGAGCTCGGCGAGGCGGTTCGGGTGGACAGTCATCTGGAGCCGCTAAAGCGAACCACGGTCGGCCGCGATGTAACGGACGTGCAGACCGAGCTCGTGACCGCAGTCGAGGACGCCGCCCAAGAGGAGGAGGACGTGCTCGATTGCCACGAGGTCCTCGTCACGTCGAGCCCCGAGGGCCTGGTGGTCGTCGCGCACGTGCGCGGGCGCGGAGACCTACCGCTGGCTCGCCTTCACGACGCCTCGGAGCGGATCGAGAAGAGGATCCACGAGCGCAGATCCGAGGTCGCGTCGGTGGTCATCCACTTCGAGCCCGCCGACGCCTGAACCCTTTGCGAAGAGCGCTACGCAACGCTCGCCGTCACCGAGTGGTAGCCCCCGGCCCCGGCAGGGTGCGGCGCGGTGACGGTCGGGTCCTGGACCTCGCCGGTGCCGTCGACGGCGCGGCACATGACCACGACGTCCCCCGCGCGCTCGGGAGTCCACCGATAAGCCCAGAGACGCCACGAGACCTCATCGTTGATGGGTTCCTTCAGCTCGGCCTCGTTCCAGGTGCCGCCGCCGTCGGTCGACACCTCCACCGCCGACACGCCGCGGTCCCCGGCCCAGGCCACTCCGGCGATCCAGGTCTGGGCGCCTGCAACAGGGCCCTCGTCGCCGCCGACCACGTCGATACGTGACTGCGTCTTGACCACCGCGCGGTCGGACCATCCACGCCGCATCCAGTAGCCCTTGTAGTCGACATCGACGACCTCGATCGCCTGCACCCACTTCACGTTCTTCATCCCGTAGATCGCGGGGATCCGGACGCGGCATGGGAACCCGTGATCGCGGGTGAGGGGCTCGCCGTTCTGGGCGATCGCGAGGATGACGGCCGGATCCTGCGCGACCTCCAGCGGGATCGAATCGGTGTAGCCGTCGGCCGCTCTGAACACGACGTCGACCGTGCTCGATCGCGGAGTCACACGGTCGAGCACGTCTGCCAGCCGCACGCCTCTCCAGGCCGAGTGGCCAACCAGTGGCCCGCCGACCTCGTTCGAGATACAGGTGAGAACGGAGTAATCCTCGACGAGGTCGAAGTCGGCCTGCATCCCCTCGAACGTGAGCTCCAGCGGGGCCTCGACCTCGCCATCGACCGTCAGCGTCCAACCGTCCACCTCCACCGTCGGCCGGATGAGATTGACGTCGACGACATAGTGATCCGCGGCAGACGTCACCTCCTCCGTATGCCCGGCCACCTCGGGGAAGGAGCCGCGCGGGGGCAGGGTCGCCGGCGCGATCGGCTCTCCGATAGGGACGTTGCGATCCGGCCCACCCATCCTGCGGAGGAACCACCCGACCACCCCGCCGCCGACGGCCAGCGCTAGAGCTCCCCCGCTCCCCAGCTGAAGCACCCGCCGGCGGCCGAGGTCGAGCTCGCCCGCGCCGACCCTCGCATCGTCGTGCGTCCGTCCATAGAGATGACCGGCAAGAAGCGCGTACAGCGCGGCTGCGACGACGAGCACTGCTCCCATCGCCGGCGCCGACATCCGGGTCGAAGGCTCGACCGCAGCGGCCGCCGCCGACGCGATCCCCAGCACCGCTCCTGCCAGCCATGGTCGCAGTCGATCGCGCCGCGCCGTGCGGACCAGGGCCTCGGCGCCGACCAGCACGGCCCCCGCGAGGGCCGCCACCGTGGTCAACCGCAGGGCCCAGTGGCCGAGGAGCTCTATGAAGAACGTGGCGACGTCGCCGGGTGTCTCGCGTACGAGCGCCCCGGCGAGCGATGTCGGAGGAAAGACGACCGACCGGCTGGCCCCGGCTGCGACCCACAGGAACGCCAGGGCAACCGCGGTCGCGACCGCACCAGTTTTGCGGGCGCGGCCGCGATCGAGCCGGACCTGACCGGGCTCTTCGGGCGGTTGGATCACGGCTCTATTCTGCGCCCGGCCGGTACTTAGGAGAAGGAGATGGGCTCCTCCGGAACGGAACAGTCCTGGGCCTCGAGCTGCCTGAGCAGCGGGAGGAGCTCGCTGTAGCGCTCCTTGGTGAGGTGAGCATCGGCCCATTCCGGACGTTCCGTCACGACGGACGAGAACGCCACGATGCACAGCTCGGGCTGCATCGTTCGGAGCACACGGGCCGCTTCCTCTCCGTTCATACGCGGCATGGAGTAGTCGAGGATCACGTAGTCGGGCCGATGTTCCATCGCGAGAGACAGAGCCTCGACGCCGTCTTCAGCCTCGGCCACGATCTCGAACATCGGTTCGGACGCGAGGAGCAGCTTCAACAGCTGCCGCACGCTCTCCTCGTCGTCCACGACGAGGATGCTCCGCGTCTCCTCGCTCATCTCTTCACCGGCCCGGTGCCCGGATCGGGGGCCTTCTTCTTGCCCTCGCCCTTCATCTTCCGCGTCATGAAATCCGGCAGCAGCTCGAGACCGCCCTCGAAGGATCGATCCAGGCTCACGGTGGCTCGCTCGATGTTCTGGATCGAAGCCTCCAGCCGGTCCAACCTGCTATCGAGGCCCGTGAGATCGAGGTCCCCCAACTTCGCCATGACGAGCTCCTTGATCTCGTCGAGATCCTTGTTTAGCCGCCGATCGAAGGCCTCGATGCGCCGCTGTGCGTCGGCCATCATGACGTCGGCCTGCTTGCCCACGGGATCGAACGCCGCGACGGAGCGCTGCATGTTCTCGAGCGCGTCCAGCGCGCTCAGGACGCGCGTATCGAGGGTCGTCAGGAGCTCGACCAGATTGCCCAACCGCTGCGGTAGGCGCGTGAGGGCGTCGCCCGCGCCGCTCTCAAGCATGCGGGAACGTTACCTTGCGCTGCTCGTCACCCCTACCAGGCCTTACCAGCCCCGGCCCTTCCATTCCTGGAGGTGCGGCTTCTCGGTTCCGATCTTCGTGTCGTCCCCGTGGCCCGGATAGACCACGGTGTCGTCGGGGAGCACGAATAACTTGGATTCCACCGAGTCGATGATCTGGGCGAAGGCGTCTGCGTCGCCCCACGTGTTGCCGGGGCCGCCCGGAAAGAGGGTGTCGCCGGAGACGAGATGGCCGGGCGCGTACAGACAGACGCCGCCCGGCGTGTGACCCGGCGTATGCAGCACGGTCACGGTGCGTTGCCCGAATGCGATCACGTCGCCGTCGGCCAGCTCGCGGTCGATAGGGACGGGATAGTCCTCGGCGGGATGCGCGTGGACGGGCACCCCGAGCTTGTCCTTCACCTCCGCCAACGCCTGGACGTGATCCATGTGACCGTGCGTTTGCACGATCGCGACGATCTCGGCGCCCGCACAACCCTCCACGATGCGATCGGCTTCGAAGCAGCCGTCGACCAGCAATGCTTCGTGCGTCTCGGGGCATTCGAGGACGTAGACGTTGTTCTCCATCGTCCCGACCCGGAGCTTGCGGACGATCAGATCGTCGCCTTCGTAGTGATGGGTCATGGCGCGCTGCGGGTCACGAAGCCACGGTTGCGGTAATCCCACCCGCGTCGACCTCGTCGCCCATCGCTACGGTGTAGCGGACGAGCGCCAGCGCGTTCGGTCCGGCGGCGCTGGTCACGCTGCCGACCTTGACGTCGTCCACCTTCAGCTCCGCGCCCTGGGCAAGGGGGCCGGGAGCCGTAAGGCGCGCCAGCCGACGGTTGACCTTGCCGCGGAAGTGGATCTTCGCCATCGCCTCCTGACCGAGGTAACAACCCTTGTCGAAGCGGACCGCGTGGGCGTCTATGCCTGCCTCCTGCGGGAACGTCTTGTCGTCCATCTCACGGCCCCAACGAGGGATCCCATGGGCGATCCGCATCTCTTCCAGCTCCTGCTCGGAGGCACGGCGCGCGCCGACGCTCTCTAGGCCCTCCGCCGCGGCCTCCACGGCAGAGCGCGGGACCCAGGCGTATCCCCCGTCGGGGCCGATCGAAACCGTCGGATGAACGACCGCGTCCGGGGCGGCGCTCGCGATCGCGTCCCGCCATCCGGGCCCCACCACCAGCACCAGACCGAAGTCGTCGGTCACATCCTGGATGTCGACTCGGGTCGCGAACACGTAGCGGCCCAGCTCCTCGGGCAGGCTCTGTCGCAGCTCGGGCTCGAAGTGCATGAGCAGCGCGTCCTCGGTGGCCACGATCTCCATGTAGGCCTTCATCCGTCCGTGGGCGGTGAGGAAGGCGGAATCGCGGGAGTCGCCGGGGGCCATGTCCTCGAAGGACTGGGTCAGGATCTGATCCAGGAACCAGGCTCGCTGCTCCCCGACCAGGCGCAGCTTCCCGCGCTCCGACCTGTCGGCGAACCACAGCTCTCGTTCCATCAGGTCAAGCGTAAGGCCGGGGTTCCGGCCCCCGAACCCACTAATCTGCCCGGCATGGACCTCAAGCTTTCCGACGAGCTGCGCGAGTTCCAGGCGGCGGCCCGAGATTTCGCCCGGCGGGAGCTGGCTCCTCGCGTCGAGGAGGCCGAGCGCACGGAACGCACGCCGCTCGATCTGTTCAGGGCGGCGGGGGCGGCGGGCTTCCTCGGTATCCGCTATCCCGAGGAGCTCGGAGGTTCGGGGGCGAGCTGTCTCGCGGAGGTCATCCTCCGCGAGGAGATGGGTTACGTCTGCTCCGGCTTGGCGGCTGCGCTCTCCGTCTCGTCCCACCTCGGCACCTATCCGATCCATGCGTTCGGAACCGAGGAGCAGAAGAAGACGTATCTGGTCCCGGTGCTGAAGGGCGAGAAGATCAGCGCGTTCGGGCTGACGGAGCCCAACGCCGGCTCCGATGTACGCGGCATCCAGACGAAGGCCGTGAAGGGGGACGGCGGCTGGGTCCTCAACGGGACCAAGACCTTCATCACCAACGCGCCGATCGCGGACTACATGATCATCGTGGCGTACACGGATCCGGGGGCCGGGATCGACGGGATGGCCCTGTTCGTGATCGAGACGGCGACGGAAGGCGTGGGGATCAACCGCATCAAGAAGATGGGCAACCTCTCGTCGGAGATCGCCGAGGTAGTGCTGCAGGACGTCCTCGTGCCGGAGGACGCCTGCCTCGGCGGCGAACGGGGCGCCTTCAAGAAAGTGATGACCACCCTCAACATCGGCCGGGTGGTCGTGTCCGGTGGCGCTCTCGGGGTCGCCCGGGCCGCGCTGGACGACGCCGTCGCCTACGCGAAGGACCGCAGCGCGTTCGGGAACGCGATCGGCAGCTACCAGGGCGTCTCGTTCCCCCTGGCTCGCTCCCACGCGCAGATCGAGGCGGCCCGCCTGGCGGTCTATCGCGCGGCGGTCGCCTTCGATGACGGTGAGAACCCGGTCATCGAGACCTCGGTCGCCAAGTTCCTGGCCGGCGAGGCGGCCCTGGACGTCACCGACCGAGCCATCCGGGTGTTCGGGGGCTACGGCTACATGCGCGAATACCCGATCGAGCGGTACTACCGGGATGCTCGCTACTTCGCGATCGTCGAGGGCACCCAGGAGATCCACCTCCGCGTGATCTCCAAGCAGCTCGGCCTCTAGGCCCGCCTTCACCCGCTTTGATGCTTTTCCGGGCACGCCTGCGCGCTTCTGAAACAAAGCGCGGGGCCACAGAGGAACAAAACCGAGGAGGCCGGCCGTCCAACCCCATTGACGCCACGTCATGCCGTGTGGCGATATCAGACCGAGGTTGTACCGGCCGGGTGGAGGGGGTTCAAAGGTGAACGTTTCGAGGTCTGCCAGAGCGCGAGCTCTGTTCGTCGCGGGGATGGTCGTGGCCGCCCTGTTCCCGGCGAGTCATGCGCGCGCCGAGCACGGCACGTGCGTCCTGGACGTGACGCCGGAGACGGACACCAACCAGGTCGGCCAGACCCATACGGCCACGGCTTCGCTGCGGCCCGAGGGAACGGATCCCGACACGACCTCCACGGCCGACTGCACAACGAGGTCGGGGGGTGCGGTGGACGTCCTGTTCGAGGTCGTCTCGGCCGACACCGCCGCGGCCTACTCGCCCACATCGATCGACCGGCAGGACACGCCGCTCCAGCCCGACATGGGCTGCACGATCGCCACGAATCAGAACTCGTGCAGTGTGAGCTACACGAGGACGGCCGGAACCGGGTCCGACTCCATCACCGGTTGGGTCGCCGACGACGACACGGTCGACGACACCGTGACCAAGACCTGGACGGCCCCCGAGGCCTCTTTCCTGGATCTGTCCCCCGAGACCGACTCCAATCCTCCGCAGACTCTCCACACCGTGACCGCCACGGTGCGCGACGCTGCGGGCAACCCGGTGTCCGGAGTGAACGTCGATGCCGAGATCGTCTCGGGACCGAACGCGAACCTCGACACCACTCGCGCCGATCGCGAATGCGTGACCGGCACGGGCGGGACGTGCACCCTCACCTATACCGATGCCGTCACGAACCCGGCTCCGCCCGGCAATGTGGACACGATCTGCGGCTGGATAGATCCCGAGAACGACGATGCCTACACTCCGACGACGAGCGTCGCCGACGACGGTGGAGATTGTGACGTCGAGGCGGTCGCCGAGTCGGAGGACTCCCCGGTCGCGGGAACCGACACCTTCGGCACCGACTCCACCGATTCGGTAACGAAGACCTGGCAACCGCCGACGCTGACGATCACACCGGCGAACGACAGCGCGTCGATCGGCACCTGCAACCCCTTCACTTTGACGCTCCTGACGGGGTCGAACACCGGGACCCCGAACATCACACTCGACGTCGAGCAGGTGCATTCGACCGCCACGAACGGCACCTCCGGCGACGAGCCCAAGGTCTCGTTCTGCACACCGCCGGCCGGCTCCGGGCCCAACCCGTCCGGCGTCGACGAGAACCGTGGCGACCTGAGGGAGAGCCCGGACAATCCGGGGACGGCCGGTGGAGAGACGTCCGCCCGCACCGATACGAACGGCCAGGTAACGATCGGGCTCTTCGTCGAGCCGGTCGGAACGGCCGTAGGCGCGGGCACCGTCACGCTCACGGCTTGGAACGACACCACCGACAACGACGATCCCGACGCCGTGGAGATCAAGGGCACGGCCACCAAGACGTGGGTCGTGCCGGAGGCCAGAACCATCGACTGTGAACCCGAGAGCACGACTGCCGAGTTGGGCGCCAACGTGACCGTCACCTGCACCGTGAAAGACCGTTTCGGCGCAGCCCTGGCCGGACAACCCGTCGTCTTCTCGTCGGCGGGTGTAGGTCAGGTGCCCGGTGAGCCGCGTGTGGTCACCGACGGGAACGGTCAGGTGACCGGGGTGGCGACCTCGTTCCAGGTCGGAACGCAGACGCTGACCGGAACGATCGAGGCCGACGTGCTGGGGGCCGAGCCGACCGAGGTCGACCCGTGCGATCGGGCCGCGGGCGATCCGTCGGGAGCTCCCGCCGGCATCTGCGCCGACGACGTCGCGATCGCGTGGACGCTTCCGACGACCGGGTCCCCCATCCCGGCCGCCTGCCAGGTCGCGGGTGCCTTCATCGGCACCGACGGTGACGACACGATCGTCGGGACGACGGGCAACGACGTCATCTGCGCCCGGGGCGGTGACGACGTCGTACGCGGTCTCGGCGGTAACGACAACGTGCTCGGTGGCGCAGGCAACGACACGGTCTTGGGGGCCGCCGGACTGGACCGCCTCGCCGGCGGCGGAGACGTCGACACGATCTCCGGCGGTGGAGACGCCGACTCCATCAAAGGCGGCGGCGGCAACGACCTGCTCCGCGGCCGCGCCGGCAACGACACGATCAGCGGCAATGCCGGCAACGACCGGCTGGAGGGCGGTCTGGGCCGGGACACGCTGCTCGGCGGCGCCGGTCAGGACAGCTGCGCCGGAGGAGCCGGGAGGGATCGCACCTCGAGCTGTTAGCGCATCCGCCAGGGGACGGCTGCCGGTCTAGGAACCGGTGGCCGTCCTCGGGACGCGGCCCGATGTGTGCGCGGCGAAGAAGTCGATCATCGTCTTCACCGTCCGCTGAGGGAACTCGATCTGGGGGACGTGGCCGCAGTCGTTCCACACCTTCACGTGCGCGTGCGGAAGCGTCCGGCGCATCTTGTGCGCGAAATGGTGCGTGATCAGCGCATCGTGTTTCCCGTACACGAACAGCGCTGGGGTCTCGACGCGCGCCAGCCGCTGCCAGAACCCGGAATCGCCCAGCGGCTCGTCGAGGTAGATGTTGCGCAGGCTGCGCGCGAACGCGATGCGAGCCCGGGGGCTCCTCCAGACCGTCAGGAAGTCGTCGACCGCGGCCTCGTACCAGGTGTCGTGCAGCCGCTCCGGACGGGCGAACAGCTGCTTGAGGCCCGACATCACCTGGGCGCGAGGGAGGCGCCCCGCGAGCACGCCGAGCTCGGGCCGCACGAGTCTGACGAGCTGGATGGCCGGACGGTGCGAGAAGGCAGCCGCAGGACACAGGCAGGCGATCCCATCGAGCCTCTCGGGTCGCTGCATCGCCATCTCCATCGCGACGCGGCCCCCCATGGAGTTCCCGGCTACCAACGAACTTTGGATCCCCATCCGGTCGAGGACTTCGAAGACGCGGTCGGCGAACCACGCGGCGCAATAGCTGCCGTTCGGTTTGGAGGATGCTCCGAAGCCGGGCAGGTCGAGCGCGATCACGCGATGGTGCCGGGAAAGCTGCGGAACCACCGTCAGCCACGAAGCCTTGGTGGCTCCGAGGCCGTGGATCAGAACCAGAGGCTTCATCCGACGGTCGCCGGCAACCAGCGCGGAGACGTGCCCGCGGCCGCTGCGGATCCGCTCCAACGAATAGCGGATCCCGCCCCGCTTCGGCCGTTCGAACGACGGCTCGAAGTGGAGCGATTTCTCGATGCTCCCCCTGATGACCAGCCGGCGATCGGCGAACGCCTCGATCCCCGAGAGCCGGCCGCTCTGCATCGCGCGCCAGGTCTCGGCGTCGGTAGTGATCTCGGCGTCCGGCTCCCCCCACGGCCCCTCGATGTGACAGCTCTTGGGGGTGACCACGACCTCGCACGCATCGTCGTCGACGTTCAATCGATAACGAGCTGCGATCTCGGAGCCGCGGAAGCGCTCGGGAAGTCGCTCGATCGAACGTCGAACGGAACTCGTCATCCGCGTCGGATCGATCCGTTGATCGGCCGGCTCATCGACTCAAAAGGATAGGTCCGAAGCCGGTGAGGTTGGCGGATTCCCTGCGGTTCGGGGTTCGATGCCCTGGCCCGATTCAGTCGAGGATGGTGGCGGCGACGGCCTTGCGATGTTCCCGGTCGAATCCCTCGAAGGCGGCCAGCCACTGCGCCCGCTTGTAGTAGCGGTGAAGGATGTGCTCCCACGTGAACCCGATGCCTCCGTGTACCTGGATCGATCGCTCGCAGGCGTGCACCGCGGCCTCTCCGGCGGCAGACTTCGCGGCGGCCACGGCGACCGCTGCCTGCTCGTCCGACTCGGCCACGCACCACGCAGCCCAGTAGGCCAGGGAACGAGCCAGCTCCGTCTCCATGTAGGTATCGGCTACTTGATGCGACACGGCCTGATATGCGCCGATCGGCTTGTCGAACTGCTTACGCTCCTTCACGTAGTCCTGCGCCAGGTCGAGAGCGGTCTGCGCGACACCGACCGCTTCGAGGGCGGCGGCCGCCAGCGACCGCAGCCGAACCTTCTCGAGGATTTCGGAGGCCCGGTCCGGGGCAACCGCGAGCGTCGCCGGGGTCTCGTTGAACGAGATCGATCCCAGACGTCTGGTCGTGTCCATCGTCGACGCCGGTCGCACCTCTGCGTCCGAGAGCTTCGCCGCGAAGAGACCGGTCCCCTCGGGAGCTGCGGCCGCGACGACGGCGACGTCGGCTATCGCGGCGTCCGGAACGAACGCCTTCTCTCCGGACAGCGTCCAGCTGCCGTTGGAGCCCGAGGCCTTGGTCGACAGGTTCTCGAGATCGCTCAATCGATGAGGGCCGGACGGTTCGGCCCACGCGAACGTCGCGCGCGCCTTGCCCGTAAGCACGTCCGCGAGCACGTCGGTTCCGTTCAGCGCGGGTAGAGCCAGAGCGACCGTCGAGAAATAGGGCCCGGGATAGAGCGCGCGGCCGAGCTCCTCGAACAACACGGCTTCCTCGATGAAGCCGAACCCCGCGCCGCCCTGGTCCTCGGGAACCGACAGCCCAACCCAGCCGAGCTCCGCGATCTCGGTCCACGACGAGGCGTCCCAGCCCTCGTCCGACTGCGCCAGCTCGGCGACCCGATCCGCGTCGAACTTGGATTCGAGGAAGCTCCGGGCGGAGTCCCGCAGCATCTGCTGCTCTTCGGAGAATGCGAAATCCATCTGTCTTTCCTTCTGCTATCTCGACCTGGGGAGTCCGAGCACGCGCTCGGAGATGATGTTGCGCAACACCTCGGACGTTCCCGCCTCGATCGTGTTGCCGCGACTCCGCAGCTGCTGGTACTGCCAGAAGCCCTCCCACACGCCCCCGTCGCCGTCGAGCTGCGAGCTGGGGCCGAGGATCTCGAGGGCCAACTTGGTCAGCCGTTGGTTCGACTCGGACCAGTGGAGCTTCGCGATCGAGCCCTCGGGCCCGGGGATGCCGGTCTTCACGAGTGACGTTAGAGCCCGGTAGTTCGTGAACTTCAGCGCCTGGAGCTCGACCCACTGACGAGCGAGCCGGTCGCGCAACAGCGGGTCGTCCGCGGCAACCGACCCGTTGCTCTTGGTTTCCTTCGCCAGGACGAGCAGCTTGCGCATCAGAACCTCGAGGCGTGCGGTCAGTGCGAATCCAAGGGTGCCGCGCTCGTGCAGCAAGGTGGTCATGGCCACCTTCCAGCCCTCGTTCTCGTTGCCGAGGATGTTCTTGCGAGGCACCCGGACGTCGGAGAAGAAGATCTCGTTGAACTCGGGGTCGCCGGTGATCTGTCGCAAGGGCCGGACCTCGACGCCCGGCGAATGCATGTCCACCAATAGATAGGTGATGCCGGCGTGCTTGGCCGCCTGCGCGTCGGTGCGGACTAGAAGGATGCAGTAGTCCGCGATGTGAGCGAAGCTCGACCACACCTTCTGACCGTTGACGACGTAATCGTCGCCGTCCACCTCCGCCTTCGTCCGCAGCGAGGCAAGGTCGGATCCCGAGCCCGGCTCGGAGAAGCCCTGGCACCACACCTCCTCACCGGACAGGATCTTGCCGAGATGCTCGGTCTTCTGCTCGTCGGTGCCGTGGGCGATGATGGTGGGGCCCGCCATCCCGAGACCGATCACGCCGATGTGGTCGGGCGTCTCGGCCCGGGCGCTCTCCTCGAGGAAGATCGCCTGGTGGGTGTAGGGAGCCCCCCTGCCGCCGAACTCCTTGGGCCAGGTGAGACCCGCGTACCCCGCGTCGTAGAGCTTCTTGGACCACTCCCGCGAGACCTCTTCCTCGGTGCGTCCCGGAGCGGGGCCACGATCGCGCCACCCCTCGGGCATGTTGGACTCGAACCAGCCTCGGAGCTCCGAGCGGAAAGCGGCCTCTTCGGGAGTGTCGCGGAAGTCCATGGGGCGGTGACTATAGCTGGGGCCGGCACGGATGGAGCGCGCGGCGTCCCCTCCACGGCTTTCCGCCTGTGGGGGTACTGTTTCCAGGAATAGGGCCTGGAAGATATCGGGCTTATCGACTGACTCTTAGGTGGGGGATGGATGCCTGAAGTAGAGATCAGTATCAAAGGGCTGACCAAGTCCTTCGGTCCTCAAACCGTGCTCGAAGACATCACCTGCGACATCCCCCAAGGAAAGATCACGCTGATGCTGGGTCCCTCGGGGACCGGAAAGAGCGTCTTCCTCAAACACCTCGTCGGATTGCTCAAGCCCGACCGCGGCGAGATCTGGATCGGCGACAAGAACGTCCCCGCGCTGAACGAGAAGGAGCTCTACGAGGTGCGCCGCAAGTTCGGCGTTCTCTTCCAGGACGGGGCCCTGTTCGGTTCGATGAACATCTACGACAACGTCGCATTCCCGCTGCGCCAGCACACGAAGAAGCGCGAGAGCGAGGTCAAGTCCATCGTCGAGGAGAAGCTCCACATGGTGGGCCTGACCGGCGCCGAGAAGAAGCTGCCGGGTGAGATCTCGGGAGGGATGAAGAAGCGTGCCGGCCTGGCGCGCGCCCTCGTGCTCGATCCCGAGATCGTCCTCTTCGACGAGCCCGACTCGGGCCTCGATCCCGTCCGAACGGCCTTCCTCAACGTCTTGACGATGGACCTGAACAAACAGCTCGGCGCGACGTTCATCGTGGTGACACACGACATCGCGACGGCGAAGCAGGTGGCCGACTTCATCGGGATGCTCTACCGCCGCAACCTCGTGAAGTTCGGGCCCGCCCGGGAGATGTTCACCTCCGACATCCCGGTCGTCCGGCAGTTCCTTGCCGGCGACACCGAGGGTCCCATCGGGATGTCCGAGGAGAAGGACTCTACGAAGACCGCGGACGCAACCAAGAGTCCCTCCGAGAGCGCCCAGAGCAGCCGGGGGATGACGGCCGAGGAGACCGAGGAGATGGAGCGCGACGCCGGCGCGACCGGCGACGAGCAGTTGGAAACCCAGCCTCGGAGGAAGACACTGTGATTGCGGTAATCGCCTGATGCTCAACGCGGGTCGGACGCTCGTCGTCGAAACCGGCAACATGTTCGCCATCACGCTCGAGGCGTTCCGGCTCATGCCCAAGCGCCCCGTACCGTGGCGCGACTTCATCCGGCAGTCCTGGTTCATCGCCAGCGTGTCGATGTTCCCCGCCGTCCTCGTCTCGATCGCATTCGGGGCGACGATCGCGCTGCAGGTCGGCAACGTGGCCCGCCAGCTCGGGGCCGAGTCGCAGACCGGCGCCGCCATGGTCCTTGCGGTGGTACGTGAAGCGGCGCCGATCGTCGCCGCCCTGCTCATCTCGGGTGCCGGAGGCTCCGCGATGTGTGCCGACATCGGCAGCCGGAAGATCCGGGACGAGATCTCGGCCATGGAGGTTCTCGCGGTCAACCCGATCAAGACGCTCGTGGTTCCGCGCATCTGGGCCGCGGTCTTCGTCGCCATGCTTCTCGACGGCTTCGTATCGGTCGCCGGGATCGCCGGCGGTTACTTCTTCAACGTCGTGATCCAAGGAGGCACGCCCGGCGCGTATCTCGCCTCGTTCTCGTTACTCGCCCAAACGGCCGACCTCTTCGTCGCGATCATGAAGGCCGGCGTATTCGGCCTGATCGCCGCCATGGTGGCGTGCTACTTCGGCTTTTACGCCAAAGGTGGTCCGAAAGGGGTCGGCGACGCGGTCAACCGAGCCGTCGTCGTGACGTTCATGCTCATCTTCTTCGTCAACTTCATCCTCACGGCCCTGTACTTCGCCATCGTCCCCCAGAAGTTCGGATAGTCGATGGCACAGGCAGCCCTCCGGCGAAACTTCGGCGCTCCCGGACGGATCGTCACGCGCGGGGTGGACGGCCTCGCGAACATCGGCGAGCAACTGACCTTCATGGCGAAATCGCTGGTCGACGTTGTCCCCGCGGTGCGTCACGGTGGCGAGGTCGCCAGATTGATCTCCGAGATCACGCTGGGCGCCGGAGCGCTCATCGTCGGCGCCGGCACCGCCGGAGTCATCTTCTTCATGGCCTTCTTCACGGGGACCCAGGTCGGTCTCGAGGGATTCAAGGGTCTGCAGCTCATCGGTGCCGAGGCGTTTACCGGGTTCGTCTCGGCCTTCGCCAACACCAGAGAGATCACACCCTTGATCGCCGGCGTGACGCTGGCCGCGCAGGTCGGCGCCGGTTTCACCGCGGAGTTGGGGGCCATGAGGGTGAACGAGGAGATCGACGCCCTGGAGACGATGGCCGTCCGGCCCGTCCCCTACCTGATCTCGACCCGGATCATCGCGGCGCTGGTGGCCATCACGCCTCTCTATCTGATCTCGCTGTTCGCGTCCTACATCGCAACCGAGTTGGTGGTGACGAAGCTTCTGGGTCTGTCGGGCGGAACCTACGCGCACTATTTCTCGTTGTTCCTGCCGGCGACGGACGTCTTCTATTCCTTGATCAAAGCGGTGGTGTTCGCAACGGCCGTCGCTCTGATCCATTGCTATTACGGGTTCACCGCAACGGGAGGGCCGGCCGGAGTGGGCATCGCCGTGGGCAAGGCGATCCGCGCGTCCATCGTCGTGGTGAACCTGTTGAACCTGATGATGTCGGCATTCATGTGGGGGGTCACGGACACCGTCCGCATCGCCGGCTAGCTAGTCGGGACGGTCATCGACGACCGCTCTCGGGGGAGGTGTAGGGATCACAAGGCTGCGGCACGTATTGGTCGGCATCCTCGCTCTCGCGTTGGGAGTGGGGATGGTCGCGCTGACCGGGTTGGTGCTGACCGGGACGATCAAGGGCGACGTCGTCGCGACGACCGCGGTGTTCGAGAACTGCGGACAGGGCCTCCGGGTCGGCGGCGACGTCAAGCTGCGCGGCGTGCTGGTCGGCAAGATCGCCGACATCCGGCTTCTGGAAGGCGATTGCGAAGTCACCCTCGACCTCACGCCCGGCCAGGTCGACCAGATCCCCGAGAACGTGGGGGCCGAGGTCCGGGCCAAGACGGTGTTCGGCGAGAAGTGGGTCGAGCTGCTGTTCCCCGGCGACCCCGCCGAGGCACGCATCGCCTCCGGCGACACGATCCCCAAGGACCGCACCCTCGATCCGCTCGAGGTCGAGACGATCCTTAACGTCGCTCTTCCGTTGCTCGACGCCATCGACCCCGAACACCTTGCCGGTGCCCTCGAAGCGCTCGCCTCGGGCTTCGTCGGTCACGAGGAGGCCGCGATCCGCGGGATCGATGCCGGTATCGAGGCTTTACGGCCCTTCAACGACAACGAGGACAACCTAGAGGCCGGCATTCAGCAGCTTGCCGATTCGTCCGCCGTTCTAGCCGACGTTGACGACGACCTCCTCGATGCGCTCGACAACCTCGACGACCTGAACCGGTTCACGGTCGCGAACGAGGCCTTGATCGAGGAGAACTTCGCCAAGGCTCCCCGCCTGCTGGGAGAGCTCTCGACCTTGTTCGACTCGCACTTCGTGGACCTGACCCGCATCGTCGACAGGGGCGCGACTGTGGTCGGGGTCCTGGCGGCGCGAACCAGCGACTTGGATCGCCTGCTCGACGTGCTCCCGAAGTTCAACTCGGCCTGGATCAGGAACCTCAACCATCAATGCCGCTTCCGCCAGGCGACCGACGAGCCGGGGAAGAGCGCAGGCGATGCGGTGCCGGGTCGCTGCTGGCGCGTCCACAACGTCATCGCCCATAGCCAGGGTGCGTACGGACCCGGGGAGGGCCCGAAGCCGGGCACTCGCACAGGCGACACCTCAGGGCTCGAGGGCGTTCTATTCGCGCCGACGGGGGCAAGGCGATGAGGTCGATCGGTCTCAAGCTCGGCGTCTTCACCGTGTTCACGATCATCGTGACGTTCTGGCTGGCGTCCGTCATCGGGAAGCTGTCGCCGTTCGACGACAGCTACCGGATCAAGGCCGTGTTCACCGACGCCACCGGAGTCCTGAACGGCGACCCGGTGAAGATCGCCGGCGTCGTGATCGGGAAAGTAGTCGACTTCGAGGTGCGCGAGGGCGAGGCCCACGTCCATATGGAGATCCAGGGTGAGATCGAATTGCCCGAGAACGCCATCGCCGACATCAAGTTCCTGAACCTGCTGGGCCAGCGCGTGATCAACATCGTCGAGCCCGAGGTCCCGGCCGGCGAACAGCTAGGCGACGGAGGGGAGATCCCACTACAGAACACGCGCCCGGCCTTGGATCTCTCGGTCGTCTTCAACAATCTCCGTCCCTTGATCCAGTCGACGAATCCCGAAGACATCAACACGGTCGCACGCGCGGTGCTCGAGGTGTTCGAGGGGCGCGAGGGTGACCTCGCGGGGATCCTCGGCAACGTCGGGGAGCTGACGAAGACCCTCGCGGACCGGGACCAACGGCTGGCACGTCTCGTGGAGGACCTGGACGAGGTCACTAAGGTCCTGAACGGTCAGAAGAGCAACATCCAGACCAGCCTGTCGGAGTTCACGCAGTTCATGGAGTCGCTGGCCGACCTGACACCCCAGCTCGAGCGAACGATCGACGACCTGACCAACGCGTCGAGCCGATTCGGAAGCCTGATCGAACGCAACCGGATCAACCTGGAGCGCGAGCTCACCGACCTCGCGACCCTCCTGGACATCGTCAACGACAATCTCGGCCCGCTGGATCGCATCGCCCAGCACCTGAAGGAAGTCCTTCTGTCCACCGCACGGGCCCACAGCTACGGCAAGTGGTACACGCTCTACGTCGTCAACCTCTGTCCCGAGGTCGGGGCCTTCACCGGACAGCCGATCCCGAACAACCTGGAGTGCTCGCGATGAGCGTCAAGAACTTCCGCGAGCGCTCCCCCGCCATCGTTGGGATCATCTCGATGCTCGCGATAGCGGCAGCCACGACATTCTCGTTCTTCATCGATCGCATCCCCGCGCTCAAGCAGGCCTATGAGGTGAAGGCCGAGTTCAAGGACGCGGCCGGCGTCTCCACCGAGAACCAGGTCCGCGTGGCCGGCATCAAGGTCGGAACCGTCTCCGACATCCGGCTACAGGACGACCACGTCCTGATCACGATGGAGATCGACAACGGCACCGAGATCCCCGCGGATGCGTTCGCAGAGATCAAGCTCGCCACGCTCCTGGGCACCAAGTTCATCGATCTCGAGGCGAAGGGCGGCGAGCCTTACCTCGAAGACGGCGACCTGATCCCGATCGAGCGCACGTCGGTGCCATACGAGATCTACCAGGCGTCCAATCAGGGCACCGACGTTCTCGAGGACCTCGACGGTCCGGCCCTCAACGACATGCTGCGCGAGCTGACCGAGCTGACGCGCGTCGCCCAGGACGAGGTGGGCGTGGCTCTTGAAGGCCTTAACGAGCTCGGCACAGGGCTCGTCGAGAAGGACGACGAGCTGCGCTCGCTGTTGAGCGGGTCCGAGGAGCTCACCGCCCTGCTTTCGGACGAGGGCGACGAGCTGGTACGGCTGATCGATGCGTCCAACGACGTCCTCGGCTCCCTGGCACGCAAGCGCGAGAACCTGCAGTCGCTGCTGGCCGTGACGAAGCAGATGGCAGGGACGGTGACCCAGGTCCTGCGGGAGAACCGCACCAACCTGGACGGGATCCTGACCGACCTGCACAGCGCGCTGGTCGTCTTGGAGCGCAACGTCGAGCACATCAACTTCGCGCTGGAGTACTCGGGGCCGTCGTCCCGATACTTCGGCTCGATCTTCACCCAGGGCCGATGGGCCGACATCTTCAACTGCGCCACGATCTTCGCCGAGGGCTGCGGGGAGGAGGAATGAACGACCTCTCGCGCTTCATCAAGCCGCTGTCCATGGCCGTCGGCGCGCTCCTGTTCCTGGGCGCCGGTTATCTCGGCCTGAACGCGGTCTCGGGCGACGACGACCAGTACCAGGTGACCGCGTACTTCACGAAGGCCATCGGGCTCTTCCCGAACTCCGACGTGGACATCCTCGGCGTGCCCGTCGGCAAGGTCGAGTCGGTCGAGCCGATCGGCAGCCAGGTAAGGGTCGTGATGAACATCGACTCCCAGTACAAGGTTCCCGCCGACGCCATCGCTCAGATCGTTCCGATCTCGGTGATCTCGGACAGATACGTGCAGCTGGCCCCCGTGTACGAGGACGGGCCGGCGCTCGAAGACGGCGCTGAGATCCCGGTCGAGAACACCTACATCCCGTCCGAGCTCGACGACGTCTTCAAGCAACTGAAGAAGCTTCTCGACGCGATCGAGCCCGGGAAGCCCGGCGAGCCGGGAGCCCTCGGCTCCCTGATCGTGCAGCTCGACCAGACCTTGAAGGACCGTGAAGAGGACCTCAAGGGAACGCTCATCACCGGATCTCAGCTGACATCGACGCTCGCCGACGCGCAGGACGACATCTCCGGCCTGCTGGTAAACCTCGACGATCTCTTCGGTCAACTCGCAACGCGCGCCAACTCGTTCGGAAGCCTGAACCGCAACTTCGCATTGGTGATGGCGGCATTGGCGGAGAGCCGCAACGACCTCGAGGGAACGCTGGTGAACCTGGCAGACCTGACGGGTGAGGTCGGCAGCCTCGTCGAGGAGCACGGCGACCGGCTCGGCAACGACCTCGGGCTGGCGGCCGAGATCACCAGCGCCGTGCTCGAGCAGCGAAAGTCGGTGGAGGAATCGCTGTCGTGGCTGCCGGTCGTCGGCAAGGGGTTCCAGGCCGCCTACAACCCGGAATCGGACGACATCGACGTGCGCGACAACCTGCACGGGAAGCTCGAGTGCGAGCTGTTCGAGGCGCTGCCGCCCGGGCCGGTCAAGGACGCGCTGCGGGAGATCTGCCGGCAGCAAACGGGAGAACCCGAGCCGAAGCGAGAAGACACCCCTCTACCGACCGCGGCCGAGGACCCCGTGCTGGGCATGCTCGACTGCGATGAGGGCGTCCGCAAGGTCAAGCGCCAGCTGCGACGCGTCGAGACCGTCGGACTTCCCGCAGACATCACCGCCGAGGTGGTCAAGCCACTCGAGAAGCAGCTTCGAAAGCTGAAGCGCGAGTGCAAGAAGCTCGGCAAGGAGATCGCCGACGACCCCGACCTCCTGGAACGACTCGAGGAGATCGGCACGCTGCCCGAGCTCGACCTGCCGCTCGACGGCCTCGACGACCTGTCCGGCAACGCCGCGTCGACGCCAGTTCCCGACGAACAGTCGCCCTCGTCGTGGGAGCAGCTGGGTTCGTGGTTCGGCGGTTTCCTTAGCTACGTCGGGGTGTCGACATGATCCGTCGCCTCGCACTCGCCCTCGCCCTGATGTTGTCGACGTCCGCATGTGCGGTCCTCGGCTTCGCGTCCGACTGCGAGGGCACCCAGATCATCGGCGTCTTCGAAGAGGTCGGGGACCTCGTCGAGAACGCGAACGTGCAGTCGTCAGACGTCCAGGTGGGCACGATCCAGAAGATCGAGCTGAAGGGGTGGAACGCGCAGGTCGAGATGTGCATCGACGAAGATGAGCAGGTACCTGCGGACGCCGAGCTCGTCGTGCGGACCACGTCGCTGCTCGGCGAGAAGTTCGTCGACATCCAGGCACAGAGCGAGGGCCCGCCCTTCCTCGGAGATGGAGACATCCTCGACACCGACCAGACGAGCAAGGCCACCGAGCTCGAGGAGGTCTTCGCGAAGCTGGCCGGGATCCTGGGGACGGGGAACCTCGAGCAGATAAACCGGTTCACGGCGGCACAGGCGAACATCCTGCGCGACAACGCCGGAGACCTGCGCGAGGTGCTGTCGCGTCTCCATCGCTTCACCGACGTGCTGGCCGGCCGCAAGGACCAGATCGCCGCGTCGGTCGACTCGCTCGACTCGGTCGCGCAAACCCTCCTCGGCGACTCCAGCGTGCTCGAGCGGTTCCTGGCCTCGTTCGCGGATTCGTCCGGGGTCCTCAATCGCCAGCGCGAGGGCCTCGAAGACCTGCTGGTGGCGCTCGAGGACTTCACCAACGTCAGCGTCCGTCTGCTCGACTCGACCGAGCAGGATCTCGATTCCCAGTTCAACGATCTGCGGCCCGTGCTCGAAACCGCCGTCGCGAACAGCGACAACGTCCGCAGGACCCTCCAGACGCTGGCGACGTTCGCGGAGATGTTCCCCGAGAGCATGCCGGGCGACTACCTCCAACTCGACGTGTGCCAGGCGCCGCCGGAGGAGTACGACGAGGGGCTCACGTGCCCGCAGTCGGACCAGAACGACAACCCGGACCGCTCCGAGAGCTCCGGAGCCGGCGTGACCCAAACCGGGACTACGGGCGGAGGCTTCGACGTGCCGGCCGCCAACGCGGTCGAGCTGATCCTGCGCATGCCGCTGAGGAGAGCGTCGTGATCGGCTGGCGCATCAAGGTCAACCTCGTTGCGTTCCTGGTGATCTCGCTGGGCCTCGTCTACGCGATGGCGACCCAGGTGCTGTCGATCCTGCAGCCGCGTTATTCGGTCGACGCGATCTTCCCCGATGCCGGCGGCGTGTTCACCAACCAGGAGGTCACCTACCGCGGGATCACCGTCGGTCAGGTCGGAGAGATGAGGGTCGTCGAAGAGGGCGTCAGCATCGAGCTCCTGATCGACAAGAAGTACGACCAGATCCCCAAAGAAGACGTCGAAGCGCGCGTCATGTTCAAGAGCGCGGTCGGCGAGCAGTTCGTCGACCTCCTTCCCGCAACGGACGGCGAGCCCTACCTCGCGGACGGCGACGAGATCCCGATGGATCAGAACACGATCCCGGTCAGCACCCAGGAGCTGCTGACGACGCTCGAAGCGGTACTGCGGGGCGTGCCGCCCGACGCGCTCAAGGGTGCCGTCGATTCGCTCGGTATCGGCCTGACGGGGCACGGACCGGATCTCGCCACGATCATCGAATCCATGGCCGACCTCGCCGATCTGTTCGCGGAGCGCGCTCCCGAGGTCCAGGGCCTTCTTCGCAACGGGAGCCGCGTGGGCGAAGCCTTCGTGGACTCGGGCGACGACTTCAGACTGGCAGTGGAGAACCTGGTCGAGGTCAGCGAGGAGCTGTCCCAGGACCGGCCCGACCTGCAGCGCCTGCTCGAGAACGCGAACCTGATGTCCGAGGAGGTCGTGGCGCTGCTGCGCGACTACGAGGCCAACATCGATAGGTTCCTGCCGGACTTCGCCGCGGTGAACGACCTGCAGGCCGAGCACGCCGACGACCTGAGGGAGCTGTTCATCCACCTCCCGAAGGGGCTGGGCCGGATCGTCGATTCGTTCGAACCGACGACCGGCCTGATCCGCTTCGGCCTCGTCAGCGATAACGAGCACCCCGCCTGCGATTACGGCACCGAGCGCCGCCCGCCGCATCAACGGGAGTTCCGACCGCCCCCGAAGAACGCCGGGTGCGGCAGCACCGCCCGCGGGGCGCGTTCGACCGGGAGCGCGTCCTCACCGGGCTCGCCCGCTTCGACCACGGGAGAGGTGCTCCAGAACGCGTTCATCCAGGACGACTCCGGACCGTCGCTGCCCAGCCGGATGGACGACTGGTCGTGGTCGTTGCTGTATCTCAACAGCGTCTGACGCGGCGATCGGCCGCCGAACCACGCCCCTAGACTGTCCCGGATGGTGACCACGCCGGAGGAAACAACGACACCCGCCGACACCGAGGTGCAGGCAACCGAGCCGCGCGAGCGCCGCCGATGGCTGGTGCCCGCGCTGGCGGCGGCCGTCGTCATCGCGCTGTCACTGGCGGGCGTGTTCGTCTTCCTGTGGCTGCAAACGGTCGACACCACTCCCGAGGAGGTCGCCGACTTCCTCTCCAAGGAGGCTCCGGACGTCGCCAACACGGCGACCGAGGTCGCCACCCTGCTCATCAATTACGACTCGACCAACCTGGAGCAGCGACAGCAGGAGATCATCCCGCTGTCGGTGGGCCGGTTCAGGCAGCAGTACGAAGACCTGGTGTCGCAAGGTCTGGGGGCCGCGCTCGAAGAGACGTCGGCCTCGTCGCGAGGTCAGATCCTGCAGGGGCCCGACATCAGCTTCGCGTCGCCTTCGGAGGCGATCGCGATCCTCGAGACGACACAGACGACACAGTCGAACGAGAACCCGACCGGCCGCACCTTCCGGTACGTGATGCGGCTAACGCTGATCGACACGCCCGACGGTGGCTGGAAGGTGAACCTGTTCGAGGTCCTGTCCCAGTCTGAGACCTAAGTCTCCAACCGAGATCTCTCGAAAGCGACCGGGTGGAGGCTTTTCCGGCGCGATGGGATCTAAGCCGTCTTGCCGAAGGTCTCCAGGATCGCTTGACCGATCTCGATGAGCCGCTCGAAGCGGGGGCCGTACCACGGCGGCGACAGCAACAGCCGGTCGCAGAGACCGTTCCATTCCTTCACCCTGTCGCGCACCTCGTCCGCAGTGCCGGCAGCTGCGATCGCGTCGCAAAGCTCGTCGTCGATCAGCTCGATCATCCGCTCCTTGTCCTTGGCGCCGAACGCGTCGCGCAAGCCGGGCACGATGTCGGCCTTGCCGTGAAGCTCGAGGATCGGCGTGTAGGTCCGGGTGGTCGCGTAGAACGCGATCTGTAGCTTCACCTCGCGGCGGGCGACATCGGGGTCGTCGTGGATCGAGATCATGGGAGCCCCGGTCAGGTTGCACTCCCCCGGCTTGCGCCCCGCCTTGTCGGCCCCCTCGGCGATCGCCGGCTTCACGACCTCTTCGAGGTATTTCGGTGATGCCAGCGGGTGGCCCAGGAGGCCGTCGGCAACCTCGCCGCACACCCGGGACATGACCTTGCCCACGGCGGCGAAGTAGATCGGCACATCGCGCCGGTCCGGCTGGGGCCGTCCGTGGAAGGTCGGCCGGGTCACGTTGTAGAAGCGGCCCTCGAACGTCACATCCTCGCCCCGGTTCGCCGCCCACACGGTGCGCATGACCTGCGCGTACTCCTTGAGCTTCGGGGCCGGATGCTCGAACTTCACCGAGAACCGCTCTTCGTTGATGCGCTTGACCTGGGAGCCCAACCCGCAGATGAACCGTCCGCCGGAGAGCTCGTCCAGGTCCCAGGCCGTCATCGCGGTGATGGTCGGCGAGCGGGGGAATGCCAGCGCGATCGCGGTGCCGACGTTGGCCTTGCTCGTGTGCGCCACGGCCGTCGCGGCCGAGATGAAGGCGGTGTTGGTCGTCTCGGCGGCCCAGCAGGACTCGAATCCGGCGTCCTCGATCATCTTCGCCATGGGCCCGATGGTCGCCATCGAGCCCCCCACGCCGATCCCGTAATCCACGCCTCACTCCTTAGCTCATCCCGCGGCTCATCCGGCCGGGGCGAGCGGACTATATTCCCCGGCGGGCGCGGTATGGTGCGCCGCGTCAGGGGTCTGAAGAGGGAATCTGCTAGCCAGGAGGAACCGACGAGTGGCCGATCTGCTGGACGACGAAGAGATCGAACAACGACTCGACGAGCTTGGTGACTGGGAGCGCGAGGGGACCGAGATCCAGAAGGTCTTCGAGTGGGACGACTTCGGCGCCGCGATCAAATTCGTCAACGACGTCGCCAAACTCGCCGACCGCTACGACCACCACCCCGACATAGACATCCGCTGGAACAAGGTCAAGCTGGTCCTGTCGACCCACTCCGAAGGCGGCCTAACCTCCCTCGACTTCGACATGGCCAACGACATCGAACAGACCCTCACTTAGCCGGACACTGCTGCCTCGCTGCGGGCGGGGCCCACCGCTCCGTCGCGCAGCTCGCTCACTTAGCAGGACACTGCTGCCTCGCTGCGGGCGGGTCCTACCGCTCCGGTCGCGCAGCTCGCCCACTTAGCCGGACACTGCTGCCTCGCTGCGGGCGGGGCCCACCACTCCGGTCGCGCAGCTCCCTACGGGTGGAACCCCGTCCTCGCTCCCAGACCGACGCGTCACAGCACGTTCGCTTTTAGGGAACCCAAACTTCCGGCCGACAGGGAGGCTTGGGGGCCAACGCCCGTAGGGCGGCGCCGGGCTCTTAGGAGGGTTATCCGACTTGCGACTTCTTGCGCTCTCTCAGGAACATCACAACGCCGAGGGTGGCGGCGGCTAGGCCCACGAGAACGGGCCACACTTCGTCGTCGGGCGTGTCTCCGCTCGTGATGTGTAGTCCCCAGACGATCGCTACCACGAGCCCGGCGCCAACTGGCCACAGCCAGGTACCGGGGATGCGTAGCGCCAGAAGGATGAGCGCGAACCCGAAGGTGGGCAGGAGCGTCAGATACAGCCAACTGTGTAGTCCGGCCACGCTGAATCCACCGACCGCGCCGGCGACGAACCACAACGTCGGCCCGAGCCGCGCCCTCATGGCACCAACCTACGTCGTGACGTTCGTCGGTCGCTAGGGGGTGGCGGCTTCGGCTTCCTTCTGTTCGCGGAGCCAGGGTGGCAGGGAGAACGTGATGTCCTCGGTCGTCACTTCGCGGGTCTCTACCGTGTCGTAGCCGTGTTCGGCCAGCTTCTTCAGCAGGCGGTCGACCAGGACCTCGGGGGCGCTCGCGCCGGAGCTGACGCCTACGGTTTCAACGCCTTCTAGCCACGACGGATCCAGGTGGGTTTCGTCGGGGACGAGTTCGGCTCTCGTTCCCATGTCGCGGGCTACCTCGACCAGGCGGTTGGAGTTGCTCGAGTTGAAGGCGCCGACGACGAGAACGAGGTCGGCATCCGGCGCGATCGCCTTCACGGCGACCTGGCGGTTCTGGGTTGCGTAGCAGATGTCGTCGGAGCGCGGCCCGGCTAGATCTGTGAAGCGGTCGCGCAGGGCCTCGACGACGTTCAAGGTGTCGTCGACCGAAAGTGTCGTCTGGGTCAAATAGGAGACGGGTTCGTTCGGGTCGAGATCGAGCTTGTCGATCTGATCGACGCCCTCGACGACGACGGTGCGATCGGGGGCCTGGCCGGCGGTGCCCTCGATCTCCTCGTGGCCCTCGTGGCCGACCAAAACTATCTTGCGGCCGCCGCGCGCGAAGCGCTTAGCCTCGAGATGCACCTTCGTGACCAACGGACAGGTCGCGTCGATCACCTGCAGGTTGCGAGCCTCGGCGTTCGCCCGGACCGCGGGCGAGACACCGTGAGCAGAGAACACGCAGACCGAGCCCTCGGGGATCTCGTCCTCCTCGTTGACGAAGATCGCCCCGGCCTTCTCGAGCTCTTCGACCACGTGGCGGTTGTGAACGATCTCCTTGCGCACGTAGACGGGCGGCCCAAGGGTCTCGAGCGCCCGCTCGACGATCTGGACGGCGCGATCGACCCCTGCGCAATAGCCCCGGGGCGCCGCCAGGATGACCTTCTTCATGCCTCCATGGTAGGTGCCGCTCGAGAAGGGCACGTCAAGCCACGGCGTGGATCGCGTGGAGGCGCCGCCTAGGCGAGTTGGGCTATGCGACGGCCTGCTGCGGAATCTTCGATGAGGGTGCTCAGGCGGCGATCTCGGGTCTCCTCTTTCTTGGCGCTGACCACCCACCAGGTGGCCGTGCGCCTGTAGCCGGGCGGTTGGGCCTGGAAGAACTCCCACGCCTTGCGGTTCGCCTTGAACGTTTTCTTCTGGGCGGCCGAGAACTCCGGCGCGTTCTCGAACGAGTACTGGCTCGTCTTCCTCGGGTCTCGTTCCTGGAACGCCTTCAGACCTGCCGGATGCATGAGTCCCAGCTTCTTCAGCTCGCCCACCCGCTTGATGTTGATCGCGCTCCAGGTGCTGGTCTTGCGCCGCGGGGTGAAGCGCTGGCGATAGGCGTTGTCGTCGATCGTCTTCGCGAGCCCGTCGATCCACCCGAAACAGAGCGCCTGATCCACAGCCTGTTTGTAGGTCAGACCGCCCTTCCCCGACGCCTTCTTATAGAAGCCGACCCAGAGCTCGTCCTTGCGGCCGTGGTTCGCCTCGAGCCACTTTCGGAACGCGGCCTCCGTCCTGAAGAAGCGCGGTTTCGGATCTGCGACCACGGCCCTACGCGCCCGCGCCCTTGCGAGCGGTCCTCTTCAGTGGGGGCTTCCTGACCGGTGCCTTCTTCGGGCCCTTCTGTTTGGCCGTCACGCGATAGAGGTCGGGTAGAGCTGCCTCCTGGCTCGAGGGGCACAAGGGCTCTATCGGGCAGTCCGCGCACAAGGGTTTCTTAGCGTCGCAGATGGTGCGGCCGTGCTCGATGAACAGGTCTGTGACTTTGCGCCAGTCTTTCTTAGGTACGAGCTCCATAAGACGGCGCTCGATCTTCTCGGCTTCCTTGCTGTTCACGCCGACGAGGCCGAGGCGGACGGCCACCCGCCCCACGTGGGTGTCGACCGCGATGCCGGCATCCGGATCCCGGCGCATCGCCTCCGGGTAGCAGTTCGCCTGGACGATGTTGGCCGTCTTGCGGGCGACCCCCGGCAGGGTGATCAGCTCGGCGATCGTCTTCGGGACCTCTCCCCCGTAATCGTCGAGCAGCTTCTGGCTCATCCCCCGAAGCGCCCTCGTCTTCTGTCGGAAGAAACCCGTCGACTGGATATCAAGTTGGAGGTCCTCCTCGGGCACGGCCAGGTAGTCCTCGGGGCGCCTGTACTTGGCGAAGAGGTCCTTTGTCACGACGTTCACGCGGGCGTCGGTCGACTGGGCGGAGAGGATCGTGGCGACCACGCACTCGAGCGGGGTCGTGAAGTCCAGGGCGACGTGGGCGTCCGGATACCGCCGCTTCAGGCGCCGCATGATCTGCGGTGTGCGCTCCTCTGCGGGCGCGGAACGGGCTGGCATGGCGGCTCCCACGGCGGGGAGATTAGTCGGCCGGCCGCTGCTACACTGACCCAAACGACCGTTTGTTTGCCGACCTGGAGGGCCCCATGGCGCTTGCGGAGAGAACCCGCAGCCCCCGCCGTACCGAGCTGATCGGCATCGCCGCGCGCCTGTTCTCGGAGCGGGGCTATCACGGGACCTCGATGCAGCATCTCGCCGAGGTGCTGGGGGTGCAGCGCGGGTCCCTCTACGCCCACATCGGATCGAAAGAGGAGCTCCTCTTCGAGGTCGTGACCGAGGGCGCGGACCGCTTCCTCCAACGCGGCGAGAGCGCCCTCAAGTTGGAGGCCCCGGCATCGGAGCGACTTCGGTCCCTTCTCGTCGGGCACGTCGAGACCGCGATCGAACACCTGGACGCCGCGACGGTCTTCCTCAACGAGTGGCGCTACCTGTCGCCCGAGCTCAGAGCGTTGATCCAGGACAAGCGCGATCGCTACGAGGCGATCGTGCGCGACATCGTCACGGACGGCATCCGCGCCGGCGAGTTCCGCAACGACGCCGACGTTCGCTTCGCGGCACGGCTCGTTCTGTCGGCCGGCAACTGGACCTACACGTGGTACCGGCCGGGCGGCGAGCTCGGTCCCAAAGAGATAGGCGAAAGGTTCTCGGAGCTAGTGATCAGGGGGTTGCAGCCATGACGTACGAGGAGAAGCTCGCCAGGTTCAACGCGCACATCGCGGACGGCGGCAAGGTCGAGGCCGAGGACTGGATGCCCGACGACTACCGCAACGGCGTCCTGAAGTTCATCGAGATGCACGCCAACTCCGAGATCATGGGTGCGATCCCCGAGCGCGAGCAGGTGCCGCGCGCGCCGTCGCTCAAGCGCAAGATGTCGCTCACGGCGAAGGTCCAGGACGAGGTCGGTCACGCGCAGCTGCTGTACCGGGTTGCGGAAGACCTCGGCAAGAGCCGCGAGGCGATGTTCTCCGACCTCGTGAACGGCAAGTCGAAATTCCACAACGTCTTCCACTACCCCACCGAGCACTGGGGCGACGTCGCGATCATCGGTTGGTTGATCGACGGAGCCGCGCTGGTCACGCAGGCCGCGTTGCTCGACTCCTCCTACGCGCCGTACACCCGCGTGCTCAAGCGGATCTGTTCCGAGGAGCAGCTGCACCTTCGTCACGGCGAGGACATCAGCCTCGAGCTGGCATCGGGGACCGAGTCGCAGCGGACGATGTTCCAGGAGGCACTGACGCGGTGGTGGCTACCGATCATCCATTTCTTCGGCCCCAAGACGAACATCGAGAAAGACTTGCTGCTCAAGTGGAAGGTGAAGACCCGTACGAACGAGGACCTCCGCCAGGAGTTCCTCGACCGCTACGTGCCCAAGGTGCTGGAGCTCGGGTACACGTTCCCGGCCCCCGTCCCGTACCACGACGAGGCCTCGGGCCACTGGCTCATAAAGGACGAGGACATCGATTGGCAACCGCTCGACGCGATCAAGCGCAACGAGGGCCCCGAGACCGCCCGGCGGCTCGGTCTGCGCAAGACCATCTACGACACCCACCGCTGGGTCCGGGAAGCCCTCTCGGAGCCCGCGGTACACGCCGCCTAATGGCGCCCCCACGCTAGATGGAAACGTTCGAGGTCTTCCGGCGCACCGGCCACCGCGAGCCGTTCGAGCATTGCGGCACGGTGACCGCGTCCGACCCCGAGATGGCGCTGCTCACCGCCAAGGAGTGCTTCCTGCGCCGGCGCGAGGGCGAGCACCTCTGGGTGGTGCGGCGCTCGGACATCCACTCGTTCTCCGACGAGAGCCTGCTCGAGATCGCCGCCGACAAGTCTTACCGCTTCAACAGCGGATACCGCGACGTGGTGGCCAAGCGCGAACGAGCCAAGGCGCGGGCGAAGGAGCTGGCATCGTCATGAGCGACTCACTGGTATCGGTTCTCACCGCGCTGGGCGACGACGAGCTGATCCTCGGTCACCGACATTCGGAATGGACCGGTTTCGCTCCTCACATCGAGGAGGACGTCGCATTCTCCTCGATCGCCCAGGACGAGATCGGACACGCCGCCGCGTACTACTCGCTCGTCGCGAAGGTCACGGATGACGACCCCGACCGGCTGGCGCTCGGACGGGAGAAGGATGAGTACAGGAACGCGATCCTGTGCGAGCGCGACAACGGCGACTGGGCCTACACGCTCGCCCGGCACTGGCTCTACGACCACGCCGACGCGATCCGTCTCGAGTCGTTGGAGGGTTCCGCCCATGAGGAGCTCGCCGCGCTCGTCACGAAGATCCGCCGAGAGGAGCGCTATCACCTGCTCCATGCGGACACCTGGCTCAAGCGGGTGTCCCAAGGCCCGGTCGAGGGCCGCAAGCGTCTCGCCGACAGCGTCGCGATCGCACTGCCCGAGGCCGGCTCGCTGTTCGAGCCGTTCGAGCTGGAGGAGGAAGCGGTCAAGGAGGGCTGGCTGCCCGTTCCCTCGGGTGAGCTGCGCGAGCGGTTCATGGCCGAGACGGCCGAGAAACTCGATGCGCTCGGGCTTCCTACGGAGGTCTCGAGCCACGCCGACGAGAGGGCCGAGTTCGTCGCCTCGTCGTCCGGCGACCTGATCGCAGGTGAAGGCGAGGGCCAAGAGGCGGTAAGCGGCGACGACGCCTCGGGTGGGCGACGCGGCAAGCGGACCACCGACTTCGACGCGTTGTGGGACGACATGACGGCCATGTATCGGACGAACCCCGGGGCCCGCTGGTGAGCCTCGTCGGGACGCTCGAAGACGCGGTTTGGGACGCCCTGCGCGGCGTCGCCGATCCGGAGATCCCGGCAGTCTCGGTCGTGGATATGGGCATGATCGAGCGTGTCGCCGTCGAGGGTGATGCCGTCACCGTCACGGTCCTGCCCACCTTCACGGGATGCCCGGCGATCGCAGTGATCGAGTCCGACGTACGCAAAGCGGTCGAGCAGGTCGAGGGCGTCACCGAGGCGAAGGTCGAGACGACGTTCAGTCCACCCTGGACTACAGAGCGCATCACGGAAGAGGGCCGCGCCAAGCTCAAGGAGTTCGGCCTGGCGCCCCCGACCGGCACCGGCCCGGTCCTTATCGACTCCATCGGTCTGCCGACGTTCGCCGTCTGTCCGTTCTGCGGCAGCAAGAACACGCACAACGAGAACCCGTTCGGCCCGACACCGTGCCGAGCTCTCTATTACTGCAACGACTGCCGCAACCCGTTCGAGCAGTTCAAACCGATCTAGTCGGGTGGCCGATAACTCCCCGCGTCTCTACGGAGACCTCGCGGGCTGGTACCACCTCCTTACCGCGCCGCACGAGTACGTCGAGGAGGCCGGCCTCTACCGAGGCTTGATCAGGGAGTTCGCTCCCGAGGCGCGTACGATCCTCGAGCTCGGGACCGGCGGCGGCGCCAACGCATCCCACCTGAAGACCGACTACCAGATGACGCTCACCGACATCTCCGAGCCGATGCTCGACATGAGCCGTCGCATCAACCCTGACTGCGAGCATCTCTCCGGCGACATGCGCACGATCCGCCTCGATGGGAGGTTCGACGTCGTCATGATCCATGACGCGATCGACTACATGACCACCGACGCGGATCTGAGCGCGGCGATCGAGACCGCCGCGCTGCACTGCATTCCGGGCGGCATCGTGCTGCTCTTCCCCGACCACACGACCGAGACCTTCGAACCGGGAACCGACCAGGGCGGCCACGACGACGACACCGGCCGCGGCCTGCGCTACGTCGAATGGACCTGGGACCCCGATCCCAGCGACACCACCTACCTGACCGACTACGCCTATCTGCTACGCGACGAGAGCGGCAAGGTAGAGGCGGTGCACGATCGCCACACCTGCGGCCTCTTCTCGAGCGCAACCTGGATCGAGCTGATCGAACGCGCGGGCCTCGAGCCTCACCACCGTCTCCTCGATCACAGCGAAGCACCACCAGGCCTGAACGCGTTTGTAGGCCGGAAGCGCATTTAAGCAACACTGCTGTGGGCAAGAGGTACCCTCTAGCGGCGGCGGAGAGGGCCGATTGGGTGGGGATGAAGAGAAGATCATTGCGTCTATCGCTGGTCGCAGTCGCGGCGTTCGTGTCTATTGCGTCGGTGGCTAGCGGGGATACCACGAGGGTTCAAGACGACCTTGCCCACGACACAAGTGACAGGGTCGATATCAAGTGGGTCGAGCACGGACACTCCGGCAGGAATCTGACCCACACGCTGCGCACCTACGACCCGTGGCCGGGCCGGCTCCTGCGTAAGGACAACACGATCCAGCTGTACCTTGCCCCGGGGTCAAGTCGCGACGCTGAGACCCGGCGAGTGTTGGTGGTTGGCTACCGCAACGGGCGCCTGATGGCGAGGATGCGCGACGTCACCAGCAGCGAAGTCGTCGGCAGAGCCGACCTTACGCGCCCCGATCAGCGGACCGTGCGACTGGAGTTCCCTCGCCGATTCATCCAGAGAGGCCTCAAGGCATACCGCTGGAAGGTCTACGTCTTTCAAGGCAACCAGGACAGCGTCCCCAGTAGTCCACGCGACAGGATCCTGCACCGCCTTTAGATCTGCACCCTGCGGAAAGGCGCTGGTCGTGCAACGAGCGGAGCCGGGCGCCCCTCCGTTCTGTCGACGAAATCTTCTGAGCGGCGGAGCCGTGCCCTTACTCGGAGCGAGTCAAAACGGTTTCGAGCGGAGAGTGAGGGTCGGTCCGCCGCCCCAGACTGCGCCCGGCGGAGCGGGCTGTAACGGACTAAGCGTCGGCTAGTTCTAGCGAGTCCTGGCCCAGGGTTCGGAGGAAAGCCGAGACGATCTCGGGGTCGAACTGGCGGCCCGAGGACTCGCGGAGACGGCGGCAGGCCTCTTCGACCGGCAAGGCTTTGCGGTAAGGGCGATCCGTGGTCATCGCGTCGAAGGCGTCGACGACCAGGATGATGCGGGACTCGATCGGGATCTCGTCGCCGCTGATCTTGTCGGGATAGCCACTGCCGTCGAAGTGCTCGTGGCAGTGACGCACGATCGGACGGACGTCGGCGAGACGGTCTATCGGCTCGAGGATGCGCTCCCCGAGCTCGGGGTGGGTTCGGATGACCTGCCACTCCTCGTCGTCGAGCGGACCCGGCTTCGCCAGGATCTTGGACGGGATGCCGATCTTTCCGATGTCGTGGAAGAGGGCGCCGAGCTCGAGACGCTTCAGGTCGTTCCCCTCGATGCCGAGCTCGTTGCCGACGTCGAGCGCCATGTCGGTGATCGAGCGGGCGTGGTTGGAGGTGTATTCGTCCTTGGCCTCCAGAGCGTTGGCCAGGGCCTCGACGGTCTCGAAGAAGGTGCGCTCGAGGCTCTCGAAGCTGACCGCGTTCGTTATGGCGAGCTTCGCCTGGTGCGCGACCCCGGCCAGCAGCCGCATCTTGCGGTCGGAGAACTCGTAGTCCCCGAGCGCCGGAGCTACCGCGGCGATGCAGCCGATCCGGCCGTCCAGGTTCAGCGGTGCGATCGCGAACAGGGTGTTCTGAGAGATGTCGGCCGCGCCGGGGATGTGGGCGATGTCCTGCGGCTTGAGCACGAACGGCTCGTTGCGGCTGAGCACCTCGGAACCCTGCTCGGCACTGATACGGATGGCCGCCATCCGGCCGCGCTCCGGCTCCGCGTAGCCCCACTGTGCCTCGGGAACGATGTCACCGGTCTCGAGCTCCTGCAGCCAGACGGAGGTCTGCGGCGATCCGAGGATGCGCGCGGAAAGCTCCACGATCTTGGTCAGCACGTCGTCTAGGCCCTCGGCGATGGCGAGCTCGCGGCTGAACTCCAACAACGCGTTCGAGAGGTCCGCGCTCTCCTTCTGCTCCTTGTAGAGGGCGGCCTTCTGCATCGCGACCGACGACTGGTAGGACAGGCCGGCCAGAAGCCGGAGCTTCTCGTCGGTGAAGAAATCCTCGGGGCCGTCGTATCGCACGGTGATCCATCCGCTAACCCCGTGGCCCGAGTGCAAGGGCGCGATCGCGTTGGTGCGCAGCTCGGCCTGGGTGGGCGGGTCGAAGTACGCCAGTTGCGCCTCGCGCGAGATGGTGAACGGCGCGCTACGTCCCGTGACCAGCCGTTCGCCACCCGTCTTCGAGACGCGGTACCTGATGATCGGCTCCGATGCGGGATCGCCCGCGTAACCGGTGTGCGAGGCGCACACGAAGTCCCCGGTGCGCTCGTCCTGCAGCCACAGCGACGACTGTTCGGTCTCCATGAGCTGGGCCGCCATGCGCACCGTCTCGTTGCCTATCGAGTGGAACGACGCTGCCTTCGACATCAGATCGGAGAACCGAAGCAGGGCTTTCGCGTTCTCGGCCTCGCGCCGCTGGGCCTCATACAACCGGGCGTTCTCGAGCGCAACGGAGGCGTGGCCCGAGAGGACCTCAAGGAGCCGGACGTCGTCTTCGTCGAACTGGTTGATGCCCAGCTTCGAGATCAGTACCACTCCGATCACCCGGGCGCCGTAGGTCAGTGGCACCGCGATGATCGATTCCTCGATCTCGTCGGTGCCCGGAACCGTGATGGCGTAGTCGCAGTCCAGGGCGTTCGCGATCAGCAGCGAGCGGCCGGTCTCGGCGGCACGGCCGGTGATGCCCTCCCCGATGCGGCTGGTCAGCGCCTCGGGCGTCTCGCCCTCGTAGGCGGTGAACTCGCCACGGAAGGCGATCGGGACGAGCAGGTCGTCCTCGGCCAGGTATACGCGGCAGCTGTGGTAGTCGATCAGGGTCCGGAGCTCGTTGGCGATCGTGGTGCCGATCTGGCGGACATCGTTCAATCGGTTGAGCTTGCCGGCCAGGCTCTGGAGCATCTTCAGGTGAGCGATCGACCGCACGTCCTGGCGGGCAGAGCCGGCATCCGGCCGTTCGGTCGCCTCGTCGTCGAAGAGGACGATCCGGTTCTTTCCCCTGCGCTTTGCCGTAACCATCGCGGCATCGGCGCACGCGACCAGCTCGCGGGGGTTCATCGCATGCTCGGGTCCCTGCGCGATCCCGACGGACAGCGTGATCTCCTCGACCGGGTCGAAGTCGAAGGCGCGCACCTTCGTCGCCAGACGGCTCGCCAGGCCCAGAGCATCCCCGGCGTCGCACGAGGGAAGGATCACGGCGAACTCCTCGCCGCCGATCCTGCAGGGGAGGTCCGAGCCGCGCACCGTCTCGCGCAGCACGTCGGCGAGACGAAGAAGGACCTGATCGCCGATCGAGTGGCCGTGGACATCGTTGATCTTCTTGAAGTCGTCGATGTCGAACATGATCAGAGCCACGGCATCGTGCGTGCGGCTGGCGCGGGTCAGCTCAGACCGCAAGCGCTCGTGGAAGTAACGGTGGTTGTAGAGCCCGGTCAGGCTGTCGCTCAGGGCCTGCTGCTCGAGCACGGTGCGGATCTGTGCGTTGTCGAGCGCGAGAGCCGCCGCCTCACCGAATCTCTTTGCGAGCTCGAACTCTTCCTCGGTGAAGCTGGCGTCCTCGCCGATCCGGTAGAGGTTCAGGCAGCCCTTCACCTGCTCACGGGCAACGAGCGGAACGACGATCATCGCTTCGGGATCCAGAGGGGTGCCGGGCACCACCACGACGCGGTGATCCAGATGCGCCTCGTTCGCCAATACGGGCTCGCGGTGCTCGGCCGCCCAACCCGTGAGCCCCAGGCCGAACTTTCCGCGGCTCTTCATGATCTCGTCCGCCCAGTCGTCGCGCGCGAGAACGGGCGTCAACGTACGTTGAGATTCGTCCGCCGTATAGATCGTGAAGGTGTCGTAGGGCACCAGCTCGGCCAGCGTGTCGGCTATTCGTTCCAGCAGGGAGTCGACGTCCTGGTCCGACAGCACATGGCTGTAGACGTCCGCGAGACGTTTGTATGAGTCCAACTGCCCGTCGGCCCGCACTTCGCCGTTCGGCCCAATCATCGGATCGACGATCGCCAAAGATCCTCCATGGCTGCCCTTCTCCCTGTCCCTGTGGATAATCGGCCCAAGCAGGGGGGGCCTTTAAGCACCTAAATGCCTAAAACTGGCCGTAGGAGCGGTGGATGTTGAACTGGAAGATCAGCCTCTGCTCTTTGACCATGGCTTCACGATATTCCTGCAGGTCGTCGGGCTCGCCGGCGAGGACCCGGTAGAGGGCCAGATTGTCGTCGGCGGGGTTGTCTTCGAGGATGTCCACGGTCGTTTCCAGGCCCAGCCAGTGCTGCCGGTTGGACGAGTCGAGCACCATCAGGGTGGACCGGTTGTCTTTTCTGAGGTACTTCGTCCGCATCCGGGTCCGCGTGCCAGAGCTCCATAGCTTCCCGTCGACCAGGCCGACCCCGACCCGGGCCACGTGCGGTTGCCCGTCGGGCTTGATCGTGGCCATCACGGCCGAGTGGTTCTTCTCGAGGAACTCCCGAAGCTTGTCGTCCATGCCCGCCCTCCGGTCGGTCGACGTGTCTGCGCGGTCCAACCGCCGGGTGCGGGAGGCTATTTCAGGCTGACCCAGACGGACTTGGTCTGCGTGTAGGTCTCCATGGAGTGCTTGCCCAGCTCGCGACCGAACCCCGATTGCTTGTAGCCGCCGAAGGACACGCTGACGTCGATGTTGCCGGAGGTATTGACCCAGACGGTTCCCGCCTTGATGCCGCGAGCGACCCGGTGCGCCTTGCTGATGTCGTTCGTCCAGACCGCCGCCGCCAGCCCGTAGATCGTGTCGTTGGCGACCCGGATGGCGTCGTCGACGTCGTCGACCTCGATCACGGCGGCCACGGGGCCGAAGATCTCCTCCTGGGCGATGCGCATGTCGTTGCGGACCCCGGTAAAGATCGTGGGCTGGACGAAGTAGCCGTCGCCGAGTTCCGTGGCGCGCTCGCCGCCGGTGGCCACCTCGGCCCCCTCGGACCGGCCGATGTCGATATAGCCGGTGACGCGCTCGAGCTGCTCCTGTGACACGACCGGTCCCATCATCGTGTCCTGCTCGAGCGGATCTCCAAGTTTCATCGACGCGGTCGCATCGATCAGAGACTGCACGAAGTCGTCGTGCACCGACTTCTCGACCAGGATCCGGGTCCCGGCCGTGCAGACCTGCCCGGAGTTGAGGAACACGCCGTACATCGAGCCCTTCGACGCGCGCTTCATGTTGGCGTCCGAGAAGACGATGTTGGGCGACTTCCCGCCGAGCTCGAGCGAGACGCGCTTCAGGTTCCCCTCGGAGGCGTGCAGGATCTTTCGTCCCACCTCGGTCGAGCCCGTGAACGCGATCTTGTCGACGTCGGGATGCTGTGCGAGCGCCTGACCCGCCTCGGTCCCGAATCCCGTGACGACGTTGACGACACCCTCGGGGACCCCGGCCTCTAGACACAGCTCGGCCAGCCGGATGGCGGTAAGCGGGGTCTGCTCGGCCGGCTTCAGGATCGCCGTGTTTCCGAACGCCAGCGCCGGGGCGAGCTTCCAGGCGGCCATGATCATCGGGAAGTTCCAGGGGATGATCCCGCCGCAGACACCCATGGGCTCGCGCAGCGAATACACGAACATGTCGTCGCCGGCCGGGTTGGTCTCACCGTAGATCTTGGTCGGCCAGCCCGCGTAGTAGCGGAAGACGTCTGCCACCGCCCAGATCTCGCCCGACGCGATCGAAACCGGCTTGCCGGCGTCGAGGGACTCGAGCTGGGCCAGCTCCGACATGTTCTTCTTCACCAGATCGGCGATCTTGAACAGGATCTCGGTCCGTTTGCCGGGGCGCAGGCCGGCCCACCGCCGGTCCTCGTGCGCCTCGCGGGCGGCCTTGACGGCCGCATCGATGTCGGGGACGCCGCCCCTGGGCACCTGGGCGAACGACTGCCCCGTCGCCGGATTGATCACGTCGAACAGATCGCCCGACGTGGCGTCGACGCTGCGGCCTCCGATCACCATCTTGGGGGCCTCGATGAACTTGGTTACCTCTGGAAGCAGCTCCGCCTGAGCCATGGATGGTCGCCCTCCTCTTTACTTAGTCTGAGTCACCGAGCCTAGCCGCCATTACATAAGGAGCCTCCGTGCCCGAGTTCACCGGCCTCGCCCACCTCACCCTGACCGTGACCGATCTCAAGCGCAGCTTCGACTTCTACGAGAGCCTTCTGGGCGTGCAGAGCCTGTTCGAAGGCGAGGACCCCACCAGCCGCTACCACGTGACGATCCATCCCTCGAATCCGTTCATCTTGAGCCTGCGCAATCACGACGACACCGGCAGCGACTCCTTCAACGAGACCCGCGTCGGCATGGACCACGTCGCTCTCCAGGTCTCGAACCGGGCCGGCATGGAGGAGTGGGAGCAGCGCCTCGAAGAGCTCGGCGTCGACCACTCCGAGATCAAGGACGAGTACTACGGAAGCGTCATCACCTTCCGTGACCCGGACAACATCCAGTGGGAGTTCTTCTGCCTCCCCGACGGCAACGCAACCGTCTAGATCCTGCGCAGAGACGACGTCTCCTTGACGCCAGACCCCCTCGAGCTCAGCCGTCGAAGACCAGGGCTCCGATCGTAGTGATGATCTCTTCGATGGAGGCCCCCTTGGAAAGGGCCGCGTCGGCTCCCCAGGCGTCTCCCTTCTGGTCCTCGAGACCGGAGATGACCAGGATGCGGGAATCCGGGGAGCTCGCACGGATCCTCGGAATCGCTTCGACCCCGCCCATCACCGGCATCATGAGATCCAGCACGACCAGGTCCGGCAGCGTGCAGATCGCCAGCTCGAGCGCGACCGCTCCGTCGCTCGCCTCGCCGACGATCTCGAAGCGTCCGTCCCGCTCCAGCACGCGGCGCAACAGCTTCCTGAGGGCTTCCACGTCGTCCGCGATGACGACGCGTACGCGATCGCCTGCCATCCGCCGCGCCTAGGCGTCCGGACGACCACGCCGGGCGCACCCGAGGTTCGGCGTCCTGCCCGATGCAACGTCGAGGACGGTCGGTACCGTCCACGAGCCGGTAGGCCTCCCCCCGGTCATCATCGATCCGGCTCGTCGAGAGATTCCCGCACCACGGTTAGCAGAGCGGTCTCGGTGAACGGCTTCTCCACCAGCCGCCGTCCGGCCTCGAGCCGGCCTCTTGAATCGAGAACCGACTGGGCGTAGCCCGACATGTAGATGAGCCTCGTCTCCGGTCGCAGCGCCGCGATCCGCTCGGTGATCTCCTTGCCCATCATGCCCGGCATCACGACATCGGTGATCACGACGTCGATGGCGCGGGTGCGGTCCTCGGCGATCTCGATCGCCTCGGCACCGGACGCGGCAACGATCACCTCGTAACCCTGCCTGGTCAAAAGCCGGCGCATGACCTCCCGGATGGCGGCGTCGTCCTCAACCACTAGGAGGGTCTCGTGACCCGAAAGAGTGCGAACGACCTCGGGCTTCTCTAGCGTCTCCGCCTCGTCGGTGGCGGGCAACAGCACGCTCATGGCCGTTCCCATCCCCGGCTCGGAATAGACGTGGATGGCTCCGCCGGCTTGGGCCACGATGCCGTGAACCGTGGCAAGGCCCAAACCGGTCCCCTGTCCCACGTCCTTGGTGGTGAAGAAGGGTTCGAAAATCCGCTCGACGACCTCGGGGGGCATGCCGGTGCCGGAATCACTCACACGGATCCGAACGAAGCGGCCGGGTCGCAGGTCGCGGAATCCGCTGGCGTAAGACTGGTCGACGTCGATGTTCTCGGTTTCGATCTTCAGAGCGCCGCCATCGGGCATCGCGTCTCGCGCGTTCACGGCCAGGTTCATGATCACCTGCTGGAGCTGACTCGGATCGATGCGAACCGGCCGGACCCCTTCTTCAACGACCGACCTGAAATCGACCTCCTCGCCGATGGTTCTCTTCAAGAGCTTCTCGACCTCTTGGATGATCTCGTTCGGGTTCACCACCTCTGGGTGAGCCACCTCCTGGCGCGCGAACGTTAGGAGGCGTTGAGTCAAGGATCCGGCTCGCTTGGCGGCGTTCGAGATCTGCTCGATGTCTTCGATCGCCGCCTCCATCTCCTCGCTCGGGGAAGCCTCTGCAAGCGCCTCCTTGACGAAGATCGAATAGTTCTGGATCACGGAGAGAAGGTTGTTGAAATCGTGCGCGATGCCGCCCGCCAGCTGGCCCAGGCTCTCCAGGCGTTGAGATTGCTGCAATTGCTTCTCGAGCTGCCGTCGCTTGGTGACATCGTGTGCCAGGACGAAGCGACCTGGGTGAGATTCGAAATCGATCTCGTGGGAGGTGATCTCGACCTCGATCTCCTGCCCATTCGCCTTCAGATGTCGCCACGGCCCGGAGCGATCCACAGGCCCGCTGGCGGCCACGCTGTCGAGCATCGCCGGAACTTCCTCCGCGGGACGGATGTCCCTCACGGTCATGTTCAACCACTCTTCTCTCGCGTATCCGTAGTGGTCGCAAGCAGTGTCGTTCACCTCCAAGAACCTGAGCGTGTCGCGGTCGTATATCCACATCGGTTCTGGGTTCTTCTCGAACAACAATCGATAGGTGCGCTCGGAATTGCGCAGCGCGGCCTCGGCCCGCCGCCTTTCGGCCAGTTCGTGCGACACCGATCGCAGAAGGCGTTGAAAGTCGGCCCCCAGCTGTCGCACCTCGGCAGGTCCCGCTATTTGCATCGACTCGGCGTCCGGATCCACCGCGGCTCCTTTCACGGCTGCCCCCAGAGACCGGATCGGACGGGCCACCTGCCTCCACACGATCCATAAGGCCGCGAAGGTAAGGAGGACGCCGATGGCGATGATCCACGCGGTCTTGCGGAACAGGTCTTCCGCGGGGGCCAGAACCGCCGCGCGGTCGACGCCCGCATAGACAGACCAACCGGGATCTGTCACGGAGGAGCGGCCGTAGTAGCGGGCCCTTCCGACCAGGTCGGTTCGTTGGAACGTATCCACATCCGTCGGCCAGGGGCCTCCGGGAACCGGCTCACCCGTCCACCGCCGTGTGTCTATCGACCTCGCAACGATCTCGGTGCCGCTCTCGTCCAAGACCAGGAACTCGAAACCGGAGGGCCCACCGAACCGATCCGCGAGAACCGGTCCCAGCGCCTCGAGTTGTACGAAAGCGGCGACGACGACGCGGCCCGAAGGGACCGCGTGCACCAACATGGAGCCGCCGGAGGCGGGGTCCGGGAGCGGCCCTTCGAGCGTGGCTTCGCGACGAGCCGGCTCCAACCAGGGAGCCGTCGCATGCGTAGCCTGCGCCGATACGCGTGCGGGTTCGGAGGAACAAAGCACCGCTCCGTCCGGGCCGACCACTTCGAGACGCCCCTGGGGGAAGATCCCGACCCCGGAGAAGGTCAGCGAGCAGTTCTTCGGGGCCTCGAGGAGAGCCTCCAGATCGGGGGTCGCAGCCAGATCGGTGGTCACGGTCTTGAGCTCGCCGATCGACCTCGCGATCTCGGCCGACGCCAGGCGGGCGCTGAAGCCGGCCGCACGGGTCGCCTCCACGGCCGCTTCATGGACCCGGTTGGCGCGCACGTAGAGGAGCGCCGCCACACCGGCGACCGCTACCAGGAGAGCCAGACCGAGCAGATAGATGTGCACGGGCCACCCGCCCGGCCGCGTCCGCTCGCCGGTACGCAGCGCGGGACTGGAGCTCAGACCGAGCTCACGCGTCTCTATTGCGGTTCCTCAGAACAGATCCACACTTCCGCCGCCCTCGTCCCCAGCACATCGCCCTAGAGCAGTTATCGGCCACATGAGGGGTCAGGTCAAGCAAACCTGGCACTAGGCGCGGCACAGGCGTGCCAAGCCGGAGCAGCTGTCGCGGTCGGCTCTAGCGGGACAGGCCGGAGGCGTAGGTGCCGAGGACTCGCGTGAAGGTGGCGTGTTCGCTTACCTCGGCGAGGGCCTCGATCATCGCGGCCTCGGAACCGGGCGCTTCGACGTCGACGTAGAAGACGTACTCCCAAGGGCGGCCGGCGCGTGGGCGGCTTTCGAGCTTCGAGAGGCTGAGGTGGCGCTCGGCGAAGGCTCCTATACATCTATATAGAGAGCCGGCGACGTGGCCGACGCCGAAGACGAGCGACGTCTTGTTCGGGTCGGCCAGCGGTTTGGGATCGCGCGAGAGAGCCCCGAAGCGTGTGTAGTTGTCGGGATAGGTCTGGATGCGCTCGGCCAGCACGTCCAGGCCGTAGAGCTCCGCCGCCCGGCGCGAGGCGATGGCCGCCGTGCCCTCGAGCTTGTCGTCGACGATCCGCTTCGCCGCTCCGGCCGTGTCGTACTCAGCCCGGATCGA